>CAXSAX010000072.1:0-2412 GCA_964235495.1 uncultured Acetobacteraceae bacterium | reverse complement strand
GGTGCTCGCCCGGCGCGACCTGCGCCGCCCGCCGGCCCGGCTGCTCGACCCGGCGCCGCGCGGCCTGGCCGACCGGCTGGCCGTGACGGTCGCGGCTTCTACCGGCCGCGCGTGACGTGCATCGCCCACAGCCCGAGCTTGGCCGCGAGCGCCGCGGCCGCGACCGCCGCCAGCATCACTGCACCGTCCGGTGCGGCAGGCGCCCGGTGGTGACCAGGCTGGCCGCCAGGCGCTGCGCGTCCGCCAGGCTCGGGCACACGGTGCCGTCCAGCTCCTCCACCCGCAAATCCACCGCCACGAAGCGGTAGCCGCGCTCCTGCCGCACCGCCGCGCCCACGAACGCGCCACCCACCTCGATCACGTGCGATTGCACCATTGCCGCCTCCATCCTGCCGGCTGGGTTCCATGCGGCGGCGAGGTGGTCAACACGGCGTCACAAGATAAGATCGTTGCCCCTGCCGGCGGCGGCGGCGCTGGAACCGTGCTATCGTGGCGGCATGTTCCCAGAGCAATCCATGCTGGCCGTGCCGGTCGTCGCCGTCGTGGTGGTGCTGTTCCTCCTGCTGCGCACGGTGCGGGTGATGCAGGAATGGAACCGCGCCGTGGTGCTGCGGCTCGGCCGCTTCCACGCGCTGAAGGGCCCCGGGCTGTTCTTCGTCATCCCGCTGATCGACCAGGTGACGTTCGTCATCGACATGCGGGTGGAGACCAACACCATCACCGCCGAGCAAGCGCTGACCAAGGACACCGTGGCGGTCGGCGTGGACGCCATCGTGTTCTGGCAGGTGACGGACCCGCGCGCCGCCGCCATCAACATCGCCAACTACCGGCAGGCGATCGAGCGGGTGGCGCAGACCAGCCTGCGCGAGATGATCGGCTCCACCGACCTCAGCCGCCTGCTGAGCGACCGCAAGTCCGCCGACGAGCAGCTGCGCATTACCATCGGCGGCAAGACCGCCACCTGGGGCGTCGCCATCCGCTCGGTCGAGATCAAGGACGTGTCGATCCCGCCCGGCCTGCAGGACGCGATGAGCAGCCAGGCGCAGGCGGAGCGCGAGAAGCAGGCCCGCGTGACGCTGGCCTCCGCCGAGCAGGCCATCGCCCAGCAGGTGCTGCTGGCCGCCGAGATCTACGGCAAGGACCCGGTGGCGCTGCAGCTGCGCCAGATGAACCTGCTGTACGAGATGAACAAGGACCGCGGCAGCACCGTGCTGATCCCCACCGACATGGCCAACGCGTTGGGAGCTGCGTTCAAGCCGAAGTAGCCGCCCCCAGGCTCACCGGCCTTGCTTGAGCGTGTAGTCGGCCATGATCGACCAATCCTTGTCGCCCAGCCCGGCATTGACCGCCTCGCCCATGCGCTTCCGCACGGCGTCGAGCATGGGCAACTGGCGGCCGGCGGCCTCGGCGGCTTGCGTGGCCAGCCGCAAATCCTTCAGCCCGAGCTTCGCCTTGAAGCCCGGCTCGTAGGCCCCCCTGGCGATGTTGCCGCTGTAGGTCTCGTAGGCGCGGCACCCGAACAGCGTGCCCAGGATCAACTCGAAAAAGGCCGCGCGCGGCACGCCGTTCGCCTCGGTGAGCACGGCGGCCTCGGCCATGGCCTCGATCGCCATGGTGAGCATCATGTTGGCAGCGATCTTGGCGGCGTTGGCCTGGGCAGGCTCCTCGCCCATGTCCCAGACCTTCCTGCCCAGCACGTCGAGCAGCGGGCGCACTGTCTCGACCGCCTCGTGCCGGCCGGCCGCCAGGATGTTCAGCTCGCCCTTGGCGGCCACGTCCGGCCGCCCGAGCACGGGGGCCGACACGTAGCCCACCCCCGCCGCCGCGTGCGCCGCCGCCAATTCGCCCGCGAAGGCGATGGAGATGGTCGAGGTCACGACATGCACCAGGCCGCGCCGGGCGTGGCCCAGCACGCCGGGCTCCAGCAGCACCTCGCGGATCGCGGCGTCGTCGGACAGCATGGTGAACACCACCTCGGCCGCGAACGCCTCCGCCGGGTCGGACGCCATCGCCACCCCTGCAATGCCAGGGTCGCCGGAGCGGTTCCAGGCGCGAACCGTGTGGCTCGCCTGCGCCAGGTTGCGCGCCATGGCGCTGCCCATGGCACCGAGACCGATGAAACCGACTTCCATGACTCGTCTCCTTTGTTGCTGAACTCTGCGGGGCCAAGATCAGGGCGTCCCCTGCGTGCGTATTCCACTCGCCTGGCAGCAGGCGAGCGGAACCTTGACCCACTCCGCCCCGAACCCCACCAGAGGACAGTCGTCCTCTGGACACCTGATAATAGGGGTGAAGGGGACTCCGTTCCCTTCCGGGTGCAGGGCAGAGCCCTGTGGGCTTCAGCCCCCGACTTTGCAGTAGGCGGGCACGGTCCAGTAGAACGGCCGGAACTCGACGATGCGGTCGCCGCGC
>CAXSAX010000071.1:0-3187 GCA_964235495.1 uncultured Acetobacteraceae bacterium | reverse complement strand
CTGGTCACGAACGGAATAAGACCACGCGATGCGGACGGTCGCAAGCTTTTGTTTGCCAGGCTAACGCAATTGGAGCGCTTCTCACGGTTTTGAGCCCCGTCGTGCCCGGGTGCTGCCCTCGGGGAGTTGGATGCGAAATACGCACGCGGAACCTTGAGCATCTCGGCACGGGCCAGGGCCGAGGAGCGCCTTGGCTCGCCCGGCGCCCTGCGGGCCACCACCTTGCCAGGGCGAAAGGGTTGCAGGAGAACCGCCGCATGTTCGACCGAGACCTCGACTGCCTGGCTGATCCCGCCGGCCCCAGCCTTCCGGTGCACGCGCTGCGCCCCGCCGGGTTGGACGCCTTCCTGGCCAGCTCGCCGCAGGCCGGCTTCCTGCGGGCCAGCGGCTTCAGCGCGGCGGCCGGGGCGGTGCACCTGCTGCCGGGCGGCGACGGGGTGGCGGGCGCGGTGCTGGGCCTGGGCGAGAGCGCCGACCCGCACGGCTTCGGCGCGCTGCCCTTCGGGTTGCCGCCGCTCGTCTGGCGGATCGAGCCGGGGGAGTTCGCGCCGGCGGACGCCACGCTCGGCTTCTGCCTAGGCGCCTACCAGTTCACTGCCTTCAAGCCGGCGCGGCCCTGCGCCCGGCTCGCCGCGCCGCGCGGCCCGGCGACGGAGGCCGCACGCGCGGCCTGGCTGGCGCGCGACCTCATCAACATGCCAGCCGACCGGCTCGGCCCCGCCGAGCTGGCCGCCGCCATGGTAAGCGTGGGCGAGGCGTTCGGGGCGGTCGCCAGCGTCATCCAGGGGGAGGCGCTGGCCCGGGAGTACCCGGCGATCGCCGCGGTGGGCGCCGGGTCCGACCGCGCGGCGGCGGTGGGGGTGCTGCGCTGGCGAGGCAGCGCCGCCGGGCCGGACGCGCCGCTGGTGTCGCTGTGCGGCAAGGGCGTGTGCTTCGACACCGGCGGCTACGACCTTAAGCCCTCGGCCGCCATGCTGCGGATGAAGAAGGACATGGGAGGCGCTGCCATCATGCTCGGGCTGGCGCGCATGGTGATGGCGGCCGACCTGCCGGTGCGGCTAGCGCTGCGGCTGGGCTGCGTGGAGAACAGCGTGTCCGGCCGGGCGATGCGGCCCTCCGACGTGCTGCGCACCCGGCGTGGGCTGCACGTGGAGGTGGGCAACACCGACGCCGAGGGCCGGCTGGTGCTGTGCGACCTGCTGGCCGAGGCCTCCGACGAGGACCCGGCGCTGCTGATCGACGCGGCGACGCTGACCGGCGCGGCCCGCGTGGCGCTCGGCCCGGAGCTGCCGGCGCTGCTCAGCAACGACGACGCCATGGCGGCGGCGATGCTGCACGCCGGCACGGCCTGCCATGACCCGGTGTGGCGGCTGCCGCTCTGGCCGGGCTACAGCCCTTGGCTGTCCAGCAAGGTGGCAAATCTCAACAACGTGGCCGCCAAGCCGTTCGCCGGCGCCATCGTGGCGGGGCTGTTTCTTCAACCCTTCGTGAAGGCGGGGGTGCCCTGGTGCCATTTCGACACCTATGCCTGGAACGATTCGACTACGCCGGGTCATCCGGAAGGCGGCGAGACGCAATCCATGCGGGCGGCGTTCCACGCAATCTCGGAATTATTCAATCCTGCGGTGACGAACCGGTCCCCTCAGTAACGTGATCGGGATAAATCCAGTTTCGTCATATAGTTAAACTGCACCGCTGTTCGCCTATATCGCAATAGTGCAAACGTCCAAGTGAATATGCCAACTATTATCAATGCAAAGCCGCTGCGATGCCCGTTGTTTCGGCCGCAGGGACCAGAAGGACTGTAACGATGCCGAATCAATCTTCCACCGACCAGCTGGTCGGCGTCCTGCGGGATACCATCGTGGCGCTCGTTCGGCGCGACGGACCTGATCTTTCGGCGCGGCAGTTTAGCGTGTTCCTGACCTGCTACCTGCAGGACGGCGCGCACACCGTCCGCGGCCTGGCGGCAGAGCTGAACGTGTCCAAGCCGGCCATCACCCGCGCGCTCGACCGGCTGAGCGAGCTGGACCTGGCGCGCCGCAAGGTGGACCCGGCGGACCGCCGCAGCGTGCTGGTGCAGCGCACCCTCAAGGGGGCGGCGTTCCTGCGCGACCTGCGCTCCATCATGACGGAAGCCAACGTCCCCGCCCGCAAGAGCGCCGCGGCGTATGCCGCCGAGCCGTCCCGCAAGGCGCTGCACGGCTGAGGCGGCGTTGACAAGGCGCGCGGCAGGGCGGAACCTTCCCGCACCAAGGGGAGCCCTGGAGGGGCTGAGACACCGCTGGGCCGATGGCTCCCGCCAGACGCGCCGCGGAAACCCTTAGACCTGATCCGGATCATGCCGGCGTAGGGATGGGTCCGCGATGGCGGTTTCATCGCTCCGCAGCCAAGGGAGCGCCCGATGACCTACCAGCAGAAGCCCAGCGCCGTGACGACGGGGCCGATCATCGGCTCCTCCAAGGTTTACAGCCAGCCGCCGGGCTACCCCGACATCTCCGTGCCGTTCCGCGAGGTGGCGCTGGACCGCAGCGCCAACGAGCCGGCAGTGCGGCTGTACGACACCTCGGGCGCCTACACGGACGGCGGCGCCACCATCGACCTCACGGCGGGCCTGCCCCGGTTGCGGGAGCCGTGGCTGGCCCGGCGCGGCTTCGCGCAGCCGGTCGCCCGCGAGGTGCGGCCGGAGGATAACGGCCACACCGACCGGCTGGTGCCGGAATGCCCCGCAGCCCCCGCGCTGTGGGCGGGCCATCCCGGCCAGCCGGTGACGCAGATGGAATATGCGCGGGTCGGGATCGTCACCGAAGAAATGATCTACGTGGCGCACCGGGAGAACCTGGGCCGCGCCGCCATGGCGGAGGGCGCGGAGGCGCGCCGGGCGGGGGGCGAGGATTTCGGCGCCGCCATCCCCGCCTTCATCACGCCGGAGTTCGTGCGCGACGAGATCGCCCGCGGCCGCGCCATCATCCCGGCCAACATCAACCACCCGGAGCTGGAGCCCACGATCCTGGGGCGCAACTTCCTGGTCAAGATCAACGCCAACATCGGCAACTCCGCCGTCACCTCGTCGGCCGCCGACGAGGTGGAGAAGCTGGTCTGGGCGATCCGCTGGGGCGCCGACACGGTGATGGACCTGTCCACCGGGCGCAACATCCACAACATCCGCGGCTGGATCATGCGCAAC
>CAXSAX010000070.1:0-3995 GCA_964235495.1 uncultured Acetobacteraceae bacterium | reverse complement strand
TCTCCTCCAGAAGCGGAAACCACGCTTTGCAGGCGTTGCTCCAGCAGAGTGTTCCAGTAGTTGGCAGTGAAGCCGGCTTTTAGCCGCGCGCGGCCGGCCCGGCCCATTTGCGCCGCGGCCTGCCGATTGGCGACCATCCAAGCCATCGCCGCCGTCAAGCCTGCCTTGTCGCCCTCCTCCAGCAGGCGCCCAGTGACGCCGTCGAGCACCAGTTCGGGTATGCCGCTGTGCCGAGTACCGAGGACGGGTTTTCCGAGCGCCATCGCTTCGGCGATCACGACGGGCACGCCTTCCATGTCCCCGTCCGCTGCCGTGACCGAGGCTTGCACCAGCGCGTCGGACGCCTGCATGGTGGACAACACCATTACGCGCGGCAGGGCGCCCAAGAACTCGACGTGGGCCGCCACGCCGCAGGCTTGGGCCATGCTGGACAAGTCGCCGCGCAACGGGCCGTCGCCGACCACGCGCAGGCGGACCTGGCTGGGCGGCAGGTGGCCGAAGGCGCCGGCAAAGGCCCGGATGGCATGAGCCGTGCCCTTCTTAGCCACCAGCCGCCCCACGCTCAGGAAGGTGAACGCTCCGGCATGCGGCGTTGCCTGGTCGTGCGGCCGGCCGAAGGCGTCCAGCTCAGCCAGGTCAACGCCCATCCGCTGGACCATGGTTCGCCCGGGCGGGCAGCCAAGCGCGCCCAGGCGGTCGGCGAACGCTTGGCAGACCGGCAGGAAAAGCCGCCCGTTGCGGAACAGGTAATCGTAGAGATGTGGACCACGCTGCTTGACCAGCCTGCTGAGGTCGAAACCGTGGAAGATGGTGACCACCGGCACAGCCCAGCCCAGCGCATCCAGCGCCCGTATGGCCAAGGAGCCATTCGGCCCGAAATGGCACAGGATGATGTCTGGCCGCGGCGCTTTGGCGAGTGCTGCAATCAACGCCAGCATCCTCAAGCCGCCTACCTCGCCCACTTTTCGTGCCCGGCGCAGGGCCACGGCGGTTCCGATCAAGCGGAACCGGCTGTGCCGCGCCGCCCGGGCCAGCACGGCAAGGCGCCCGCGCCAGGTTTGCGGTGGCGCGAGATAGTGGGTTCTACGTAGCAGTCCATGGCGCGCGATATCCTCGTGCATGGCTAGTTCGGCCCGGGGCCTATCGGCGATGATGCTGACATCGTGGCCACGCTCGATCAGGCTGACCACTTGGTCGAGCACAAACGTCTCGGAGAGGGCGGGGAACACGTCGGCGACGACGATGATACGCATCGGGCGGTAAGCCGTCACCCAGCGAGCTTTGAAGCGGGATGCCTCATGCCCCTTAGGACGCGCCGCGCCAGGCCGAGCGTCTGCCCTATCGTCTCGCGCCCGTGCGGAAACAGACCGATCATGGCCGCGGACGCGAGGAAGGACGCCGCCAGGCAGGCGCTCAGCATGGGCAGCGGCTCCAGTGGTAACCACATCCGTGCGCTAATGACGGCGGCGGCCGAGGCTGCCACGCCGCTGTAGTGCGGCAGCACGGTGCGGGCCACCGCACCCGCAGTGACCGGGCCGCGCCGGGTCGCCCACCACCACAGCAGGGGCGTTCTGGCGTACTCGCCCAAGGCATAGGCGGCGGCCACGCCAGCCGGCCCGTAAGGCAAGCCGGCCAGGAAGCTGGCAATGCATGTGGCGGAGCTGAACAGGCCCCACTGCACGTAGTCCCGCGTCCGGTTCTGGCTCATGAACAGCCAGCCGGTCGGGTTGTTCAGGGCCTGCATGAACCCGGCGACGCCGAGGATCGTGAAGATGCCGGACGCGCCGGCCCATTGCTGGCCCAGCAGCGCCGGAACGAGCAGGTCGGCGGTCCCCACCATGAAGGCCACCCCCGGCAAGGTGACGAGCAGCATCTGCGCCAGCGCGCCGAGGAACGCCCTCCGGTAGCGGTCAGGCTCGCCGGCCAGCTGCGCCAGGACGGGCAGCATGACCTTCGCGACGGGGCCGTTGACCTGCTGCAACGGCAGCAGGAGCAGCTTGTAAGCCCTGTCGTAGAGCCCGAGGGGCCGCTCGCCCCAGGCCCGGCCGATCAGGACGTTGTCCAGGTTGCGCGAGAAGAAGTTGGCGATGTTGAAGCCGGTGACGTTCGCCCCGAAGCCGAGCGCCGCCCCCGCCCCCGACCTGCGACGCGGCAGGGAGGGACGCCAGCGGGACGCGATCCAGCAGCCGGCGGCAGGAATGACGGCCGCCGCCAGGTTCCCTGCGTAAAGCGCCCAGATGCTGGGGTGCCACAGCGCAAAAACGACCGAGGCGGCGAGCCCGCCGACCGCTGCGGCGACGTCGATGACGGCCAGCGCCCCGAACTGCATGCGCCTATTGAGCAGGGCATATTGCAGCGAGCCGGCGCTGCTGACCACGATCAGCGCGCCCATGGCAGCGGTCAGCGGGCCGGCCCGTGGCTCCCGATAGAATAAGGCGACTTCCGGCGCTGCCGCAACGAGCAACAAGGCAAGGGCCGTGCCCGTGCCGAGGCCGACCCAGAAAAGCGTGCTGACCTCCGCCTGCCCCAGCTTCGCCTTCTGCACGACCGCCTGCGTGAGGCCGAGATCCTGGAACAGGGCGGCGAATGCCACGACGGGGCTTGCCATGGCCAGGAGACCAAACTCGGAAGGCGGAAGCAGCCGGGAAAGCAGGACGAGGGAGACGAGCTGGACCAACAGGCGCACGCCCTGCGACAGGCCGGTCTGCAGGATGCCCGAGGCGGTTCGCCGGCGCAGCTCACCCGCGGGGGCGTCGAACGCGGAAGACGCGCTCACGACAGCCGGGCTGATCCGGTCGCGACCGCCGAAGCAGGGCGAGGCGTGGACGGCCTGGCACGCCGCCGGTCGTTCATGTTCAGCAGCAGGCGGCACAGGGTAGCGACGAAGCTGAAGCGCGCGAACACGATGCACGCCAAGGCAGCTATCAGGGACATGGCAATGTAGGTCTCCTTGCTGAGCATTGCCTCACGGGCCCGGGCACGGAGGGAGGCCGAGAAAATGCGGCACATCGTGCGGGTGAGCGGAAAGCCAGATGTCTCCCGTAGTAGGCGATGGAACCTCGCAGCGTTAACGAACTCGCTCAAGCCAACGCTTGTTTTATCAAATACTGCAGCCAAGCAATCTTGGCTGCTCGCCGGCCATGCCGCCATCCCCGACAGCGCCGCCGCATGCAATGCCTCGCGCACGTCTTGTTCGGCCAGTTCCCACAGTCCTTTACGGCCCATGACGGTCGCACGCTCGATCAGGAGGTCGGCGCGTTCGGTTTCGCGGGCTGGATGGCTAGATCGGCCAAACTCCTGCAAGGCGTACTCGGCGTGTATTTTTCGGAAGATCATCTGCTCGTATCGGCGCTGGGCCCGGAACTGGTCGTGGCGCCGTATCGGCACGCTTGCCGAGCCGCGCGGTCCAGGATGCATCCGCTGGTGGAACAGCACGGCGTTGACCTCAACACCCCGGAACGTCCGGGCAAGGCGCAGCAGCATGTCGTAATCCTGCGCCCGGACCAGTGTCTCGTCGAATGGCCCGACCGCCCTGTAGCATTCCGTCCGGACCAGCATCCCGCCCTGGAACACGGCGCACCGGTGCAGGGCCACCCTGTGGATCGCGTCGTTGAGCAACGCATCGCGGATCGTGCAGGTGCGGTTGCCATGCTGGTCAAGGGAGAACTCGCTGTGCTTGCCGCAGGCAAAGCCGACGCTGGGATTTTGCACGAGTTCCCGGCTCAGCGTCTCGATCGCATGAGGTTCCGCCACGTCGTCGTCGTCGAATATCCAGACCGCGTCGCCCCGCACCCGCGAGAGCGCCAGGTTCAGCGCTGCCGACTTGCCACCATTTTCCTTATATACATACTCTATTCTGTCTAGGAATGGTGCGAGAACTGCTTTGGTGTCGTCGTTCGAGCCATCGTCCACGACGATGACTTGGAATGGAGGCTCTGTCTGACAAAGGACGCTTTGCAGAGCCTCCTCTAAATAGATACAGCGGTTATAGGTCG
>CAXSAX010000069.1:0-4170 GCA_964235495.1 uncultured Acetobacteraceae bacterium | reverse complement strand
AGAGTGGCTGGGTTCCTGATGTCGTCGGTGGATGGGTTTACCCTGTCGCCTGACACCGGGCGCCGCGCCCTGCTGGAACGACGGCTGAAGGAGGTCAACGACAAGGCCGCGGCGGACACGCTGGAGGACGTCAGGATCAGCGGCGGCGAGATGAAGATCACGCCGCTCAAGGCGATCACCCCCGAGGCGGCGGAGGACGCGGCCGAACGGCTCTATGCCATGCTGCCCAACGCCCGCATCACCGCCGTACTGGATGATGTCCATCGCTGGACCGGGTTCGCCGACGCCTTCACCCACCTGCACACGGGACTGCCGGCCAAGGACCCGCGTGTCGTGCTCACCGCCGTGCTCGCCGACGCCACCAACATGGGCCTGACCCGGATGGCCGACGCCTGCTCGGTGGCGAGCTACTGCGAGCTGGCCTGGAACGCCGGCTGGCACCTGCGCGAGGACACCTACCGACCGAGCCTGGCCATCATCGCCAACGCCCTGCAGCGGCATCCGCTTGCCGCCCTGTTCGGGGCCGCCGACGTGTCCAGCTCCGACGGCCAGGCGTTCCTGACCGCGGGCCGCGGCGAGGCGCTCGGCGCCCACAACGCCCGGCATGGGCACGGGCGCGAGGCCGCTGGGCTGTTTACACTCACGTCTCGTCCCGGCACGCGCCGTTCCATACGGCATCCATCCCGCCCTCGGGCGAGGCGGCCTACGTCATTGACGGGCTGCTCTACCATGAGGCCGACCTCGCCATCTCCGTCCACCACACGGATGGCGGCGGGGTGAGCGACCACGTATTTGCCTTGGCGCACCTGTTGGGTTTCCACTTCGCCCTTCGTATCCCCAACTTGGCCGACCGCAAGCTGTATGCCTTTGGCCCGGCCTCGACGTGGCCGGCGCTGTCGCCGTTCATCGCAGGCAAGCCCGACGACAAGCTGATCGCGGCGCAGTGGGACGACGTGCTGCGGATGACAGCCTCGGTGCGGACGGGCACGGTCAGCGCCTCGCTGCTGCTCAAGCGCCTGGGCGCCTACCCGAGGCAGAACGGGCTGGCCCTGGCATTGCGGGAGATCGGCCGCATCGAACGGACCCTGCACGCCCTGGACTGGCTGGAGCGGCCCCAACTTCGCCGGCAGGCAACGGCGGAGCTGAACAAGGGCGAAAGCCGCAACGCCCTGGCCCGCGCCGTATGCTTCCACCGTTTCGGGCGGCTGCACGACCGCACCGCCCAGGCCCAGCAGCACCGGGCCAGCGGCCTCGCCCTGGTCACCGCCGCCATCGCCCTGTGGAACACCGTCTATCTTGGCCGCGCCCTCGATGTTGCACGTCGCCGCGGCGACCAGATCCCAGAAACGCTGCTCGCCCACTTCACCCCGGTCGGCTGGCAGCACCTCAACCTCACCGGCGACTATCTCTGGGGTGCCGACGCCAGCCTTGGCCCGGATGGGTTCAGGCCGCTGCGGGGCACGGCCGCCAGACAGCCCACGGCCATTGCAGCCTGACCGTGTTCCCGGTCCGCGCCGCCAAACGTGCTATCCTGCCCGTTCTATGGGTCTTGGCCGTTTTTGGTGATCATGCGGCCGTCGCCACATCAGCTGGGTGAACCTGATTTCCTGCTTGTTGCCGGACCCGGCCGCGGTCCGGCTCGAAACCTGGGGCGTTAAGCCTGCCCTGCCGACGATCACCCTGACCCTGACCTCCCGCTCCAGCCCGGCGCCGTGCCCGCTCTGCAGCCGGAGGGCCAAGCGGACCCATAGTTGGTATGAGCGCGCCTTGGCCGACCTGTCTTGGGGCGAGTATGCCGTTGCCGTCCAACTCCGCGCGTCCGGAAACTCTTCTGCGACAACGCCAAGTGCAAGCGCCGCATCTTTACCGAACGCCTGCCCGGCGTCGCGGCGCCCTGGGCGCGCAAGACAGCCCGGCTGTCCAAGCGGCTGACGGCGATGGGCCTGGCGCTCGGCGGCGCGGCCGGCGCACGCCTGGGGCGCAGCATGGGGCTGGCCACTAGCCGCAACACCCTGCTGCGCCTGGTCCGGCGGGCACCTATGCTGCCGATCGACACGCCAGCGGCGCTGGGCGTGGATAACTGGGCGCTGCGCAAGCGGCACACCTACGGCACAGTGCTGGTCGACCTCGACCGGCACCGTCCGGTGGCGCTGCTGCCCGACCGCGAGGCCGAAACGCTCGCCACATGGCTGCGCGAGCACCCCGGCGTCGAGGTGATCTCCCGTGACCGTGCCAGCGCCTATGCCGCGGGAGGCCGCAACGGGGCGCCCGACGCGGTGCAGGTGGCTGACCGCTTCCACCTGCTGCAGAACCTGGCCGAGGCGCTGGAGCTGGCGTTCACCGGTCACGCCCGGGAGCTGCGGGATGCCGAGCAGGCCCGGCGGCAGGACGCATGGGCCAAGGGCGGCCCGGTTCGGCCCGATCCGCCGCCACCGCCCAAGCGGCCGCTGGCCATGGCCGCGGCCCGCCGGGAGCAGCGCATGGCGACGCACCGACAGGTGTGGGACCTCTACCGCCAAGGATGGCCGGGAGAGAGGATCGCCCGCCACCTCGGCATCGGACGTACGACCGCCTATCGCCACCTCAAGAGCGAGGCGTTTCCGGAGCGCAAGGGCCGCAGCGACGCCGGGCGCAGCTCCATGGACCCGTGGCGCGAATGGATCATCGAACGCTGGAATAAGGGACAGCGCAACGGCCGGCAAACGCTGCGCGACCTCAGAACCAAAGGCTTCATCGGTAACTACGCGACCGTGCTGCGCTACCTCAACCGTCTGCGCGACGCGCAGCAGGGTGCGCCGCCCTGTCGCCCGCGGGCACGGCCCGGACCATCCCTGGTCGCCGCACCCAAGCAGGTGCTGACGCCGCGCACCGCGGCGTGGACCGTGCTGCGCCCGCCGGACCGGCGGGGCAGCGAGGAAAAGGCTCTGCTGGCCAGGCTGCGCGAGGCCGCGCCCCATCCTGGCGACGGCGGTAACCTTGGCAGATGAGTTTGCTGCCCTGGTGCGCGGGCGCGAGCCGGAGCGTCTCGACCCCTGGCTGCAGCGGGCGCAGGACTGCGCGGTGCCGGCGTTGCAGCGCTTCGCCAAGCGGCTGTCATCGGACTACGACGCCGTGCGCGCCGCAGTGACGCTGGCCTGGAGCAACGGGCAGGTCGAGGGGCAGATCAATCGGCTCAAGACCCTCAAGCGCCAAATGTATGGCCGGGCCAGCCTCGACCTGCTCGAACGCAGGTTCCTGCTCGCCGCATGATCACCAAAACTGGCCAAGACCCCGTTCTATGGCGTCACCCGGTTATGGGCCACCCGAAATGGCCGAGTTTGATGGAGGCTGTGTGAAAACGCCCAATTGTAACAGAGCCGGAGAGCAGCTTTCTCCAGAATCTCCGCGTAGGCCTTGATCTCCATGCTTCCAGTTGCAGCCACGTTTGTTTTCAGCGGCTCGATGGTGGAGCGGAGAACAACATCCTCTTTTGAGAAATGCCATTCGCGTTCTCACACGGCCTCGGTGGACAGCGGACATCCGAAATGGAGTGAGCAGTCTCTAATCGCTCCAGGCTAGCGGAGCCGTCATCTTGTATCTGTCTGCACCAACACGAGCGCGAACAGAAGCTGTCCATGCCGGGTTACAGCTCCTGCTGACCCCGTTTCGCTGCGCTGACTTACGAAAGTTTGGTAGCCAAGCACCTTTACCTTTGCTCCAGCCTTCATCGGATCTCCCTGGACATCTCGAGGAGATTTTCGAACGGCCTGACATTTTCCGCTGCTGGAGTCTCTTACAATCGAGACAGGGGTAAAACTGCCTAGGTGCGAGTTGATTTCATCCGCTTCGATGAGCGGAGCATTATCAAGTACAATAGTCTGAACAGAATTCACATCAGGCAGCACATTTTCACCAAACGGATCTGCATGCGGCGGAGGGGTACATTCCTGCCCATCCATATAGTAATGAGTTTTACCTGCAAGTCGGTACATATCGTCTGGCATAAAGACGTAGCCAACTCGCCCGACACAACCGATCATCCAACATGGTTCTGCTTCCGATCGAGATACGTGAAACTGCAGCACAAGAACGCTGACTGTCATTGCCAGTCTGAACGTGCACCTGAACCGCTCCCGCACCTAGGGTCAGGACTCATTTCTTCAGTCAGAAGATGACGGTAGCAGCGAGCGT
>CAXSAX010000068.1:0-4178 GCA_964235495.1 uncultured Acetobacteraceae bacterium | reverse complement strand
AACTCTCGACCTCTCCCTTACCAAGGGAGTGCTCTACCACTGAGCTACAGCAGCGTTCGCGCCAAAACGCCTGGGCTCTCTATCTATTCAGGGCGAAGCGCGCAAGCCCATGCAGCAGATAGAAACAGGCTTGTATCACGAGCAGGTAGGCCTTCAACTTTGTTGATTATTTGGTTTAACTGAATCCTGTAACTGACGAGAAATCCCGGCTGCATCTGGCAAGACGCCATACCGAGTAGCACAATCTATTTAAACCCAACTGGAAGCCAACCCAAGCTTACGCCCCTTCCAGCGGGGTAATCGGAAGTCGTCGCATGCATACATTCAACGTTTCAACCGACCCATTTTTGACCATCAAGAAGGTCCCTGCTATCGACCATCTACAGCTGAATTAAGGCTAGGAGTTTTCCGGCCCTTATCGTGCTCGGGCCGGGTATTATACGCCAGACATATCCTCTATCTTGGCGTAGGTGGCCAGGATCCCCGCTGAATCACCACTATTATTTGTCAAGATTGCTATCGCCATGCCATTAGTGCCCGAAATACTCGCGAAGGCGACCATCAAGGGGCTGCTATGAAGAAAAGGTTGCTTAGCACGGTGGGCACCAGCTGAAGGCTTCAGTAATAGGTTGGGCAATCCAAGCTGGACATCGCTGGCCTTGGTCAATTCGCTACATCTTTTGCCCAGTTAGGCAATTTCGTATGCCGGCCACCCTGTCTGCCGATTTTCCTTAAGATTATGCCGCGAGCCGTGTAAACATCTGCCTCGCCCGCAACCTGGCCGCACCGTGCTCGCGGCGGAATTTGGCCTGCATCAACCGGTAGGATTCGCTTACCGACCCTGCCACGTCAGGCCGGTACATCAGCGAGGGCGCGATGCGGTAGTGCAGGGTCACCCGGTCGGTATAATGGGCGCCGAAGCGGGCGACGGCGCGGGTGTATAAATCGATGTCCTCCATCAGGGGCAGGTTTTCGTCGAAACCGCCCAGCGCCGCGATGTGGCCGCGCCGAATCAGGGCGGAGCCGCCCACCAGCAGCGTCTGCCCGCACAGCAGCCGCGCTCCAAAGCCCCAGCGCGGGCCGAAGCGCTGCAATCGCCGGGCCGACCGCGCTGCCGCGTCGAAAAAACCGTGCTCAACCGCCACCTGTTCCGCGTCCACACCGAACGGGGCGATGCGGCCGAACACCACGCCCACGCCTGGCCGGGCCGCGAACTCCGCCTTGGCCGCGGCATAGTGCCCCTCCGGCACGCAGTCGTCATCATCCAGAAAGTGGACCAGCGCGCCTTCCGCCAGCGGCCAAGCCAGGTTCCGCACGGCACCGGGTCGGCCTTGCGACGGGGCGGGATTGCGCAGGTAGCGCACCCGGCTGTCCCGCGGCATAGCCGCCTCGGCAGACCCGGCGGCGCAGTCGTCCACCACGATCACCTGCAGCGACACTCCTGGCTGCGCCAGCACGCTGGCCATAGCCTCAGCAAGTTCGCCCGGGCGGCGGAAGGTCGGAATGATGACAGAGAAGTCCATGGGCACCTCGATCGGCTCGCACCGTCGGCTAGCAAAGTACGCGCCCGAACATCATAACGCAAAAGTGGCAATTTAATGTGAAGGACTAGGGACTTTGCGCCGGCAGCTCCCGCGCCAGCAGCCCGTCCCGCCGCACTGCAACGTGCCACATGGTGGCCAGAAGGTGCAGCGCCACCAGCGCGTACACCGCCCATTGCACTAGCAGGTGGGCGGTGCGCCCCACCCCAGCCGCCGCCTTGTTCAGCGGCAGGCCGGGCAAGGTGAACAGGCCGAAATAGGACACTGGATGGCCGCTCGCGCTGGACATCACGTAGCCGCTGACCGGCATGGCAAACAGAATGGCATAGAGCAGCCAATGGTTGGCGCGCCCAGCCAGCGCCATCCAGCGCGGCAAACCCGGCAGTTCCCGTGGCACCACGGGACGGGTGGCGCGCCAGGCCAGCCGCACGGCGACCAGGACCAGGATAGTGACGCCAACCGACTTGTGCAGGGTGTAGAGCAGGCCGCGGCCCGCTGCATCGTCCGGCAGGCTCACCATCACCCAGGCGAGCGGCAGGATGGCGAACATCAGCGCCGCCGTGGCCCAATGAAACGCCTGCATGGCGCCGCTATAGCGGGTGCGAACGCCGGGTGCGGCAGTGGCGATGGTGATGCTCATGCGGGCCGTTCCTGAAGGGGGGTCACGGCACTATTCCGCCGCCCGGCGCTGCTCAAAAAAGCGGTTGCCGGGGCGGGGCAGGCCGAGGTTCTCGCGCAAGGTAGCCCCTTCGTACTCGCGGCGGAACAGGCCGCGGCGCTGCAACTCCGGCACGACCTTGTCCACGAAGTCGTCCAGGCCGGCCGGCAGGAACGGAAACATGACGTTGAAGCCGTCGCACGCCCCCGTCAGCAAGCGCTCTTCCATCTGGTCCGCGATGGACACCGCCGTGCCCACCATGGTCAGCCCGCCATAGCCGCCCATGCGCTGAGCCAGCTGCCGCACCGTGAGCGCCTCGCGCGCGGCGAGGTCCACCAGGGACTGGCGGCCGCTCTGGCTGGCGTTGCTGGGCGGGATCGGCGGCAGGGGTGCGTCCAGCTCGAACTGCGAGGCGTCCGTGCCGAGCCGCATGGACAGGTTCGGCAGGGCGCTGTCGACGTGCGCCAGGCCGTCCAGCGTGGCGTGCTTGGCCCGCGCCTCCGCCTCCGTGTCACCCACGATCACCAGGGCGCCGGGCAAAATCTTGAGGTGCTCTGGGTCACGGCCGAGCTTCGCCATGCGGCCCTTAATGTCAGCGTATAGGCGTTGCGCGTCGGCGAGTTCCGTCTCGTTGGAGAACACCACCTCCGCCGTCTCCGCCGCCAATTGGCGGCCCGCCTCCGACGACCCGGCCTGCACGATCACCGGCCAGCCCTGCGGCGGGCGGGCGACATTGAGCGGGCCCTTGACCGCGAAGTACGGGCCCTTGTGGTTCAGCGTGTGCAGCTTGGCTGGATCGAAGAACACGCCAGACTCCACGTCCCGGATGAAGGCGTCGTCCGCCCAGCTGTCCCACAACCCGGTCACCACATCATAGAATTCGCGGGCGCGGCGATAGCGCTCGTCGTGCTCCATCTGGTCAGTCATACCGAAGTTCAGCGCCGCATCCGGGTTGGAGGTGGTGACGATGTTCCACCCAGCGCGCCCTCCGCTCAGATGGTCCAAAGAGGCGAACTTGCGGGCGATCAGGTAAGGCTGCTCGAAGGTTGTGGAGGCGGTGGCGACCAGGCCCAGCCGCTCCGTCACCACGGCGAGCGCGGGCAATAGGGTCAGCGGGTCGAACGAGGTGACGGTGGCGCTGCGCTTGAGCGCATCCATTGGCATGTTGAGCACGGCCAGGTGATCGGCCATGAAGAACATGTCGAACCGGCCGCGCTCCAGCGTCTGGGCGAAGCGCTTGAGATGGGCAAAGTTGAAGTTCGCGTCCGGCCAGCCTCCGGGATAGCGCCACCAGGCGGTGTGGATGCTAACAGGGCGCATAAATGCGCCGAGGCGGAGCTGGCGCGGCATGTCAGGACCTGCCCATCGCGCGCTGGGCCATGACGCCGATCAAGTGGGCGCGGTAGGGAGCGGAAGCGTGCATGTCGCCGCTCAGGCCGTCCACCGAGGTGGCGATGGCGCGCAGCGCATCCGCCGACCAGTCGGCCATCAATGCTTGCTCCATGGCCGCATGGCGGAACACGCAGGCCCCGTCCGCCTGCAAAGCGAGCACGGTGCAAGCTTTTACGCTCTGCCCGTCCACATGGACGACGCAGAAATCACACTGGTTGGTGTCGCAGCCGATATGGATGCCGCTGAGGCCGAACTTCTCGCGCAGCAGTTCGACCAGCAGGATACGGCCCTCGACGGCCATGGTATGCGGCGTGCCGTTCACCGTCAGGCTGACCTGAGGCATGACGTTTCTCCCGTCTCCGCGCTCCTGATGAGCCAGAGTGCGGCGCTGGCAGGCAGGCGGTCAAGGGAAACGGCCGTTCCGTCCAGGCGCAGCCATGCGCAATGGCTGCTTCGCCCTAGAAAGGAGGGCTTGCTGTCGGAGAGTTTGCAATGGCGGGAGGGCGACGTTTCGCTCACCCGCTATCGGGCTGCGGCGGTTCGTTGATGATGCGCAGCAGCTCGGCATCCGACATGCGGGCATAGTC
>CAXSAX010000067.1:0-5036 GCA_964235495.1 uncultured Acetobacteraceae bacterium | reverse complement strand
CCGCAGCGGAGCTGGCGGCGCGCCGGGCGCGCGAGGCGGCGGCGCTGCGGGCCAACCTGCGGCGGCGCAAGCAGCAGCGCCCGCCGGAGCAGCCCGTCCGCGAGCCTGGCCCGGGGGACGCGCTCCCCGAGCCGCGCCAGCCATGAACGAGCGGCTCTCCGGGGCGCCGCTGCTCGGCGACGACCTGGCGGAAGGCGGCCTCCCCCTGCCGCAGCGCAGCCTGGCCATCCTGACCATCGCCCTGGCGACCGGCATGGCGGTGATGGACGGGGCCATCGCCAACATCGCGCTGCCGACCATCGCGGTCGATCTGCACGCGACGCCGGCGGCCTCCATCTGGGTCATCAACGCCTACCAACTGGCCGTCACGGTCACGCTGCTGCCGCTGGCCTCCCTGGGCGAGATCTACGGCTACCGCCGGGTGTACCAGCTCGGGCTGGCGGTGTTCACCGCGGCCTCCCTGGCCTGCGCGCTGTCGCACTCGCTGCTGGGGCTGACGGCGGCGCGGGTGCTGCAGGGGCTGGGGGCGGCCGGCATCATGTCGGTCAACTCGGCGCTGACCCGCTACGTGTACCCCCGCTCGATGCTCGGGCGCGGCCTGGCGCTGAACGCGCTGGTGGCGGCCACCTGCTCGGCGATCGGGCCGACCGTCGCCTCCGGCATCCTCTCCGTGTCCACCTGGCCCTGGCTGTTCGCCATCAACGTGCCGGTCGGCCTGGCCGCGTTCGCCATCGCCGTGCGGGTGCTGCCGGCCACGCCGCTGGCGGCCAACCGGTTCGACGGCGGCAGCGCCGCGCTCAACGCGGCCACCTTCGGGCTGCTCATCATCGGCGTGGACGGCTACGCGCACGGCGAGGCGGCGCTCGCCGCGACGGTCGAGCTCGCCGCCTGCGCCGTGCTCGGCGTGCTGCTGGTGCGCCGCCAATTGGACCGCGCCTCGCCGCTGCTGCCGGTGGACCTGCTGCGCATCCCGCTGTTCCGCCTGTCCGTCGCCACCTCCATCCTGTCCTTTGCGGCGCAGGCGCTGGCCTTCGTGGCGCTGCCGTTCTGGCTCCAGGGCAGCCTGGGCTGGACGGCGACGCAGACCGGGCTGCTGATGACCCCCTGGCCGGTCGCCACCGCCATCGCCGCGCCGTTCGCCGGGCGGCTGGCGGACCGGCACCCGGCCGGGCTGCTGGGCGGCATCGGGCTCGCGGCGTTCACCGCCGGGCTGCTGCTGCTCGCGGCCCTCCCCGCGGGCGCGGGGGCCGCCGACATCAGCTGGCGCATGGCGGTGTGCGGCGTGGGGTTCGGCTTCTTCCAGGCGCCCAACAACCGGGCGATGATCTCCGCCGCTCCGCTCAGCCGCAGCGGCGGGGCGAGCGGCATGCTGGGCACCGCCCGGCTGCTGGGGCAGACCTTCGGCGCGGCGCTGGTGGCACTGATCTTCGGCCTGTCGCAGCAGGGGGTGCGGCCGGCGCTGCTGCTGGCCGCCGGGTTCTCCGCCGCCGGCGCCCTGGCCAGCCTGCTCCGCCTGCGCCCCGGCGTCGCGCCCGGCGCGCCCGCCACGCCCGCTATACCCGCTACGCCCGTGCGGTCTCCGGGAACGCCACCCGCACGCTGACCCGGGTGCGCCCGTCGGCGCGGCTGACCGTGATCGCGTCCGGCGTGCGGGCCAGCGCGCCGATCAGCCGCATGCCCAGGCTGCTGCGGCCCGCCTCGCCGCCGGGCGGGAACCCGGCGCCCTCGTCCTCCACCGCCATCGCCACGCCGCCGGGGGCGGGGCTCACCCGTAGGGCGATGGCCCCGGCGCCGTACTTGATCGCGTTGGTCACCAGCTCGACCGCGATCAGCCCGATCGGCGTCACGTGCTCCGCCGGCAGCTGCATCGGCGCCACGTCGAGCGTGAGCGGCCGCGCCGGCCCGTCCCCGCCCAGCGTGCCGGTGATGTCGGCCACGAGGCCGCCCAGGTAGGGCGGCAGCGACACGCGCTCGACCGCGCCCTCCTCGTGCAGCCGGCGGTGCACGGCGGCGATGGACATGATGCGCCCCGCCGCCTCCCCCAGCCGCTCCTTCTCGTCCGCCCCCGAGGCGCTCCTGGCCTGCAGGTTCAGCAGGGTCTGCACCAGCTGCAGGCTGTTCTTGGTGCGGTGGTGCACCTCCTGCAGCAGCACGTCCTTGTCCCGCAGCAGCTGCGCCTGCGCCGCACGCTGGCGCTGCCGGTCGATCACCGCCGCCAGCACGTTGGCCAGGGACTGCAAGAACGCCACGTCCTGCGCCGTGAACTGGTGGCGGTCGGCGCCGTCCACCTCCAGCACCCCGAACGGCGCGGCGGCGCCGTCGTCGCCCACGATGACGTTGATCGCGCGGCTGACGCCGTGCTCGGCCAGCATCGCCGGCACGCGGAAGCGCCGCTCCTCCGCGAGCTGGTTGGAGATGACCGGCGTCTTGGTGCGCAAGGCGTAGCCGGCCGGGCTGGCGAGGTCCGCGCCCAGGGTGGCCTGGCCCACCACGCCCGGCTTCCAGCCGACGCCGCTGCGCACCAGCAGGTCGCCGCTGGCCGGGCGCAGCTCCAGCACCTTGGCGAACGGGGCGCCCAGGCCATGCGCGGCGACCTCGCAGGCCTGCGTCAGCACCTGGTCGAGGTCGGGGGTGCGCAGGGCGAATAGGCCAAAGGCCGCCACCAGCTCCTGCTGCGCCAGGCGCCGCGCCAGCTCATCGTAGGTGGACAGCCGCTCCACTGCAGCGGTCATTCTGGACGATGGCCCTCCGGCGCCGCGCTGGCCGGCCGCGCTCTCACGCGACCGTGGTACATCAGATGGGTTCCTTTGCTCAAGCGCAATGACCTTCGAACCGCCAGCCGCCCGCCTTTTCCCACGGGCCGCCGAGGTAGCGCCACAGCAGCAGGCCGGTCACGAAGCCCTCCTGCGGCGCGAAGCCCTGCTGCAGGGCCGCTTGCAGCTGCTTGGCCTCCGCCGGGCTCACCTTGTTCTGCACCGTCACGTGCGGCTGCCAGGGTTGCCGGTCCTGTGCGGTCAACCCCGCCTGCCACGCCGCCGCCAGCTTGGCCCGCAGCTGCGAGACGCCCGGCATGGCCAGCGCGTAGGCGTTGCCGCGGCCGAGATGGCGCAGCCCCGTCACGGTGAACGGCTCCGGCGGCTGCGCCCGGCACGCCGCGTCCAGGTCGTGCATGATCGCCTCGGCTTGCGCCCCGGGCAGGTGGTGGAACAAGGTCACGTGCGCCGGTATGAAGTTGATCGCCGATGGAAAGTGACGCTGCCGCTCCCGGTCGAACCGCCCCTGCGACCCTGTGTCCAGCCACGCCGTCAGGATCAGCGGCGCGGGAGGCGCTTCTGTCACGCTGGCTGCACCTGACGCGGCACGCCCTGCCCGGCATGGCGGCGGCGCAAGGCTGGCCGATCCGGCTGGACCATTGCTTCATGCGCGTCTGCCTGGACCACGCCATCGGCCGGCGCTGGGACGAGGCGGTGGGGCGCCCGGCGGTCCGCCACCTGACGGACGCGCAGCTGGCCCACGCCGTCGCCACCGCGGAGGCCATCTGCCGCGACCCGGCGCTGCTCCGCCCGCTCAACGCCGCCAGCCTGCGCATGAGGGGCCGCTAGCCCCGCCCGCGCCATCAGCCGGGCTCCAGCAGCGCGGCTTGCAGCCTGGCCCGGCGGGCGGGGCCGAGGTCGAGCGGCCCGGCGAGGTAGGCGTCCAGCGAGCCGTAAGCGCCGCGCGCCGCCTCGAACGCCGCCGCGAGGTAGGCCGGCTCGGCCCGCAGCAGCTTCTCCCGCAGCGCGGCGGGCAGGTCGGCGGCGGGCACGGTGTCGCGCCGCCACAGCCGGTTGGTGGCCTCGAAATCCGCCAGCACCGCCGGCCACGGCACGCCGAGCGCGGTCAGCAGCAGGGCGGCGCCGAAGCCGGTGCGGTCCTTGCCGGCCGAGCAGTGGAACAGCAGCGGCGACTCCCCCTCCAGCAGCAGCGCCAGGATCGTCCGGTACTGCGCGAAGCTGGCCAGGGCGTAGGCGACGTAGGCCTGCGTCAGCACCGATTCCAGCGCCGCCCCGCTCGCCTCCCCGGTGTGCAGGATGTCGCGCAGCCCGGCGCCGACGGTGGGCTCGATCGGCAGGGGCACGATCACCGGGCCGTGCAGCCGGGTGGGCGCGGCACGGCTCTCCTCCGCGCCGCGCAGGTCGCAGATGCGGCGCAGCCCCAGCCGCGCCACCTCCCGCTCATCCGCCGACGTCAGCCCGGCCAGCGCCGCCGAGCGGAACACCAGGCCGCGGCGCACCCGGCGTCCATCCGCCGTGCGGTAGCCGCCGAGGTCGCGCAGGTTGGACACGCCTTCGAGCCGCAGCACGAAGGGCGGGCCGTCCGGGGCCGAATTATCCATGGCGTCGGCTTAGCCGATGCGGGGGATGGCCGCCAGCGCGGCGGGGCGGCGCACCAGGGCCAGCATGACCAGCATGGCCGGCACGGCGGCGAAGATGGTGACGCCGTAGAACGCCACCCAGCCCAGCTGCTGCGCCAGGATGCCGGACAGCCCGCCAATGGTGCGCACCGGCACGGCGGCCAGGGAGGACAACAGCGCATACTGGGTGGCGGTGCGGCCCGGCGCGCACAGGCTGGACAGGAAGGTGATGAAGGCCGCGTCCGCCATCGCCTCGGCGAAGCCCTCGCCCACCACCTTGGCCACCAGGATCGCCCCGTTCGGCCCGGACCAGGCGAGCAGGAAGTACAGCCCCATGGAGGCCATCTGCACGAAGCCGGTCAGGATCAGCGCCCGCCGGGCGCCCAGCCGCGCCACCAGATAGCCGCCCGCCGCCGCCCCGGCCAGGCTGGCGGCCAGCGAGGGCAGCCCGATCGCGGCGGCCACCTGCGCCCGGTCGTAGCCGAGCGAGCGGTAGAACGGCGGCGCCATGGTGCCGGCCATCGCCTCGCCCAGCTTGAACAGCAGGATGAACGCCAGCACGCCGCCCGCGCCGGGGCGGGCGACGAACTCGGCCAGCGGCGCCAGCACTGCCGCGCGCAGGCTGGCCAGCATGCCGGGTCGC
>CAXSAX010000066.1:0-6002 GCA_964235495.1 uncultured Acetobacteraceae bacterium | reverse complement strand
GCGGGCGCCGGACGCGCGGCGGATGCGCAGGGTGGCGAGCGGGTCGGCCGGCGCGCCCAGCGCCGCGAGCACATGGCGGGCGCGCTCCGGGTCGAGCAACGGGCCGCGCTCGGCCGCCGTGTCGCTGACCATCACCGGCACCTCGGCCTGAACGGGGTAGGTCCGCCCGCATCCGGGGCATTCCAGCGCGCTGCCGTGGTCAAGCAGCCCGCCGGAGCGGCAACCGACGCAGCGCAGGAGGGTGAGCAGCGCAGTGTCCAGCAAATCCGTCCTGCCCTCCCTTTCCTACCCCCGTAGGCCAGGCTGCCTCGCCCGGCAACCTCATCCTTCCTCGCGGAACGCGTCAGTGATCCGGCGCACCCGGCCGGCGGCGTCCACCACCAGCACGTCGAACCTCATACCGGCCGGTCCCCAGTCCGGATGCTCCGCCGCAACCACCGCGCCGGCGGCCAGCAGCCGGGCGCGCTGGCGCGGCCCGAGCGCCCCGGCCGCGCCCGCCAGGGTCGGCCGCGCCTTCACCTCGACCAGCGCCAGCAGGCCGTCCCGCGCGGCCGCGATGTCGATCTCGCCGGCCGCCGTGCGCAGCCGCCGGGCCAGCACCGTCCAGCCATCCGCGGCCAGCGCGGCGCAGGCCGCGTCTTCCGCGTCCAGCCCGCGCGCGTGCGCCATGCCGCCTTGCGCTTGCCTCGTCATCGCCATGACGGCAACTTCCCCCGGCGTGAGGCGGCTGGCAACGGCGGCGTCGCACGGGGAGGACCGCCGATGCGCCACCGCCGCGCCGTCATGCTGCTTCTGCTCGCCGCCGCCCGCAGCGCCGGCGCGGCCGAGGACGCGCCGCGCGACGCCGTGGTGACCAGCAACCCGCTCGCCACCGATGCGGCGCTGGGGGCGCTGCACGCCGGCGGCTCGGCAGCCGACGCGGCGGTGGCGGCGCAGATGGTGCTGGCGGTGGTGGAGCCGCAATCCTCCGGCCTCGGCGGCGGCTCCGTGCTGCTGCACTACGACGTGGCCACCCGCGAGGTTACCAGCTGGGACGGGCGGGAGGCGGCCCCGGGCGGCGCCATGCCGGGGCCGCTGCCGGTGAGCGGCGGCCGGGCGGTCGGCGTGCCGGGCACGCTGGCCATGCTGGACCGGCTGCACCGCGAGCACGGTGCCCTGCCCTGGGCCGACCTGCTGGCTCCGGCCATCCGCGCCGCCGAGGAAGGCGCGCCCGTGTCCCCGGCCCTGGCGGCGGCGATCCGGGCGGACGCGGACCGCCTCGGGCGGCAGCCGGCGGCCCGCGCGCTGTACTTCGGCGCCGACGACGCGCCGCTGCCCGCCGGCGCCGCCCTGGCCAACCCGGCGCTGGCGCAAACCCTGCGCGCCGTCGCGGCCGGCGGCGCCGCGGCGCTCATGCACGGCCCCGTGGCGGCCGACATCGCCATCGCCGTGCGGGGAGACCCGGAGCCGGGCCTGATGACCACGGACGACCTGGCCGCCTACGCCGCCCGCCGCGACCCGCCCGCCTGCGCGCCCTACCGCGGCCGCACCGTCTGCGCGGCCGCCCCGCCGGCCGCCGGGTTCCAGGTGCTGGAAAGCCTCGGCCTGCTCGAGCTGTCCGACCTGGCGGCGCTGCCCCCCGACAGCGCCGCGGCGGCGCAGCGGCTGGTCGCGGCCGAGCGGCTGGCCTCGGCGGACCGCGCGCAGTACCTCGCCGACCCGGCATTCGTGCCGTCGCCGCTGGCCAGCCTGCTCGGGCACGACGCCCTGGCCGCCCGGGCGCAGTCGCCCGAGCCCGACCACGCAGCCCCCGCCGCGCCGCCGGAGCACGGCAGCGCCCTGGTCGCCGTGGTGGACGCCAAGGGCAACGCGGCCGTGCTGTGCAGCAGCCTCGGCGGCCCGTTCGGCGCCGGCCTGCCGGTGCGCGGCTTCCTGCTCAACGCGGCCCTGGCGGCGTTCACCCCCAGCCCCAGCTCCAGCCCTGGCGATGCCAGCCCGCCCGCCAACGGGCTGCAACCCGGCAAGCGCCCCGCCACCTCCCTGACCCCGGCCTTCCTGCTGGACGCCGACGGGCGGCTGCAAGCCGTCCTCGGCAGCACCGGCGGCGACCTCATCCCGGACATCCTGGTGCAGGCGGTGGCGGGCCTGGTGGATTGGGGCCTGGACCCGGCGCAAGCCCTCGCCCTGCCGCACGTGGCCGGCGTGGCCGGGGGCGCGGTGGTCGAGACGGCGGCGCAGGCGGCGGCGCTGCAGGGATGGGGACCGGTGACGCGGGAGGCCATGCCGTCCATGGCCGCCGCGATCACGCTGCATCCGGCGCTCGCAGCCGCGGCGGACAGGCGGGGCGAGGCCGTCGCCGCCGGTGACTGACCGGGGCCACCGGGCGTTGCGGCTGGCCCGCCGACTCGCCGGCTTCCTCGGCGGCCTCGTGCTGCTCGCCACGGCCGCGGTCGGGGCGGCCCTGTTCCTCTGCCTGCCGCCGGATGCGGAGGCGGCGCGCATCCCGGGGCTGTCCGCCCCCGTCGCCATCACGTTCGACGGCGACGGCGTGCCGCGCATCCGCGCCGCCACGGCCACCGACGGCGCGGCGGCGCTCGGCTTCGTCCATGCGCGGGACCGGCTGTTCCAGATGGAGCTGATGCGCCGCGCCGCCTCCGGCCGGGTGTCCGAGATCGCCGGCGCCCGGGCGCTGCCGCTGGACCGCGCCATGCGCGTGCTCGGGCTGCGGGGGCGGGCGGCGGCGGAGCTGGCCGCCCTGCCCGCTCCCGCCCGCGCCATGCTGGACGCCTACGCCGCCGGGGTGAACGCCTACCTCGCAGCCCACGGCCGCTGGAGCGCCGTGCAGTTCGCCGCCCTCGGCCGGCCGGAGCCGTGGACCCCCGTGGACAGCCTGCTGTGGGGCAAGACCATGGGCCTCTACCTGTCCGGCAACTGGCGCGCCGAGCTGGCCCGCGAGCAGCTCGCCGCCGTGCCGCGCCCGCTGCTCGACCAGCTCTGGCCGCCGCAGGACGGCACGCCGGGCCCAAGCGCCGCCGCGGCGCAGCCCCGCCTCGCCGGCCTGGCGGATGCGCTGCTCGACGCCGTGCCGCGCTTCCCGGACCCGTTCACCCTGCCGGAGCAGGCGTCCAACGAGTGGGCGGTGGACGGCGCGCACAGCACCACCGGCAAGCCGCTGCTCGCCGGGGACCCGCATCTCAGCTACAGCGCGCCCGGCATCTGGCACCTCGCCCGGGTCGATACGCCGGAGGGCACGCTGGCCGGCGCGTTCGCCCCCGGGGTGCCGTTCCTGGTGATCGGGCGCAACGGCCGCATCGCCTGGACCTTCACCACCGCCGGCGCGGACACCCAGGACCTGTTCATCGAGACCGTGCTGCCCGATGGGCGCTACCTCACCCCGGACGGCCCCGCCGCCTTCGCGACCCGCACGGAGCGCATCGCCGTCCGCGGCGGCCCGGCGGAAACCCTGACGGTGCGCGAGACCCGGCACGGCCCCGTGGTGAGCGACCTCGCCGGCGCGGCCGCCCCGCCCGGCACGGCGCTGGCCGCCGCCATGGCCAACCTCGCCCCCGGCGATGGTGCCGCGGCCGGGCTGCTGGCGCTGAACCGCGCCGGCAGCGTGGCGCAGGCCGGCGCGGCGGCAGCGGCCATCACCTCGCCGGTGCAGAACCTGCTGGTGGCGGATGCGGACGGCATCGGCCAGTTCACCACGGGGCGGGTGCCGGTGCGCCGCGCCGGCCGGGGCGGCTGGCCGCAGCCGGGCGCCGACGGGGCGCATGACTGGATCGGCTGGGCCAGCGGCGACGCCCTGCCGCACCAGATCGACCCGGCGAGCGGCCACCTGCTGAACGCCAACGAGCGCGCCGCGCCGCCGGGCTTCCCCGTGTTCATGGGAGCCGACTGGTTCGGCGACTGGCGCGCCCGGCGCATCCGCCAGCTGCTCGCCGATCGTGCAAGCGGGGGCCGCCTGTCCCTGGCGGATTTCGCGGCGATGCAGATGGACGTGACCGACAGCTTCGCCCAGCAGGTGCTGCCCGCCCTGCTGGCCCGGCCGCTGCAGCCCGGGCTGCCGGGCCAGGCCGCCGCCCTGCTGCGCGGCTGGGACGGCCGGATGGCCATCGACCTGCCGCAGCCTGCGGTGTTCGCCGCCTGGGTGCGCCGCTTCGAGGCGCTGGCGCTGCAGGGCCGGCACGTCCCCGGCGACGCGCCGCGCCCTTCCGCCGACTTCGTGGCCTGGCTGCTGGGCCCGGCGGGGGCGGCCTGGTGCGGCGGCGATTGCGGCCCCCTGCTGGACCAGGCGCTGGCCGAGGCGCTGCCGCCGCTCGCCGCCGCGCTGGGCCGCGACCCGGCGGGCTGGCGCTGGGGCGCGCTGCACCCGGCAGTGTTCGCCGACCCGGTGCTGCCTCTGCTGTCCAGCCGCATCGCCCAGCCCGGCGACGCCACCACGATCTTCGCCGGCGGCATGGCCCCGGGCAGCTTCGAGGCGGTGCACGGGCCCGCCTACCGCGGCGCGTACGACCTGGCTGACCTGGATGCGAGCCGCTTCATCGCAGCCCCCGGGCAGTCCGGCCACCCGCTCAGCCGCCATGCGCGGGACCTGCTGCAGCGGTGGCGGGACGGCGGCTCGGTGGCGCTCGGGCCGGCCACGGAACGGGTGGAGGCGACGATCATCCTGCGGCCATGATTCGAGACGATTGACCGTTGCGGCCTTGGCGTGGACGATGGCGTGGCCAATGACCTACAAGCCCCCGCGCCGGCCGCAATTCTTCTACACCACGGCGCCGCTGCCGTGCCCGTACGTGGCTGGCCGCACCGAGCGCAAGGTGGTGACGGAGATCACCGGCCCGGACAGCGACGCGCTGCACGACCGGCTGTCGCGCGCCGGGTTCCGCCGCAGCCACAACATCGCCTACGCCCCGGTCTGCCCCGCCTGCAACGCCTGCGTGCCGATCCGCATCCCGGTGGCCACGTTCCAGCCGGACCGCACGCTGCGCCGGGTGATGCGCTACAACGCGGAGGTGGCCGGCTTCGAGGTGGCGGCGCGGGCCACGGCGGAGCAGTTCCAGCTGTTCCAGGCCTACCAGGCGGTGCGGCACGGCGGCGGCGACATGGCCACCATGAGCTTCTACGACTACCGGGCCATGGTGGAGGACACCCCGATCGAGACCGCCATCGTCGAGTTCCGCGACGTGGGCGACCGGCTGGTGGGCGCCTGCCTGATGGACCGGCTGGGTGACGGGTTGTCCGCGGTTTACAGCTTCTTCGCGCCCGAGCTGGTGCGCCGCTCGCTCGGCAACTACGCCATCCTGTGGCTGATCGAGCGCGCCAAGACGCTGGGGCTGCCCTACGTGTATTTGGGCTACTGGGTGCCGGAGAGCGCCAAAATGGCCTACAAGGCGCGCTTCCGGCCGGCCGAGGTGCTGGCCGGCGGCGCCTGGCGGGTGTTGACGGAGATGGACCACGCGCCGATGCCGGCGCAGGAGGCGGCCATGGCGTCCGACGGCTGAGCGCCGCCCCGCGAAACCACCTTTGTTGAAAGCAGCCCATGCAAAGCCCGCTCGAGATCGCCTTCCACGGCCTGCAAAGCTCGCCGGCGCTGGAGGAGGACATCCGCCGCCACGTCGAGAAGCTGGAGCGGCATTGCAAGGCCATGGTGTCATGCCGGGTCACGCTGGAGGCCACGGGCGGCAAGGGCCTGCCGAACCACCATGTCAGCGTCCACATCCAGCTCGGCCTGCCGGGCCGGACGCTGGACATCTCGCAGGACCCGCACCACGGCAAGGACAAGCGCGCCCACCCCGACGCGTACACCGCGGTGAGCGATGCGTTCAGGGTGGCCGAGCGGCAGGTGCAGGATTTGAAGGCCTGATGGGCTGAGGCGAGCTGCCGCCGCTTCGACGCGGCGGCCGCCTCACCCGCTGTCGGGCGGCCGCTCGTTGATGATGCGCAGCAGCTCGGCATCCGACATGCTGGCATAGTCCGGCTTCGGCTCCGGCCGCCCGCCGCGGGCGCGCAGCGGCGTGCGC
>CAXSAX010000065.1:0-6041 GCA_964235495.1 uncultured Acetobacteraceae bacterium | reverse complement strand
CGTGCGCCTGGCTGGCGAGGCGCTGGGCGTCCAGCGCGGCCTGGCTGTCGCAGGGCGCGGCGTCGGCTGGCTCGGGGATGGGATGTGGGCTGGTCACGAACGGAATAAGAACACGCGATGCGGACGGTCGCAAGCTTTTGTTTGCCAAACTAACGCAATTGGAGCGCTTTTCCCGGTTTTGAGCATCGTAGCCGGGGCGGGCCGCCCGGGCGTGGCGGCATGAAACGGCTGACACCCTGCCCGCAGCGAGCGGTTGGGTCCACGACATCCGCTAGTCGTCGGTCGGGCCCATGGACTTCATCAGGTCGTACATGCGCTTGCGCACGTTGGGGTCGGTGATGCGGTAGTAGGCGCGCACCAGCTCCAGCGTCTCGCGCTTGCTCATCGCGTCCTCCGCGCCGCCGAAGCCTTCCTGCTGCTCGGCGAACCCGGCGGCGGAGCGGCCCGGCTGCGAGGCGCCGGAGACGACGCCAGACACGGCGTCAGCCATGTTGTCGTAGAAGAAGCTGATCGGCACATCCAGGATGCGCGACAGGTCGAACAGGCGGGACGCGCCGACCCGGTTGACGCCGCGCTCGTATTTCTGGACCTGCTGGAAGGTGAGGCCGAGCGCATCGCCCAGCCGCTCCTGCGACATGCCCATCAGCGTGCGGCGCAGGCGGATGCGCGCACCCACGTGCACATCGACCGGGCTCGGACGGCTCTCAGTCGGCTCGGCCATCCTCGCGCCAGCTCCCCCATCCGCACATGACCGCACCAGCAATGGCAGCAGCAATGCGCGTGCAGGAATGACTTAACTGCACAACCAGAAATTGTCAATAATTGGTCGCGCATTAAGCATATAACGATAATTTAACGGGAAAAGAGCATAAACCTGTCCCTGTCTCCCCGGCGGATCACGCCCAACCCCGCCACGCATGCCGCCAGGGCGAGCAGCAGCGGGATCACCAGGCCCTGGCGGGAGAACGGCGTGGGGCCGCGCTGGCCGGGCAGCGACACCACCATCTGCGCGGCCGTCCGCGGCGGCAGGCGGCCCAGCTCCCGCCCCAGCGCGTCGAACCCGGCGGTGATGCCGGTGTTGGCGGCGCGGACCAGCGGCAGGCCCTCCTCCACCGCGCGCATCCGGGCGGCGGCGAGGTGCTGGCGCGGCCCCGTCGAGTTGCCGAACCAGGCGTCGTTGGTGATGTTCACCAGCCAGGCCGGGCGGTCATGCTCGTCCACCAGCTGCGCCGGGTAGATCGCTTCGTAGCAGATCAGCGCGCCGAACGGCGGCAGGCCGGGGACGTGCAGCGTCTCCGGGCCGCTGCCGAACGAGATGTGCCCCGGCACCAGCTGCACCGCCAGCGGCACCCAGCTGGGCGGGAACTCGCCGAACGGCACCAGGTGCCACTTGTCGTACACGCCGGCGATGCTGTCCGGCCCGCTCAGCGCGAACAGGCTGTTGTACGGGTTGCCGGCCTCGTCGAACCGCAGGCTGCCGGCCACCACGGCCACTGCCGGGCGGGAGGCGTCCCAGATCGCGGCACGGGCGTTGCGGTCGCGGCCGAGCAGGTAGGGGCTGGCGGTCTCCGGCCACACGACGGCCACCGCCTGGCCCGGGTGCAGGCGGCGGGCCTCCGCCACCCCCTCCTGCGTGAGCGCCAGGTAGCGGTCGAACACCGCCTCGGCGATGCTGCGGTCCCACTTGTCGTCCTGCGGCACGTTGCCCTGCACCAGCACCACGCTCACCCCGGGTGCGGGCGGCGTCGGCTGCGCCAGCCGGTGCTGGCCGAACCCGGCCCAGGCCGCCAGCACCGCGGCCGCCCCGGCGACCGCGCGCCAGCCGAGCGCCGGGCTGGCAGCCAGCAGCACGGTAAGCAGGGTGAGGCCGGGCGCGCCGACCCAGGCGGCGGGCTGCAGCATCAGGTCCCCGAACGCGCCGGGGACCGCCCACACGCTGCCCCACGGGTTCCACGGAAAGCCGGTGCCGATGAACTGGCGGGCCAGGTCGGCCAGCGTCCACAGCCCGGCGAACAGCAGCACCCGGCGCCACCCGGCGGGCGCCAGCCGCGCGCCGGCGCAGGATACGGCGATGAACAGCGCCAGCAGCGCGGACAGCGCGGGCACCGCCAGCGGCACCAGCCACCAGTAGCGCGCCGCCTCGATCAGGATGGCTTCGGTGATCCAGTACAGCCCGAGGATGTGGTGGGCGAGGCCAAAGTAGAAGCCGCGCCGCAGCGCCCCCGGCCAGCCGCGCGCGCCGCCGACCAGCGCCAGCAGGCCCGGCACGCTGACCAGCAGCACGGGGATCGCGTGCACGGGGGGCAGCGCCGCGGCGGACAGCGCGCCCAGGGCCAGGGCGGCGGCGTCCGCGCGCCAGCCGGTCAAGCCGGCAAGCCGGGCCAGCGGGCCGGGCCGCCCCGTGACCGCCAGGGCCTCGCTCAAGGTTGCACGGTGCGCCCAGGGGGCGCGGGTTGCACGATGCGCCCGGGGGGCACGGGCGCGCCGGTCAGCACGGCGACGATGCACTCGGCCGCCATCACGCCCATCGCCACCATGGCGCGGGGCGTCGTGCCGGCGACGTGGGGCGTCGCGATCACGCAGGGGTGGGTCCGCAGGGGGTGCGCGGCGGCGGGAGGCTCGGCGGCGAACACGTCCAGCGCCGCGCCGGCGACGTGGCCGCGGTCCAGGGCGGCCAGCAGCGCCGCCTCGTCCAGCAGGCCGCCGCGCGCGGTGTTCACCAGCAGCGCGCCCGGCGGCAGGGCGGCCAGTGCCGCGGCGTCGATCAGCGGGGGGGCGCCGGGTGTCCAGGGGCAGTGCAGGGACAGCACGTCCGAGCGGGGCAGCAGGGCGGCGAGCGGCAGGCTGGCGGGGGACGCCGGGTCATGGTGCGCGGCGTGCATCCCGAAGGCGGCGGCGAGGCGGGCGACCGCCTGGCCGATGGCGCCGAAGCCGACCAGGCCCAGCTGCAGCCCGGCCACGTCCCGCACGGTGGGGGCGCCCTCCCGCCAGCCGCCGGCGGCCAGGCTGGCTGCGAGCGGGCGCAGCTGCTTGGCCAGCGCCAGGACCATGGCCAGCGTGTGCTCGGCGACGGCGGCGGTGTTGGAGCCGGGGGCGCGGGTGACGACGATGCCGCGGGCGGCGGCGGCGGCCAGGTCCACGTCGTCCACGCCCACGCCGTGCCGGGCCACCACGCGCAGCCGGGAGGAGGCGTCCATCGCGGCGGCGGTCACGCGGCCCTGGCGGGACAGCACGGCGTCCGCGGCGGTGGCGCGCACCCGCTCCGCCACCGCTTCGGCGGTGGGGTAGGCGGGCATGGCGTGCACGGCGCAGCCCGCCGCCGCCAGCAGCGCCATGGCCGGCTCGGCCAGCTGCGGCGCGGTGACCACCACGTTGAACCGCGCCATGGTCAGTCGGGGATCTGGCGCTTGTAGTGGTCGATGTACTTGTCGGTGACCAGGTCGGTCTTGACGATGATGGCGACGTCAATGGTGTTGAACTGGGTGTCCACCACCGCGCCGTCGCCGATCATGGCGCCGAGGCGGAGGTATCCCTTGATGAGCGGCGGCAGGGTGGCGCGCACCCGGCGGCCATCGACCTGCCCCGGCGGCAGGCGGCGCATGTCCACGTAGCGCGCGGCGATGGCGCGGGGGCGCAGGGCGGGCGGCGCCAGGTGGTTGTGGTACAGGTAGGTCAGCGCGGCGGCCTGGCCGTCCGGGTCAGTGCCGGCCAGGCTGGCGCAGCCGAACATGAGGTCGATCTCGTGGGCGAAGATGTAGGCGGCGATGCCGCGCCACAGCAGCTGCATGACGGCGCGCCCGCGGTAGCGCGCATCGACGCAGGAGCGCCCCAGCTCCAGCACCCGGCCGGGAAAGGCCAGCAGGGGGGCGATGTCGTACTCGGCGGCGGAGTAGAACCGGCCCACCGCCGCGGCCCCCGCGCGCTGCATCATGCGGTAGCAGCCGACGACGCCGTCCGGGCCTTCGCCGAGCGCGTGGTCCACCACGATCAGGTGGTCGGCCACTGGATCGAACACGTCCACGTCGCGGCGGGACAGGGCGGCGGCGGCGTCGGGGGCGGCGCCCATCTCGTCGTAGAACACGCGGTAGCGCAGCGCCTGCACCGCCCTCAGCTCACCCGGGGTGGCGGCGATGCGCAGGCCGAGCGGGCCGGCCCGCAGCTCCTGGAACGGCGACCGCCCGGAGGTCCGCTCCCAGAGGGGCTGCGCGACCACGGGGCGGTCGATCGTCACCGGGAGGCCCGGGGTTCGGTGAGCGCCGGCCTGGCGTCGCTGCCGTTGCGGGCGGGGCGGGCCTCGGCGGGGGCGTCGCGCTTGGCCGGGCGCTTGCTGCCGAACAGCTCCAGCCGGTGGGAGACGAGGTCGAACCCGAGCCGGGCGGCGATGGCCTGGATCAGCTGCTCGTGCTCGGCGTCCTCGAACTCGATCACCTTGCCGGTCTCGACGTCGATCAGGTGGTAGTGGCGGCCGTGCGCGGTGGGTTCGTAGCGGGCGCGGCTGCCGCCGAAGTCACGCCGGGCGAGGATGCCCTTCTCCTCCAGCAGCCGCACCGTGCGGTACACCGTGGCGATGGAGATGCGCCCGTCCAGCGCGGTGGCGCGGCGGTACAGCTCCTCGACGTCCGGGTGGTCCTCCGCATCCGACAGCACGCGGGCGATGACCCGACGCTGCCCGGTCATGATTAGGCCCCGTTCGACGCACAGGCGCTCGATGCGCGATTCCATGGGTCCCTGGGCATTCCTTGGCCGGATATCAGGGTCTGGCGTAGCCGATGCGAGGGGGCGCTGTCGAATCGGCAGACCGCCCCGCCGACCTGTCCGCGGGCCTATTCGGCGTTGCGGACGCCGGTGCCGAGGCCGATCTTCTTGGCCAGCGAGGAGCGGTGCTGGGCGTAGTTGGGCGCCACCATCGGGTAGTCCGAGCCGAGGCCCCAGCGCTCGCGGTACTGGTCGGGCGTCATGTTGTAGGAGCTCATCAGGTGGCGCTTGAGCATCTTGAGCTTCTTGCCGTCCTCCAGGCAGACGATGTAGTCCGGGAACACCGACTTGCGGATCGGCACGGCCGGCTGCGGCCGCTCCGGCGGCGGCACGGGGGCGGCGCCCAGCCCGGCCACGGCGCGGTGCACATCGCGGATCAGCCCAGGCAACGCATCCGGCGGAACCGAGTTGGAAGCGACGTGCGCTGAAACAATCTGCGCGGTCAGCGCCAGTATATCGAACTCGGCAGAGCTTTCAGACATGTCGCAACCTCGGCTTGGAGAGAGTCACGCCATATACAATTGAGAAGAGTCGCTCCGCAACTGCTTGAAATGGATTTAGCGATGACCTTGTTGCAGGCGACCGCATGACCGACCTGGATATCACCCGCGAGGTGTGCCCCATGACCTTCGTCCGCACGCGGCTGGCGCTCGACCGGCTGCGGCCCGGCGAGCGGCTGCGGGTGCGGCTGCGCGGGGAGGAGCCGCGCGCCAACGTGCCGCGCACCGCCACGGAGCAGGGCCACGCGGTGGAGCAGGTGACGGACGAGGCGGACGGCAGCACCGTTGTGGTCATCCGGCGGGGGTGACCAAGCCGCCGGAGCTGGGGCGGCGCAGCACCAGGGCGTCGCGCCCCGGGCCGTAGTATGCGCGGCGGCGGCCGACCTCGCCGAACCCGGCGGCGGCGTACAGCGCCAGGGCGGGCGCGTTGCCGGCCGCGACCTCCAGGAACAGCGGCCCGGCCGATGCCGTCACCCGGTCCAGCAAGGCGCGGCCGATGCCCCGCTGCCGGACGGCCGGCGCCACCGCCAGGGTCAGAATCTCGGCCTCGCCGCCGGCCCGGCGGGCCAGGATGCAGCCGCCAGGGTCGATGAAGCCGAACACGCCGGGCATGGCCAGCAGCTCCGCCATGGCGGCCGCGTCCCAGCGCTCGGCGGGGGGGAAGGCGGCGGCGTGGAAGGCGGCGAGCGCGGCGGCGTGGGCGGGGGCCACAGGGGTCATGCCGGCGCGGGGCGGGCAGGCTGCGGCACGCGGGCCTGCGGCGCCGCCACGTACAGCGGCAGCGCC
>CAXSAX010000064.1:0-6982 GCA_964235495.1 uncultured Acetobacteraceae bacterium | reverse complement strand
TCAGGGCCAGGTCAAGCCGGAGCAGCAGGAGATCGATCGGCTGCGGCGTGAGGTCACGAAGCTCAAGGCCGAGCGCGATATTCAAAAAAGCCGCGGTGGATTCAACTGGTCGTCGCAACACCCTGGGGGAATGTTGGGATGGCGGGTAAGCGTCGGTCTGATGGCGCGTTGCGGAGCAAGCTGCGTTCGCCGGGACGACCTCCGGTTACGCAGCAGGCGCACCGGCAGCGGTTTTGGGTCTTGATTGCGGCGGGTCCAGTCGAGTGAGGACGCGGCGATTGGCGCGGGTGTGTCTGGGCCGGTAGGAGCACGGTGGTTTCGAAAGGCAGGCGGCATGCCACCATCGACGCTTGCGCCATCATCGAAGCCGCTGTCTGGGCGATACCTGTCGTTTGCCGAGCGGGAGGAGCTTGCCATTCAGCATGCCTAGGGCGCGGGAGTGCGGCAGATCGCGCGGCACATGGGGCGATCGGGATCGACGATCTCGCGAGAGCTGCGGCGCAACGCTGCCACGCGCGGCGGGGAGTTGGATTATCGGGCAAGCACCGCACAGTGGCATGCTGAACGGGCCGCTGGACGCCCGAAGCCTGCAAGGCTGGCGCTCAACGCGACGCTGCGTACCTATGTGCAGGATAGGCTGGCCGGCATGGTCGTGGCGGCGAGCGGCGCTGCTGTTCCTGGACCGACGGTGCCCTGAAAAGGTCGCCGACATGGACCGCGCAAGGAGCGGCGTTGGGCCTCAGCCTGGAGCCCTGAGCAGATTGCCCACCGCTTGCGGCACGACTTCCCCCACAATGCGCATCAGCCACGAGGCCATTTACCAGTCGCTTTACGTGCAAGGCCGTGGCGCTCTGCGCCGCGAGCTGACTGCCTGCCTACGCACCGGGCGGGCATTGCGTGTGCCACGGGCGCGCAGCCGCGGACGAGGCAAGTCTTTCGTCATGCCGGAGATCATGATCAGCCAACGCCCGGCGGAAGTGTGTGGTCGGGCTGTGCCGGGCCATTGGGAAGGCGACCTCATCCTGGGCTTGGAGAGTTCCGCGATCGGCACGCTGGTAGAGCGCACAACGCGACTCACGATGCTGCTGCACTGTAAGCGTCCGATGGATGCTGCGGGATTACTGCTTGACGGTTTCGGCGGCTGTATTGGGTGACGCGTCGCTGTTCCAGGGCAGCAGCTCGGCGACGCGGTTGACTGGGTGGTCCGCGATATAGCCGAGGATTTGTCGCAGATAGGCTTCGGGGTCGAGGCCGTTCAGCTTGGCGGTCTGGATGAGGCTGTAGATGGTGGCGGCCCGTTCGCCGCCCGCGTCCGATCCGGCGAACAGCCAGTTTTTCCTGCCCAGCGCCACGGGTCTGATCGCGCGCTCGACCGGGTTGTTGTCGGTCGCGATGGTACCGTCGTCCACGTAGCGGGTCAGCGCGGTCCAGCGCGACAGCGCGTAGCGGATCGCCACCGCGACGTCGCCGCGGCCGAGCACCTTGGTCAGGGTGATCTCCAGCCAGGAGCGCAGGTCGTCGAGCAGCGGAGCGGCTTCGGCCTGGCGGGCGTGGCGGCGCAGGTCGGGTGGCTTGCCAGTGATCGAGGTCTCGATGGCATACAGGGCGGCGATGCGGGTCAGCGCTTCCTGCGCGATCGGCGAGTTACCTGCCGCGTGGATGTCGTGGAACTTGCGCCGCACGTGGGCCCAGCACGCCGCCTCCGCGACACGGCCGGTGTCGTATAGCCCGTTGAACCCGGCATAGCCGTCGGCCTGCAACACGCCGCTGAACCCGGCCAGGTGCGCCCTGGGGTGCTCGCCCCGGCGGTCGGCGGTGTAGCGGTAGCGAACGGCTAGCGCAGCCATCCCAGCGTAGGGTCGCTCGTCGCGCAGATAGGCCCACAACCGCCCAGTGCTGGTCTTGCCGGTTCCCGGGGCCAGCACCGGCACCGGCGTGTCGTCGGCATGCAGGCGGTTGCCAGCCATGACGTGGCGCTCCAGCGCATCCACTAGCGGGCGGAGCAACGCCGCACTCTGCCCCACCCAATCGGCGAGGGTGGAGCGTTTGAGCTCGACGCCCTCTCGCGCGTAGATCTCCGATTGGCGGTAGAGCGGCAGGTGGTCGCAGAACTTGGCCACCAGCACGTGCGCCAGCAGGCCGGGTCCCGCGCGGCCGCGGCGGATTGGCAGGCTGGGCGCCGGGGCCTGCGTGATGGTCTCGCACTGGCGGCAGGAGAACTTCGGCCGCACGTGGCGCACCACCCGAAAGGAGGCCGGGACGTAATCCAGCACCTCCGTCACATCCTCGCCCAGGCGCCGCAGGGTGCCGCCGCAGGCCGGGCACGCACAGGCGGTGACGTGCTCGATAACATGGCGCGGCAGGTGATCGGGCAAGGGACGACGTGCTGGTCGGGCATGGCCGGATGCCTCGGATGGTTCAGCGGCCGGGGTGGTGGCCTCCTGGGCACCTTGCTCCTCCTCCAGGTCCTCCAGCGCCAGCTCCAACTGGGTGATCGCCGCATCCAGCTTCTCCGACGAACGACCGAACTGCATGCGACGAAGCTTGGCCAGCTGCACCCGGAGCTGCTCGATTTGGACCGCCTGGCCGTCCAACGCAGCCTGCTGGCGCAGGATCGTCGCCGCCTGCGACGCGATCAGCGCGCGCACCTCGTCGGGCAGGACGGACAGGTCGATAGCCACGCCGCATCATGCCGGGACAAATGGGGAAAGTACAGGCTGGGTGATGCGTTACCCCGCCATCTCTGGCTGCGAACTGCGGGCTGGCATGCGCCAGTCGATGCCCTCCAGCAGCATGGACAGCTGGGCGGGCGTCAACGACACCGCGCCGTCTTTAGCCTGCGGCCAGGTGAACCGGCCACGCTCCAGCCGCTTGGCGTAGAGCACCATGCCCTGGGTGTCCCACCACAGGCATTCTACCAGGTCGCCCCGCCTACCGCGGAACACGAACAGCTGCCCGCTGAACGGGTCTTGCCCGAGCGCCTGCTGCACCTGGCGCGCCAGCCCGTCGAAGCCGCGGCGCATGTCGGTTGTCCCCGCCGCCAGCCATACCCGCACGCCCGGCGGCAGCGCGATCACCCCCGCAGCGCTCCGAGGATGCGGCGCAACGCCCGGACATCGACGTGCTGGTCCACCCGGACCACGCTGCCACCCGGCAGGCTGATCTCCACCGTACACAATGGGGCGGGGCCTGGTGAGGGAGCGGAGATGGGCCGTTCCATCGGCTGGCTCGGACCGTCGAGCAGCCGGACTGGCACGAATGGCGAGATGGCCTCGCCCGGCACATCGGCGGCGAGCAAGCCGTCTCGGACCTGGCGACACCACGTGAAGACCAGACTGCGATAGGCACCATGCCGGGCCGCCACATCGCCGACCGTGGCACCTTGTTCGTAGGTCTCAGCCACGATGCGCAGCTTCTCCGACGTGCTCCAGCGACGCCGCCGCTCCCGGCCCGTGATGATCTCGATCGTGCCGTCCATGACCTTAAACCCAGCCTTAGAGTCAGCAGCATACCAACACGCACACCAACGTCAGAAGGCGGCAATCACCGGACGCTTACGGCGCATTTGCCGTGGATGGCGGAGCAAGGTGTGGGTGTTCGCGTGAAGAACGGTCCTGCGCTGGCCGGACATGGTGCCGAGGCCGTCCGCGACAGCATCGCCGACACGATCATCAGCTTGCCAGAACAACTCCGGCGATCGCTTACCTGGGACCAGGGAACGGAGATGTCGCAGCACGTAAGGCTGAAAATCGACACGGGCCTGGCCGTCTATTTCTGCGACCCACATAGCCCGTGGCAGCGAGGCACGAACGAGAACACCAACGGGTTGCTGCGCCAATATTGTCCGAGGGGCACCGACCTGAGCGCTCACAGCAAAAATGCTCTCCAGGCGGTAGCGCTGGCCCTCAACACCAGACCGCGCAAGACCCTCAACTGGAAGACACCTGCCGAGGCGTTTGACGAACACCCACGGTTGGCCCAGATGACCGTTGCGACGACCGATTGAACCCAAGTTGCGACTCACGATCCGAATGGTGGGTGCAGCCCTTGGACGGTGCGCGGTTCCGGATCGCCGCCTTCAGCGCTGCGACGGCGATCCGCGCGTCCATTGACCGGCTGATCGCGTAGCCGACCACCTTGCGTGACCAGGTGTCCAGGATGGCAGCCAGGTAGACGAAGCCGCCCGGGATGGCCACGTAGGTCAAGTCCGCACCCAGAGCTGGTTAGGGCGGTCGGGCACGATGTCCCTAGCCAGGTCAGGGTAGATCAGGCCGCCATGGTCGCTGTCCGTCGTCACCACGAAACGGCGTCGTCGCCTGGGCTGCAGGCCGTGCTCACGCATCAGGCGTCGGAGCTACTTGCTGTTCACCACCACGCCCTCGTGCCGCAGCGCCGCTCCGACCCGGCGGTAGCCGTAGCCACTCGAACTCGTCGCAGATCACGCTGATTCGAGCCAGGAGAGCTTCAGCATCCAGCAGAATGGCTGGCGTGTCGTAGAAGGTCGATCGAGAAAGCCCCATCAGCTCGCACCCCCGGGCAACGGAGACACCGCGGGGCCAGTGACGACGGAGGTGGTCACGCTTCTCGGCCGGGGAGCATGCTTCAAAGCCCCCTTTAGCAGCTCGAGCTTCAACGCTTGCCGCCCCACCATCCGCTCCGAGGCTGCGATCTTGGCCTCGTATTCCTGGATCAGGTCTGCCGCCTGTGCGTCCTCGTCGAAAGTACCGGCCTCGAACTTGGCCGTCCAGATCCGGATCAACTGACGGGAGATGTCGTACCGCTTGGCCAAGGCGTGCAGGGTTTCACCTGCGACGAACTCTCCGGCGACCTGCCGCTTGAACGCGACGCTGTGTGAACGATGCCGTGCCATGACTTCCATCCTCCGGAAGCCCAGGCAGAGGGGTCAACCCAATTTAACCAATCTGTTTACCCGCAGGGGCGCACTCCACGGAGTAGGAACGCCTTGCTTGCCGGCGTGTCGTGACTGTTAGCGATGTTCGATCAATTACAGTCACGTTGTACCTTGATTGTGCTTATCCCTCAGCCTCTCGTAAAATACTACGTCCTCCTTGAGTATATCACGGAGAACATCAAGACTGCCACGGTTCTTCTGAATTTCATTTCGATGAGCGTTAAATAGGCCGGGATTCTCATGCGCGGTGGATTGTAACGGTATGCCCAAAGCTTTACTGAGCTTGAGAAGATCAGTAGCCCGGTTTTCATGAAATCCAATGAAGTCGAACCGCGCCATATCAAAGCTACCAAAGTAACTTTGAGACATTAAAGTAGAAAAGGAGGAATACCGAGCAAAATCAAATATGTCAGGACGCTCAGCAAGAAAACGGGTGTGCACTGGGTTTCCATGTTCAATATGGTCAAGCCAAAAATAATATATAGAAATCAAATTATCTACAGGCTCACGCAAGAATGTCAGACGAAATCCTTCGCTACCAGCATACCGATCTGGTCTGAAATGCCCGTGCACTGCACGCTTTCCGACGGGAAAATCAGCAGTTTCTCGGCCGTGCTCACCCAGCGGATCGTGAGTGTAATCCATTGCAACCTTGTCATGAAGATGAGCGATCAGTTGTGTTCGCAGTGAGGTTCCAGCAGCTTTTGGAAAATGCACTGATATAATTTGATCAACGATCATAAGAACGCGTTTCCCCGTTTAACAAATAAGCAAAGACATTAATCTTACTACGGTGGGTTCAACCGGTCGCCGCAACGGCTTGGACGAGTGTAGCTCCTGGTGTCCGAAAGCCAAGCGTCTTTCTTGGCCGGGTGTTGAGCTTGAGCGCGACCGCATCAAGGTTGGCCTGGCTGTGGGCCGACAAGTCGGTTCCTTTGGGGAAGTATTGGCGCAGCAGGCCGTTGGTGTTCTCGTTGCTCCCGCGCTGCCAGGGGCTGCGGGGATCGCAGATGTAGACGGCAACGTCGGTCGCCACGGTCAGGCGCGCGTGGTGGGCCAGTTCCGTGCCGCGGTCCCAGGTCAGCGAAGACATCAGCCCGTCCAGCAGCCTCTGCACCTGCCCAATGAGGGCGTCCACCACGGTGCCGCTGTCCTTGCCGTCCACCTGGACGAGCATGACGAACCGCGACTGGCGCTCGACCAGGGTGGCGACGTGGCTGTTCTTGGCGCCCGAGATCAGGTCGCCCTCCCAATGGCCGGGCACGGCGCGGTCCTCCGCCTCGGCGGGACGCTCCCTGATCGAGACGGCGCCGACGATCTGTCCTCTGGGCTGGCCCTCGGTGGTTGCGGTCTTGGCGCGCCGCATGAGCCGCCGGCTGCGCAGGTTGCGGACCAGCTCTTTCTTCAGGACCCCGCGCGCCTGAATGAACAGGCTCTTGTAGATGGTCTCGTGCGACACCCGCATCGCCCCGTCACTGGCGTGTTCAGCCTTGAGCCACCCCGACACCTGCTGGGGCGACCACTGGGCTTGCAGCTTCTCGGCCACCAGCGCCTGGAGCGGCTTGTTGACCGCCAACAGGCAGAGCTTGGGCCGCGCCGCCTGCGCCCAGGCGCGCTCGTCGGCGCCCGTGGCACGGTAGCACGCCCGCCCGTCGTTGCGGCCGACCTCCCGGCTGACCGTCGAGGGCGCGCGGCCGAGCCGTGCCGCAATCCGGCGAAACGACAGGCCAGCCGCCAGGCCGCGCGAGACCTCCTCCCGCTCCGCCGCAGTCAGCGACACCTGGGACCGCGTCCTGTCCAGCGGCGCTATGCCGCCCTTGGCAGCCAGCACCCCGAACACCGAAGCTGCGTGCTTGCCGAGCGCCCGGCCAATGTCGCTGAGTGACTGGCCGCCCTTCCAGCGGGTCCAAAGTTCCCGCTTCTGCTCAGCCGACAAGCCAGGCCGACCCGTGCGCGCCATCGTGGACCCTCCCGGAACACCACAAACCTAGCCGTGTTGCGGCGACCGGTTGAACCCACCGCGGCTTTTTTGAATATCGCGCTCGGCCTTGAGCTTCGTGACCTCACGCC
>CAXSAX010000063.1:0-8126 GCA_964235495.1 uncultured Acetobacteraceae bacterium | reverse complement strand
ACCCCGGACCGCGTCGCAGCGTTGCAAGCCCGTCTGGGCCGCGACGCCGCCGGCCGCCCGCGCCGCCTGCCTGGACCGCGCCGCCGGCCTGCTGGAGCAGCGCCGCGCGCCGCTGCTCGGCCTGGTGGTGCGGGAAGCCGGCAAGTCGCTGCCCAACGCGGTGGCGGAGCTGCGCGAGGCGGTGGACTTCCTGCGCTACTACGCGGCCCAGGCGCGGGCGGGCGACGCCGGCGTCCCGCTCGGCCCCGTGGCGTGCATCAGCCCGTGGAACTTCCCGGTGGCGATCTTCACCAGCCAGGTGGCGGCGGCGCTGGCGGCGGGCAACCCGGTGCTGGCCAAGCCGGCGGAGGAAACCCCGCTGGCCGCCGCCGCGATCGTGCGCCTGCTGCACGAGGCGGGCGTGCCGCAGCCGGCGCTGCAGCTGCTGCCCGGCGCGGGCGAGGTGGGGGCGGCGCTGGTGGCGCACCCGGCGGTGGCCGGCGTGCTGTTCACCGGCTCCGACGCTGTGGCCCGTTCCATTAACCGCGCCCTGGCCCGCCGGCTCGGCCCCACCGGCCGCCCGGTGCCGCTGGTGGCGGAAACCGGCGGCCTGAACGCCATGGTGGCGGACAGCTCCGCCCTGCCGGAGCAGGTGGTGGCGGACGTGATCGCCTCCGCCTTCGACAGCGCCGGGCAGCGCTGCTCCGCCCTGCGGCTGCTCTGCCTGCAGGAGGACGCGGCGGACCGCGTGCTGACCATGCTGCGCGGCGCCATGGCGGAGCTGGTGGTCGGCAACCCGGACCGCCTGTCCACCGATGTCGGCCCCGTCATCACCGAGCCGGCCCGCCAAGGCATCGCGGACCACGTGGCGGCGATGCGCGCCCGGGGCCACGCCGTCCATGCTGCCCCCCTGCCGGAGTCCTGCCGCCACGGCACCTTCGTCGCCCCCACGCTGATCGAGATCGGCGCGGTGTCCGACCTGGAGCGCGAGGTGTTCGGCCCCGTGCTGCACGTGCTCCGCTTCCGGCGCGACGGCATGGACGCGCTGATGGAGGCGGTCAACGCCACCGGCTACGGCCTGACCTTCGGCGTGCATTCCCGCCTGGACGAGACGGTGGCGCGCCTGACGGGCCGCTCCGCCGCCGGTAACCTCTACGTCAACCGCAGCGTGATCGGCGCGGTGGTGGGGGTGCAGCCGTTCGGCGGCCACGGCCTGTCCGGCACCGGGCCGAAGGCGGGCGGGCCGCTCTACCTGCAGCGGCTGCAGGATTCGTGCCCCGCCGCCGCCGCCGCCGGCCCGGCCGCCGACGCCGGCCTGCTGGCCTGGCGGGACTGGCTGGCGGGGCAGGGGGAGCCGTGCCCGCTGCCCCACGTCCCGGCCGCGGACGCCGAGCTGCCCGGCCCCGCCGGCGAGCGCAACCGCTACAGCCTGCACCCCCGCGGCGCCGTGCTATGCGTGCCCGCGACGCGCGCCGGCCTGGCCCGCCAGGTGGCCGCCGCCCTGGCCGCCGGCAACACGGCCCACATCCGCGCCCCTGCCGCGTTGCGGGCGATGCTGGACGTGCCGGCGGCGTTGCGGGACCGGGTGCGGCCCGATGACGGCGCGCGGCCTGACGCCGTGCTGTTCGAGGGCGGCGGCGACGCGCTGCTGGCCCTGCTCGGCGCGCTGGCCGCGCAGGACGGCCCGATCGTGCCGGTGCTGGCCGCCTCCGGGCCGGCGCAGGACTACCCGCTCGCCATGCTGGTGGCGGAGCGCTGCGTCTCCACCAACACGGCGGCGGCGGGCGGCAACGCCAGCCTGATGTCGCTGGGCGCGGATGGCGCGCCCGCGACGGGCTAACCCGGGCGCGGTCCCGTGCTAGATACGAGTCCATGCCGCACGCCGACTTCATCCACCTCCGCGTCCATTCCGCCTACTCGCTGAGCGAGGGCGCCATCAAGGCCGACAAGATCGCCGCCCTGGCGCGCGACGCCGCGATGCCGGCGGTGGCGATCGCCGACTCCGGCAACCTGTTCGGCGCGCTGGAGTTCAGCCAGGCCTGCGCGGCCAAGGGCGTGCAGCCGATCATCGGCTGCCAGCTGGGCCTGCTCCGAACCGACAAGCCCGGCCTGCCGCCGGACCCGGTGGTGCTGCTGGCGCAGGACGCGCAGGGCCTCGCCAACCTGCAGCGCCTGTCCTCGCTCGGCTTCGCCACCTCGGACCCGGCGGACCCCCAACTGGCGCTGCGCACCGTGCTGGACCACGCGGGCGGCCTCCTGCTGCTCACCGGCGGCACCCGCGGCCCGCTGGCCCGGCTGCTGGCGGAGGGGCGGCAGGCGGAGGCGGAGGCCATGCTGGCGGCGATGGCCGAGGCGTTCGGCGACCGCGCCGCCGTCGAGCTGCACCGCCACGGCCTGGCGCTGGAGCGCGCGGTCGAGCCGGGGCTGATCGCGCTGGCGGACGCGGCGGGGCTGCCGCTGGTCGCCACCAACGAGTGCTTCTACGCAACCCCCGCGATGCACGAGGCGCACGACGCGCTGCTGTGCATCGCCGCCGGCCGCATGGTGTCGGACCCGGAGCGCCGCCGGGTCACGCCGGAGCACTGGTTCAAGCCCGCCGCCGCCATGCGCGCGCTGTTCGCCGACCTGCCGGAAGCCTGCGACAACACCCTGGCCATCGCCCGCCGCTGCGCCGTGATGGCCGAGACGCGCAAGCCGCTGCTGCCGGTGTGCCCCAAGGTGCGCCCCGGCGCCACGGAGGACGAGACGGTGCGCGCCATGGCCCGCGAAGGCCTCGCCCGCCGCATGGACGCCGCCGGCGCCGACCCGGCGGCCCGCGCCGTGTACGCCGAGCGGCTGGAATACGAGCTGGGCGTGATCGCCGGCATGGGCTTCCCCGGCTACTTCCTGATCGTGGCCGACTTCATCCAGTGGGCCAAGGCGCAGGGCATCCCCGTGGGGCCGGGCCGCGGCTCCGGCGCCGGCTCCGTGGTGGCGTGGGCGCTCACCATCACCGACCTCGACCCGCTGCAGTTCAACCTGCTGTTCGAGCGCTTCCTCAACCCCGACCGCGTCTCCATGCCGGACTTCGACATCGACTTCTGCCAGGACCGGCGCGACGAGGTGATCGAGTACGTGCGCGGCGAGTACGGCGCCGACCGGGTGGCGCAGATCATCACCTTCGGCAAGCTGCAGGCCCGCGCCGCGGTGCGCGACGTGGGCCGCGTGCTCGGCATGCCGTTCGGCCAGGTCAACCGGGTGGCCGAGCTGATCCCCAACAACCCGGCCAAGCCCGTCACCCTGCAGCAGGCGATCGACGGCGAGCCCAAGCTGCAGGCCATGCGCGCCGAGGACGAGGCGATCGCCCGGCTGATGGAGGTGGCCCTGCAGCTGGAGGGGCTGTACCGCCACGCCAGCACCCACGCCGCCGGCCTGGTGATCGGCGACCGCCCGCTGGTGGAGCTGGTGCCGCTGTATCGGGACCCGAAGGCCGACACGCTGGTGACCCAATACTCCATGAAGTACGTGGAGCAGGCGGGCCTGGTGAAGTTCGACTTCCTCGGCCTCACCACGCTCACCATCCTGCAGCGCGCGCTGGCCTACATGGCCGAGCCGCCCGACCTCGACCGGCTGCCGCTGGACGACGCGCCCACCTATGCCATGCTGGCCCGGGGCGACGCGGGCGGGGTGTTCCAGTTCGAATCCTCCGGCATGCGCGACGTGCTGCGCCAGATGCGCCCCGACCGGTTCGAGGACCTGATCGCCGCCGTGGCGCTGTTCCGCCCCGGCCCCATGGCCAACATCCCGGAATACTGCCGCCGCAAGCACGGCCAGAAGTGGGAGGCGCCGCACCCCGAGCTGCACGCGGTGCTGGATGAGACGTACGGCATCATGGTCTACCAGGAGCAGGTGATGCAGATCGCCCAGACCATGGGCGGCTACAGCCTGGGCGGGGCGGACCTGCTGCGCCGCGCGATGGGCAAGAAGATTCGCGCCGAGATGGACGCCCAGCGCAAGACCTTCGTGGACGGCGCGGTGGGGCGCGGCATCCCGGAGGCCAAGGCCGCCGAGGTGTTCGACCTGATGGCGAAGTTCGCCGATTACGGCTTCAACAAGTCCCACGCCGCCGCCTACGCCCTGGTCGCCTACCAGACGGCGTGGATGAAGCAGAACCACCCGGTCGAGTTCCTGGCCGCCTCCATGTCGCTGGCGATGGGCAACACCGACAAGCTGGCCGCCCTGCGCCAGGAGGCCGAGCGGCTCGGCGTGCGCGTGCTGCCGCCCGACATCAACCGCTCGGACGCCGACTTCAAGCCGGACCTGGACGAGGAGGGCCGGCCGGCGATCCGCTACGCGCTGGCAGCGGTCAAGAAGGTCGGCGCCGCGGCGATGCAGTCCCTCGTGGCCGCCCGCGGCAGCCGCCCGTTCCGCGACGTGACCGACCTCGCCTCCCGCATCGACCCGCGCCAGCTCAGCAAGATGCAGATCGAGAACCTGGCCCGCGCCGGGGCGCTGGACGCCATCGCGCCCAACCGCGCCCAGGCCTTCGCCGGCGCCGAGCCGATGCTGCGCCGGGCGCAGTCGGACGCCGAGCAGCAGCAGAGCGGCCAGATCGGACTCTTTGGCGGTGCCGCCCCCGCGCCGGTGCGGCTGCCCGCCCTGCCGGACTGGCCGCCGCTGGAGCGCCTGGCGTTCGAGGCGGAGGCGATCGGCTTTCACCTCACCGCGCACCCGCTGGACATGTATGCAGCGCTGCTGGCCCGGCTGGGCGCGGTCGGCTCCGCCCGGCTGGAGCCGCTGGCCGCCGCCGGCGTGACCCGGGTGAAGCTGGCCGGCTGCGTGGTGGCGCGCAAGGAGCGCCCGACCCGCACCGGCAGCAAGATGGCCTGGATCCGCCTGTCCGACGCCGCCGGCAGCTACGAGGTGACCTTCTTCTCCGAGGCCCTGGCCGCCTGCGGCGACCTGCTGCGCGAGGGCGCGCCGATCCTGGTGACGGCCGACCTCAAGCAGGACGGCGAGGGCCTGCGCATCACCGCCGCCAGCGCCGTCTCCCTGGAGCAGGCGGGGCTGGAGGCCGGCGCCGGCATGCGCATCTGGCTGGACGCCACCGCCGCCGTGCCGCACATCCGCAGCATCCTGGACCGCGAGAGCAAGGGCCGCGGCCGCGTGGTGCTGGTGCCCAAGGTGGGCGACACGCAGGACTTGGAGATCGAGCTGCCCGGCGGCTTCAACGTGACGCCGCGGCTGGCGCAGGCGCTGAAGCTGGTGCCGGGGGTGGAGCGGGTGGAGGAGGTCTGAGGGCGTCGAGGCGCGATCCCGCCAGGAATGCTTGGCCAGCTTGAAGCATCAGCGGCGTCATGCGGCACCCCCCCGCACGCTGTTTCCCTTGCCTCGGCGTGGCCGGGTCGGCAGTGTTTCGCCTAGCTGTCGGCCTGGGCGTCATACGCGATGCGGGCCTGCAGGAACTCCGGCAGGCGGTTGAGCACCCAAAGCCACAGCGGCTGCACCTGCTGGATGAGCAGCCGTCCCGCCGTGGTGGCCGCGTAGTCAACGCGGATCGGCGAGCGGGTGATGACGGTCCGGGTCACGAATCCCTCCCGCTCCAGCTGCCGGAGCGTCGCCGTCAGCGACTTCTGGCTGATGCCGTCCACCCGGTCCAGCAGGCGGGCAAAGCGCAGCGGCCCGTCATCCGTGAGCTCGCTCAGCACCCACAGGCTCCATTTGTCCACGACGCGCGACAGGATGTCGCGGACGAGGCGTTGCTGGTCCGCCGTCACGGTGGCGCACGGATCGGCGTCCTGCGCGGCGCCTGGAGTGCGTTCGAGCAATCTTGTTACCTCAAGGTACCTGGTTGCGGATGGTAACAAGCTGCGCCAAGTCAGCGCCATGAGCAAACAGTGGACGATCCAGGACATGCCCTCCCAGGCGGGACGGCGAATCATCGTCACCGGGGCGAACAGCGGCATCGGCTGGCATACCGCCCTTGAGCTGGCCCGCGCCGGCGCGGAGGTGACCCTCGCCGCGCGCAGCCGCGCCAAGGCCGAGGACGCCGCCGCGCGCATCCGTGCCGCGGTCCCGGCGGCGGCGCTCCGGACGGGGGTGCTCGACCTGACGGACCCCGCATCGGTGGACGCCTTCGCGCAGGAGCAGCTGCGGGCCGCGCCGGCGATCGACACCCTGGTCAACAACGCCGGCGTCATGGCGCTGCCGCGCCGCGAGAGCAGCGTTGACGGCCACGAGCGGCAGTTCGCGACCAACGTCCTGGGGCCGTTCCGCCTGACCGCCTTGCTGCTGCCCGCGCTGCTGCGCGGGGACGCGCCGCGCGTGGTGACCGTGTCCTCCTTCGCCCACACGATCGGCGGCCCGGTGCCCATCGAGGACTTGGACTCGACGGCGGGCTACCGGCCGGTCCGCGCCTACGCCAAGACCAAGCTGGCCAACATCCTGTTCACCCGCGCGCTGCAGCGGCGGGCCGGCGACCGGCTGCTGGCAACCACCTGCCATCCCGGCGCCTCGCACACGAACCTGGGTGCGGCGGCCTCGCTCAACATGCGGCTCATGGGCTGGGCGGTGACGCCGATCATGCAGGATGCCGCGGTGGGGGCGGAACCGACCTTGATGGCGGCGACCCATCCCTACGCGAAGCCGGGCGGCTATTACGGGCCGGGCGGGCTGTTCAAGCTGCGCGGGCATCCGATCGAGACGGCCACCGCTCCGTTCGCCAACGACGCGGCGGCCGCGGAGCGCCTGTTCGACGAGCTGGAGCGCCTCTCCGGCCTCCGCTACGCCCTGTAGCGCGAGAGAGCCTGAGCCCTGGTTTGGGCGGCCACGGCCCTTGCGAACGGACTTGGCGTGGCGACGCGCAACACCGCCGGTTCTGCACGGGCCGGCGTGGCGTTGCGCGATCCGTGGTTGCGCCGAGCGGCCCCGGTCACTTCGGCGCGGCGATGACATCCGGCGGCGCTGCCGTCGGCGGCGTGGCAGGCGCCGGGTCGGAGGCGGGCGCGGCTGCCGGCGAGGAGCCGGTGGGGCCAGGGGCCGACTGCGGGTCGGCTGGCGGCTGCGCGGCGGAGGAGGTCGGCTCGGCGGTTGGCCCGGGCGTGGGTGCAGGCGGCGGCGCCGCAAAGGCGGGGGCGGCCAGCATGAGGCTGATTGCCAGGATGGCTTTGATCATTTGGGCGTTCCTCCTGCGGCATGGCGGCGCGGACGGGGTTGCAGGGATACATCTCCTCGAACTTCCATAATCGCTTGAAGGCAGAGGCAAAAGACTTGCTTCGACAATGGCCGGTATACGCCGCTTAGCGGACGATAGGGCGTGCCGAGACAGCTCTCCAAACCGGACGCTTCGCCCTTCCGCCTTTGACTCAGGCCAAAACCAATCAGGCTAGTAGTTGGAGGTCGAAGGCCTGTGCGATCAGATGGGCGTTCTGTGTAGGTGTCGACGTCGAGGCATCAATCTCCAGATCATATCTCTGACCAAAGTGTACACGGTTGAATTGCCAGCGAGCCAACCCGAGCTCCCGGTCACCTCGCGTTCGCTCCCGCTCTTCGAGAACCTCAAGGGGAGCATAGAGCGCTACGAAACGAAGATCGGCGTGGCTCAAGAGCCCTCGGTATTCGTCCGCTTCGGAGGCAGCCAGCATGACGTCGTCCAGAATGATGTGATTTCGCGCTGATACCATGCCAGCTACCGCATGGCGCATGCCGCTCATGGCTCGCGCCATTACCTTTCCGGACCTTATGATTATAGATGGCTTCCCGTGATCCAAAACGGTTTCGAATATCATGCCGTCAGGGTGACCGAACATGCGCGGCGGTAGCATTTCGGCAAATACGTCCATCGAAACGTGAAGAAAGGGCGTCGCTGCTATGCTTTGCAATGCGCGCGCAGTCAAAGTTTTTCCGACGCTGCCAACTCCGTTTAGAACGATGACACAAGGCCGGTCTCCCATTGAGCGCTCCTGTCGTGCTCGCGTGGTATGATGCGGAAGTTACGAGGTCTGCGAAGGATCAGGTTAGTCGGGCGTCTGTAGCATCCAAGGAAGCACCATGCGTCGTGCTTAGTAGCGACGTCGGCTTTCGCCGTGATCTGGCTTCAAAGCGGACTAGCCGTTCCCGGCCACAGAGAACGACGCGGAGGCGGCGCTTTCAGCGTGATGGGGCGGCGG
>CAXSAX010000062.1:0-8272 GCA_964235495.1 uncultured Acetobacteraceae bacterium | reverse complement strand
TGGCCGCCGGACCCGACCGGCGGCGGCGGCAAGCGGCAGGCGGCGTCCGCCAGGTGGCAGCGGGGGGCGAACACGCAGCCCGGCGGCGGCGGCCCCGGCCCGGGCAGCACGCCGGGGATCGTCTCCAGCGGGCCGTCCGCCTTGCTGCGCCCCGCCCGCGGCAGGCAGCGCAGCAGCCGCGCCGTGTAGGGGTGCACGGGACGCCGCAGCACCTCGTCCGCGCTGCCCTCCTCCACCAGCACGCCGCCGTACAGCACGCCCACCCGGCCGCACACCCGCTCCACCACGCGCAGGTTGTGGCTGATGAACAGCATGGCCGTGCCCGCCTCGCGCCGCAGCTCGCCCAGCAGGTCGAGGATGTCCGCCTCCACCGTGGCGTCCAGCGCCGTGGTCGGCTCGTCCAGCACCAGCAGCGCCGGCCGCTTGGCGAGCGCCATGGCGATCACCACGCGCTGCTGCATCCCGCCGGACAGCTGGTGCGGGTAGGCCGCCATGACCCGGCGCGCGCCGGCGATGCGCACCCGCCCCAGCATCGCCTCCGCATCCGCCCGCGAATCCGCAGCACCCAGCAGCTCGAACGCTTCGGCCACCTGGCGGCCAACGGTGAGCGCCGGGTTCAGCGCGCGGCCGGCATCCTGGTACACCATGGATACCCGGCGCGCCCGCAGCCGCCGCAGCCCGGCCCGGTCCAGCCGCGCCACGTCCTGCCCGTCCACCAGCACCCGGCCCCGCGTGATGCGGCCGCCGCGCGGCAGCGCGCCCAGCACGGCCAGCGCGGCGGTGGACTTGCCGCAGCCGGACTCGCCGACCAGCCCGTACGCCTCGCCCACGCCCACCTGCAAGGACACGCCGTGCAGCACCGCCGCCTCCCGGCCGCGGCCGCGATAGCCCACCGCGAGGTCCTGCAAGTCCAGCGCGCTCAGCGCACCGCTCCGGCCAGGCCGTCCGCCACCAGGTTCACCGCCACCACCAGGGAGGCGGTGGCGCCCGCGGCGAACGCCGTGGTCCACCAGCAGCCGCCGGCGATCAGGCCGTAATTCTCCGCCACCGTCAGCCCCCAGTCGGGCGAGGGAGGCTGCAGGCCGAAGCCCAGGAAGCTGAGCGAGGCCACGGTGAAGATGGCGTAGCCCAGCCGCACCGTCGCCTCCACCAGCACCGCCGGCAGCACGTTGGGCAGGATCTCGGCGGCCATGACGTACGCCGCACTCTCGCCGTGCAGCTCGGCGGCGGCCACGTAGTCCAGCCCGCGCTCCGCCCGCACGGCGGTGCGCACCGTGCGGGCGATCAGCGGCGTGAAGGCCAGCGCGATCACCGCGACCACCGTGAGCGACGAGGTGCCGAGCGCTGCCAGCGCCAGCAGCGCCACTATGATGAGCGGCAGCGCCAGCACCGCCTCGATCAGCCGGCCCAGCGCCAGGTCCACCCAGCCGCCGAGATAGCCCGTGACCAGGCCGAGCGCCGTGCCCAGGGCGGTCGCCAGCAGCGTGGCCGGCGGGGCGATGGCGAGGATCGGCCGCGCCCCCGCCACCACGCGGGACAGCACGTCCCGGCCGATCTGGTCGGTGCCGAACCAGTGCGCGGCGGAGGGCGGCGCCAGCGTGTTCAGCAGGTCGTCGGCATACGGGCTGTACGGCGCGGCCAGCGGGCCGAGCGCCGCGCAGCCCAGCCAGAACAGCAGGATGCCGCCCCCCGCCAGCGCGCCGGGCCGCGGCATGCGGCTCATCGCATGCCCGTGCGCGGGTCGAGGATGGCGGTCAGGAGGTCCGCCAGCAGCGTGGCCAGCAGGTAGGCCGCGCCCACCACCAGGATGCCGGCCTCCAGCATGGGGAAGTCCTTGGCCCGCGCCGCCTGCAGCACCAGGCTGCCGATGCCCTGGCTGCGGAACAGCGTCTCCACCACCACCAGCCCGCCGATCAGGTAGCCCACCTGCGTCGCGACCACGGTGATGGTCGGCAGCAGCGCGTTGCGCAGCACGTGGCGCAGCAGCACCGTGTGGCGCGGCAATCCCTTCAGCACGGCGGTGCGGGTGTAGTCGGCGTCCAGCGCGGCCAGCGTGCCGGCGCGGGCGATGCGGGCGATGTAGCCGAACAGCACCAGCACCAGCGGCAACGCCGGCAGCAGCAGGTGGCGCAGCTGCTCGCCCACCGGCGCACCCGGCGGCGTGCCGGCGGATACCGGCAGCCAGCGCAGCCGCACGCCCAGCACCAAGATCAGCGCCAGGGCGGAGACGAACTCCGGCACCACCGTGAGCGACAGCCCCGCCAGCGTGATCGCGCGGTCCTGCCAGCGCCCGGCGCGGGTGGCGGCATACACCCCCGCGCCGACCGACAGCGGCACCACCAGCGCGAACGCTACCGCCGCCAGCTTGAGCGACTGCCCGAGCGCGGCCAGCACGTAGGGCGCGGCCGGCGCGCGATAGGCGTAGGAGCGTCCCATGTCGCCCGCCAGGAAGCCGCCGGCCCAGCCGGCGTACTGCGCCAGCAGCGGCCGGTCCGCCCCCAACTGGTGGTCCAGCACGGCCACCGCCGCCGGGTCGGCGAGCGGGCCGAGGATGGCGCGGCCGGGGTCGCCCGGCAGCAGCCGCGCCCCGGCGAACACCAGGGCGCTCAGCAGCAGCAGCGTCGCCGCCCCCGCCGCCAGCCGCTGCCCCACCAGGCTGGCCCAGTCCATCACTCCAGGCCCATCAGGCGACGGCGGCGTTGTGCAGGAACAGCTGGGTGATGGCGGTCGGCTCCACCCCCGTCACCCCGACGGCGGTGGCGGTGAGCTGGTCGTAGAAATACGCCAGCACCATCGGCGTCTGGTCCAGTAGCAGCGCGTCGATCCGCCCGGCGGCGGCGCGCTGCACGCCGAGGTCGGTGGCGGCGACGTATTCCGCCACCAGCGCGTCGTACGCCGGGTCGGCGAAGCGCGCGGCGTTCCAGGCGCCGCCGCTCAGCAGGGGGGCGGCCAGCATCACGTCCGGCACGCCGCGGTGGCCGTAATCGGTGAGGCCCATCTCGCTGTCCAGCCAGTCCGAGCCGCCCGGCCGCGCGGTGCCGTAATACGCCGCCGTCTCCTCCACCCTGAGGCGCAGCCGGATGCCGATGGCGGCGCAGGCGTTCTGCACCACCACGGCGTAGTCCGGCATCTCCCCCAGCCGCTCCGTGGTCAGCACCGCCTCGAACCCGTCCGCCACGCCCGCCTCGGCCAGCAGCGCGCGGGCGCGGCCCAGATCCTTGCGGCGCTGCGGCTGCGCGGCGGCGGACGGGTACAGCGGCGCGATCGGCGAGTCGTTGCCCAGCTCGGCGCTGCCGCGGAACAGCCCCTGCACCAAAGCGGGGCGGTCCAGCGTCAGCGCCACCGCCTGGCGCACCCGCTTATCGGCGAACTTGGGCGTGTCGGTGCGCATGTGGATCTGCCGGTGGGCTGCGGAGCGCAGCCGGATCAGCCGCACCGCCGGGTCGTTCAGCAGCCCCTGCGCGCCCTGCGCCGCCAGCTCCGCCACCACGTCCACCTCGCCGGCCTGCAGGGCCAGGACTTGCGGCGGCTGGTCGGCGTAGAAGCTGAACTCGGTGCGCGCCGGCCGCACGGCGCCACCCCACCAGTCCGGGTTGCGCACGAACGCCGCGCCGAAATTGGGCACGTAGCGCGCCAGCCGGAACGGCCCGGTGCCGTTGAAATCCTTCTCGAAGCCGCCCGCATAGGCCGCCGGCAAGATGACCGCGTTGTAGTTGTCCGAGGACACGTAGTACGGAAAATTGCCGTGCGGCGCGTCGAGCTGGAAAGCGACGCTCAGCGCGTCCACCCGGCGCGTCCCCCCGCGCGACAGCACGCCGCGGAAGCTGGACAGGGCGTTGGAGCCGTTGGTCGGGTCCGCCAGCCGGTCCATGGTGGCCACCACGTCGTCGGCGGTCATCGCCTGGCCGTCATGGAACCGCACGCCGGGGCGCAGCGCGAAGGTCCACACGCTGGCGTCCTCGTTCGGCCGCCAGGCGGTGGCCAGTGCCGGCTGCAGCGAGAGGTCCGGCGTGCTGCGCAGCAGGAACTCGCCCGTCTGCATCAGCATCAGCAGCCCGCCCGTGTCGGACAGCGACACCGGGTCGATGGCGCCCGCCGGCATGGGGGCGGCGACGCGGAGGGTGGCCCCCGGCTTGCCCTGCGCCTTCGCCCGTCTCCCCAGCAGCGGCAAGGCCAGGCCGATCCGCGCGGCGTGCCGCAGCAAGCCGCGGCGGTCGATGTGCCCGGCCCGGTATTCGTCGATCACGTGGTGGCCCAGCGCGCCGGCTCCCCGGCGCAGGCGCTCCAGCTCAGCCAACCGGGTCGATCGGCGCGGGCGGCACGCCGCCGGCCTCGATCGCCTCGCCCGCCCGCAGCAGCAGGTCCTCGCGGTAGCGCCCCGCCACCAGCTGCACCCCCACCGGCACGCGGCCCACCAGCCCCGTGGACACGGCCAGGCCCGGCAGCCCCATCAGCGGCAGCCCCGTCTGCGTCAGCTGCGCGCGCTGCACCCGGGCGAACCCGGCCTCTCCCTGCGTGTCCAGCCCGTCCGGGAACGGCAGCTCCCCCGACACCGGCAGCAGCAGCACGGGGTGCTGGTGCAGGAACAGCAGCCACTCCCGCGTCAGCCGGGCGCGGCGCACCAGCAGGCTGCCGATCACGTCGGCGGGCAGCGCCTCCGCCATCGCCCGGAACCCGGCGACGATGGCGAGCGCCCCCGGGTCGCCCTCCCGCGCCACCGCGTCCGCGAACGCCGCGAAGCCGTCGCCGAGCCACAGCGCCAGTTGCAGTTCGGTGGCCTCGGCGAGGGAGGGCGTGTCCTCCACCGCCTCCACCGTCCAGCCGGCCGCCTCCAGCCGGCGCGCCGCGTCGTGCAGCGCCGCCTCCACCTCCGGCACCACCGCCATGCCGCCGGGGCGCAGGCACAGCGCGGCGCGGCGCGGCGCGGGCGGGCCTTCCAGCGGGGCGGGCACCCACCACGGGTCTCGCGGGTCAGGTGCTGCCAGCGCGTGCAGGCCGAGGCGCAGGTCGTTGATGGTGCGGCCGATCGGGCCGGACACCGCCATCAGCTGCGCCCCGATCGCCCGCTCCGGCGTCGTGGCGTTGTAGGCCGCCACCCGGCCGAGCGTGGGGCGCAGCCCGTGCACACCGCAGGCATAGGCCGGGTAGCGCACCGAGCCGCCGATGTCGGTGCCGTGCGCCAGGTGGCCGATCCCCGCCGCCACCGCCGCCGCGGCGCCGCCGGAGGAGCCGCCCGGGGTCAGCGCCGGGTCGCGCGGGTTGCGGGTGGCGCCGTGCAGCAGGTTGGAGGTGAACCAGCGCAGCGAGAAGGCGGGCGTGTTGGTGCGCCCCAGGATCACCGCGCCGGCGCGGCGCAGGTTGGCCACCACGGGGCTGTCCTCGGCGGCCACCAGGTCGCGCTGGGAGCGCAGGCCGTTGGTGCTGGCGAACCCGGCCTGGTCCGTGTTGACCTTCACCGTCACCGGCACGCCGGCCAGCAGCCCTGGGTCCTCGCCGGCGGCCACCGCGCGGTCCACCGCGTCCGCCTGCGCCAGCACGTCGGCCGGGCGATGGTCCACCACGGCGTTGAGCCGGGGGTTCACCGCGTCCAGCCGCGCCAGCGCCGCCACCGCCGCCTCGCGCGCCGACACCTCGCGCGCCCGCACCATATGCGCCAAAGTGCCCGCCGGCAGCCGCCATAGCTCGGTCAACGTGAAACCCTCCGCAGCCGCCACCATGTCCTGGGGCCCATGAACCAGCAAGCCGCCCCCGACCTCACGGACAGCAAGCCGGCCGGCCTGGCCGTCGCCGTGCTGCTGGTGGCCCTCGCCGGGGCGGTGGACGCGTGCGGCCTCAGCCTGCTGAAGGATCTGTACGTGTCGTTCATGAGCGGCAACACCACCCAGCTCGCCGCCGCCGCCGCCCGCGCCGACTGGCCGCGCGCCGGGCTGATCGCCGGCATCGTGGCGCTGTTCGTGGCCGGCGCGGCGGCCGGCACGGTGGCCGCGACGCTGGCCGGGCGCGCCCACTTGCCCGTCGTGCTGGTGCTGGTGGGTGCGGCCCTCGCCGTGCCGCTCGCCGCACCCGGCGCCGCCATCCCGGCGCTGACCTTCGGCATGGGCATGCTGAACGCGGCCGCCCAGCACGCCGGCGCGGTCAAGGTCAGCCTCACCTACGTCACCGGCACGCTGGTGAAGCTCGGGCAGGGGCTCGGCCTGCTGCTGTGCGGCAAGCGCCAGGGCTGGGGGTGGCTGGAGCAGGCCGTGCCGTGGCTCGGACTGCTGGGGGGAGCGGCGGCGGCCACGTTCGGGCTGCCGCGGCTCGGCGGCGCGGTGTTCGCCGCCCTGCCGGCGGCGGCGTGGCTGGTCGCCGGGGCGGCCTGCGCCGCCGCCTCGCCGTCCCGCGGTCTCCAGGTCATGCAGTCGAAAGGGTAGCACGATGTCGATCGCGTTCGCCTCCCCCGGCGGGTCCAGCCTGCCTGACGCGCCGTTCGCCGCCTTCGCCCGCGGCGTGCAGCCGCAAGGCGCGGCGCGCGCCGCCATCACGGAGGCCACCCGCCGGCCGGAGCCGGAATGCCTGCCGCCGCTGATCGCCGCCGCCACCCTGCCGCCGGCGCAGGCGGCCGAGGCGCAGCAACTCGCCCGCAGCCTGGTGCAGGCGCTGCGCGGCAAGAAGCGCCGCGGCGCGGTGGAAGGGCTGGTGCAGGAATTCTCCCTGTCCTCGCAGGAGGGCGTGGCGCTGATGTGCCTGGCCGAGGCGCTGCTGCGCATCCCGGACCGCGCCACCCGGGACGCGCTGATCCGCGACAAGATCAGCACCGGCGACTGGCGCTCCCACGCCGGGCACAGCCCGTCCCTGTTCGTCAACGCCGCCACCTGGGGCCTGGTGGTCACCGGCAAGCTGACCGCGGCCGGCGGCGAGGCGGGGCTGGGCGCGGCAGGGCTGGGCGCGGCGCTGACCCGGCTGGTCGGCCGCGGCGGCGAGCCGGTGATCCGCAAGGCGGTGGACATGGCGATGCGCATGATGGGCGAGCAGTTCGTCACCGGGCAGACCATCGCGCAGGCGCTGGCCAACAGCCGCGCCCCCGAGGCGCGCGGCTTCCGCTACTCGTACGACATGCTGGGCGAGGCGGCGATGACCGCGTCCGACGCCGCGCGCTACGGCGCGGACTACGAGGACGCCATCCACGCCATCGGCCGCGCCGCCGCCGGGCGCGGCCTGCATGACGGCCCCGGCATCTCCATCAAGCTGTCCGCCCTGCACCCGCGCTACGCCCGCGCCCAGCGCGAGCGGGTGATGGCCGAGCTGCTGCCCCGCGTGCAGTCGCTCGCCGCCCTGGCGAAGGGCTACGGCATCGGCCTCAACATCGACGCGGAGGAGGCGGACCGGCTGGAGCTGTCGCTCGACCTGCTGGAGGCGCTGTGCGCGGACCCGGCCCTGCGCGGCTGGGATGGCCTCGGCTTCGTGGTGCAGGCGTACCAGAAGCGCGCCCCCTTCGTGCTGCGCCACCTGGTCGGCCTGGCGCGGCAGCACGGCCGCCGCCTCATGGTCCGGCTGGTGAAGGGCGCCTACTGGGACAGCGAGATCAAGCGCGCCCAGGCGGACGGGCTGCCGGGCTACCCGGTGTTCACCCGCAAGCTGCACACCGATGTGTCCTACCTCGCCTGCGCCCGCCTGCTGCTGGACGCGCCGGACGCGGTCTTCCCCCAATTCGCCACCCACAACGCCCGCACGCTGGCCGCCATCCACGCCATGGCCGGCCCCCACTTCCGCCCCGGCCAGTACGAGTTCCAGTGCCTGCACGGCATGGGCGAGGCGCTGTACGAGGAGGTGGTGGGCGCCGCCAAGCTGGACCGGCCGTGCCGCATCTACGCCCCCGTCGGCACCCACGAGACGCTGCTGGCCTACCTGGTGCGCCGCCTGCTGGAGAACGGCGCGAACTCCTCCTTCGTCAACCGCATCGCCGACCCGGCGGTCTCCGTCGAGGAGCTGGTCGCCGACCCGGTGCAGCAGGCCCGCGCCGCCGACCCGGTGGGCGCGCCGCACGGGCGCATCGCCCTGCCGGGCGCGATGTTCGGCGCGGAGCGGGCCAACTCCGCCGGGCTCGACCTGGCCGACGAGCACCGCCTGGGCGAGCTGGCGGACGCGCTGCTGTCCCACCCCGGGCCGTGGCGCGCCGCCCCCCTGCTCGGCACGGGTGAGGTGGCGGGCCCGGCGCGGCCGTTGCGCAACCCGGCCGACGCAAGCGACCGCGTGGGCGAGGTGGTGGACGCGACCCCCGCCACGGTGGCCG
>CAXSAX010000061.1:0-9971 GCA_964235495.1 uncultured Acetobacteraceae bacterium | reverse complement strand
GACTATATCAGCATGTCGGATGCCGAGCTGCTGCGCATCATCGACGAACCACCGCCGCCCGATAGCGGGTGAGCGGGACGGCGCCGGGGTCCCGGGCGCCGCAGCCATCTGCGAAGCCGCGATGCAGCGCGAGCAAGCGCCGTCAGGCGGCTCCGGGCGGCTTGGCCCCGCCCTGGTGGGCGATCAGGTCATCGACCTGCGCCTGCGTCAGGCCGCGCGGGTTCAGGCCGCGCAGCATCAGGTAGAGCCGCGCAGTTTCCTCCAGCTCCTCGATGGCGAACATCGCCGCCTCCAGCCTGGCCCCCGCCACCACCGGGCCGTGATTGGCCAGCAGCACCGCCGCGTAGCGCCCGGCCAGGCCGCGGATCGCCCCGGCTACGGCGGGGTCGCCGGGGCGGTAGTACGGCACCAGGGCGGTGGCCCCCACGCGCATGACGTAGTACGCGGTCAGCGGCGGCAGCACGTCCGCCGGGTCGATCTCCGGCAGCATGGACACCGCCACCGAGTGCACGGAATGCAGGTGCACGATCGCGCCGGCCTGCTTGCGGCTGTCATACAGCGCCTGGTGCAGCGGAATCTCCTTGCTCGGCGCATCGCCCGACAGCAGCCGGCCCGCGCCGTCCAGCCGCGACAGCCGGGCCGGGTCGAGGAAGCCGAGCGAGGCGTTGGTCGGCGTCATCAGCCAGCCGCCATCCTCCAGCCGCACGCTGACGTTGCCGGAGGACCCGGCGGTCAGCCCCCGCTCGAACAGCGAGCGGGAAAAGGCGCAAATCTGCTCGCGCAGCTTGGTTTCGGACATGGGAGTCTCTCCATCGTGTCAACGCCGCCGCAACGCCAGGCCTGCCGCAGGCATCCGCGTGCGATGGCGACGGCGGGCCGCGCGTCGGGGCTCATGCTCGGTTCTCCGGGCGTCATAAGCGGCCCAGCCGGCTTCGCCCGCAAGCCGCGCAGGCGGGACAGGCAGCGGCGCAGCGTGCCGGGCGTATGGTCACCGCCGGTCGGACGGCCCCGGCTCGGCGGTTCGCTGAGGCCCGTTGCCTCCCGTGGGCGGCGGGGCCTTGAGGTCGGCGTCGAATGCCTGGGCCAGCTCCCCCGCCAGCTTGGCGACGCCCAGCCGCCAGGCATCGAGCGCCGGGGCCGGCGCGGCGGCGGGCGGATCGCTGACCAGGCTGCTGATCGCCGTCGCCAGCGCCGCCGGGTCGGCCGCGCACAGCCGCGCCCCCGGCATCCCCGCCAGCTGCTCCGCCAGCCCGCCGACATCCGTCGCCACCACCCAGCGCCCCGCCGCCAGCGCGGCGGCGGCCACGCCGCTCTGGCTGGCTTCCCGGTGCGACAGCACCAGCGCATCCGCCCAGCCGAGCAGCGCGCCCACCTCGCCCTCCGGCACCCAGCGGTTCTCCACCGTAACGCCGGGCAGCCGCCGCAGCGCGTCCAGCGCGGGGCTTTCCGGCCCGCTGCCGACCACGCGCACCTGCGCCGCCGGCCCCGGCCGCGCCAGCGCCGCGGCCAGCAGGTCCAGCCCCTTGTACGGCAGCAGCCGGCCGAAGCTCAGCAGCCGCAGCGTGCCGCCATGCGCCATCGGCGGGGCGGGCGGCGGGGCAGTCGGGTCGCCATAGCCCAGCGGCGACAGACGCGAGCGCAGCACCCGGCCCGGCAGCTGCCCCGCCACGTGGCCGCTGAGCGCGACCAGCGCGCGGGCCCGGCGCAGCAGCCGGCGTTGCAGCACCTGCTGCAGCGGCAGGATGTCGCCGGGGTGCAGGGTCGCGTCGTGCACCGCCACCGCGTAGGGCACGCCGGCCCGGCGCAGCGCCGCCGCCATCAGCAGGTCGAGCGGCGCGGGCATGGCGCACACCGCGCCGTCCAGCCGCAGGGGCCGCAGCCGCCGGGCCAGCCGCGGCGCATCGAGCGGCAGGCGCGCCATCCGCCACGCCCAGCCCGCCGCGCCGGCATAGGTGTCCACCGGCAGCGCGCACTCCGCCGCCGCTTCCGGCATGATTTCCGCCCCGCGGGACAGCGACAGCGCCACCTCGGCGCCGGGGACCTCCCGCAGGCCGCGGGCGAGCTCCAGCGCGTAGCGCGGCCCGGCGCCGCGGCGGCCCCACTGCCAGACCAGCAGCCTCACAGCCCCAAGCCTTGCAGCCCCAGGCCGCGCAGCGCGGCCGCGAGCGGGGCAGTCCCTAGGCGTTGCCGCGCCGCCGCCTGCGCCCGCCGGCCCAGCGCCTCGCGCGCCGCGCCGTCATCCGCCAGCCGGCGCAGCTGCGCCGCCGCAGCGCCGACATCCGCCTCCGCCCACACGGCGCCCGGCGCCTGGAACACGCCGCGGGGGTCGATGGCCGGCACCAGCCGGCAGGGCACGGGGGCGGCGGTGTCCGCGTCGGCGAAGTCGGTGCTGCCGGACCAGTCGGTCAGCACCACGGCGCGCGCCAGCAGCATGGCCTCCGCCGGGACCAGGCCGAAGCCCTCGCTGCGGTGCAGGGAGAGCACGATGTCCGCGCAGGCGGTCAGCGCGTGGTTGTCCGCCGGCGGCAAGGTGCGCGTCTCGAACCGGATGTTGGCAGCGCCCGCCGCCGCCCGCAGCCGGGCCAGGTCCGGCGCGTAGGCGCCCGCATGGCCGACCTTCATCACCAGCACCCGGTCCGCCCGGTCGCCGAACGCCTGGCGGAACGCTGCGATGGCGGCCAGCGGGTTCTTGCGCTCGAACGAGGAGGCGAGGCTGAACGAGCACAGCACCACCACGGCCCCTGGCAGCAGCCCGAACGCCTGCCGGTCCAGCGCGGACGGCGCCGGCGGGCGGGCGGCCACGCAGTACGGCACCACCCGCACCCGCCCCGGCAGCAACGGCTCCAGGGCCGCGGCGGTGAAGCGGGACGGCACCCAGACCTCGTGCACGAAGCGCGCCCCCACCGCCCAGTCCGGGGGCGCCACCGGCAGCTCCCACGCCCAGCAGCCGATCACCCGGCGTCCGCGCAGCAGCCCGCGCGGCAGCCGCAGCAGCGCGGCGGCCACGTGCGGCGCGTTCACGTGCAGCACCAGCGGCGCACCTGGCGGCGGCGGGGTGGACCCGGGCACCGGCACATCCTCCGCCTCCCCCGGCAAGGCCAGCCCGGCGCGCAGCGGCCAGCCCGGCACGCCCAATTGGGCCAGCCCCGCCAGCATCAGCCGCGCGCCCTCGCCCAGGCCGGAGGCGCGGCCCAGCTCGCCGGCCACCAGCAGCCCATGGTGCGCGGGCGGCGGCGGCTGGTCCGGCCGGGGCGCCAGCAGCGCCGTGCCGCGGGCCAGCAGGCGGCGGCGTCCGCCGGCGGGCAGCGCGCGCCACAGCCGGTGCAGCGGATGCAAGCCGCCGCGCGGTGCTGCCGGGTCCATGGCGCGTTGTGAGGCCAGGCGCGCCGGGCGGCAACCGTTGCTGCCTGGCCCCACCCGTATAGGATGCCGGCCATGCCCGCCGCATCCGCAGCACTGCCCGAATTCTCCGTGCATCTGACGGCGCCGGACATCACGCCATGGCTGGCCGGCAACGCCGGCTTGCCCGGATTCACCACTGTCGAATCCGGCCGCCCCGGCCCCCACGTCGCCGCCATCGCGCTGATGCACGGCAACGAGCTGGCCGGCGCCATCGTGCTGGACGCGGCGCTGCGCGCGGGCCTGGCGATCGAGCGGGGCCGGCTGACCCTGGGGTTCGCCAACCTGCAGGCCTTTGCCCAGTTCGACCCGGCGCAGCCCACCGCCTCGCGCTTCGTGGACGAGGACCTCAACCGGGTGTGGGACCCGCGCCTGCTGGACGGCCCGCGCCGGTCGAGCGAGCTGGACCGCGCCCGCGCCATGCGGCCGGCGTTGGAGGGGGTGGACGTGCTGCTGGACCTGCATTCCATGCTCTGGCCGTCCGATCCGCTGCTGCTGAGCGGCCCCACCACCAAGGGCGGCGCGCTGGCGCAGGCGATCGGCACGCCGGGCCTGGTGGTGTCGGACCACGGCCACGCCAGCGGCCCGCGGCTGATCGACTACGCCGCGTTCACCGGGCCGGGCCCTGCCGCCGCCGTGCTGGTGGAGGCGGGCCAGCACTGGGAGCCGGACACGGTGGCTTGCACCCGCGCCGCGCTGGACGGCCTGCTGCGGCACACCGGCCTGCGGCCCGGCCCGCCCCAGCCGGCCTCGACCCACCGGGCGGAGGTGACGGTGGCGGTCACGGCGGCGACGGCGGCATTCGCCTTCGTGCGGCCGTTCCGCGGCGGCGAGGTGATCCCCCGCCGCAACACCCTGATCGCGCTGGACGGCACGGCCGAGATACGCACCCCGCACGATGACTGCATGCTGGTGATGCCCAGCCTGCGCCCCAGCCGCGGCCACACCGCCGTCCGCCTGGCGCGCTTCCTCTGACACGGCCACCACCCATATGCTGCAAGGCAGCAGCCGGAGACCGTTTCGTGCCCCTCAGCCCTCCCGTCCCCCGGGACCTCGCCCACACCCGCCGTATCGAGCTGCACGGCTACCACCGCACGGACGGGCTGTTCGACATCGAGGCGCGGCTGACCGACACCAAAACGCACGGCTTCGCCAACGACGACCGCGGCTGGATCGACCCCGGCGAGCCGCTGCACGGCATGTCCATGCGCATGACGGTCAACGAGGACATGGAGATCGTGGGCTTCGAGGCCGCCACCGACTACAGCCCCTACCGCATCTGCCCCGAGATCGCTCCCAACTACGCCAAGCTGGTCGGGCTGCGCGTCGGCCCCGGCTTCCTGCGCGCGGTGCAGGAGCGGGTGGGCGGCGTGCAGGGCTGCACCCACCTGCGCGAGCTGATGCAGCAGATGGGCACGGTGGCGTTCCAGACGCTGTATCCGGTGCTGATGAAGCGCAAGCAGGCGGCGGCCCCGGGCCGGCCGCCGTTGCTGAACACCTGCTACGCCTACCGGGAGGAGGGGCCGGTGGTGGAGCGGCAATGGCCGGAGCACCACAAGGCGACGCAAGCCGCCGTCTGACGCGGTGGCCGGGCGGCGTTACCCGCCGGTGTCTGTCCAGCCGCCGTCGGCGGTGATTTCCGCACCCGTCATGAAAGACGAGTCGGAGCACGCCAGGAACAGCGCGATGCTCGCGATCTCGCCGGGCTGCCCCACTCGACCGAGTGGAATCCTCGCCGTCATGCCGGCCGCCATCGCCTGCATCTGTTCGGAAGGCATGCCCATCTTGCCAAAAATGGGCGTTTCGATCGGCCCCGGCGAGATGGCGTTGACCCTGATCCCGCGCGCGGCCAGTTCGGACGCCAGAACCCGCACCATCGAACGCGTGGCCGCCTTCGTCGCGGCATAGACCACGCTGCCCGGGAAACCGACTCGGTTGCTGTTGGAGCTGTTGACGATGACGCTGGCGCCAGGCTGCAGCAGCGCGTCGGCCTTCTGCACCGTGAACAGCACGCCCTTGACGTTGATGTTGAACTGCTCGTCGAAGAACGCCTCCGACACTTGCTGCAACGGCGCGAACGCGGCGATACCCGCATTCAGGAATAGCACGTCGATGCCGCCAAAAGCGCTGCCGACTTCAGCCATCATCGTTTCCGCGCCGGCAACTGACGCGGCGTCGGACCGGATGGCGAGCACGTCCGGCCCCAGCGTGCGCCGGGCCTCCTCCAGGCGTTCCGGGTTCTGCCCCGTGATGGCGACGCGGGCGCCCTCCTGCATGAACAGCTGCGCCGTGGCGTAGCCGATGCCGGTCGTCCCGCCGGTGATGACGGCGCGTTTTCCTTCAAGCCGACCCATGATGCGTGCTTCCCCATACTGGCTCCGCCAAGCGCCTGCTTCGCTGCGGAGACGGAACAGTGTGGTGCCGAGCGCGTGCCTTTACGAGCGCCCTGGCCCGCTACGCGCTGATCCAACCAGCCTCGATGCCTGGCGGGGTAAATCGGCCATAAGCGCGGGTCTGACCGCCTTCGGGCTCAAGCTGCAGCACATCGACGCTGCCCAGCGAGACCAGGATCACGGTGAACTGCTGGAACTGCTCGTCGGGCGGCAAATGCGGCTGGTCCGCCGGGTCCGTGACCGGGGCGCCCGATGCAGCCTGCAACCCATACGGCTTGCGGGCGCCGGGCGGCAGCTTGTCCCAGCGGGAGCGGGCGAGATCGTCGCCGCGGTGCATCGCGGCGACCCCTTCGAAGCGCAGTTGCAGGTGGTCGGCGGCCGACCAGGCCAGGAAGGTGACCCGGCTCGCGTGGGCGATGTCGCGCACCTTGCCCGCGCGCGCGTCCGTGTGCATCTCGGCGCAGGCCGGGGAGCGTTCGAACCCGCGCAGCACCAGCGTGCGCAGGCCGGGCCGCCCATCGGGCGACACCGTCGCGAGCTGGATGTTGCGCAGGTCGCCCTCGCGCTCGCGCACCGAATGCTCCAGCGCGGACAGGGAAGCCTCAATGAAGGAAAGCGCTTGCGTCGGCATGGCAGGGTAAGCCGGGCCGTCGCCGGCGGTTGCCTCAGCCGCGGTTGCGCAGCAGCCGCGCCTTGTCCCGCTGCCAGTCCTTCGCCGCCGCAGCCTGCCGCTTGTCGGCCTTCTGCTTGCCCTGGCCCAGGCCCAGCAACACCTTGGCCAGCCCGCGGTCGTTGAAGTGGATGTCCAGCGGCACGATCGAGTAGCCGTCCTTGCTGATCGCGCCCAGCAACCCGTCGCGCTGCTTCTTCTTGACCAGCAGCTTGCGCGGCGCGCGCGGCTCGAATTTGGACAGCACGCCGCCCTGGTATTCGGGGATGTAGCAGTTGAACAGCCACATCTCGCCGTCCCGCTCCCCCGCCCAGGCCTCCGTGATGGTGGCGCGGCCGTGGCGCAGGCTCTTCACTTCCGGGCCGCGCAACACGAGACCCGCCTCCACCGTCTGCTTGATGGTGTAGTCGTAGCGCGCCTTGCGGTTCTGCGCCGCCAGCCCGTGGCTGATCAGGCCGGCTTTCTTCTTCTCGGGCATCGGCTAGTTCAACAGCCCAGCGCCGGTCATCGCGGCGCGCACCTTGGCTTGGGTCTCCTCCGCCACGGGCGCGAGCGGCAGGCGGCAGTGCGGAGTGCCGTAGCCCAGCAGGCTGGCGGCATACTTCACCGGGCCGGGGCTGGTCTCGGCGAACAGCGCATCGTGCAGCGGCAGCAGGCGCTGCTGGATCGCCATCGCCTCCGCCACCCGGCCCTCCGTCCAGGCGGCGTGCATCGCGTGGCACAGCGCGGGGGCCACGTTGGCGGTGACGCTGATGCAGCCCTGGCCGCCCGCCGCCAGGAAGGCCAGCGCCGTGTGGTCCTCGCCCGACAGCTGCACGAAGCTGGTGCCGCAGTGCTGCGTGGTATGCAGCGGCCGGGTCAGGCTGGCGGTGGCGTCCTTGACGCCGACGATGTTCCGGTGCTGCGCCAGGCGGGCCATGGTCGCAACGGTCATGTCGATCACCGAGCGCGGCGGGATGTTGTAGATGATGATCGGCAGGTCCACCGCGTCCGCGATGGCGGTGTAGTGCAGGTAGAGCCCTTCCTGCGTCGGCTTGTTGTAGTACGGCGTCACCACCAGCGCCGCGTCCGCCCCTGCCGCCTTGGCGTGGCGCACGAGGGCGGTCGCCTCCGCCGTGCTGTTGGACCCGGCGCCCGCGATCACCGGCGTCCGCCCCGCTGCCGCCTCGATGGCGATCTCCACCACCCGGCAGTGCTCGGCGTAGCTCAGCGTCGGGCTTTCCCCCGTGGTGCCGACCGGAACCAGGCCTTGCGTGCCCTGCGCCACCTGCCAGTCCACCAGGGCGGCGAACGCGTCCTCGTCCACCGCGCCGTCGGCGCGCATGGGGGTGACGAGGGCTGTGAGAGAGCCAGAGAACATGGGCGAACGGTCCGGACGGGGAGAAGTGAACCTAGGCAAGCGCCGGACGGGCTGCAAGAACGCGGCGCCCTGTGGTAGGATCGTCGGGCATGCTGCGCCCCGCCGCCCTGCTCGCCCTGCTGCTGCTCGCCACCCCTGCTCGGGCGGACGACATGGGCGCTGCCCTGCGGGACGGCCGCTGGGCCGACGCGGACGCCCTGGCCGCCGCGTCGCCCGATCCGGTGGCTCGCAAGCTGGTGCTCTCCTTCCGCCTGCTCGCGCCCGGCGGCGGCCACCCCGGGGAGATCGCCGCCTTCATGGCGGACAACCCGAGCTGGCCCAACCAGCCCCAGCTCGCCCGCCGGCTGGCCGAGGCGATGGCGGCCGAGCCGGACGACCACGCCGTGCTGGCGGTGTGCGCCCGGCAGACGGCGCAGGAAGTGCCCTCGCTGCTGCGCTGCGCCACGGCCGCCGCCGACACCGGCCAGGCGCCGGACGCCGCCGCGAAAGCCCGCCAGGCCTGGCTCGCCGGCATCGCGGACCCGGCGGGTGAGGCCGCCTTCATGCGGCAATGGGGCAAGACCATCACCCCGGCCGACCAGTGGCGCCGCTTCGACCGGCTGGCCTGGACCGACACTGGCAGCGTGAACGGCCCCGCCTGGCGGCAGATTCCTCGGCTGGACGCGGCCCAGCGACCCGCCGCCGAGGCCCGGCTGGCGCTGAAGCGGGACGACCCTTCTGCCCGCGCCCTGGTCGCCGCGCTGCCCCCCGCCGCCCTGGCACCCGCTGGCCCCGACCCGGCGCTGCTGCTGGACCTGGCCAGATGGCTGCGCCGGGCCAACCAGGACGCGGACGCGCAGGCGCTGTGGATGCGGCTCGGCCCCGCTGCGGAGCGCGCCGCCGCGCCGGAGCGCCGCCCCGCATTCTGGGAGGAGCGCAACCTGCTCGCCCGCCGCCGCCTGCGCGCCGGCGACGCGGCCGGCGCTTATGCTCTGGCGGACGGCGCGGCGGCCCTCGCCTCGGCGCAGGCGATCGACGCCGAGTTCCTCGCCGGCTTCATCGCCCTGCGCCGGCTGGGTGACACGCAGGACGCTGCCCGCCACTTCGAGGTGCTGGCGCGGCTCAGCCCCTCCGCGATCACCCAGGGCCGCGCCCATTACTGGCTGGGCCGCACGGCGGAGGCCCGGCAGGACGCCGCTGCCGCCCGCGCCGCCTACGCCGCCGCCACCGCCTGGCCCACCACCTACTACGGCCAGCTCGCCGCCCGCGCGCTCGGCGAGGACGACGCGACGCTGGCCGAGCGCATCCGCGCCGCCCGCGACCCGGGCTGGACGCCGGACCGCGCGCTGTCGTTCGTCGCATCCGAGGGGGTGCGCGCCGCCGCCCTGCTGATCGAGTGGGGCGAGGCCCGCCGCGCCCGCGCCTTCGTGCTGCGGCTGGAGGAGACGGCCGCCGACGGCCCGGGCCGCGCCCTGGCGGCCCGGCTGGCCGTGGGCTTCGGCATGCCGGACCTGGCCGTCGCCATCGCGCGCCGCGCCGGCGGGGACGGCGAGGTGCTGGCGGAGGCCGGCTGGCCGCTGGCGGTCGAGCCGCCGCCCGGCCCGGTGGAGCCGGCGCTGGCGCTGGGGCTGATGCGGCAGGAAAGCAACTTCAACCCGGAAGCGCTCAGTCCCGTGGGCGCGCGCGGCCTGATGCAGCTGATGCCCGGCACGGCGCAGGACGTGGCCCGCCGCCTGGGCGACGGCCCGGCCAACTTGCCCGCCCTCACCACCGACCCAGCCTACAACATGCGGCTCGGCACCGCCTACCTCGCGGGGCTGCTCAGCCAGTTCGGCGGCGCGGTGCCCTACGCGGTGGCCGGCTACAACGCCGGGCCAAGCCGGGTGGCGGATTGGCTGGCCGCCAACGGGGACCCTGCCGCAGGCGTAGTGGACATCGTGGACTGGATCGAGCTGATCCCGTTCACCGAGACCCGCAATTACGTGCAGCGGGTGGTGGAGAACCTGGTGATCTACCGCGCCCGCTCCGGCGCCGTGCTGCCCCACCCGCTGGCGCGCTGGGGATGACCGTCGCGCGCCTCCTCGCAAGCGGTGCGGGCGCCGGGTTCCTGCCACGCGCGCCGGGCACGTGGGGCTCGGCCGCGGCGGCGCTGGCGGGGGCGGCGCTGCTG
>CAXSAX010000060.1:0-11632 GCA_964235495.1 uncultured Acetobacteraceae bacterium | reverse complement strand
GGCAACATCGGCCTGATGAAGGCGGTCGATAAGTTCGAGTACCGCCGCGGCTACAAGTTCAGCACCTACGCCACCTGGTGGATTCGCCAGGCGATCACCCGTTCGATCGCCGACCAGGCGCGCACCATCCGCATCCCCGTCCACATGATCGAGACGATCAACAAGCTGGTCCGCACCAGCCGGCAGATGCTGCACGAGATCGGCCGCGAGCCGGCGCCGGAGGAGTTGGCCGAGAAGCTCGGCATGCCGCTGGAGAAGGTGCGCAAGGTGCTCAAGATCGCCAAGGAGCCGATCAGCCTGGAGACGCCGATCGGTGACGAGGAGGACAGCCACCTGGGCGACTTCATCGAGGACAAGGCTGCGGTGATCCCGCTGGACGCGGCGATCCAGGCCAACCTGCGCGAGGCCACCACCCGGGTGCTGTCCTCGCTCACGCCGCGCGAGGAGCGGGTGCTGCGGATGCGCTTCGGCATCGGCATGAACACCGACCACACGCTGGAAGAGGTCGGCCAGCAATTCAACGTGACCCGGGAGCGCATCCGGCAGATCGAGGCCAAGGCGCTGCGCAAGCTGAAGCACCCGAGCCGCAGCCGCAAGCTGCGCTCCTTCCTCGACGATTAGCGAATGCGCGAACAGGCGGGGAGCGAGCCGGCCGGCTGGGCGGCGGCGCTGCAGGCCAGCACCCGAGTCAGCGTGGTCGTGACCTTCCTGCGCATGGACCAGGCGCCGCAGGGTCCGCCGCCGCGGCTGCATCCGGACACCAGCCTGGTGCAGCTGGCAGCGCCCACGGCGGCGTTCTACCGCTACCTCTACTACACCGTCGGCGCCCCGCATCTGTGGTGGCTGCGCCGCGCCACGCCCGATTCCGCGCTCAACGCCATCCTGCGCGACAAGGCGGTCAGCATCCACGTGCTGTATCGCGGCGGTGAGCCCGCCGGGTTCTTCGAGCTGGACGGCCGGGGCCGTCCGGACGTGAACATCAGCTATTTCGGGCTGGTGCCACAGGCGGTGGGACTCGGCCTGGGCAGCGCCTTCCTGCGTGCGGCGGTGGACGCGGCCTTCGTCGCCAGCACCCGGGGCGTCACGGTCAACACCTGCACCGCCGACCATCCGCGGGCGCTGCCGACCTACCTGCGAACCGGGTTCAGGGCCGTGCGCGCCTTGCGGGAGACCTGGGACGTGCCGGTGCGGCTGGGCATGGTGATCCCGGAACACCTGCGGGTCTAGCCGCCGGGCAGGGGCAGGCCCACTCCGACAGCTTGGGCGATCAGCAACAGGTTCAGCACCAGCACCACCAGGGTCACGGCGATCGCGAGCCCCACCAGGCCGCGGCTGCACACCAGCTCCCCCATGATGTCCCGCCGCCGGACGAACAGCACCAGGGCCACCAGCGGCACCGGCAGCGCCAGGCTGAGCACCACCTGGCTCGCCACCAGCGAGGTGGTGGCGTCCACGCCCGCGGCGACCACGGCGAAGGCCGGCAGCATGGTGATCAGCCGGCGCGCCCAGACCGGGATGCGCCAGCCGACGAAGCCCTGCATGATGACCTGGCCGGCCATGGTGCCCACGGCGGACGAGGACAGCCCCGAGGCGACCAGCGACAGCAGGAACACAGCCGCCGCCGCGCCGCCGAATAGCGGGGCCAGCGTCTCGTAGGCGGTCTGGATCTCCGCCACCTCCGGGTGCCCGGCGTGGAACGCGGCGGCCGCCATCATCACCATGGCTATGTTGACCAATCCGGCCAGGCTCAGCGCCAGCACCACCTCGATGTTGGAGAACCGCAGCAAGCCCCGCAGCAGGCCCGGCCGCACGTCCCGCCCGCGCGCCTGGGTGAGGCCGGAATGCAGGTAGATCGCGTGCGGCATCACCGTGGCGCCGACGATGGCTACCGCCAAGGCCAGCGCGTCGCCGTCCGCCAGCACGGGGTGCGCCACCTGCCGCGCCGCCTCGCCCCAGTCCGGCGGCACGATCAGCAGCTCCGCCAGGTAGCTGGCGGCGATCACCCCCACCATGGCGGTGATCGCCAGCTCCAGCGGACGGTAGCCGCGGCGGTCCAGCAGCAGGATGGCGTAGGTGGCGAGCGCGGTGACGGCCATGCCGGCCAGCAGCGGCAGGTGCAGCAGGATGGCCAGCCCGATCGCGCCGCCGAGGAACTCGGCCAGGTCGGTCGCCATGGCCGCCACCTCGCTCACCGCCCACATCGCCAGCACCACGGGGCGGGAGAAGTGCGCCCGGCACAGCTCGGCCAGGTTCCGCCCCGTGGCGATGCCGAGCCGGGCCGACAGCGCCTGGAACAGCATGGCCGCGGCGTTGGCCAGCAGCACCACCCACAGCAGGCCGTAGCCGTAGCGCGCGCCCGCCTGGATGTTGGTCGCGAAGTTGCCGGGATCGACGTAGGCGATGGAGGCCACGAAGGCCGGGCCGGCGAAGGGAAGCAGCGCCCGCAGCCCGCGGCGGCGGCCGGCGAGCGTGTCCTGGATGGCCGCATCGGTCCGCGCCGTGATCCCGGGGCCGCTTGGTGCCATCCTGCCTGCCTGCTGTTCGCGCTGGAAGATGTAGCCCGGGCTGTATCTTGGTCAAGCAGCCGGGCTTTCAGGACCCCAGGCTTTCAGGATCCTGGGCTTTTACGTTCGCGGCACCGCCTGCTAAACCGGTGCGCGGAGGACCAGCATGGAAGCGGCGCACCAGAGCTTGCCGGAGGAGCCGGCCCAGGCACAGCGATTCGAGCAGGCCCGCACCGCCCGCGGCGCCGCCATGCTGGAGGACTATGCCGAGCTGATCGCCGACCTGATCGCCGCCGGCGGCGAGGCGCGCGCCACCGACATCGCCCGCCGCTTCGGCGTCTCCCACGCGACCGCCGTCAAGACCATCGCCCGCCTGCGCCGGGAAGGGCTGGCCACCGGCAAGCCGTATCGCGCCGTGTTCCTGACCGATGCCGGGCAGCAACTGGCAGACCGGGTACGGGCCCGGCACCGCCTGGTGGTCGATCTGCTGCTGGCGGTCGGCGTGCCGGCCGAGGCGGCGGAGAACGACGCCGAGGGGATCGAGCACTACGTCTCGGACGCCACCCTGCACGCCTTCGCCGGCTTCCTGCGCCGCGCCGGCTGAACCGATGCTGAAGCAGGTGCGCGCGGGCATGGTGGATGGCCTGTTCGACGAGGCCGTGCTGCGCTACGGCGGCCGCCCGGCCATCGACTTCCTCGGACGCCGCTGGAGCTACCGCCAGCTGGGCCGGCTGGTCCACCGCGCTACCCGCGGGCTGCAGGATTTGGGCGTCAGCCCCGGCGACCGGGTGGGTCTGTGCCTGCCGAACACGCCGTACTACGCCATCCTGTACTTCGCGGTGTTGCGCGCCGGCGGCACGGTGGTGAACTTCAACCCGCTCTATGTGGAACGCGAGCTAACCTACCAAATCCGCGACTCGGGCGCAACGATCATGGCGGTGATGGACCTGGAGGCGGCGTACCGCCGGGTCGCCAACGTCGCGGCGGAGGCGGGGCTGCGCCGGCTGATCGTGTGCCCCATGGCCGGCGCCCTGCCGCCCGCGAAAGCCGCGCTGTTCCGCCTGTTCAAGCGCAAGGAGCTGGCGGCCATCCCGCAGGATGCGCTGCACGTCTCCTTCGCCTCCGTGGTCCGCCGCCCTGACCCGGCGACCCCGGTCCCCGCCGACCCGGCGCAGCTGGCGGTGCTGCAGTACACCGGCGGCACCACCGGCACGCCGAAGGGCGCCATGCTCAGCCACGCCAACCTGGTCGCCAACACCGACCAGGTGCGCCAGCACTGGCAGGAGGCGCAGATCGGCCAGGAGCGGGTGCTGGCCGTGCTGCCGTTCTTCCACGTGTTCGCCATGACGTCGGTGCTGCTGTTCGGCACGAGCATCGGGGCCGAGCTGGTCATGCTGCCCCGCTACGAGCTGACGGCGACGCTGGCGGCCATCAAGCGCCGCCGGGTCACGGTGATGAACGCGGTGCCCACGATCTACACCGCGATCAACACGGCCGCCCAGGCGGGCAAGCTCGACCTCGGCTCGCTGCGGTTCAGCGTCTCCGGCGGCGCGCCGTTGCCGGAGGAGGTGCGGGAACGCTTCGTGGCCTTGACCGGGTGCAAGCTGGTGGAGGGCTACGGCCTGACCGAGGCCTCGCCCGTGGTGACCTGCAACCTGCCGGAGGGGTCGATCAAGCCCGGCTCGGCCGGCGTCGCCCTGGCCGGCACCGTCATCGAAATCCGCGACCCGGCGACCGGCGCGTTGCTGCCGACGGGCGAGCGCGGCGAGGTGTGCGTGCGCGGCCCCCAGGTGATGGCCGGCTACTGGAACCGCCCGGAGGACACCGCCGCCACCTTCCGGGACGGCGCGCTGCGCACCGGCGACATCGGCCTGCTGGACGCCGAGGGGGCGCTGTTCCTGGTGGACCGGATCAAGGACGTGATCCTGTGCAGCGGCTACAACGTCTATCCCCGGGTGCTGGAGGACGCGCTGTACGAGCACCCGGCGGTGCTGGAAGCCACCGTGATCGGCGTGCCCGACGCCTATCGCGGCCAGGCGCCCAAGGCGTTCGTCGTGCTGCGGCCCGACATGGAGACCACGCCGGCCGCCTTGCGGGAGCATTTGACCGGGTATGTGTCCAAGATCGAGCTGCCGCGCGAGGTGGTGATCCGCGACGAGCTGCCCAAGACGATCGTGGGCAAGCTGTCCAAGAAGGAATTGGTGGCGGAGGAGGCGAGGGCGGCAGCGGGCTGAGGGATGGCTTTTCGCAGGGCTCTGCCCTGCACCCGCAAGGGGACGAAGTCCCCTTGACCCCTGGTACTATAATCAGGTGTCCAGAGGACTTTGTCCTCTGGCGGAGTGGGCCAAGGTTCCGCTCGCCCCTCTTTGGGCGAGTGGAATGCGCACGCAGGTGAGGTTTGGGGCAGAGCCCCGATCTTCCTAGGCCGCCGATGCCGGCCGTCCTCCTTGAGCAGGCGGAAGTCGCTCACCAGGCGTTACGGCCCCCTGGCGACGCGCCAGTGGCCGCGGCCGGCCTGCTTGACGGCTTCCATGGCCAGGTCCGCACGGCGCATCACCTCGTCCAGGGTCTCCCCGGCGGTGGGGTGGCGGGAGGCGATGCCGATGGAGGTGGAGAGCGGCGGCGCGCCGGGGGGCAGGGCGGCGGCGAAGCGGCCGGGGGCCTCCAGGCGCAGGCGCTCGGCGCGCTCGGCCGCGGTCAGCTCGTCCGAGCTGTCGAGCCACACGGCGAACTCGTCGCCGCCCAGCCGGGCCACCAAGTCCGCCGGGCGCACCGCGCCGCGCAGCAGGGCGGCGGCCTGCACCAGCGCCTGGTCGCCCACCTCGTGGCCGCAGCCGTCGTTGACGGACTTGAAGCGGTCGAGGTCGAGGACCATCAGCGTGCCGGGCATCGCCTCGCGCTGCAGCCGGTCGATGCGGCGGCCCACCTCCTCCAAAAAGGCGCTGCGGTTCAGCAGGCCGGTCAGCGCGTCGGTGCGGGCCTGGCGCGCCAGCTCGCGCTGGATCGCCTCGTGCTCCAGCGCCACGCGCATGATGGCCGCCACCGAGGCGGCCAGCCGCGCGTCGGCGGCGTCCCAGCCGGCCGCGCCGGGGAGGCCCCAGGCGTACAGCCCGGCGCGGTCGCCGAAGCGGGTGAAGCTGGGGCAGGCCAGCACGGGGCGGCCGGCCACGGCGGCGGCCACCGGGTCCATGGCGTCGGCCAGCACGGCGGGCAGCGCGGCCAGCAGGCCGTCCGGCAGGTCGCCGGCACGGTGCAGCGCCGGGTCCGAGCCGGGGGCGGCCAGCAGGTCCAGCACGGCGGCGCCGGATGCGCCGAGCGCGGCGATCAGGCCTTCCAGCACGACCTGCATCATGCGCGGCGCCAGCACCTCCTGCCGCATGTCGCACAGGATGCGCTCCACCACCTCGCCGCGGCCCTCCTCCGGCCGCACGATGTGCGCCACGCCGCGCATCCCGACGCGCAGGCCGGCGGACAGCACGGGGGCGGCGGTCAGGTTCAGGCACACGGCGGCGCCGTCCGCCTGGCGCAGGCGCACGGCGCGGCGGCGGAACGCCGGGCCGATGGCGAAGGGGTCCGCCCCGTCGTCCCCTTGGGGCCGCAGGGCCGTGGCGGGATGGCCCAGCAGGTTCGCCGCCGACCAGCCCAGCACGCGGTCCGGCGCCAGGAACACCAGGCGGCCGGCGGCGTCCGTCTCGAAGGCGAGGTCGGCGGCCATCGCCACCAGGTCGGCCAGGCGCTCGCCGCGCGGGCCGGGCAGGAGCGCTGCCGTGGCCGGGGCATCGTCCCCGACCAGCCATTCTGCCGACTTGCTCATGCCCGCGCTCCCACCATCCGGGCGATGATGGCGGGGCCGGGTTAAACGGTGGTTAGGAGGGCGGTTCGGGCCCGGCGCCGGCCGGGCTGGCAGGCGGGCTGCGGCCGGCCCAGGACAGCAGCGGGGCAACCCAGGGCGCGTCGTGGGAAGCCTTGGGGGGCGGGTCCTGGCACGCCGGGTCGGGCCGGGCCGCATAGGCGCACAGGGCGGCCAGATCCTCCGGCGTGCACCGTTCCCAGGGATGGCTGCGCCACTCGTCGCCGAGGCCCAACTCGCGGCAGATGTCGGCGATGATGACCGCGACCGGCTGGCCGATGTCCTCGGCGAACTCGTCCTCCTCCAGCTCCTCCATTTCCAGCTTTTCCAGCTCCTCCACTTCCAGCTTCTCCAGCCGTTCGTGGCGCTCGGCCTCGCGCGGCGTGGCGGCCTCCCGCTGGCGGGGGGCGCGGCGCGGCGGGGCGGTCGGCGGCGGCGCGGCCGGCAGGCGGTGCAGCAGCATGGCGAGCCGGCGGATGCAGCGCGCGATGCGCTCGAACGCGAAGCTGCCGCTCACCAGGGCTTCGGGCTCGGCGAGCGCGCGCTGGTGCACCATGCCGACCAGCTTGGACGCCAGGCCGAGCAGCCCGGACAGCACGCCGATGATGTAGCCGGTGTCGTCGGCCGGCAGGGCGTCGGCGTCGATCGGCTGGGGGTCGGGGTCGGGGGCTTTCACGAACAAGACAAGAACACAATCCGGGCGCAGTCCGCAAGTCCGGCGTGCGCGGCGGCGGGTTTGACAGCGCCGGGGACGCTGCGCATGGTCCGCCGCCAACAGCCTGCGAGGCCTGCACCGCCATGGACGACACTGCCCTGCGCCACGCCGTCGAGGCGCTGTGGGATGGGCGCGAGACGGTGTCCGCCGCCACGGCCGGGCCGGGCCGGGAGGCGGTGGAGGCCGCGCTGGACGGGCTGGATTGCGGCCGGCTGCGGGTGGCCAGCCCGTCATTTCCCTTGGCCGAGGGCGGCTGGACGGTGCACGAATGGCTGAAGAAGGCCGTGCTGCTGTCGTTCCGGCTGCGGGACTCCGCGGCCATGGAGGGCGGCGCGTGGGACAAGGTGCCGCTCAAGACCGCCGGCTGGGGCGCCAACCGGTTCCGCGAGGCCGGGTTCCGCGCCGTGCCCGGCGCCGTGGTGCGGCGCTCCGCCTACATCGCGCCCGGCGTCGTGCTGATGCCCTGCTTCGTGAACGTCGGCGCCCATGTGGGGGCGAACACGATGGTGGACACCTGGGCCACGATCGGCTCCTGCGCGCAGGTCGGCCGCGGCTGCCACATCTCGGGCGGGGCGGGGATCGGCGGCGTGCTGGAGCCGTTGCAGGCCGCCCCCGTGGTGATCGAGGATGGCTGCTTCGTCGGCGCGCGCTCCGAGGTGGCCGAGGGCGTGGTGGTGGGGCAGGGCAGCGTGCTGTCGATGGGCGTGTTCCTGGGCGCCTCCACCAAGATCATCGACCGCGCCACCGGCGAGGTGTTCACCGGCCGGGTGCCGCCATATTCCGTGGTGGTGCCGGGGGCGATGCCGGGCAGCGCGCCGGGGCCGTCGCTGTACTGCGCGGTGATCGTCAAGCGGGTGGACGCGCAGACCCGGTCCAAGACCTCGATCAACGAGCTGCTGCGGGACTGACGCTTGCTCGACGCTGTTTCCCTGGCGCAGGCGCTGATTCGCTGCCCGTCCGTTACCCCGGCCGACGCGGGGGCGCTGGACGTGGTGGCCGAGGCTGCGGCGGGGCTGGGGTTCACCGTGCACCGGCTGGCGTTCGACGGCACCCCCAACCTGTTCGCGCACCGGCCCGGCTCGGGGACGCGGCTGTGCTTCGCCGGGCACACCGACGTGGTGCCGCCGGGTGCGGGCGGCTGGTCGTGCGACCCGTTCGGCGGGAGCTTGCGGGACGGCGCGGTGTGGGGCCGTGGCGCGTGCGACATGAAGGGCGCGGTGGCCGCGTTCCTGGCCGCCGCCTCGGCGGAGCGGGAGGGGGCGGCCAGCCTGCTGATCACCGGGGACGAGGAGGGGCCGGCCACCGGCGGCACCGTGCGGGTGCTGGAGTGGATGCAGGCGCACGGGCACGTGCCGGAGTTCTGCCTGGTGGGGGAGCCGACCAACCCCGTGCGGCTGGGCGAGGCGGTGAAGGTCGGGCGGCGCGGCAGCCTGAACGCGGTGCTGACGGTGCAGGGCGTGCAGGGCCACGTGGCCTATCCGGACCGGGTGGACAACCCGGTGCACCGGCTGGTGCGGCTGCTGGCCGCGCTGCTGGCCGAGCCGCTGGACGCGGGCACGGAGTGGTTCGAGCCGTCCGGCGTGCAGGTGACCAGCGTGGACGTGGGCAACCCGGCGGCCAACCTGGCGCCGGCGGCGGCCGTGGCGCGGCTGAACATCCGCTTCAACGACCGCCACACCGGGGCGTCGCTGGAGGCGTGGCTGCGCGAGGCGGCGGCGCGCCATGCCGAGCGGTTCGCGCTGCAGGTGGCGGTGAGCGGCGAGGCGTTCCTGACGCGACCCGGCGCGCTGGCCGAGCGGCTGCTGGCGGCGGTGGAATCGGTGACCGGGCTGCGGCCGCGGCTGGACACGGGCGGCGGCACGTCGGACGCCAGGTTCATCGCCCGCTGCTGCCCGGTGGTTGAGTTCGGCCTGGTCGGGGCCACCATGCATGCGGTGGATGAGCATGTGAGCGTGGCCGACCTGCTGGGGCTGACCGACATCTACCGCGCCGTGCTGCGGGCGTTCGCGGCGTGAAGGCGCCGGACAATGATCCAGAACGGCGCCCCGGAAGGCGCCCGGGGCAGCGGCAGCCCGGGCTGCCGCTGCGGCAGGCGCTGCTCGGCGTGCTGCTGGTGGCGCGGGGGCGCAAGGACGGCTTGGCGCAGTTCGGCAACACGCCGCAGGCGGTGCTGGCCGCGCTGGCGCCGCTCGTCGCGTTCCTGCTGGTGGGCGGCGCGCTGTCCCTGCTGGCGGGCAGCCGGGAGGGGGTGACGGACATCGCCGCCGTCACCGTGTTTCTGCTCGGCCCGCTGGTGCTGTCCTTCGAGCTGGCCCGGCGCTGGGATTGCGCGGGGCGCTGGCCGCGCTTCGCCGCCGCGCTGTGCTGGTGCCAGTGGGCCGGGCCGCCGGTGCTGATGGCGATCATGCTGCTGATGGCGACGCTGATGGCGGGCGGGGTCGGCGAGGAGGCGGCGGCCGGGATGGGGCTCGGGCTGCTGGTGGCGTACTGGCTGTGGCTGCACTGGTTCCTGGCCCGCCACGCGCTGGGCCTGGGCGGCTGGCGCGCGCCGGCGCTGGTGGCGGCGATCAACCTGCTGCCGACCGGGCTGGTGATGCTGTCGCAGTGGCTGGACTACGGGCTGAACGGCGCGCCGGGGGGGTAGTGCACCGCCATCAGGCACAGGCCGCCGGGCGGCGCGGTGGGGCCGGCGGCGGCGCGGTCGCGCGCGGCCAGGATATCCGCCATGCGGCCGGGCGCCCAGCGGCCGCTGCCGACCTGCGCCAGGGTGCCCGCCAGGTTGCGGACCTGATGGTGCAGAAAGGAGCGCGCCTCCGCCACGATGCGGATCAGCTCGCCCTCGCGCACCACGTCCAGCCGGTCGAGGGTGCGCAGCGGGCTGTTGGCCTGGCAGGCGGCGGCGCGGAACGAGGTGAAGTCGTGCCGGCCCAGCAGGCGGCTTGCCGCGTCCGCCATGGCGTCCGCGTCGAGGGGGTGCGGCAGGTGCCAGGCGCGGCCGGCGGCCAGCGCCGGGCGGGGGCGGCGGTTGAGGATGCGGTACTCGTAGCAGCGGCGCAGCGCCGAGAAGCGCGGGTTCCAGCCTTCCGGCGCGGCGGCGGCGGCGAGCACCACCGCCGGGTGCGGCTTCATGTGGAAATTGAGCGCCTCGCGGATGCGCTCGGGGGCCAGGCGGGCGGGCAGGGCGAGCATGGCCACCTGGCCGGCGGCGTGCACGCCGGCGTCGGTGCGGCCGGCCACCACGCTGGCGACGGGCGCGCCTGCGAGCCTGGCCGCGGCGTCCTCCAGCAGCTGCTGCACGCTGGGCACGCCGTCCTGCCGCTGCCAGCCGGCGAACGGCGCGCCGTCATATTCCAGGAGCAGGGCGAAGTTGGCGGTGGCCTCGGTCATGCCGCCACCCTAGCAGAACGCGGCTTCACCCTGCTGGAGCTGCTGGTGGCGCTGGTGGTGCTGGGGTTCGTGCTGGCGGGGATCGCCGGGGGGGCGCAGTTCGGGCAGCGCGCGGCGGAGATGCAGGCGCGCAGCATCGCCAACCACGCCGACGTGGGCGCGGCGGACCGGCTGCTGCGCCAACTGGTGGCCGAGATGGACCCGGGCAACGCCGCCGACGGCGCGCACGTCACCGGCGGGGCCGCCGCCCTGGCGTTCACCACCGACCTCGGGCGCACCGCCGCCGCGCTGTCCGGCGAGGGGGAGGCCGAGATCGGCCTCGGGGTGGATGCCGGCCACCGGCTGGTGCTGCGCTGGACGCCCGCGCTGCATGCCATCCGACTCGGCCCCGCGCCGCCGCCCGCGACCGCCGTGCTGCTGGACGGGGTGCAGCGGGTCGAGTTCGCCTATTGGGGGCATGGAGAGGGCGGCGCGGGCGAGTGGCTGTCGAGCTGGACGGAGAAGGACCTGCCGCCGCTGGTGCGCATCCGGCTGCGTTTCCTGCCCGAGCTGCACCGGAGCTGGCCGGACATCATCGCCGCCACCCAGCGCCTCCGGCCCGGCAGTTAAGCCGTAGTGGTCACGGGCGCGTCATCCCGCTAGAACGCGGCCCGGGAACGGTGGGCGTCGGGCATGTTGGCGGAACTCTTCACCTGGTGGGCGCAGCAGCTGCGGGACGTGGTGCCGCAGCGCCTGCGCGCCGCCGCCCGCCCGGCGGACGCTACGGTGGTGCGCGCGGACGGGGAGGCGCTGCTGCTGTGGGCCCGGCGGCACGGCGTCGAGACCCGGCTCGGGCCGCTGGCGGGGCGGGTGCGCGCCCGGCCGTCCGGCCCCGTGGTGCTGGCGCTGCCGGACGCGGCGCTGCTGCAACAAACGGCGAGCCTGCCGCTGGCGGCCGAGCGGGACCTGGCCGCGGTGCTGCGCCACGAGATGGACCGGCTGACCCCGTTCGGCGCGGACGACCTGTTCTGGGCCTGGCGGGTCGAGCGGCGGGACCGCGCGGCCGGGCGGCTCAGCCTGCGGCTGCTGCTGGTGCCCAAGCTCGCCGTCGCCGCCACACTGGCCACCCTGGCGGCCGCCGGGCTGCGGCCCACCGTGCTGGAGGCGGCCGGCGAGCGGGTGCCTCTGGCAGCGCCC
>CAXSAX010000059.1:0-12410 GCA_964235495.1 uncultured Acetobacteraceae bacterium | reverse complement strand
GCGTCGGCTGGCTCGGGAATGAGATGCGGGCTGGTCACCGGCTGAACAAACGACGAACTGCGGCCGGGCGCAAGCTTTTGTTTGCTTTGCTAACGCGAATGGCGCGCTTTTCACGGTTTTGGGCACCGTCGTGGCCGGGCGCTGTCCTCGCGGGAGGTCGGGTCGAGCCTTCGGTCCCGTTCCCCGTGTGCAGCGCGCACGCGGGCCGTTGGGCTCCTTTGCACGGGATGAGGGTGCGACGGCGGCGCGTGGGGCGCGGATCGCGTTCAGGGAAAACGGGGCAGGCGCTGCGAGGAAACGGCTTCAGGCCGGCTTGCGCGGCCGGGGCACCCGGCCGGGCCATTCCGTCACGTGGCGGTGCAGCGGGCCGGCGTGCTCCTCGCTCACCACGCGGCCGCGGACCGAGACGCCGGCCGCGTGCACGGTTGCCGGGTCACCGGACACGAGCGGGTGCCACCAGGCCAGGCCGCGCCCCTCCTGCACCCGGCGGTAGGCGCAGCTCGGCGGCAGCCAGTCGATCTCCTCCAGCGCCTCGGGGGTGAGGGCGATGCAGTCGGGCACCTTGGCTTGGCGGCAGGGGTAGTCGCTGCACGCGCAGGTGTTCAGGTCCAGCAGGCGGCAGGCGACGTTGGTGAAGCTCAGCGCCTCCGTCTCGTCGTCGCGCAGCTTGTGCAGGCAGCAGCGGCCGCAGCCGTCGCACAGCGACTCCCATTCCTGCAGGGTCATCTGGTCGAGGTGTTTGGTGGTCCAGAACGGGGCGTCCATGATGGGTGATCTAGCACGGACGCTCAGGGATGCAGCAGCCAGCGCAGCGCCCCTGCCACGACCGTGATCGTGAGCACGCTCGCGGCCCACAGGGCCACGAACCAGAACAGGCGGCGCCAGCCCAGCGGCAGGCGGTCAATGGTAATGCGCACCGGCTTGGACCTTTCCACGGAACACCCAGTAGCTGATCGCGGAGTAGCAGAGGATCAGCGGGATCAGCATCACCGCGCCCACCAGGATGAACAGCTGGCTCGCCCGGGGGGCGGCGGCCTGCCAGATGGTGATGCCGGGGGGCACGATGTGCGGGTAGAAGCTGACGCCGAGGCCCGCGAAGCACAGGACAAAGATGGCGAGCGCGCACAGGAACGGTGTCAGGTCGTGCTTGCGGGCGATGCCGCGGTGGAACGCCGCCGCGATCAGCGCCACCAGCAGCGGCACCGGGCTGGTCAGCGCGAGGCCGGGCCAGTGGAACCAGCGGCGCATGAACGCCGGGTCGAGGAACGGCGTCCACAGGCTGACGGCCACGATCAGGCCCAGCATGGCCCAGGCGAGCACGGTGGCCTGCTTGCGGGCGCGCTTCTGCAGGCTGCCCTCGGTGCGCCAGATCAGCCAGCACGCGCCGAGCCAGGCGTAGCCGACCACCACCGCCACGCCGGTCAGCACGGTGAACGGCGTCAGCCAGTCCCACCAGCCGCCGGCGTACTGGCGGCCTGCCACGTGGATGCCCTGCATCAGCCCGCCCAGCGCCAGGCCCTGGCACAGCGCGGCCAGGGTGGAGCCGCCGAAGAACGACAGGTCCCACAGCTTGCGGCCGAGCGGCGTCTCGGCGCGGAAGCGGAACTCGAAGGCCACGCCGCGGAAGATCAAGGCGAACAGCATGCCGAAGATCACCGGGTAGAGCGCCGGCATGATGACGGCGTAGGCGAGGGGGAACACCGCGAACAGGCCCGACCCGCCGAGCACGAGCCAGGTCTCGTTGCCGTCCCACATGGGGGCGATGGTGTTGACCATGGTGTCGCGGTCCTCCCCCCCGCGCTCGGCGGCGAACAGGATGCCGACGCCGAGGTCGAAGCCGTCCAGCACGACGTAGGCCAGCACGGCGAAAGCGATCAGCCCCGCCCAGATGGTGGCGATGGTCTCGGCGCTCATGGCTAGTCCCCCGCCACGAGCTGTCGGGCCCCGAGTTCGCGCGCCCCGAGTTCGCGCGCCTCGGCCGGCACGGCGCCGGGCAGGCCGGGGTGGATGCCGGCCGAGCGGATCGGCAGCTCCGTGCGCGGCCCGGTCTCGCCCGCCACCGGCGGGTGGGCCATCAGGCGCAGGATGATCATGATGCCGGCGCCGAAGACCACGAAATACACCGCGGCGAACACGGCGAGCGAGGTGGCGACCCCCGACAGCGCGATGGGCGAGAGGCTGTCGATGGTGCGCAGCTGGCCGTACACCGTGTAGGGCTGGCGGCCGACCTCCGTCGTCACCCAGCCGCACAGGATGGCGACGATGCCGGCGGGCGACATCAGCAGCGCCGCGCGGTGCAGCCACTTGTTGGTGAACAGCGTGCCGCGGAAGCGTGCGAGCAGGCTGAGCGCGCCCAAGCCGACCATGGCGAAGCCGATGCCGACCATGGCGCGGAAGGTCCAGAAGATCGCCGGGGCGTACGGCCGGTCGGCGGGGGGCACTTCCAGCAGGCCCGGCACGCGGCCGTTCCAGCTGTGGGTCAGGATCAGCGAGGAGGCGTGCGGGATCTCGATCTTATAGTCCGTGGTCTCGGTCTTCATGTTGGGCAGGCCGAACAGGATCAGCGGCGCGCCGTCCTTGCCGGAGGGGGCCCAGTCGCCCTCCATGGCGGCGATCTTCATCGGCTGGTGCTCCAGCGTGTTGAGGCCGTGCAGGTCCCCCATGGCGATCTGCAGCGGCGCCACGACGACGGCCAGCCACATCGCCATGCTGAACATCGTGCGCACCGCGGGCGTCGCGCGGCCGTGCAGCAGGTGCCAGGCGCCGACGCCGCCGACGATGAAGGCGACCGTCAGGTACGAGGCCAGGATCATGTGGGGCACGCGCACGAACACGGACGGGTTGAAGATCACCTTCCAGTAGTCGGTGGGGAACATCCTGCCGTCCGGGCCGACGCCGAACCCGGCGGGGGTCTGCATCCAGCTGTTGACCGAGAGGATCCAGAAGCCGGACAGGAGGGTGCCGAAGGCCACCATGCAGGTGGCGACGAAGTGCAGGTGGCGGCCGACGCGTTCCATGCCGAACAGCATGACGCCAAGGAAGCCGGCTTCCAGGAAGAAGGCGGTCAGCACCTCGTAGGCCATCACCGGGCCGATCACCGGGCCGGCCTTGTCCGCGTACTGGGACCAGTTGGTGCCGAACTGGTAGGACATGACCAGGCCGGACACGACGCCCATGGCGAAGCCGAGCGAGAAGATCTTCACCCAGTAGCGGAACAGGTCGAGGTAGACCGGCTTGCCGGTGCGCAGCCACAGCCCTTCCAGCACCATGAGGTAGCTGGCCAGGCCGATGGAGAAGGCGGGGAAGATGATGTGGAACGCGACGGTGAACCCGAACTGGGCGCGCGCGAGGTGGAAGGCGTCGATCATTTAGGTCAGTCCTCAGAGTCGGCATTACTTGAGCGGGAGCGGGGCTTGCCGCCGCCGACGAACACGGAAACCTTGCTCTTGATGTCGAGCAGCTTGGACACGCCCGCGCCGAGCGAGAGCAGCTGCATCAGGCTGTGGTTGTCGAGGCGCTGCACGTCGTCGGCCCAGCCGACCAGCACCTCGATCAGGTCGTGCATCTCGCGCATCTTGACCTGGGCGTGCTGCTCCTCCGCGCTGCTGGGCGTCTCCATCAGCACGTCGCGCAGCATGGACAGCGTAGGATCCACCTCACGCTTGCGGCGCTCCTCCGCGAGCGTGCGGACGATCTGCCAGATGTCGTCCGGCGCCTCGAAGTAGTCTCGCCGGTCGCTGGGCAGGTGGCGCTTGCGCACCAGCCGCCAGGCCTCCAGCTCCTTGATGCCCATGCTGACGTTGGAGCGCGAGACGCCGAGCAGGTCGGTAATCTCCTCCGCGTTCAGCGGGCGGTCGGACAGGAACAGCAGCGCGTAGATCTGGCCAACCGTGCGGTTGATGCCCCAGCGCCCGCCCATCTCGCCGAAGTGCAGCACGAACGTCTCGATGACCGGGGGCAGACGCATCTGACACTCATTTCAGTAATTTCTGAAATGTCAGGTAATGTCGCGATCCCGGGAAATCAACTCACGCCAAGCATCCTCGCCGCGGCGCTCAGGGCCATTGCAGCCGGGGCACCCTGGCGACCGGCACCTCGGCCGCCGACAGGACCTGGCCGCGCAGGGCGAGCGGCAGCCTGGCCGTCGGCGTGCCGTCCGGGCCAGGCCGCGCCAGCAGGCCGAGCAAGGTCGCGGCCACCCGCGCCGTGCCGCGGCTGAGCGCCCCGGCCCGCACCAGCCGGTCCAGCGCGTCGGGGTAGCCGGTGAGCTGCACGACGCCCGTGCCGGCGGGCTGCCCGGCGGCGTCCAGCCCGAGCGTGGCCTCCCCCGTGGCATGCAGCGAGGCCCATTGCAGCGCCACCCCCGTCAGCGCCACCTGCCCATGCGCCGCCCTGGTCGTGTCGGCCGGCCCAGGCGGCGCGGTCCATCGCGCCTGCCCGGCGAGCGACCCGTCGGCCACGTCGAGCGGCAGCCCCGCCCCCGCCACCGCCAGCTCGGCCTCGTTGCCGGCGAGCCGCAGCCGCAGCGAGCCGATCCGCACCGAATCGGGCAGCAGCAGCCCGCGTCCGGTGAGGGTGATGCCGGCCGCCCGGCCCGGCGCGCCCAGCGGGATGGCGAGGCTCAGCGCCTCGGCGGACAGGGCCAGCGGCGGCGCGGCGCCGAAGCTGACGGCTTGCCGCCCGGCCGCGGCGGCGGTGACCTGCGCCGTACGCCATGGCACCCATTCCAGGCGCACCGCCTCCGCGCGCCACGCCAGGGCGGCGGGCCCGCCGGGCGCATCCGTCGCCACCGCCACGTCCGGTAGCACCCACGCCGCGCGCAGCGGCCAGCCGGCCCGGCGGCCCGGCCCGAACGACACGGCATAGCCCTCGCCGGCCCGGGCGCGCTGCCACGCGGCGGCCCCGGCGGCCAGGCGGCCGGTGGCGAACCACCATCCGGCCGCCTCCGCAGCCAGCAGGGCGGCCAGGGCGGCGAGGGCCAGCGTGAGACGGTTGACCGGGGGCATCAGGCTTCATCCATGGGCGCTGGCCGCCTCCGCCGCGCGGTCATCCACAGCGGGATCATCGCCGGGAAGATATCCCCAGCCTTGGGATGGCTGGGTTGGGCGCAGGAGCGGGGCTGGCGCGGCCTTGTTGCAAGAAAACTGTGCTTAAACAACGCTTTAACCCTGAAACGGGCCGTTGGGAAGCCTGGGAAAAGCCTGCCGGTGACTAAGTTTTTCCACCCGAAACCGTGCTGTATGAGCGGGTTGCACTGGCTTTCTCGCCCGTATTGCCAGCTGAATCGCTCAGCCGCTCACAGAGTTACCCACAGGGGTGCGGGACGACAGGCCCGCCCAGGCTCCCAGCAGCTTGACGTACTCCACCGCCAGCAGCCGCCACGCGCCGGGCTCCCACACCGCCTGGCGCGGCACTGGCTGCGGATACAGCGCCACGTCCGGCATCGTGCGGCGCAGCTCCAGCATGGCGCGCGGCATGTGGTAGTCCGCCGTGACCACCAGCAGGGAGCGCAGGCCGCGCGCCTGCGCCCAGGCCGCCGTTTCCTCGGCGTTGCCGAGCGTGGTGGTGGCGGCGTGGCCCAGGGTAATGCGGGCGGCCAGCGGCGCCGGGTCCAGGCCGACCCGGCGGACCAGGCCGGGCAGGCCGGCCCCGGACGCCACCCCCGACACCAGCAGCACGCCGCCGCGGCCGGCGTCGAGCAGGCGCAGCGCGGTTTCCACCCGGTCCGCCCCGCCGGTCAGCGCCACGATGCCGTCGGCGGTGAGCGCCGGGTCCGCCGGGCGGCGGGCGGCGGCCACGAAGTCGGCGAACCCGGCGGCGAACGCCACCACCGCGCACAGCCCCAACGTCGCTGCGATGCGGCCCCGCATCAGGCCAGCCGCCGCAGCCAGCGGCGCACGGTGGCCTGCGCGGTGAGCCAGCCGATGGCGGCGGCGATGACGGGCAGCGCCGGCAGGCCGAGCCACAGCGCCCAGGGCAGGGCGGGCAGCCAGCCGGCGGGCGCGGGGGCGGCGAGGAACGGCGCGGCCAGGGCGGCCAGGCCGAGCAGCACGGGCAGCGCCACGCCAGCGCCGACGCAGGCGCCGATGCCGGCCAAGGCGGTGGCGCGGCGGGCGAACCGGCCGGCGATGAAGCCATCGGTGGCGCCCAGGCCGTGCACGATGCCGATCGCGTCCCGCCGGGCGGCCAGGCCGGCGCGGGTGGCCACCGCGACGACCGCGGCCCCCACCCCGGCCACCAGCAGCAGGGCGGCGGCGGCGCAGGCTTGCAGGCTGCGGGCCAGCACGGTCAGCCGCTGCAGCCAGACGCCGTGGCTCTCGACGAACGCCCCGGGCACCGCGGCGGAGAGGCGGGTTTGCAGGGCCGCGTCCGGCGCCGGCTCGCCGGGGGCCAGGCGCACCTCCAGCACGGCGGGCAGCGGCAGGGCGCTGGCCTGGGCGGCGTTGCCCAGCCAGGGCCGCAGCAGCTCCGCCAGCTCGGCCGCCGAGAGCACCCGCACCGCCGTGATCCCCGGCGAGCCGCGCAGCAGCGCCACCGCCCGCTCCAGCCGGGTGCCCTCGCCGAGGGCTGTGGCGGGCTGCGGCACCTGCACCGTCAGCACGGCGGCCGCGCCGGACTGCCAGTGCTCGGCCAGGGCGGCGGCGGCGAGCACGCCGGCGAGGGTGAGGGCGGCCAGGAAGGCCATGGCGGCGACCAGGGCGGGCAGCAGCCGGTCCGACAGCGCGCGGCGCAGCCCGAGGTCGTCGAAGCGGGCCGGGCGGAGCAGGGAGCGTCGCGGGCGGAGCAGCGGGCGCTTACTCATCCGCCACCAGCCGCCCCTCGGCCAGGCGCAGGGCGTGGCCGGGGTAGCGCCCCACCAGGCCCTCGTTGTGGGTGGCGACGACGACGGTGGCGCCGAGCCGGTTCAGCTCGCCGATCAGCTGCATCAGCCGGTCGGCCTGCTCCTCGTCCAGGTTGCCGGTGGGCTCGTCGGCCAGCAGCAGGCTGGGGCGGCCGATCACGGCGCGGGCGATGGCGACGCGCTGCTGCTCGCCGCCGGACAGCTCGGCCGGGCGGGCGGCGGCGCGGCGCAGCAGCCCCACCCAGCGCATCAACTCCTCCACGTCGGCGTGTATCTGCCCTTCCGGGCGGCCGGCCAGGCGCAGCGGCAGGGCGATGTTGTCGAACGCGGACAGGTGCGGCATCAGCCGGAAGTCCTGGAACACGACGCCGATCTGCCGGCGCAGCCCGGGCAGCTGCCGCCGGGTGGCGGCGCCGATGTCGTGGCCGAGCAACGACAGGCGGCCGGCGCTGGGGCGGCTGGCGAGGGTGAGCAGCCGCAGCAGGCTGGTCTTGCCGGCGCCCGAGGGGCCGAGCAGCCAGCGGAACCCGCCGGCGGGCACGGCGAAGCTGAGGTCGCGCAGCACCGGCTCGGCCGCGCCGTAGCGCAGGCCCACGCCGTCCAGCTGGATCATGCCCGGGCCCCGGTCGGCAAGGCGGTCATTGCCAAGGTGGGGCGAGTTCCGCATTTTCGCGGCGTGAGGATCATATGCCCGTCCTGCGCATCCGAATACGAGGTGCCAGCCGTCGCGCCGGGCCGCATCGTGCGGTGCGCGCGGTGCGGCACGCAATGGCCGCCCGTGCCGGCGGCGCCGCCCCGGCCGGAGCAGGCGGCGCCGCAATGGCGCGAGCCGTCGCCCCGCCCCGATCCGCTCCTGGCCGCCCTGCCCTTGGACGCGCCGCCCTTGGACGCGCCGCCCCTGGACACGCCGCCCTGGGCAAATCCGCTGCTGCTGGCGGCCTGGGTCGGCAGCGCCGTGCTGGCGGGGGCGCTGGCGGCGGCGTTCGTCGTCGAGCGCGCGCCGATCATGCTGGCCTGGCCGCCCAGCACGCGGCTGTACGCCGCCCTTGGGCTGGGCTGAGCCCTCATCGGATGTCGGCCGCGATGTCGTGGAACAGCCGGGCCGGCAGGCTGCCGCCGGTGACGTTGCGCATCGGCCGGTTGTCGTCGTTGCCGAGCCACACCGCCACCACGTCCGGACCGGCGGCGCCGATGAACCAGGCGTCGCGGTAGTCCTGCGTGGTGCCGGTCTTGCCGGCGATGGCGCGGCCGGGCAGCGCCGCCGCGCGTCCGCTGCCGCGCGCGACCACGGCGGTCAGCATGCGCACCATCATGGCCGCCTGCTCCGGCTGCACCACCCGCGCCGCCGCCGGGTGCGGCAGGGCGACCGGGCGGCGGCCCGCCTCCACCGCCTCCACCGCCGTGGGCGTCACGCCGTTGCCGCCGTTGAACAGGCTGGCATAGGCCGTGGCCATCTCCAGCACGCCCACGTCGCCGGTGCCGAGGGCGAGGCTGGCGTTGTCCGGCAGGCGGTCCGCGATGCCCAGCCGGTGCGCCACCGCCGCCACCGCGCGCGGCCCGCCCGCCTGCACCAGCAGCCGCACGGAGGCCGTGTTGAGCGACTGCGCCAGCGCCTCCTCGAGCGTCACGTCGCCGTGGAAGCCGGGCTCGAAGTTGGCGGGGCTGTAGCTGCCGACGTGCACGGGGTCGGCGGAGACCAGGTCGTCCGGGGTGAGGCCGGATTCGAGGGCGGCCAGCCAGACGAACGCCTTGAACACGGAACCGGCCTGCCGCCGGGCCAGCACGGCTCGGTTGAACGGGCTAGTGCGCCAGTCCCGCCCGCCCACCATGGCGCGCACCGCGCCGCTGCTCCAGTCCATCACCACCACCGCGCCCTGCCCGACGCCGGCGGCGGCGCCCGGGCCGTTCAGCAGCGCCGCCAGCCGGGCTTCGGCCACCGCTTGCAGCCGCGGGTCGAGCGTGGTGCGCACGGTGGCGTCCGCATCCGCCGGCAGCACCGCCTGCGCCTGCTCGGAGGCCCAGTCCGCGAACCAGGGCGCGGCCGGCCCGGCGCTGGGCGGGAAGGCGATCTGCGCCGCGGCGGCCTGCGCCTCGGCCGCGGTGATGGCGCCGGTTTCCGCCATGGCGGCCAGCACGTCGCGCCCCCGGGCCGCCGCCGCCTCCGGGTCCGCCCGCGGGTTGAGCCGGGACGGCGCGCGGGGCACGCCGGCGAGCACGGCGCACTGCCACAGGTTGAGCTTGCGGGCGGAGACGCCGAAATACAGCCGCGCCGCCGCGTCCACCCCCCAGGTGCCGCTGCCGAGGTACACCCGGTTTAGCCAGATCTCGAGGATTTCGCGCTTGGTGAAGCTGTGCTCCAGCCACAGCGTCAGGATCAGCTCCTGCACCTTGCGGCGCAAGGTGCGGGCGTTGGTCAGGAACAGGTTCTTGGCCACCTGCTGCGTCAGGGTGGAGCCGCCCTGCCGCAGCTGGCCGGAGCGCAGGTTCACCACGGCGGCGCGCGCCATGCCGAGCAGGTCGATGCCGGGGTGGCTCCAGAACCGCCGGTCCTCGATGGAGGTGACGGCCGCCGGCAGCCAGGGCGGCAGGTCGGACAGGCGCAGCGAGTCCCCCACCACGTCGCCGAAGCTGGCGAAGACGTGGCTGGTGCGGTCCTGCAAGGTGAGGCTGGGGCGGCGCGCGGCGTCCAGCGCCGCCTCCGGCCGCGGCAGGTCGCGCGCGAACCAGGCCATCACCAGCACCCCGGCCACCGCCGCCCAGATGGCCGCGATCAGCAGCAGGCGCGCCACCCGCCAGCCGAATCGGCGGCGCCGCGGGGCGGCGTAGGATGCAGTGGCCATGGCTCCGCCTACGCCGCGGCGCGCGGCGCGCGCAAGGTCTGCCGCATGGGCCGCGCCTTGCCGCTGGCCGGCGCAGCCCGCAGGATTGGCCGCCACAAGCGGAGGCGGATGCATGAAGGGCCTGTTCCTGGACGCGAGCGACGCCCTGGCCGACGTGTTCGACCGCATGGCGCAGCCGGATGACCCGGCGATCCTGGTCAACCACGACGCCGCCCTCGCCGCCGAGGCGCTGCCCAGCCTGCTGGACGGCTACGGCTTCGTGCTGGACGACCACACCGCCCTGCCCACGGACGCGCTGCGCCAATGCCCCATGCTCCGCCACGTCATCTTTCTCGGCACCGGCGCGCGCTCCTACATGGACCCGGAGGCGCTGGCGGCCCTGGGCATCACCGTGCACACCATCCGCGGCTACGGCGACGTGGCGGTGGCGGAGCACACGGCGGCGCTGATCTGGGCGGCGGCGCGCGGGCTGGCCGGCATGGACCGCGCCATGCGCGCCGGGCGCTGGCTGCGCACGGAGGGCGTGCAGCTGCACGGCAAGACGCTCGGCCTGCTGGGCTTCGGCGGCATCGCGGCCGAGGTGGCGCGCATCATGGCAGGCGCCGGCATGCGGGTGATCGCCTGGAACCGCACCCCGCGCGAGGCGCCCGGCGTGGCGTTCGTGCCGCTCGACCAATTGCTGACGCGGAGCGACGTGCTGTCCCTGCACCTGCTGCTGACCGACGAGACGCGCGGCTTCCTGGGCCGCGAGCGGCTGGGGCGGCTGCGCCCCTCGGTTCTGCTGGTCAACACCGCCCGCGGCGCGCTGCTGGACGAGCCAGCCCTGGTGGAGGCGCTGCAGCACGGCCGCATCGCCCACGCGGCGCTGGACGTGTTCGACGAGGAGCCGCTGCCGCCGGGTCACCCGTTCACCACGATGGAGCGGGTGACGTTGTCGGCGCACAGCGCGTTCCGCACCCCGGAGGCGAGCGAGACGCTGATCCGCCGGGCGCTGGATATCGCCAAGCAGGTCGCTGCCGGGTAAACTCCGAATGTGCCCGGTTCTCAACGAAGAGCGGGCTATGCCCGCCTGGCGGAATGGTAGACGCGCCAGACTTAAAATCTGTGGCCGCAAGGCGTGCCGGTTCGAGTCCGGCGGCGGGCATCCCGGGAGCGGCATGAGTGACTGACAGCGCCGCCGAACCCGGATAGGCTCGCGGCCATGCTGACGGACCTGCCCAACCTGCTCACCCTGTCGCGCATCGCGGCCATCCCCCTGCTGGTCGCCTGCGCCGTGGCCGCCACCCCCGGGGGAGACCTGCTGGCCATGCTGGTGTTCACCGCGGCGGCGCTCACCGACTGGCTGGACGGCCATCTCGCGCGCACCCGGCGGCAGCATTCCGACGTGGGGCGCATGCTGGACCCGATCGCGGACAAGCTGCTGGTCGGCGCCACGCTGATGCTGCTCGCCGGCCTCGGGCGGCTGCCGTACGGCGGGCTGTACCCGGCCATCGTCATCCTGCTGCGCGAAATCCTGGTCAGCGGGCTGCGCGAATACCTGGCCGGGCTCAGCCTGCGCCTGCCGGTGACGCGGCTGGCCAAGTGGAAGACCGGCTTCCAGATGGGCGCGCTGGGCACGCTGCTGGCCGGGGACGAAACGGCGCGGCTGCTGCACGTGAAGCTGCCGGTGACCGCCATCGGCGAGGCCATGCTGTGGGTGGCAGCGGTGCTGACGCTGCTCACCGGCTGGGACTACCTGCGCGCCGGGCTGCGCCACGTGGCCGCCCCAACTCGCCCGTGACGCCGGCCGTGCCCCCGCCCGTGACGCCGGCCGTGCCCCCGGCCGTGCCCCCGGCCGTGCCCCCGGCCGTGCCCCCGGCCGTGCCCCCGGCCGTGCTGGGGATCGCCGGCTGGTCGGGTTCGGGCAAGACCACGCTGATCGAGGCGGTGCTGCCGCGGCTGCGCCACGCCGGGCTCAGCGTCTCGACCGTGAAGCACGCCCATCACGGCGCGGAGCTGGACCGCCCCGGCAAGGACAGCTGGCGGCACCGCGAGGCTGGCGCGCGGGAGGTGCTGCTGGCCATGCCGGGCCGCTGGGCGCTGCTGCACGAGGAACCCGGCGCCGAGCCCGACCTGCCCGCCCTGCTGGCCCGGCTCAGCCCGGTGGACCTGGTGCTGGTGGAAGGGTTCCGGCGCTACCCGTTCGCCAAGCTGGAGGTGCACCGCCCGGGCTTGGGCAAGCGGCCGCTCTGGCCGGACTGGCCGGATGTGCGGGCGGTGGCGGCGGACGCGGCGCTACCGGGCTGCGACCGGCCGGTGCTGCCGCTCGGCGATGCTGGCGCGATTGCAACATGGATCGTGGCATTCGTGCACGGGGCCGGCGCGGAACCTTGAGCGAATCCTTGCCGCAGGGCACAATCCCGCCCGGCCGGTCGATCATCCCAATGGCAGCCATGTTTGGAGCCTTTCCTCGATGCGGCGTCCTGCCTCTTCCAGCCTAGCGGCCCTTTCGCTCGCCTGCGCCGGCCTGCTGCCCGGCTGCACCGGCACAGGGGTGTTCCTGGACCACACCTTCCAGCACTACGGCGCCAACCCCAACACCCCCGCCGGCAACAGCGAGACGTTCCAGACCATCCGGGGCGAGAAGGTCGCCGTGCCGCCGCTGCTGCCCGAGTCCGGCAACGTGTGGCCGGACGACACCCGCCCGGACCAGACGATTCAGGACCTGGAGAAGCAGCAGAACGAGGAGA
>CAXSAX010000058.1:0-12586 GCA_964235495.1 uncultured Acetobacteraceae bacterium | reverse complement strand
AATGGAATCACAACCGACCCACCCAACTCAACATGATCTTGGATCGACACTCAGACCTTAGTCCACGTCACAACATCTCAGGTGGACCGAGTCCACTATGGGTCGAAACCGGAAGCTCGAACTGGCCAGTAGCCCGCATGGTGGAATATACAAACCCGCCATGCCGAACCAACCCCAAGGTAGAACCTGCCCCAAGTGCGGCAGCCCCTCGGACGATGCCGAGTTCTGCTCCGAGTGCGGCGCGGCCATGGCGGCGGCACCCGCACCGGGCGGCCCCGAAGCCTGCCCGGTGTGCGGCGAGGCCCGCCCCAGCCCGGCCGCACGCTACTGCGACACTTGCCGCTACGACTTCCAGGCCCGGCATCCCTTCTCGGTCGCACCCCCCGCCAAGCCGCTGCCCGCTGCCACCCAGCATGCCACCCAGTGGGATCTGCACGCCGCCGTGGACCTATCGCTGCGCCGCCCAGAGGACCCGGAGCCGCCCGACACCCGGGAGCGCATCTTCCCGCTCGACGCGGCGGACCACCTGGTCGGCCGCCGGTCAGACGCGCAGGCCATCCACCCGGAGGTCGCAATCAACGACCCCGGCATCTCCCTCCGCCTGCTGCGCGGCGCAGACGGGCTGGCGGCGCTGGACCTGGACTCGATGAACGGCACCCGGCTGAACGGCGCGGCGCTGGAGTCGAACGTGCCGATGCCGCTGCGCGAAGGCGACCAGCTCACCTTGGGCTGCTGGACCCGGCTGACCGTGCGAGCCCGATGAGCGCCACCCACGTGGCCAATGTCCGCCCCGCCGTGTCCACGCCGGGCTGGCTGCTGCGCGCCATGGTCGGGCTCGTGACGCTGACGGCCGTGGCGGCGGGCGGTGCGCTGGGGGCGGCGCGCTCCGTCGCGGACGCGGCGCAGACGGTGGGGCGGGACGCGGAACCCTCCGTGGTCCTAGGGCTGCGCATGGTGGCCACGCTTCGCGGCATGGATGCGGCCACCCTGGCGGATGCGCTGACCGATGGCGGCGCAGCGACCGGCACTTCCGCCCGGTTCGCCGATGGGCTGGACCAACTGGCGGCGGACGTGGTGGCCGCGTCGCGCAACATACCTACGGTGAGGCGGAGGCCGCCCTGTTACGGGAGCTGCAGCGCATGGTGGCGCTCTACGTGCGGGCGACCGCGGAGGTGCGCGGGGTGGGGCCGGGCGACCCCGCGCTCATGTCCAGCCGGCTGCAATGGGCCAGCCAGGTGGCGCGGGACTTCGCGGTGCCGCAGGCGGAGGCGCTGGCGGCGGCGAACGCGGACCAGCTAGAATTACACTACGCTGCCTACCGGGCCGGGTCGCTGCTGACCGGCGGGCTGGCGTGCGCCGGGTTCGCTCTGCTGGTGGCGGCGCTGCTCACGGTGCAGGCCTGGCTAGCGCGGCGGACCCGGCGGATGCTGAACCCGGCGCTGGCCGCGGCGAGGCTGCTCGCCGTGGCCTGCGGGCTGTGGTTCGCCGGCGCGATGTTGGGGGAGCGCGCCGACCTGCGGGCCGCCAAGTCGGACGCCTACGACAGTCTGCACGTCCTGTTCGCCGCCAAGGGCGAGGCGAGCGGCCTGCAGGCGGACACGTCGCTCTGGCTGCTGGACCCGGCGGCGCGGACGGCGGTGCAGGCCGGCATCCTGGCCAAGGAGCACGCGCTGTTCGACGCCCCCATCGCCGCCGCCCTGCCCGCCCTGCACCGGGCGCAGGCGCTGGAGGACGCCGGCCAGCCCACCGCCGCCCTGGCCGCCGTGCCGCGCACGGCCGGGCTGCTCGGCGCGGAGCTGGACAACGTCACCTTCGGCCCAGCCGAGCGGGACCCGGCGACGCAGAGCCTAGAACGCCTGCTGGACATGGAGGGGCTGGTGGCCGCGGTGCAGCAGCGGGCGGCGCAAAGCGGCACGGTCGCGCGCTGGCTGCGGGACGGCGGCGCCGGGTTCAACGTGCTGCAGGCGGCGCTGGACCGCGCCATTGCGGTCAATCAGGCGGAGTTCGACCGCCGGGTGTCCTCGGCACTGCGCGGCGCGACGCTGATCCCGGCGCTGTCGGCCCTGGCGATGGCGGCAGCGGCGCTGCTGTCCGTGGGCGGGCTGTGGCTGCGGCTGCGCGAATACCGATGACGGCGCTGGCGGCGGCAGACGCCGAGCTGGAGCAGTGGCGCGGCCGCCTAGCCGCGGCGAGCCGCAACGTGTCGGAGTTGAGCGAGCTGCCGGAGTTCGCCGCCGCGCGGCAGGCAGCGGGCGGCGAGGGGCGTTCCGCCGGGGAGGCGCGCCGCCTGCTCGCGACCATGGACGAGCTGTGGCAGGGCTTGCTGCTGATCGGCGGCGTGCTGGACCGGGCGGAGCAGGCGCGCGGCGCGGGCCGGTTGTGGCGCGGCGAGGAGGCGGCGCAGGCGGCGTTGGCCATCCTGCACGGCGCGTCCATTACTGTGGACGGGGCGGACACTCCCGTGCTGCACCGCCGGCTGCTGGCCAGCCCGCGCTCCACTGCCACCGTCTCGCCGGACACGCTGTTGCGCACCATGGACGCGGCGTTCGACCGCGCCCGGGAGCGGCTGGCCCGGCTGGGCAGCGCCGCGGCCCGGGCGGAGTCGCTGCACGGTCGCCTGGCGTCGGCGGCAGCGCGGCTGCCCATGGCGGAGCTCACGGCCCGGCTGGACGCTGCTGCGCTGCCCGACCCGCTGGACCGGCTGGACGCGCTAGAGGCCCTGGCGCCCACGATCGACGCCGCCACCGCCACGTGGGATGGGGCGCGGGACCAGCTGGCCCAGGCGCGGGCGGCGCTGGCCGCCATGGCAGGGGCCGCCGCGAAGGCCGCCGCCGCGGCGGCGTTCTGCCAGGCCGCCGTCACCGCGGCGCCGCCCGCCCCCGACCCGGCCGCCCTGCCAGACCTGGCTGCCTGGCTGGAGCGGCTGGACGCGATCTTGCAGGCGGGCCGGGCCGAGGCGGGCCGGGTGGGCCTGACCAACTGGCACGCCCTGGCCGGGCGTCGTCGGGCGGAGATCGACGCCATCGCCGCCGCAGCCAGCGCGGCGCTGGCCCGGCAAGACGACCTGCTGGCCCGCCTGGGCGCGCTGCGGGCCAAGCACCGCGCGCGCGATGCCTCCAGTCCCGGCGATTTTGGCCTGCAAGCTCTCGCTGCGGCGGCCGAGGCGGCACTGGCGCACCGCCCCGCCGACCTGGACCGGGCCGCGGCTGACCTGACGGCCTACGCCGCCGCCCTCGCCGGGAGATGACCATGCCCCCCTGCCCCAATCCCGCCTGCCCCGGCCATGTCGAGGACGGCTTCTGCGACACCTGCGGCCGGGCCGCTGCGCCGGCCACGGCGACCACGGCGCGCCCAGGCGGATACGGCGGCGGCTACACCCGGACCACCGGGCGGTTGACGGGGGCGCGGCGGCCGGTGGCGGCCGGGTCCGCCCGCAGCGCGCGCAGCCGCGGCTCCAGCCGGACGCAGGCGCTGGGCGGCGGCTTGGTCACCATGCCGGCCGAGCCGTCGATGAACCCGCTGAGCCTGTTGCTGGCCGACCCGCGGGTGCCGGAGGGCAAGGCGGCCTGCCCGTCTTGCGGCAACCGGGTGAACTCGGACAAGCGGTTCTGCCCCAACTGCGGCGCGGAGTACGATTTCCGCCCCACCCTGCACGCCGGGGATGTGCTGGCCGGGCACTATGAGGTGAAAGGCCCGATCGCGTTCGGCGGCCTGGGCTGAATCTATCTCGCGATGGATACCCAGCTGAACCGCTGGGTGGTGCTGAAGGGCCTTCTGAACGCCAAGGACGAGGCCGCCGCCACCGCCGCCGTGGCGGAGCGCCAGTTCCTGGCGGCGGTGAAGCACGGCAAGATCGTCGGCATCTACACCTTCGCCGCACGGGACGGCGAAAGCTTCATCGTCATGGAATACGTCGGCGGCCGCACCCTGAAGGCGATCCGCCGCGAGCGCGGTCCGCTGCCGCCGGCCGAGGCGATGGCCTACGTGCTCGGCATCCTCCCCGCCTTCAGCTACCTGCACGGCCAAGGCCTGGTGTACTGCGACTTCAAGCCGGACAACGTCATGCTCGAAGGCGGCGACGTGAAGCTGATCGACATGGGCGCCGTGCGCCGCATCGACGACCCGCATGGCGACATCTACGGCACCGCCGGCTATAAGGCACCCGAAGCAGACCAGAACCCACAGGCGGTGTCCGACCTGTATACGGTGGGCCGCACCCTCCTTGTGCTGCTGCTGGAGTTCGACAACACCGGCCGCTACGCGACGGAGCTGCCGCCGCCCACCGGGCCGCTGGCCGCGCATGAGAGCCTGTACCGTTTCCTGCAAAAGGCGACCGCGCCCTCCTCCGGTGCGCGGTTCCAGTCGGCCGAGGAGATGGCGGCGCAGCTGACCGGCGTGCTGCGCGAGACGGTGGGGCGAGACGGCCGGGTGCCCGCCGCGGACAGCGCCGTGTTCCTGCCCGAGTGCCCGGCGGCGGGCGATCCCACGGCGTTGCGCGACGCCTGGCGTCGCCTGCCGGAGCTGCGGCTCGACCCGGCCGATCCGGCCGCCGCCGAGCTGTTTGCCACCCGCAGCGCCGAGTCCCACGCGCAAGCCGCCCTGTTCGCCGCCGCCATGGCCGCCAAGCCGCGCTCGTCCGAAGCCCGGCTGCGCGCCGCTGACGCCCTGATCGGCACGGGCGAGGCCGACCCCGAGGCGGTGCTGCGCTTGCTGGACGGCGCGCTGACGCTGGACCCATCCGACTGGCGGCCGGACTGGCACTGCGGCCGGCTATACCTCTCCTTGGGCCGCCCGGCCGAGGCAGTGGAGTGCCTGGACAGGGTTTACAGTGAGAATTCCGGGGGAGCCGGCGCCGAAGCTGGCGCTGGCCATGGCGCTAGAAGCCGAAGGCCGCATCGCCGAAGCCGCCGAATTGTACGACATCGCGGGCCGTACCGACCCGGCGTTGGCCGCCGCCGCCTTCGGCCTGGCCCGCTGCCGCGCCGCCGCCGGGGATCGCGCCGGGGCGGTGGCGGCGCTCGCCCGGGTGCCCGACGGCGCTGCCCTGGCCGAGGAGGCCAAGCTTGCCGCGGTCCGCACGCTGGCCGACGCGGGGGAGCCGGAGCTGCGCCAGGCCGCCGCCCTGCTGGCCGGGCTCCCGCGACGACCTGCTGCGGCACGAGGCCGAAGCCGCCGTGGCGCTAGGCGCCGCCCGACAGGCGGAAGCGGGGGCGTTGCAGCCGGCGCCGCTGCTGGGCGTGGCCGGTACCGCCCGGGCGCTGCGGCAGCGGGCGGAGGCGGCGTTGCGCGCCTGCGCCCGCCTCAGCGGCAGCCCCGCTGCCCGGGTGGCCTACGTGGACCGCGCCAACGCGGCCCGGCCGCGGACGCTGGTGTGACCTGCCCCCACTGCGGCGCGCCCGTCACCCCCGGAGACCGGTTTTGCGCCGATTGCGGCGTCCGCCTCGCCGGTCCCGGCCCGGCCTTTCCCGGCAGTCGCGCCGAAGCGCCCGGCCCGGACCTGGCCGGCCACACCAACCCCGGCCGAGCGCACCCGGCGAACCAGGACGCCTTCGCCCTGTCCCGCACGGCGGACGGCGCAGTGGCGGTGCTGTGCGACGGCGTCTCCCAGTCGCAAACGCCGGACCTTGCCGCCGCTGCCGCCGCCCGGGTGGCGCACGCTATGCTGGCGGCCGCGGCGCAGCACGAGGCGATAGTCGCCGCCACGGACCCGCGCGACGCCACGATGCGCGAGGCAATCCGTCAGGCCCACGCCGCCGTATGCGCGCTGCCGTTCGACCGTCAGGCGGCGCTGGACCCGCCGGCCACCACCCTCGTCGCCGCCTGGCTGCACCCGGCGGGCGTCACCCTCGGCTGGCTGGGCGACAGCCGGGCCTACACGCTGGGCGCGGACGGGGCGCTGCTGACGCGCGACCATTCCTGGCTGCGAGCGGTGGTGGACCGTGGCGAGATGACGGAGGCGGCGGCCAGCCGCGACCGGCGGGCGCACGCCCTGGTGCAGTGCCTGGGCACGACGGACTTTGGCGACGCCACCTCCTGCCCAGAGCCCGGCATCCTTGAATGCCCACCCGGCGAAGGCTGGCTGCTGCTGTGCAGCGACGGGGTGTGGAACTACGCCGAGACGCCGGCCGCGCTGGCCCTGGCTGCGGGGCAGGGTTTGCAGGGGGACGCGGCGGATCTGCGCGCGCGGTTGGTCGCGTTCGCCCTGGCGAGCGGCGGGCGGGACAACATCACCGCCGTCGCGCTGTGGCGGCGGGCTTAGCCTACCGCGCCCGCTGCAGCCAGGTCGCCGCCTCAGCCGCCGTGCGTCCGCGCAGGGCGGCGGTGGTGGCGATCAGGTCCGCCGCCTTCGCCGCGTCCAGCGTGGCGCCACGGGACGCCTTGGTGGCTGGGTCGGCCAGGATCGCCGCGGCCAGCGCCGGGTCGCTGGCGCCCAGGGCAATCGAGCTCATCACGCGGTCGTCCCCGGTCGGCCCGAGCGCCGTCCGCACCGGTCCGAGTTGCGGCAGTGCAGCGCGCAGGAAGCCGTCCGGGTCGTCGCCGCGCATCGCCGCCATGCCCAGGAACTGCAGAATTCGCCCTGCTGGCACGGCCCCGGAGGTGGCGAAGGCGATGTTGCGCTGCATAAGCGCCGGGTCGTGCGCGGCGGCCATGGCGCCGAAGTAACGCAGCTTCTCCTCCGTGCCCGGCGCAGCCTCGCCCAGGTCGCGCAGGGCCTGCCAGGTCGCAAGGTCGGCCTGCATGCCCACGATCCGGGTCACCGGGTCGAGCAGGGCGGGCGGCACGGCGCGGCTATCCGCCTGGAACGCGGCGAAACGCGCCTTGGCTTCGGCGGTGACCGCCGGGTCCTCCATCTTGCCCAGGGCGGCCACCAGTTCGGGCCGCAGCAGCGCGTCGAGGAAGCTCTCGCCGGGCTTGGCGTCCCAGCCCAGCCGGGTGAGCTGCGGCGTCAGCAGGGTGCTGGCGAAGCTGCGGAAGGCCGCCCGCCCGGCGTCGCCCCGCAGCAGCGCGTCCACGTCCAGCACGTGGTCGATGGTGTCGTCCCATACCGCATTGCTGGTGACGTGCGCGGCCTGCAAGGCGGTCAGCAGGTCGAGATACTCGCCCAGCGGGGCGCGGCCGGCGCGGAACAAGGCGAACTGGTCGCCGAGCAGATCGGCCTGGTCGGTGGCGCTGAGCGTGGCGAACGACGCCCTCAGCAGCGCCAGTGAGGCGGCGTCGTATTGGGTGCGGTAGTAGCCGTCCTCGCCAAGATTGGCCTTGAGCGGCTGGCCGCAGCCGTCGAAGGACGGCGTCGCCGTGCCCACTAGCATCAGCTTCTGCGGGGCGCTGCCCGCAACGCCAGGAGCGCCGAGGGTGACGGGGATTTGCCAGGCGAGCTTGGCCGCCGCGGGGTCGTTGATGGTGAAGCGGCCCTGCGTGAGCGTGAGCGTCGTGCGCCCGTCCGTGCAGGCGCGCGAAACCTGCACCAGCGGCACGCCCGGTTGCTCGGTGAAGCTGGTGGCAACGCCCGCCACATCCCGGTGGGAGGCCTCCGCCAACGCCGCCCAGAGGTCCGCGCTGGTGGTGTTGCCATACGCGTGCGCCTTCATGTAGCCGCGCATGCCATCGCGGAAGGCATCCGGGCCGAGCCAGTCCTCGATCATGCGGATGACCTGCTCGCCCTTCTGGTAGCTGATCCGGTCGAACGCGCTGCCCGCCTCGCTCACGTCGTGGATGACCTGCTGGATCGGGTGGGTAGTCGGTTGGGCGTCCTGCGCCATCGCCTGCTCGCGCTCCTGGTGCTGACGCGGCCAGATGTCCCATTCCGGGTGGAAGTGGTCGGAGGCCTTGTCGGCCATCCAGGTGGCGAAGCCCTCGTTCAGCCAGATGTTGTCCCACCAGCCCATGGTCACCAGGTCGCCAGACCATTGGTGCGCCATCTCGTGCGCGACCACCTCGAACACCAGCTCGCGGGTGCGCGGCGCCGAGGTCGCCGGGTCGAACAGCAGCGCGTTGTCGATGTAGGTGATGGCGCCCCAGTTCTCCATGGCGCCCGCCGCGTAGTTGCCGGGGATGGCAATCAGGTCAAGCTTCGGCAGCGGGTAAGGCACGCCGAAGTAGTCATCGTAATAGGGCAAGATGGCGGCGGCGGCGGCCAGCGCGCCCTCCCCCTGGGACTCCGTGCCGGCGGGCGCGAACAGGCCGATGTCGGTGCGGCCGGCCGTGGCGTGACGGGAGGCGAAATCCCCCGCGACCAACGCCAGCAGGTAGGTGGACATGCGCGGCGTGGCGGCGAACACCACGTGCTTGGCCCCGTTCCCGGTGGGGGTCTCGGACAGTACCGGCATGTTGGATATGGGTGTGTCGCCGGCCGGGAGGGTCACGGAAAGCTGGAAGGTGGCCTTGAAGGCGGGCTCGTCCCAGCCGGGGAACATGCGGCGGGCGTCCGCCACCTCGAACTGGGTTACCAGCATGCGGCGGGCCGCGCCGCCATGCGTCTTGTAATCGTCATGGTAAAGTCCGCTCGGCGTCCCCGGAATCGGCCCGGCGTAGTCGATTGTTAGGGTGTGATGCCCGGCAGGGATGGTGGTCGGGAAGCGCAGCGTTGCTGTCTCGTTGGCTTCGTTCGTGCTGACGGCGGCCACGGCGCCGTCCTCCAGCCGCGCGGAGGACAGGGTCAACCCCGCCTGGTTAAGCATGACGGTATCGCCAGGTGCCGCCACGTCGATCTCGATGTCCTCGTGCCCGGTGAAGGCGAGGTGGCCGAGGTCAGGGATCAGGTCGATCCGGTAAGCGGACGGCACCACGGCCTTGGGCAGCAGCCCGGGCGTTGCGGCCAGGCTGAATGGAGCCTCGGCGGCAGCCCGATGCGGCACGCCCAGGATGGACTCGGTCGCGAGCGAGGTGGCGAGCAACAGGGCAGCGCGCATGGCGGGTTCCTTCAGGCCGACGGGCGGGAGCGTTCTTGGGACGTTGCTCCCAGCGCGGCAAGCCCGCCAGGGTATGAAGCCTCCCTCAATTGCTGCTCAGTTGTAGGTCGCCGCGGGCTCGGCGTCGTTCAGCACGGCCCAATGGCGCAGGATTAGGGAGATCTTGGCCAGCAGCGCCAGGGCATCGCCAGTCTCGCGGTCCAGCCGCTGCTGCGGTGGCAGGGCGGCATGCGACGGCTCGCCCGACACCAGCCGCGCACCCACGGATACCCGCAGCACGCCGGCCTCCTGCCCGGCCAGGACGAGCTTCGCCGGCTGGCCGGAGTGGAAACGCCGATGCGCGAGTCGCTTAGATTCGGCGCCGACCTCCGGCAGCAGCGGGCTGAGGTCCGCGTTCAGCCAGGTATAGACCCGGCGCGCCATGCCCATATCCATCCATCCGCCATCCGGGTTGCGGATGGCGAAGCTCAGGATGGTACGCAGCTCGTCCCAATGCGCCGCGCCGCCGCGCCGCAATGGCGGCACCTCGACCAGGTGAAAATCGCGACTTGCCCGAAGCGCGTCGCACACCCGAGCCGCGAACTGCATCACCGCGCCGTGTTTGCCCGCATCGTCCACGGTGTCGAACGCGCGCAGTTCGGCCAGCGCCGCGGCCCAGCGCAGCGCCAGCCCGGCATTGCCCCCGGGCGGCAGCACGGCAGCGGCAGGCACGGCGGGCCAATCGGCACGGCTGGAATAATCTCGCAGCCCGGCGGGCAGGCGCCCCGCCGCAAGCCGCTCCGCCATCGCGGCCGGGAACACCGCCGCGCCAGCGAAGGGCGGCCCGGTCAGAAACTTCGACCCGGTCAGCAGCACCATCCAGCCCCGCGCCAGGTAGGCCCCCACGCGCCCGGCGGATAGCCGCGCTTGGCACGCGTCCACCGCCACATCGACTTGGCCGGGATGCCGCGCCTGGATGGCCAGCAGCGCGTCGCAGTCCGGCGCCAGCAGCCCGGTCTTGGACACATCGACCCGGTGCAGCAGCACCCGCCGCCCCCCTGCCACGGCAGTCCCGGCGATGCGGCCGCAATCCGTGGCCACGTCCGCGGCCGGGCGGACACAGCCCGCCGGGTCCCGCAGCGGAACGGTCTCGATCACGGTATCGGCGCGAAAGCCCTCGATGGTGCCGCCGCGAACCACGGCAACGCCGCGGGCGGTGTCGGCGGCGAAATGCCGTCCGGCCGCCGCCAGCGGAACGCCGCTGCCGGTTTCCTCCGGGGCCACCAGCACGACGGTGAGGGGGCCTGCCTGCGCTGCCGCCGTGGCAAACAACTCGCAATCAGTGCCGGAGGCCGCCAGCGCCACCAGGCTGCCCGCCGGCAAGGCATACAGCGCGGCGATCTCCGCCCGGACCGCCTGGAGCGCGCCTGCTACCGGGTCAGCCTCGGCAAGCATTTCGTGCAGGAGGCGCTGCCGCAGGATTTCGGCGCCGCCATAGCCGCGCTCCGAGCTGGAAGACGCGGTGGAGGACGCGAAGGTGACCGCCCAGGGCCGCGGGCGATGGCTGCAGCCGTAGCCGTTGAGCCCCGTCGCGGGATCGACGGACAGCCTCGCGTCGCCACCCGTCTGCATCAGCCACTCTGCCGGGCCGAGCACCGGCCAGATTCGGCGCAGCAACGTCAGGGTCTCAGGCGGGACCGCCATCGGCGCGTCCGGCTGATGGCGGGACAAGATCGCCCACGCGGCGTCCAGCGCCGCACCGAGTGGGAGGGCGTCACCGGCCATGGGCGTCGGTTCCGGCGCGGCCGACAGCAACGGCGGCCGCTCCAGCGCCGAGAACAGCGCCGCGGTGCGCGCCGCGGCCAGCCCGGCGAGCACCGGCCGGTCCGGCCACAGCCGGCGCAGCAAAGACAGTTCGAGCGCGTGGCGCAGAACGGCCGGCCCTCCCGCCGGGTCCAGCCCGCAGCCCGGTCCGAGAGTGAGGCTGCCGTCCGGATGCACTTGGAAATTGCTGCCCAGCCTCTCGCGGACCCCGATCGCCGTTAGCGCCGCCAGGCCCGCGAAGTCGGCCCGTTGCAGGATGCGCATGGCGGGGTCCGGCAGGGCGCTGAGCTTCATAGGCCGCATCCCTAGCCCTCCTCCGGGCCGCCGCCAACGGGCTAACCCGCCGCGTCGGGTTGGAGTCCACGCTGAAAATCGACTACCGGGATGGCCATGGCACCCGAAGCGTCACCCTTCCCGATCCAGCCACCCGGCGTCCGCCCACCGTTCGGGGCGGGGCTCGCCGAGTTTGCGCTCGCCCTCGGCGGCTTTTCCCTGGGCACCGGTGAGTTCGCCTCCATGGGTCTGCTGCCCGACATCGCGGGGGACGTGGGGGTGTCGATCCCGACCGCGGGCTTGGCGATCAGCGCCTACGCGCTCGGCGTTGTGGTGGGCGCCCCGGTCATTGCGGCGGCGTTCGCCCGGGCCGGCTGGCGGCTCATGCTGGCAGGCTTGATGCTGGTGTTCGCGCTCGGCAACCTGCTGACCGCGCTCAGCCCGGGCTTCGGCTTGCTGGTGCTGGCGCGCTTCCTGGCTGGGCTGCCGCATGGCGCGTATTTCGGCTTTGCGGCGTTGGCCGCGGCGTCCATGGCGCCGCCGGGTGGGCGAGGAAAGGCGGTCGGCCGCATGATGCTGGGGCTGAGCTTCGCCAACGTCCTGGGCGTTCCGCTCGCAACTTGGGCCGGGCAGCTGCTTGGGTGGCGGGCCGCGTTTGGGCTGGTCGTCGCCCTCGCGCTTTGCACTGCGGGCCTGGCGCGGGTCTGCCTGGCCCGCATGCCGGCCGACGAGCTGGCCAGCCCGTTGCGGGAGCTGAGCGGGCTGCGCCGCCCCCAGCTCTGGCTGACGCTCGGCATCACCGCCATCGGCTTCGGCGGCTTGTTCGCAGTCTACAGCTATATCACGCCCACGCTGGTGCAGGTGACGGGCGTGGCCGTCTCGACGGTGCCGTGGTTCCTCGCCCTCATTGGCCTGGGCATGGTGGCGGGCGCTCTGTTCGGGGGCTGGCTTGCCGACCGGGGGCTGCTGCGGGCGATCGGCCTCATGCTGGCACTCGACATGCTGACGCTGGCGCTGCTGCCGCTTGCCGCCCGCTCGCCGATTCCGATGGCGGCCGACCTGTTCCTGCTGGGGTTCGGTGCCCTTGCACTCGCTCCGGCGCTGCAGACCCGGCTGATGGACGTGGCCGGGCCGGCACAGGGACTCGCGGCCGCGCTTAACCACAGCGCGTTCAACCTGGCCAACGCGCTAGGGGCTTGGCTCGGTGGCGTCAGCGTCGCCGCCGGGTTTGGCTGGACGGCGACGGGCCCGTTGGGCGCAGGCCTTGCGGTCGGCGGGTTTGTCGTCCTGCTGGTCTCGGCAGCGAAACAGCAGAACTCCGTCCTGCATCCGGAAAAGGCCAAAGTCCCCTTCACCCCTGATACAAAGGTATTCAGATGACCCTTCCCTCTGGCGGAGTTCAGGGCCGAGACCCGAGCTGTGCTGCGCAACCCGCTAGGTTGTGATGGTTTTACCGGAGCAGGGTTGCAATCACGGTGAGTTAGCCGAAGCCGGCGCCACTGGTAAGAGGTTTATCATATGCGGGTGGCGACACGGCAGAACTGCTTAGGGTCAGGACCCATAAGCGGTTGACCCGGCTCGACCGGGTCTGATTCAGGGGT
>CAXSAX010000057.1:0-12894 GCA_964235495.1 uncultured Acetobacteraceae bacterium | reverse complement strand
CGGGCCGGGCCGGCGGCTCGGGCGCCGGCGGCGGGGCCGGCTCGGCGGCGGGCTGCGGAACCAGCATGGCTTCGTTCAGCATGAACACTCCCTCATGATCCGCGACGGCGGACGGCGGCGCATCCGCCGGCGCGGCCGCGCCCGGCTGCTCGTCCTCGTTCAGGATGCGGCGGATGGATGCCAGGATGTCCTCCATGGACGGATCGGACCCGCCGGCATCCGCCCCGTCGGAGCCATGCCCGGCCGACCCTTGGGTGCCGCTCATCTCAGCGTCCCGGCTGGCTGAGGGCGTAGTCCCCGGTGCCGAACAGGCGATCGTGCACGGCGCTGTAGTAGGCGGTGTCGTTGTAGATCGGCACGTTCAGGTTGAGGTCCCGCGCGGTCAGCCGGCCGATGGCGGAGGCGACGCCGTAGGACGACGTGACCAGGGTGGCCAGGTTGGTCACCAGGGTGGAGCGGGACTGCAGCAGCGTCTGCTCGGCGTTCAGCACGTCGAGCACGGTCTGGCTGCCCACGATGGCCTCGCGCTGCGTGCCCTCCAGGGCGATCTCGTTGGCGCGCACCGCGGCGCGGGTGCTGTCGATGGCAGCGCGGGCCGCCACGAGCTGCTCCCAGGACGAGATGGCGGCCTGGATCACCTGGCGCCGGGTGTCGTCCACCGTCTTGCGCGCCTGCTGCTCGGTCTGCCGGGCCTGGCGCACGGCGGAGTATTCCGCGCCGCCCTGGTAGAGCGGGATGGTGGCCGACACGACGGCCGAGACGCCCTTGGTGGTGATCTCCTCCAGCGACGTGTTCTTGGTGGTGAACGCCGAGCCGACCGCGGTGACGGTGGGGAGCAGGCCGGAGAACGCCAGGTCAACCTGGTCCTTGGAGGCCGCGGCGTCGAACATGGTGTAGATCAGGGTGGGGTTGTTGGCGCCCGCAATGCGCGAGGCGTCCGCCGCGGACTTGATCGGCACGGCGAGCGGCTGCGGCACGGCCAGCTTGTCCGGCAGGAAGCCCACGTCGCGCTGGAACGCCGCGCGCGCCACCTGGACGTTGCCCTCCGCGGTCTGCCGGGTGGAGCGCGCCCCCGCCAGCGCCGCCTCCGCCTGCGCCACGCTGGTGCGGGTGATCTCGCCGACGCGGAACTGGTCGTTGGTGGCCTGCAGCTGCCGGGTCAGCACCTGCTCCTGGTTGGTGTCGAGCTGCAGCAGCTGGGCGGTCTGGATGACGTTGACGTAGTCGGTGATGACGTTGGTGAACACGAGTTGCTCGGTGGCGATCAGCCGCCCCCGCTGGCTCAGGACGCGGTTCTCGGCGGCGTGGGTGGTGGCCTCCGTGCGGCCGCCGCGATACAGCGGCTGGCTGACCGTCGCCATGACCTGGTACTGCGGCACGGTGTCCTGGACGAACGTGCTGCCGGTGGTGGGCGTGCCGGTGAGGGCGGAGGTGTTGGGCGAGCTGACCGCCCCGTTCTGCACCCCGTACTGCCCGGTGATGGAGACCACCGGCCGCCAGCCGGCCAGCGCCTGCGGCACGCCCTCGTCCACCGCGCGCAGGGCGGCGCGGGCGGCGAGCAGGGTGGGGTTGGAGGTGTAGGCGGCCACCAGCGCCTCCTGCAGCGTGTGTGGCTGCGTCTGCGCCGCCGCGGCCGTGGCGAAGCAGGCGGCTCCTAGGCCGAGCGCCGTTGCCATCCGAGTCTGCATGAGCAGGGTCTCCCTCTCTCAGTCCAGTGTGCCACAGCAGGATCGCGCCAGCCAAGCATCCTGGCCGGCGGCGGCCCCCCTAGAAGGGGCCCGCTAGAAAGTAAACGACGGCGCCGGGCGCAATCCGGGCAGCAGCGGCGTGTTGCAGTCGAACAGGTCGCGCGAGCGCAGCCGCGCGCCGCCCTTCGCCGCCACCGGCTCCGCCAGGATCATCCGGCCGCCCACCCCGCCCACGGCCGACACCACCGTGACCAGCCGGCCGCCGGGCGCCACCTGGTCGGTGAACCCGTCCGGGATGGCGGTGACGGCGCCCTGCACGATGATGGCGTGCCACGGCCCTTCGGACGGCAGCCCGGCGCTGAGGCGGCCGTCCACCAGGCGCACGGACGGTGCCACCCGCGGCAGCACCCGCAGCGCGATGGCGGTCAGCGCCTCGTCCTCCTCCAGCGCCACCACCACGCCGCCGCACGCCGCCGCGACCGCCGCGCCGTAGCCGGTCCCGGAGCCCACCACCAGCACCCGCTCGCCGGGTCGGATGCGGGCCATCTGCAGCAGCCGCGCCAGCACCATGGGCTCCATCAGCACGCGGCCGCCGCCGAGCGGCAGGTCCTCGTCCAGGTAGGCCAGCGGCGCCAGGGCGGGCGGCACGAACTGCTCGCGCGGCAAGGTCCGCATGGCCTGCAGCACCCGCGGGTCGGTCACCCGGTTGGGGCGAATCTGGCTATCGACCATGTTGTTGCGGGCGGCTGTGTAGTCGGGCGGCTGTAACATGCGCGGTCCGGAATGGGTCGAGGCCTTATAGGGTGCCGTGCCGCGGGGCGGCAACCGGCTTGACCCGGCGGCGGCGCGGCGCGACAAGCCACTGCCTCCACGGTCCGGTGGCAGAGTGGTGATGCAGCGGACTGCAAATCCGCGTATGCCGGTTCGATTCCGGCCCGGACCTCCAAAACTCCGAGCTATGCCGCCTCCGGATCGTCCTCGGTGAACGCAGCGCTGCCCCTCACCTCGGGCGCGAGCCCCATCACCCCGGCCAGCCGCTCCATCCGGCGCAGCACGCCGTCGCCCGGGAACGAGCCGCCGTCGTTCGGCAGGCTCAGCACCAGGCGGCCCTCCAGCTGCGCCAGGCCCGACCCGGCCAGCAGCGCGGAGGCGCCGGCGGACACGGTGTAGGCCAGGCGCAGCGCGTGGCCCAGCACCTCGGCCCGCGTGGCGGCCGCCGGGTCCAGCAGGCGGCGGGCGGGCAGCAGCATGGCGGCGGCCGGGTCGGCCTCGTAGCGGATCGCGGCGGCGAGGGCCAGGAAGGCGCGGCCGTGATGGTCCAGCGCCACGCCGGGCTGGTGCAGGATGCGCAGGAACGCCTGCTCCGCGCGATACCCCGGGTGGTCGTGGCTGCCGCAGTCGGACAGCAGGCAGGAGGCGTGGCGCAGCCGCGCGGCGTCGGCCGTCTCATCGGCGAACAGCGGCGCGGTCCAGGCCAGCAACGCGGCGGGCATGGCCGGGTCCCGCCCCTCGCGCTGGCCCAGCTCGCGGCTGGCGGCGAGCACCGGGTCCTGCGCCGCCGTCTCCGGCGGCAGGCGGCGCATGTACCAGCCCTCGCGGATGCCGTTGGCGCTGAACACCACCCGGCGCGCCGCCGTCGCCCGCAGCACCCGGCGCAGCACCAGGGCGGCGTACGGCAGGTCGTCCAGCCGCCGCCGGGGTGCGCCCGGCAGCTTCTCCAGCGTCCGGCGCGGGGCGGCGCTGATGGTCCCGGCCAGGTCCCACGCCTCGTCCCGGCCGATGGTGTAGTGGTGCACGATGGCGAGCGGGTAGCTCGTCTGCACCATGTGGATGCGCGCCAGCGCCCGCCACGCGCCGCCGACGAGGTAGAGGTCCCGCCCCGGCGACTGCGACAGCCAGGGCACGCTGCGCAGGTCCGCCTCCGCCAGCAAGCGGGCGCGGGCCAGGTCGCCGCCCGCGCGGTCCGCCAGCCGGATCACCCCCAGCGGCAGCGTCTGCGCCTGGTGCGCCGCGCCGCCGGACAGCCGCACCACCTCCAGCGAGCCGCCGCCGATGTCGGCCAGGATGCCGTCGGCCTGCGGGATGCCGCACAGCACCCCGCCGGCGGACAGCGCCGCCTCCTCCTCGCCGGACAGCACGCGCAGCGACGCGCCCGGCATCCGCGCGTGCAGGTCGGCGACGAAGGCGGCGCCGTTGCTGGCATCCCGCACCGCCGCGGTCGCCAGCACCTCCAGCGGCCCGGCGCCCATGGCGCGGGCGATCGCGGCGTAGCGGTGCATCACCGTCAGCGCCGCGGCGACGCCCGCCTCGTTCAGCCGGCCGGTGGTCTCCAGCCCGCGGCCCAGACGCAGCACCGCCCGCTCGTTGAAGATGACGGCCGGGTTGCGCCCCACGCCCTCGAACACCACCAGGCGGACCGAGTTGGAGCCGAGGTCCACCACGGCGCAGCGAGGGAGGCAGCGAGGGAGCGGCATCAGTCCTGGGTCACCCGGTCCGGCCGCCGGTGCGCCGGGCCGACGATGGCGGCGTGGCCGTGCAGGGCGGAGCCGCGGCCGGACAGCGAGGGGTTGGTCATGAAGTAGTCGTGCGCGGAGACGGCCTTGCTGCCCGGCACGATGCGGCGCCACGCGCCGTCCCGGTCCAGCTCCCAGGATTGCAGGGTGTCGCGCAGGTTCACCACCATGATCTGGTCCAGCACCTGCGTGTGCACCGTCGGGTTGTGGATCGGCACCATGCTCTCCACCCGCCACTCCATGTTGCGCGCCATCCAGTCCGCGCTGCTGATGAACACCAGCGCATGGCGGGACGGCAGCGCGTGGCCGTTGCCGAAGCAGAAGATGCGGCTGTGCTCCAGGAAGCGCCCCACCACGGACTTGACGCGGATGTTGTCGCTCAGCCCCGGCACGCCCGGGCGCAGGCAGCAGATGCCGCGGATGACGCACATCACCTTCACGCCGGCGCGCGAGCAGTCGTACAGTTTGTCGATCAGCTCCGCATCGACCAGCGAGTTCATCTTGAGCCAGATCGCCGCCGGCCGGCCGGCCTGGGCATGGACGATCTCCGCCTCCATCAGCTGCATCAGCCGGGTGCGGGTGGTGAGCGGGCTGAACGCCAGGCTGTCCATCCGCTCCGGCCGGGCATAGCCGGTCATGTAGTTGAACAGCCGGGCAGAGTCGCGCACCAGGTCCGGGTCGCAGGTGAAGAAGCTGAGGTCGGTGTAGATGCGCGCGGTGATCGGGTGGTAGTTGCCGGTGCCGAAATGCGCGTAGGAGCGCATCCCCCCGCCCTCGCGCCGCACCACCAGGCTGAGCTTGGCGTGGGTCTTCAGCTCCACGAAGCCGTACACCACCTGCACGCCCGCCGCCTCCATGGAGCGGGCGAGCCGGATGTTGGCCTCCTCGTCGAAGCGCGCGCGCAGCTCGATCATGGCGATGACGGACTTGCCCGCCTCCGCCGCCTCGATCAGCGCCTTGACGATCGGGCTGTCCCGGCTGGTGCGGTACAGCGTCTGCTTGACTGCTACCACGTTCGGGTCGGCCGCCGCCTGGCGCAGGAACTGCACCACCACGTCGAAGCTCTCGAACGGGTGGTGCACCACGATGTCCTTGGCGCGGATGGCGGCGAAGCAGTCCCCGGCGAAGTCGCGGATGCGCTCGGGGAAGCGCGGCGTGTAGGGCGGGAACAGCAGGTCCGGCCGGTCGTCCACGATCAGCTGCTTGAGGTCCACCGTGCCCAGCAGCCCCGCCTGCACCTGCACCTCCTCGCCGGGGATGTCGTCCTCGTCCACCTCCAGCTCGTCCACCACCAGGTCCCGCAGCTCGTCCGGCATCCCGGAATCCACCGTCAGGTGGATCGCCACCCCGCGGCGGCGGCGCTTCAGCGCGGTCTCGTAGGAGCGCACCAGGTCCTCCGCCTCCTCCTCGAACTCGACCCCCGTGTCCCGCACCAGGCGGAACATGCCGCGCCCCACCACGGCGAAGCCGGGGAACAGCGCGTGCAGGTTCAGCGCCACCAGGTCCTCCAGCAGCACGAAGCGGATCGGCGAGCCGGGCGCCCCCGCCGGCAGCCGGATGAACCGCTCCACCTGGCCCGGCAGCGGGATCAGCCCGCTCATGGTCGTGTTGTCCTCGTCGCGGTGCAGCTTGAGCACCAGCACCAGGCCCATGTTGGGGATGAACGGGAACGGGTGCGCCGTGTCGATCGCCAGCGGCGTCAGCACGGGGAACACGCGGTCCATGAACCAGGCGGCGAGCCAGGCCCGGTCCGCCTCCGGCAGCGCCGCCGGGTCGCACACCACGATGCCGGCCTCGGCGAGCTGGACCCGCAGCTCCTGCCACACCGCCTGCTGCAGGGCCATCAGCGCTGCGGCGCGGACCTGGATCTCGCCCAGCTGCTGCGCCGGGGTGCGCCCGTCCGCGGACAGGGAGCCCACGCCGGCCTTCGCCTGGCCGATCAGCCCCGCCACCCGCACGGAGTAGAACTCGTCCAGGTTGGAGGCGCTGATCGACACGAAGCGCAGCCGTTCCAGCAGCGGGTGGCGGGCGTTCTGCGCCTCCTCCACCACGCGGTGGTTGAAGTCGAGCCAGGACAGCTCGCGGTTGATGAATCGGTCCGGGCTGTCCGGCGCCACCGACAGCGCCGCCTCGGGTGCGGACACGACGGGGTTGATCTTGCTCATGGCCCGCTCCTTACCCGAAGGGCGGCCGAGGTGTCGAACGCTGCTCATTGCGGCTCCATCACGATGCTGGCGGCGACAGCCTGCGTCACCCGGCCGCCGGCCGCCAGCGCCGCGCGGTCCAGCCGGGCCGCCGCCCGCCGCAGCGCCGCCGGCTCGCGCGGCAGCCGCAGCAGCAGCCAGTCCTGCAACGGCCGCGGCACGGCGAGCTGGCGGGCGGCGAGCAGGCTGGCGAACAGGGTGCGCAGCATGCCGTCTCCGGGGGCCGCCAGCTCGACCGCCGTGATGGCGCGCAGCCGGCTGGCGAGGTCCGGCAGGCGGGTGGGCCAGCGCGCGGGGGCGGCGCGCGCCGCCAGCAGCACGGGCAGCCCGGCCTCCGCGGCGGCGTTCAGCAGGTGCAGCAGCGGCTCCTCCGCCGCGGCGTCCGCGTCATCCACGGCGAGCCCGCCGGAGGCCGGCAGCTCCACCAGCCCCCACAGCGCCCCGCCCGGCAGCAGGGAGGCGCCGGCCCGCGCCGCCCACAGGTGCAGCAGGTGCGTCTTGCCGTGGCCCGCCCCGCCCCACAGCGCCAGGCGGCGGCCGGGCCAGTCCGCCCCCAGCCAGGCGAGCGCCTCGGCGTTGCAGGCATCCGGCAGGAACGCCGCCGGCTCGAACACCGAGCGGTGGAAGAAGGGCAGCGCCAGCTGGCTCGGCATGGCGCGTCAGTCTAGCTCCAGCCGGGCTTGGTCCAGCCGGGCCGGCTCCGGCGCGGGCGGCGGCGGATCGGAGTACAGCGGGCTGGCCAGGTAGCGCCGCAGCCAGAACCGGGTCAGCACGCCGAGCACCGCCGCCACCGGCACCGCCAGCAGCACGCCGAGGAAGCCGAACACCGCGCCGCCGGCGAACAGCGCGAAGATCACCCACACCGCGTGCAGCTCCACCCGGTCCCCCAGGAAGCGGGGATAGATCACGTAGCCCTCCAGCAGCTGCCCGGTGACGAACACCACGGCCACCTCCGCAACCCCCGTCCAGCTGGGGAACTGCGCCAGCGCCAGCCCGATGGAGGCGACGCCGCCGGTGATGGAGCCGACATAGGGGATGAACGACAGCACGCCCGCCGTCAGCCCCACGATCAGCCCGAGGTCCAGCCCCACCAGCTGCAGCGTCAGCGCATAGAACAGCGCCAGCAGCACGCAGCACAGCGCCTGGCCGCGCAGCCAGGCGGACAGGATGCGGTCCATCTCCGCCGCCTGCAGCCGCAGCACCCCGGCGTAGCGCCGCGGCAGCCAGCCATCCACCCGGCGCACCATGCCGGGCCAGTCGCGCAGCAGGTAGAACGCCACCACCGGCGTCACCACCAAGAGGGACAGCACGTTGAACAGCGCGAATCCGCCGCCGACGATGCGGCCCAGCGCGGCCCCCAGGAAGCCGAGCATGGCGCCGGCCTGGCCGCTCACCAGGTCGCGCAGCTTGGTGTCCACGTAGTCGGCGCCGAGCCGCTCCTGCAGGTGCGCCACCACCTGGCCGGCCCACGCCTTGAGGTACCCGGCATAGGCGGGCACGCGGGAGATCAGGATGCCGATCTGCGCCAGGATCAGCGGGTACAGCAGCAGCGCGAACAGCAGCCCGCCCGCCACCAGCCCCACCACCAGCAGCAGCGCCGCCAGGTTGCGCCGCATCCCGGCGCGGGCCATGCGGGTGGCCACCGGGTCCAGGAAGTAGGCGATGCCGGCGGCCACCACGAACGGCAGCAGGATGGCGGCGAACAGCTGCAGCGCCGCCAGCGCCGCCAGCCCCAGCCCGGCCAGCAGCGTGATCCGCTGCGCCCGGGTGGCGTGCCGCGCCTGCGGCGGCGGCGCGGGCGGCGCCGGCAGCTCCGGCAGCCGCGGCGCCACCCGCACGCTGGATTGGCTCATGCAGGTCCTCCGCCGGGGCGGGCGGACTCCCCCCCGGCGCGGTTTGCGCCCCCGGGTCCGCTGTGGTTGTTTCGCGCCGCTGCCATGGCCGCGACCATAGCCGATCCCGCCCGCCCGCTACAGTGTTCCGAGAGGCCCCACGCATGACGACCTACCGTGACGCCGGGGTGGACATCGCGGCCGGCGACGCCCTGGTGGAGCGGATCAAGCCGCTCGCCGCCGCCACCGGCCGCGCCGGGGTGATGGGGAGCCTGGGCGGCTTCGGCGCGCTGTTCGACCTCAAGGCCGCCGGCTTCGCCGACCCGGTCCTCGTTTCCACCACCGACGGCGTCGGCACCAAGCTCAAGCTCGCCATCGACACCGGGCGGCACGACACGGTGGGCATCGACCTGGTGGCGATGTGCGTGAACGACCTGGTGGTGCAGGGCGCCGAGCCGCTGCTGTTCCTGGACTACTTCGCCACCGGCGCGCTGGACGTGGAGCAGGCCGCCCGCGTGGTCGCCGGCATCGCCCGCGGCTGCGCCCTCGCCGGCTGCGCCCTGGTTGGCGGCGAGACGGCGGAGATGCCGGGGCTGTACCGCGGCGGCGACTACGACCTGGCCGGCTTCGCGGTGGGGGCCGCCGAGCGCGGCGCGCTGCTGCCCGCCGGCGTGGCGCCGGGCCAGGCGGTGCTGGGGCTGGCCAGCTCCGGCGTGCACTCCAACGGCTTCTCCCTGGTGCGCCGGATCGTCGGGGGCGGCAACGCCGGCTGGAACGACCCGGCGCCCTTCGCAGCCGGCCAAACCCTGGCGGAGGCGCTGCTGGAGCCGACCCGCATCTACGTCCGCTCGGTGCTGGCGCTGCACCGCGCCGGGCTGCTGCGCGCCGCCGCCCACATCACGGGGGGCGGCCTGCCCGGCAACCTGCCCCGCGCCCTGCCCCCCGGCACCCGCGCCGTGCTGGACGCCAGCTCCTGGCCCCGCCCCCCCGTGATGGCCTGGCTGGCCGAGCGCGGCGGCGTGGCGCCCGACGAGATGCTGCGCGTGTTCAACTGCGGCATCGGCATGGCGCTGGTGGTGGAGGACGCGCCCGCCGCCACGGCATTGCTGCAAGACCATGGGGAGACCGTGTTCGCCATCGGCCGCATCGAGGCCGCGGACGGCCCGGCCACGGTCGCCTTCGAGCCCGTTTGAGAATGCGCTGCGGCGAGCGAGAGGCGCTCTTGCGCCGCCCGGCGTGGCTCTTCGAGTGACGCGCCGCCGGGTGGCAGTGCTGGCCAGCGGCGGCGGCAGCAACCTCGCCGCCCTGATCGAGGCGGCGGCCAGGCCGGACTACCCGGCATCCATCGCCCTCGCGCTGTCCAACCAGCCCCGCGCCGCGGCGCTGGACCGCGCCCGCGCCGCCGGCATCCCCGCCCTGGCCGTGGACCACCGCCCGTTCGGCCCCGACCGGGCGGCGCATGAGCGGGCGATCGACGCGGCCCTGGCGGAGCACGGCATCGAGCTGGTCTGCCTGGCCGGCTACATGCGGCTGCTGACGCCCTGGCTGGTCGCGCGCTGGTCCGGCCGCATGCTCAACATCCACCCCTCGCTGCTGCCCGCCTTCCCCGGCCTGCACACCCACGCGCGCGCGCTCTCCGCCGGCTGCCGCCTGCACGGCTGCACCGTCCACCAGGTCACCGCGGTCATGGACGAAGGCCCGATCCTGGCGCAGGCCGCCGTGCCGGTGCTGCCGGGGGACACGCCCGCCACCCTGGCCGCCCGGGTGCTGGCGCAGGAGCACCGGCTGTATCCCGCCGCCCTGGCCGCCGCCGTGCGGGACGGCCCCGCCCCCCTGCCGGGCGAGGCGGCCAGCCTGCTCAACCCCTTGCCTTTGGAGCCGCCGGCGGCCTAGATGCCGTTGTTTCTGCGCAGGACTTGAGAAGGCCGCCCCATGGCAACCACCGTCACCACCACGACCCCGGACGGCAAGACCACCGTCGTCAACGAGCCCGGCCCGGACCTCGCCGCCGCCTTCGTCGCCGACAAGCAGGCCTTCTGGGGCCGCTTCACCCGGATGGTGGTGATCACGACGGCCGGGCTGGTGACGCTGCTGGTGCTGATGGCGCTCTTCCTGGCCTGAGCCGCCCCCGCTATCGGATGCCGGAGGAACGTCTGCTCCCCGGCTAGTCCCCCGCCGCCGCCACCGGAGCGGCCACCGCCGCCCGGCTGAGCAGCGAGACACCGATCGCCACGGCGAACGCGAGCGGCACGGTGACGATGGCCGGCGGGTCGTAGGGGAACAGCGCCGCCGGGTGGCCCAGCGCCTTCACCCAGATGCCCGGCCCGATCACCGTCAGCCCCACCGCGGACACCAGTCCGGCGAGCCCGCCCGCCACCGCGCCCGCCGTGGTCAGGCCGCGCCAGTAGATCGCCAGCAGCAGCACCGGGAAGTTGGCGCTGGCCGCCACCGCGAAGGCCAGCCCTACCATGTAGGCCACGTTCTGCGTGCGGAACAGCAGGCCCAGCCCGATGCCGAGCGCGCCCAGGCAGACGGTGGCGACGCGCGAGACGGCCATCTCCCGCCGCTCGTCCGTGCCGCCGAGCACGCGGGCGAACAGGTCGTGCGACACGGCGGACGCGCCGGTCAGCACCAGGCCGGACACCACGGCCAGGATGGTGGCGAACGCCACGGCGGAGATGAAGCCCATCATCGCGGAGCCGCCCACCGCGTGGGCCAGGTGGATGGCCGCCATGTTGGCGCCGCCGCGCAGGCCGCCGGACGCGGTGCGGTAGGCCGGGTCCGGCAGCACCAGCGCCACCGCGCCGTAGCCGATCACCATCACCATCAGGAAGAAGCAGCCCATGAACGCCGTGGTGTAGAACACCGACACCCGGGCGGCCCGGGCGTCGCGCACGGTGAAGAAGCGCATCAGGATATGCGGCAAGCCGGCCGTGCCGAACACCAGCGCCATGCCCAACGACAGCCAGGACACCGGGTCGGCCGCCGGGCCGGCGGGCGCCAGCGCTGCGGCGCCCCGCGGGTGCGCCGCCACCGCGGCGGTCACCAGCGCGGAGACGCTGCCGAACCGCGCCAGCACCAGCGCCGCCAGCACGGCCGCCCCCGCCAGGAACAGCCCCGCCTTGATGATCTGCACCCAGGTGGTCGCCGTCATGCCGCCGAAGCTCACGTAGAGCATCATCAGCAGCCCCACGGCGACCACGGCGTATCCGTAGTCCAGCCCGAACAGCAGCTCGATCAGCTGCCCGGCGCCGACCATCTGCGCGATCAGGTAGAACGCGATCACCACCAGCGAGGAGCAGGCGGCGACGATCCGCACCGGCTTCTCCGACAGCCTGGCGGCGAGCACGTCGGCGAAGGAGAACCGGCCCATCATCCGCAGCGGCTCCGCCACCAGGAACATCAGCACCGGCCAGCCCATCAGGAAGCCCAGCGCATACACCACGCCGTCGAAGCCGCTGGTCGTCATGATGCCGGTCAGCCCGAGGAAGGCGGCGGCGGACAGGAAGTCGCCCGCCATCGCCAGGCCGTTCTGCAGCGGGGTGATCTCGCCGCCCGCCGTGTAGAACGCGTCCCGCCCGCGGCTGCGCGTGGCGGCCCAGGCGGTGATCAGCAGCGTGATCGCCAGGAACGCCAGGAACAGCGCGATCGCCACCGGGCTGGCCGCCCCGCTCATCGCCGCCGCTCCGCCGCGCCGGCCAGCAGGGCATACAGCCCGGTGAGCAGCACCGTGCCCACGATCAGCCCCGCCGCCAGCACGAAGGACAGCGGCACCGCGCCGAACGCCGGCCGCATCAGCAGGCCCGGCGCCGCGGCCGCGAGCAGCAGGAAGCCGAAGAACGCCGCCAGCGCCACCGCCGTGAGCGCCAGGCCGAGCCTGGGCACGGGAGCCACCGTCACACCACGGCGTCCCGGATGTGCTGCACCGCGGGCATGGTGCCCTGGAAAGACGGGCGGGCGAACAGCCCCGCCGCGTAGGAATCCAGCCCCGGGTGGCGTCCGCGCCAATCGACCTGCGGCCAGCGCACGTCCAGGTAGCCCAGTGCCGACCCGGCGGCGATGTCCGCCAGGCCGAACCGGCCCCCCACCGCGCAGGCGTTGCTGCCGACCGTGCGGGCGAGGTCCGCCAGCCCGCCCTCCACCTTGCGCATCTGCCGGGCGACCCACGGCTCGCTCTGGTGCGCGGGCGGCCGCATGCGCTCGAACAGGCACAGGATCAGCGCGTCGCAGATGCCGTCCGCCACCACCTCGACCCGGCGGTGCTCCAGGATGCCGTCATCGTCGCGGGGCAGCAGCGCCGGGTCCGGATGGCGGCGCTCCAGCCAGTCCAGGATGTGGGCGGAATGGTACACCGGCGGCCCGTCGCCGGGCAGCAGCACCGGCAGCTTCTCCAGCGGGTTGTGCAGCGGCAGGCAGGTGTCGCCGTTCCACGGCACCTCCGTCAGCAGCTCGAACGGGATGCGCTTCTCCGCCAGGGCGATGCGGACCTTGCGGGCGTACGGGCTGGGCGTGGCGCTGATAAGCTGCATGGCGCGAGCAAAGCAAGGCACATGCCAGCTCGGCGCCGCCCGGCCCGGCGTCCCCCGTTCGGTGCGCAAACCTTGCAAACTGCCCTCGTTTCATGGTTTGTTCTCCCCATGCCCGAGCCGCTCCCCAC
>CAXSAX010000056.1:0-13355 GCA_964235495.1 uncultured Acetobacteraceae bacterium | reverse complement strand
GCCGACGCGTAGCTCCCAAGCCCACAAACCATCCACGAGAACGGGGCAACCTCAGAGAGAGAGCCTGCTCAAGCCCTAATTAGAGCTCAAGCCTACAGCGTGTTTATCTCAAAAAGACCTCTTTGCAGTATAGAGGCAGCTTGAGCGGCGCAGCGCTCAAACATCGACAGGTCGCCCCAGGTGTCCACCACCTCTCCTGCCAGAATGCAGCCGCCGCCCGCCGCAATGCCGCAACTGATCATGAGATTTTCGAACAGACCAAAATCCTCGATCTGCAACCCGTCCGCATCCCGGCCGGCGCTGCCTCCGGGCAGTCGGCGCACCCGGGCGGCGTAGTTTGCTTCCACCGTGGCGTAGCCGAATACAGGGCGGCCGAGCGCACGGCCAAAGCCAATCTCATAGGCGGTACCAGAGTCGGCGCCAGGTCCACGAAACGGGGTAAGGTTGGCCAGGATCGCACTACTGCGCCGGATGTGTGCCTCATTGCGTCGGGCGATGGTCGCGGCTTTCGGCTCGCCAACCTCACCCGGCAACGGATCGAGCGGGGAAATCGCGTGCAGCCCATGGCGCGCGCAAATTTGCCGCATCGCCTCCAGCCGACGGTGCGGCTCGGGCAAGAACACGTCGGGGCCGGCGAGGTAGACTTCAAGTCGCATCCATCAAGGATGATGGCAAAGCGACCTCCCGCCAAGCGGCCGACGCGCCTTGCCCCGGTGCGGCGCGGGTGCGATTGTCCACCGCCTGAATCGGGCGCGGCGCGACCAGAGGACCAACATGGCCAAGATCAAGGTGAAGACCCCCGTCGTCGAGATGGATGGGGACGAGATGACCCGCATCATCTGGGGGTTCATCAAGGACAAGCTGATCCTGCCCTACCTCGACATCGACCTGCGCTACTTCGACCTCGGCATGGAGTACCGCGACCGCACCGACGACCAGGTGACGGTCGAGGCCGCCCACGCCACCAAGCAGTTCGGCGTGGGGGTCAAGTGCGCCACCATCACCCCGGATGAGGCGCGGGTGACGGAGTTCAAGCTCAAGAAGATGTGGCGCAGCCCCAACGGCACCATCCGCAACATCCTGGACGGCACCATCTTCCGCGAGCCGATCATCTGCGCCAACGTGCCCCGCCTGGTGCCGCACTGGTCGCAGCCGATCGTGATCGGCCGCCATGCCTACGGCGACATCTACCGCGCCACGGAGACCAAGATTCCAGGCCCGGGCAAGGTGAGCCTCGTGTACACCCCGACGGACGGCAAGCCGGTCGAGATGGAGGTGTTCGACTTCAAGGGGCCTGGCGTGGCGATGGGCATGCACAACACCAACAAGTCGATCGAGGGGTTCGCCCGCGCCTCCTTCAACTACGGCCTGGCGCGCAACTACCCGGTGTACCTGTCCACCAAGAACACCATCCTCAAGGCCTATGACGGCAGCTTCAAGGACATCTTCCAAGCGGTGTTCGACGCCGAGTTCAAGGCCGAGTTCGACCGCCGCAAGCTGAGCTACGAGCACCGGCTGATCGACGACATGGTGGCCTCGGCGCTGAAGTGGAATGGCGGCTACGTGTGGGCCTGCAAGAACTACGACGGCGACGTGCAGAGCGACATCGTGGCGCAGGGCTTCGGCAGCCTCGGCCTGATGACCTCCGTGCTGATGAGCCCGGACGGCCAGACAGTGGAGAGCGAGGCCGCCCACGGCACGGTGACCCGGCACTACCGCGAGCACCAGCGCGGGCGCGAGACCAGCACCAACCCGATCGCCTCCATCTTTGCCTGGACACGCGGGCTGGCCTACCGCGGCCGGTTCGACGGTACGCCGGACGTGACCGGCTTCGCCGAGGCGCTGGAGCGGGTGTGCGTGCAGACGGTCGAGTCCGGCGCCATGACCAAGGACCTGGCGGCGTTGATCGGCAAGCAGCAGCCCTGGCTGAACACGCAGGATTTCCTCTCCCGGATCGACGCCAACCTGCAGCGGGAGATGGGTTGATGGACGGCTTGCAGGGCCTGCGCGCCCTGCCGCTGGCCCGGCGGGGCATGATGACGGGGCTGATCGCCGGGTTCACCCTGGCTGCGCAACGGGTGGAGGCGCAGGCCATCCACACCGACACGGCAGGGCTGGTGGCGGGCGAGATGAAGGCACCGGTCTCGGACGGAGTGCTGCCGGGCTACTTCGCCCAGCCCGCCGGCAGCGGGCCGTTCCCGGTGGTGCTGGTGATCGAGGAGATCTTCGGTGTCCACGAGTACATCAAGGACATCTGCCGCCGGCTGGCCAAGCTCGGCTACCTGGCGGCCACCGTGGAGCTGTACGCGCGCCAGGGCGACCTGAGCACAATGACGGACATCAACCAGATCCTGCGCGAGGTGATCAGCAAGACGCCAGATGCTGAGGTGATGAGCGACCTCGACGCGCTGGTCGCCTGGGCCGGCGAGCATGGCGGCGACACGGCGCGGCTCGGGGTCACCGGGTTCTGCCGCGGCGGCCGGGCGGTCTGGCTGTATGCCGCGCACAGTGACGTGCCCAAGGCGGCGGTGGCGTGGTACGGCCCGGTGGGCGGCGAGCGGACCGGCATCCAGCCGCAGACGGCGTTGGACATCGCGGGCGAACTGCACTGCCCGTTGCTCGGGCTGTACGGCGCCAAGGACCAGGGCATCGCGCCCGCCGATGTGGCGGCCGCGGCGGCCAAGGCCCGCGCCGCCGGGGCCACGGTGGAGATCATGGAATACCCGGACGCCGGGCACGCTTTCCATGCCGACTACCGGCCCAGCTACGTCAAGGGTGATGCGGAGGATGGCTGGGCGCGCCTGCAGGCCTGGTTCCGCAAATATGGGGTCGCCTAACAGGAAGGGCTCTGCCCTGTGCCTGGAAGGGGCAGCCGTCCTCATCTACCCTCATGACCAGGTGTCCAGAGGGCAATCATGCTCTGGCGGGGTTTGGAGCGATGCCCTAATCTTTGCTGCAATGTTTCGGCAACCCAGCGCGGTGCGCGGGCTTTTTACCCCAGCAATGGAGATGACCATGGCGGACGACAAGCATGAGAAGGCGCTGGACCTGACGGAGCAGGCGCTGGAGAAGTTGGCAGACGGTGACGATAAGGCGGCCGACAAGCTGATTGATCAAGCCAAGAAGCTGGATCAGGGGGCGGTGAAGGAAGTCGTGCAGGACCTCGACGAGGATGCCGCCAACCACGGCTAAACTGCCATGAGCATGGCAACCTTTGTGGCGGCTCGGCGCTGTGCCCGCACACGTCCGCCCTTTGGCGGACGCCAACCATGAGGACATCTCCATGCCGCAGTTCGATGCGACCATCAAGCACATCAAGGAAGGCGTAAAGAGCTTCACCGTGTCTGCCGCAGTGAAGAACATCGAGGGTTGGGAGGCCACGCTGGAGAGCATCGAGGTGCCCGCCGCCAAGGCGATCGTCAAGGACCTCGAAAACCTGAAGAAGCACCTGCACGCCGAGAAGATCGACGGCGAGGCGATCAAGAAGATCGTGGCCAAGCTCGGCAAGGAGACGGTCGCGCTGGCCGGCAAGTCCGACAGTAAAAACGCGGCCAAGATTAAGTCGCTCGGCGAGGCGCTGACGGAGGCGTCCTCCCAGGGCTAGTTATGCCGCAGCCGCCTTACGGCGGCCAGGCCTTGCTTGGAACCCCTCTCCCGCTTGGAGAGGGGTTTTTCTTTGCCCGCGCGGCCGAGGAGCGGGGCCGGCGCCACTGCCGGGTTGTCATGTCCGCCGCGGCCGTGGCAAGCTCCGCGCGAGCGTCCGCCAGCGGCGCGGCTCCGTATGGCGGGGCGGGGAGAAGGAACCGACACGAGCGCACCACGCCGAAGCTGCCGCAACGGATACGGGCCGGGTCGTCGCGCCCGAAGCCCGGCATGGCGTGCGGGACCATCAAGAACTGATTTGGGAGAGAACGATGTCGCCGCTTAAGACCGTCACGGCCGCCGTGCTGCTGGCAGCCGCCATGCTCGCCAGCCCGGCGCGCGCGCAGGACAAGGGCACTGTCGGCATCGCCATGCCGACCAAGGCTTCCGCGCGCTGGATTCTGGACGGCGACAACATCGTCAAGGTGCTGCGCGCCCGCGGCTACAAGACTGACCTACAGTACGCCGACGACGACATCCCCAACCAGCTCTCGCAAGTCGAGAACATGCTGACCAAGGGCGCCAAGGTGCTCGTGATCGGCGCCATCGACGGCACCACGCTGACCGACGTGCTGAGCCAGGCCAAGCAGAACGGCGTCAAGGTCGTCTCGTACGACCGGCTGATCCGCGGCACCCCCAACATCGACTACTACGCCACCTTCGACAACTTCAACGTGGGCGTGTTGCAGGCGACCTCGCTGGAGCAGGGCATGGGCGTCAAAACCGGCAAGGGACCGTTCTACATCGAGCTGTTCGGCGGCTCGCCGGACGACAACAACGCCTACTTCTTCTACAACGGCGCCATGTCCGTGCTGCAGCCGGACATCGACAGCGGCAAGATCATCGTCGGCAGCGGCCAAGTGGGCATGGATAAGGTCTCCACCCTGCGCTGGGACGGCGCAGTAGCGCAGGCGCGCATGGACAACCTGCTAAGCGCGTACTACTCCAACCACCGGCTGAGCGGCGTGCTATCGCCGTTCGACGGCCTCTCCATCGGCATCCTGTCCTCGGTCAAGGGCGTGGGCTACGGCAGCAAGGACCTGCCGATGCCGGTGGTGACGGGGCAGGACTGCGAGGTGCCGTCGGTGAAGTCGATCATCGCCGGGGAGCAGTACTCGTCCATCTTCAAGGACACCCGCGACCTGGCCAAGGTGACGGCCGACATGGTCGATGCGCTGCTGTCCGGCAAGACGCCGGAGGTGAACGACACCACGACCTACAACAACGGCGTCAAGGTGGTGCCGGCCTACCTGCTCAAGCCGGTGGTGGTGACCAAGGACAACTACAAGCAGGTGCTGGTGGACAGCGGCTACTACACCGCACAGCAGCTGCAATGAGCGGCGCGGCCCGGGTGGCGGCCACCTCCCCCGGGCCGGCCGGCGTGGCTCCGGCCGTGCCCATCCTGGAGATGCGCGGCATCACCAAGCGGTTCGGCGCCGTGACGGCGCTGCGGGAGGTGAGCTTCACCGTGCTGCCCGGCGAGATCCACGCCCTGGTGGGGGAGAACGGCGCCGGCAAGTCCACGCTGATGAAGGTGCTGAGCGGCGTGTACGGTGCCAGGACGTACGAGGGCGCCATCGTCTACCAGGGGGTGGAGCGCCAGTTCCGCGGCATCAACGACTCCGAGGCGCTCGGCATCATCATCATCCACCAGGAACTGGCGCTGATCCCGCTGATGAGCATCGCGGAGAACATCTTTCTCTCCGCCCCGCCCGCCCGCTTCGGCGTGATCGACCGCGGCGCGGCGCACGCTCGCACCCGCGCCCTGCTGGCCAAGGTGGGGCTGGACGACCGGCCGGACACGCTCGTGACCCACCTCGGCGTCGGCAAGCAGCAACTGGTCGAGATCGCCAAGGCGCTGTCCAAGGACGTGCGGCTGCTGATCTTGGACGAGCCGACCGCCAGCCTCAACGAGCGCGACAGCGCCGCCCTGCTGCGGCTGCTGGCGGAGTTCCGCGCCCAAGGCATCGCATGCATCCTGATCACCCACAAGCTGAACGAGGTGGCGGCCATCGCCGACCGCATCACCGTGCTGCGCGACGGCCGCACGGTCGAGACGATCGAGGCGGACGGCGTGGAGGAGGACCATATCATCCGGCTGATGGTCGACCGGGACCTGGAGAGCCGCTACCCGGCCCGCACCCCCGTCCTTGGGGACACCATCCTCGCGGTGCAGGACTGGTCGGTGTTCCACCCGCTGCACGCGGACCGGCAGGTGGTGCGCAACGTCGATTTCCACGTCCGCCGCGGCGAGATCGTGGGCATCGCCGGGCTGATGGGCGCGGGCCGCACCGAGTTCGCCATGAGCGTGTTCGGCCGCTCGTACGGCGCCGGGATCACCGGGCGCGCCAGCATGGGCGGCAAGCCGGCGGACCTCTCCACCGTGCCGCGCGCCATCAAGGCGGGTCTCGCCTACGTCACGGAGGACCGCAAGCACCTCGGCCTGCTGCTGGGCGAGGACATCCGCAAGAACGTCACCCTGGCGCACCTGTCCGGCGTATCCACCGGCGGCGTGCTGGACGACATGGCGGAGCTAGCGGTGGCCAACAAGTACCGCGGCCAGATGCGCATCCGCTGCTCCAGCGTGTACCAGGAGACCGGCAAGCTGTCCGGCGGCAACCAGCAGAAGGTGATCCTCTCCAAGTGGCTGTTCTCGGCGCCCGAGGTGCTGATCCTGGACGAGCCGACCCGGGGCATCGACGTGGGCGCCAAGTACGAGATCTACCAGATCATCAACGCCCTGGCCGACAGCGGCAAGGGCGTTGTGTTCATCTCCTCCGAGATGCCGGAGCTGCTGGGTATGTGCGACCGCATCTGCGTGATGAGCGAGGGCGCGTTCGTGGCCGAGTTCGGCCGCGAGGAGGCTTCGCAGGAGGGGATCATGCGCGCCATCATGCGGCATGCCTCGCGTTCCGGAGGGCACGAGCCATGAGCGACATCACCCTGGCCCCCACTCCGCCGCGCAGCGGCCGGGTCCACCTGGCGGCCAACTTGCGGCAGTACGGCCTGCTGCTGTCGCTGTTCGCCATCATGCTGTTCTTCGAGGTGCAGACCGACGGCACGCTGCTGCAGCCGCTCAACCTCACCAACCTGATCCTGCAGAACAGCTACGTGGTCATCATGGCGATGGGCATGCTGCTGGTGATCGTCTCCGGCCACATCGACCTGTCGATCGGCTCCGTGTCCGGCTTCGTGGGCGGGCTGGCGGCGGTGCTGATCGTGGAGCAGCACGTCCCCTTCGTGCTGGCAGGCGTGCTGTGCCTGGTGGTCGGCGGCGCGATCGGCGCGGCGCAGGGCTACTTCGTCGCCTACCTGCGGATCCCGTCCTTCATCGTGACGCTGGCGGGGATGCTGGTGTTCCGCGGCCTGGAGCTGGCCATCCTGCACGGCCAGTCGGTGGGCCCCTTCCCCATCCCGTTCCAGCGGCTGTCCTCCGGCTACCTGCCGGAGTTCCTGCAGCTGGACGGCGGCCTGCGCCTGGGCTCCCTGCTGCTGGGCGTGCTGGTGGCCGCCGTGCTGGCGCTGCTGGCGGTGCGCAGCCGCACCCGGCAGCAGCGCCACGCCATGGAGGTGGAACCCGCAGCCCTGTTCGCGGTCAAGACCGCCGCGGTGTTCGCCGTGATCTGCGCCGGCACCTTCCTGATCGTCTCGCACCGCGGCCTGCCCAACGTGCTGCTGATCATGCTGGCGCTGATCGCGGCGTACGCCTTCGTCACCAACCGCACCACAGTGGGCCGCCAGGTCTATGCCGTGGGCGGCAACGAGAAGGCGGCCAAGCTGTCCGGCATCCGCACCGAGCGGCTGACCTTCTTCACCTTCGTCAACATGGGCGTGCTGGCCGCCCTGGCCGGCCTGGTGTTCGCAGCGAGGCTGAACACCGCCACGCCCAAGGCCGGCCTGGGCTTCGAGCTGGACGTGATCGCCGCCTGCTTCATCGGCGGCGCCTCCGCCTATGGCGGCGTGGGCCAGGTGGTGGGCGCCGTGATCGGCGCCTTCATCATCGGGGTGATGAACAACGGCATGTCGATCATGGGGGTGGGCATCGACTACCAGCAGGTGATCAAGGGCATCGTGCTGCTGGGGGCGGTGTGCGTGGACGTTTACAACCAGCGGCGGGCGTAGCGGCAGGGCGCTGCCCTGCACCCGGAAGGGGACAGTCGTCCCCTTCACCCTTTTGTCTTACGAGACGTAAGATTACTGTTGACCTTTGGCTTGTTGCTGATGCGGTCGGGCAAGCATTCACGGAAGAGTGGAATTAAGTGGCCTACGTCACGTTGCGTAAGCAAGGAGACTCGGTTGGCATCACCTTTCCCGCCGAGACACGAACCAGACTCGGCTTCGAGGTTGGTCAGGACCTGACAATCATTGAAGTTGAGGATGGAGTGAAGCTGGTCCGGCGCAGCAGCGAGTTGGAACACCAACTCAGCGTGGCCCACGAGATGCTGAGCAAGCACGCCGGCGTGCTGCAAGGGCTGGCGGATTATGACCGGGATAATGTTTCTTCAGAACAACGTGGTGATCTACCTCCATGACAGTTCCATCAGGGAGCATGGCGGAACACCCGGAATCCGCGATCATGGACCTCTCGAAAATACGTTGGCACGGCCGCTCAACCGCTGGAACTACGAGGCCGATGCCGGGCCAGACATGTTCGACATTGCCGCGGCCTATGCCGTTGGACTCACGAAAGCTCCCGCGTTCCATGACGGAAACAAGCGGACGGCGTGGATCACGGCTGTAACCTTTCTCGCGTTGAACAGCATCGAGACCATCCCGCGCGTCAGCAATGCCATCGTGCAAATGGTCCGCCTGACCAAAAACGATCTTTCTGAGTCAGTCTTTGCTAATTGGCTACTCCGCCAACAGAAAATTTGATGACGTAATGTTTGTGTGTGTGAAGCTGTTGCTCACATGACAGCGAACAAGCCGGAACGTGTAGTGTCAACCTAATATGCGAAATAAACCTTATCGGCGACATCACCTCGTGTGTCGTCCTTGATCGAGAGAATCCGACCAAGTAGAAAATATTAGGCTAATTATCTCACATGCAATGTCGAATTATTATGAGTCGATTGCGCAAAACAAGCCGGTTTAAGAGCCTGTCTTTGAGCGATGGCGGAATGGCAGTTCCCGATTGATTGTGTTGGAAAAGGCTTCCGACGCTCGTCAACTCCGGAACAAGTGCGACACCGGAATGGCTAAATGCCTAAGAAGGTTTGGAACATTCGTTTCATACTTGCGTCAGGCAGGTGGCAAAATCTCCATCCCGGCCTTTTTCAACACAATCGATTCTAAGCAGACCTTCTCACCGTGGCTCAGGGCTCTGAACCTGACGCCTTGTGTTGAGCAAGCCACAATGCGATCTGTTCGGCACAGGCTTCCGCAGCAAGTTGGGTGTTGTCGATTGTCAATCGTGCGGTAGCCCCTTCATCGAATAAGGGTCGCTCTGCTATGACGGCTTTTAAAGAAAGAACATCTCGAGACTTGCGGAAGGAACTCCGATCCTTTGAGACGATGCGTCTTTCGAGCTCCTGCGGATCACAGGCCAAGGTAACCGCAAATAATCCACATCGACGAACGCGAGCAAGCTCGACAATCGCGCGCCAGTTTTCCTTGGGGAAACCGCTTCCGCCACGGACGATCACGTTGGTAAGGACCACCGGCACGTCGGGAACGAGAAGCGCTAAGCGTTCAAAAGTGGCGGTTCTGATCGAGCGGACGGCTTCATAGAACTGAATTGTCGGTCTGTCCGCAATCGCCTCGGCAAGATCGAGTATAGCATGATTAACGATGAGGCGTGCGCCGATCAGGGCAGCCAGGTGTCTTCCGACCGTGAGCTTTCCGGTTGCTGGCCAGCCGTTCAAATTGATAAGCATCGCTGGATAGCTCTAGCACGTCTGGATTGGTGGACCGCTGAACCATCTAATCGCTCTAGTCGGGAAAGTCCCCTCACCACCGATTGTGTTGAAAAAGTCAGCCAGCCTTCATCGACAGCAAAACAAGTTCGGTATTGCAACAGATAAGCTGCTGAAATAACTTGCGAAATTCGTTGTATGAATGGCGAGAAGAACCCGTAAATTGGCTATTCCGGCCTTTTTTAGCACAATCCACCGAACCGCGACATTCCGATATCAGTCAGAGACAGGCTCTAAGTTGCCACCTTGTTTTACCCATCCCGCAACACCCCCCGTATCGCCTCCAAAGCCTCCTCCGCCCGCTCCGCATCCGGCCCGCCCGCCTGCGCCATATCCGGCCGCCCTCCCCCGCCCTTGCCCCCCACCGCCGCACTCGCCGCCCGCACCAAGTCCACCGCACTCACCCGCTTGACCAAGTCCGGCGACACCCCGACCGCGACCGACGCCTTGCCGTCCGCCGTGGACACCACCGCCACCACCGCGCTGCCCGCCTGCTTGGCGATCGCCTCCACCAGCCCGCGCAGCTCCTTGCCCGGCACCTCGCCCACGTTGCGGGCGGCGAGCGGGATGCCGTTGATCTCTTCCAGCTCCGGCGCGCCCGCCCCCGTGGCCAGCTTGCGCTGCAGCTCGCTCACCTGGCGCTCCAGCCGCTTGCGGTCCTCCACCAGCACCGCGACGCGACCCGGCACGTCCGCCGGGCCGATCTTGAGCAGGCCGGCCACCTGCTCCAGCCGGCGCTCCGCCTCGGCGCCCAGCGCCTGGGCGGCCGCACCCGTCACCGCCTCCAGCCGGCGCACCCCGGCGCTCACCGCGCCCTCGCCCAGCAGGCGGAACAGGCCGATGTCGCCGGTGCGGCGGACGTGGGTGCCGCCGCACAGCTCGACGGAGTAGCCGGGCTTGCCGTCGGCACCCTCACCCATGCTGACCACCCGCACCTCGTCGCCGTACTTCTCGCCGAACAGCGCCATGGCGCCCTCGGCCACGGCGGCCTCCGGGGTCATCAGCCGGGTGCTGACGGGGGTGTTCTCGCGGATGCGGGCGTTCACCTCCGCCTCCACCGCCTGCAAGTCGGCCTTGGCGATCGGCGTCGGCTGGCTCACGTCGAAGCGCAGCCGGTCGGGCGCGTTCAGGCTGCCCTTCTGCGCCACGTGCATGCCGAGCCGCCGCCGCAGCGCCTCGTGCAGCAGGTGGGTGGCGCTGTGATGCGCCCGGATGGCGCCGCGCCTCGCGTGGTCCAGCTCCGCCACCACGGCGTCCCCCACGCTCAGCGTGCCGCCCTCCAGCGTGCCGAGATGGGCGAACAGGCTGCCGGCGCGCTTCTGCGTGTCCGTCACCAGCACCCGGGCGCCGGCCGCGCTGGTGATGGCGCCGGCGTCGCCCACCTGGCCGCCGCTCTCGGCGTAGAACGGGGTCTGGTTCAGCAGCACGGCCACCGTGTCGCCGGGCTCGGCGCGCTGCACCGCCATGCCGCCGATCACCAGCGCCGTCACCTGCGCCTCGGCGCGCTCCGTGGCGTAGCCCTGGAACTCGGTGGCGCCGGCGGCCTCGCGCAGCTCGAACCACACCCGCTCGGCGCCCGCGTCGCCGCTGCCGGCCCAGGCGGCGCGGGCGCGGGTGCGCTGCTCGGCCATCGCCGCGTCGAACCCGGCCTGGTCCACGCCGCGGCCCTGCTCGCGCAGCGCGTCGGCGGTGAGGTCGAGCGGGAAGCCGTACGTGTCGTACAGGCGGAACGCCACGGCGCCCGGCAGCGCCTGCGCCTCGCCGAGCTTGGCGGTCTCCTCCGCCAGCAGCCCGAGGCCGCGCTCCAGCATGGCGGCGAAGCGGGTCTCCTCCAAGCGCAGCGTCTCGGTGATGAGCGCCTCGGCGGCGGGCAGCTCGGGGTAGGCGGCGCCCATCTGGCGGATCAGCGCCGGCACCAGCCGCCACATCACCGGGTCGGCGGCGCCCATCTGGTGCAGGTGGCGCATGGCCCGGCGCATGATGCGGCGCAGCACGTAGCCGCGGCCCTCGTTGGACGGCAGCACGCCCTCCGCGATCAGGAACGCGGTGGCGCGCAGGTGGTCCGCCACCACCCGGTGGCTGGCGCGGAACGGCCCGTCCGGCGCCTGCCCGGTGATCTCGGCGCTGGCCAGGATGAGGGCGCGGAAGGTGTCGGTGTCGTAGTTGTCGTGCACGCCTTGCAGCACGGCGGCGAACCGCTCCAGGCCGAGGCCGGTGTCGATCGAGGGGCGGGGCAAGGCGGCGCGGGTGCCGGGGGGGCCTTCCTCATATTGCATGAACACGAGGTTCCAGATCTCGATGAACCGGTCGCCGTCCTCCTCCGGGCTGCCGGGGGGGCCGCCGGGGATGGCGGGGCCGTGGTCGTAGAAGATTTCCGAGCACGGGCCGCACGGCCCCACGTCGCCCATGCGCCAGAAGTTGTCAGCGGTCGGGATGCGGATGATACGGTCCTCGCCCAGCCCGGCGATACGGCGCCATAGCGCGGCCGCCTCCTCGTCCTCGGAGAACACCGTGACCAGCAGCTTGTCCCGGGGCAGCGCGAAGTCGCGGGTCAGCAACGTCCAGGCCAGCTCGATCGCCTCGGGCTTGAAGTAGTCGCCAAAGGAGAAATTGCCCAGCATCTCGAAGAAGGTATGGTGGCGGGCGGTGTAGCCGACGTTATCCAGGTCGTTGTGCTTGCCGCCGGCGCGCACGCATTTCTGCGCCGAGGTAGCGCGGCTATACGGCCGCCGCTCCACCCCGGTGAAGGTGTTCTTGAACTGCACCATGCCGCTATTGGTGAACAGCAGCGTCGGGTCGCTGCGCGGCACCAGCGAGGAGGACGGCACGGCAGCGTGGCCGTGGCGCACGAAGAAGTCGAGGAAGGTGGCACGGATGTCGTTGCTGCTGACCATGGCGAAGAAATACCGCACGCCGCACAGTTGGGCCAGCCATGCGCTGGACATCCTCGCAATGAGTATACCAATTGAGAAACCCACTTCCGCCATCAGCGCGATCGGAAGCGACACCCCATCCAGCCACCGCTCTTACCACTTTTTATGCCCGAGACCGTTGCTTGAAAGACGTGCTTGGCGGAACATGCGCGACCCAGGGTGCGTGACGCCGGCCGACAGCCGCTGGCGGAACCGCTCCAAGTTCATCGAGGGCCGGGAGGCGATCGAGGCTTTCCTGGCTCATAAATGGCAGCGTGAAATAGCTATTGCCTGGTCAAGGAGGTGTGAGGCTTCAGAGTCAACCGCATGGCCGTGCGCTTGCCTATTTGGAGCTTCGGCGACAAGCTGTGCAGATTCGACGAGCACGGCCTGATGAGTCGCCAGGTCGCCAGCATCAATGACTTGGGCATCGACGAGAGCGCCCGCCTGCTGCATCAGCCGCCTGGACTGCGACCCGACGGCCATGCCGGCCTGTCTGAACTCGGGGTGTAGCCCAGTTGGTCAAGCGTGCTGCCGACCGGGCGGGCACGTTGCTGAGGTTGGCCGAGATGTTTCGTGAGCACGGCCACGAGGCCGCCAGCCTATCATCGCTTGGCCAGGTCATGGGATTGGGCAAAGCAGCCCTGTCATTTCCTTGTAGGAGGCAAGGAAGAGAGGCTGACCGCCGTACTCAGCAAGATCGACGGCTAATTTAGGACCAACATCTTAGTGGCCCTGGCAGAGGACAGCAGCGCGGAGGCGATCGATGCGACATTCGCAGCGGTGGACTCCTGTTTCCGCTTAGGCCACCAGGTTTGCCTAGTTGGTGTCCTGAGGTTGCCCCGTTCTCGTGGATGGTTTGTGGGCTTGGGAGCTACGCGTCGGC
>CAXSAX010000055.1:0-13506 GCA_964235495.1 uncultured Acetobacteraceae bacterium | reverse complement strand
CGGCACCGACAGGCGGCCGTCCCGCAGGCTGGCGTCCGACAGGCTGGCCCGGTCAGGGGCGAACTCCACCCGGTCCAGCTGCTCCAGCCGCTCGCGGGCCTCGCCGCGCAGGCGCTCGGCCTGCGCGTCGTCGCCCGCCTCCGCCTGGATCGCGTCCTCCACGGCGCGCAGCACGCGCTGCCGGGTGGCCGTGCGGTCTGGCGGACCGTACTCGGATGCGCTGCGGCTGGGGCGGGGCGGCTGGGCGAGGTGGTGCAGGGTGAGCGCGGAGCGCCGGGTGCAGCGGGCGATGCGGTCAAACGCGGCGGTGCTGGCCTCCGGCACTGGCTCGGCCAGGGTGTCGGCGATGTGCGCCTGGGCCAGGGTGTTGGCCTGCAAGACGGTGGCCAGCTCCAGGGTGAGGTCGGTCAGGCGGGCCACCGCCGCCAGGGCGTGCGCCTGGCTGGCGAGGCGCTGGGCGTCCAGCGCGGCCTGGCTGTCGCAGGGTGCTGCGGCGTCGGCTGGCTCGGGAATGGGATGCGGGCTGGTCACGAACGGGATAAGAACACGCGATGCGGACGGTCGCAAGTTTTTGTTTGCAAGTCTAACGCAAATGGGGCGTTTTTCACGGTTTTAGGCGCCGTGATGCTTGGATTTGGTCCGGGTTCTCACGCCGCGGCTGCGCAGAGCGGCAGGGGAGGGCGGAGGCCGCCTCAATCCGCCCCGGTGCCCTCCAGCAGCCTGTTTCCCAGGCCTTGGCCCGCCTGCGCCGCGCCCGCCGGGGCCCGGCGGCCCGTGCGGGACCAGGCGGCGTAGAGCGCCGGGACGAAGCACAGGGTCAGCACCGTGGCCGAGACCAGGCCGCCCATGATGGCGATGGCCATGGGGCCCCAGAACACCGAGAACGCCAGCGGCGACAGCGCCAGGATCGCCGCCGCCGCCGTCAGCGCGATGGGGCGGGAGCGGCGCACCGTCGCGTCCACGATGGCCACTGCGGGCGGGCTGCCGCCGGCGATGTCCTGCTCGATCTGGTCCACCAGGATGACGCTGTTGCGCATGATGGCGCCGGCCAGCGCGATGCAGCCGAGCGTGGCGACGAAGCCGAACGGCGCGCCGGTCAGCAGCAGCGCCGCGGCCACGCCGATCAGGCCGAGCGGCGCGGTCAGCAGCACCATGGCCACCCGGTTGAACGATTGCAGCTGCACCATCAGCAGCGCCAGCATGGCGGCCAGCATCAGCGGCAGCGCCTTGCCGACGCTGGCGGAGCCCTTGGCGCTCTCCTCCACCGCGCCCGCCGTCTCGATGCGGTAGCCCGGGGGCAGCGCGGCCCGCACGCCGGCCAGCGCGGCCTCCACCTCCGCGGAGGCGACCGGCGCCTGGGTGCCGGGCGTCGTGTCGCCGCGCACCAGCAGCATCGGCGTGCGGTTGCGCCGCCACACCACCGGCTGCTCCAGCCCCCAGCCGATGCGGGCGACCTGCGACAGCGGCACCGTGCGGCCGGTGCGGGTGGGGATGGCGACCTGGCCGAGGCCGGCGATGTCCTGCCGCTCGGACGGGATGGCGCGGGCCACCACGGGGATCAGCTCGGCGCCCTCGCGTTACTGCGTGACGGTGACGCCCTGCTGCAAGGCCTGCAGCGCGGCGGACACCGCCTCGCTGCTCAGGCCGAGCCGCCGCGCCTTGTCCTGGTCCACTGCCACCATCGCCGTCATGCCCATGGCGCCCCAGCTGTCGCTGACGTTGCGGAGGTGCGGGGCCGACTGCATCGCCGCGCGCACCTGGCCGGCGATGCGGCGCAGCGCCAGCAGGTCCGGCCCGGTAATGCGGAACTGCACCGGGTAGCCGACCGGCGGCCCCAGCTCCAGGCGGGAGGCGCGCAGCCGCACGTCGGCGAACTCGCCCGCCGGGCCCTGGTCGGCCAGCGCCGCGAGGGTGCGCAGCAGCGCCTCCCGCTCGGGGATGCTGCGGGTGTTGACGACGAACTGGGCGTAGTTCGGCTGGTCCAGCTCCGGCGAGAAGGCGAGAAAGAAGCGCGGCGTGCCGGCGCCGGTGTAGGCGACGCTGGAGGCGATGCCGGGCTGCCGGGCCAGCACCGCTTCCAGCCGGCGCACCACGGCCGCCGTGGCGGCGAAGCTGGCGCCTGGCGACCAGGCGGCGCAGGCGGCGGTAGGCGGGGGTGTCATACGGGTCGTGCCGCGCCGGGTGCGGCGTCGCCGGCAGCAGCGCCGCGCCCAGCAGCGGCACGAACAGCACGGCCACCAGCCAGCTGAGCACCAGCGCCAGGCCGACGACGCGGAAGATGTCGCGGGTGTACTCGCCGGTGCTGGACTGGGCGAGGCCGACCGGCAGGTAGCCCGCCGCCGTCACCAGGGTGCCGGTCAGCATGGGGAACGCGGTGGAGGCGTAGGCGAAGCTGCCGGCCGCCGCGCGGTCCCAGCCCTGCTCCAGCTTCACGGCCATGGTCTCGACGGCGATGATGGCGTCGTCCACCAGCAGGCCCAGCGCGATCACCATGGCGCCGAGCGAGATGCGCTGCAGGTCGATGCCGAGCAGCCGCATGGCCACCAGCACGCCGGCCAGCACCAGCGGCACGCTGATGGCCACCACGATGCCGGCGCGCCAGCCGAGGCTTGCGAAGCTGACCAGCAGCACGATGCCGAGCGCCGCCAGGAAGCTCGCCTGGAAGTCCGCGATGTCGGCGGCGACCACGGCGGACTGGTCGTTCAGCGGCGCCAGCGCCACGCCGAGCGGCAGGGTGGGCAGGATTTGCGCCACCTGCGCTGCCACCTGGCGGCCCAGCTCCAGGACGTTGCCACCCTCCGCCATGCTGATGCCCAGGCCCAGCGCCGGGCGGCCGTCCACGCGCATGGTGGAGGCGGGCGGGTCCGCCACGGTGCGGGCGATGGCGGCGAAGTCCCCCAGGCGCAGCAGGTGGCCGCCGCCCTGCACCGGGAGCGCCGCCAGCGCGGCCGGGCCGTCCAGCGCGGGGCGGGTGCAGACGCGGATGCGGTCGGTGGCGGTGTCAACGAAGCCGCTGGCCACCACGCTGTTCTCCTGGCGGATGGCGGCGAGCACGTCGTCCAGCGTGACGCCCAGCTCGGCCAGCTTGCGGTACGACACCTCGACGGCGAGCTGCTCCTGCTGCTGGCCGACCAGCGCCACCTTGCCGACGCCGGGCAGGCCGACCAGCCGCTCGCGCACGTCCTCGGCCACGTGCTTCAGCTCGGGCAGGCTGAAGCCGTCGCCGGTGAGGGCGTACAGCAGCGAGTAGGTGTCGCCGAACTCGTCGTCGAAGGCGAGCGGCAGCAGCCCGGCGGGCAGGCTGCCGGCGATGTCGCCGAGCTTCTTGCGCACCTGGTACCACAGGCCGGGCACCAGCCGGGGCGGCGTGTCGTCCCGCAGGGAGACGGTGACGACGGCGTGGCCGGGCTGGGTCTGGCTCTGGGTGAAGTGGAGGTGCGGCAGGTCCTCCAGCTTGCGCTCGATGCGGTCGGTGACCTCGCGCGCCATCTCGTCGGCGGACGCGCCCGGCCAATCGGCGACGATGACCATCTGCTTGATGGTGAACGCCGGGTCCTCGGCGCGGCCGAGGCCGAGGTACGACCACGCGCCGGCGGCGGCGAGGCCGAGCATGGCGAACAGCATCAGCGCGCGGTGGCGCAGCGCCCATGCCGACAAGTTCGGGGCTGAGAGGTTCGGGGCGGGCAGGCTCACCGCACGGCTCCCGCCCAGGGGGTGAGCGTCATGCCGGGGTCGATCTGCGCCACCCCGGCGGTGACGACCTGCTCGCCCGCGGCCAGGCCGGCGCGGACCAGCACGGCGCCGTCCGCGCTGTAGCCGGCGACCTCGATCGGGCGCAGGGCGGCGTGGCGGGTCGCCGGGTCCAGCACCCAGACGGCGGGGCGGCCATCCTGGTCGGTGAGGGCGGTGGCAGGGATGGCGGCCACGGAGCAGCCGCCGCCGCCGAAATCGACGGTGGCGGTCATGCCGAGCGCCAGCAGGCCGGGCGGCGTGTCGAGCACGCTGACCTTGACGGCGAAGGTGCGGCTGGCCGCGTCCGCCAGCGCGCCGACCTCCCGCACCCGGCCGTGCAGCGTCTGGCCCGGCAGCGCCCACAGCGTCAGCGTCACGTCCCTGGCGGCGCGGATGTCGGGCAGGCGGTTCTCCGGCACGTCCGCCACCACCTCGGTCTCGCTGCTGCGGGCCACGCGGGCGACCGCCTGGCCGGCCGCCACCACCTGGCCGACCTGCACCGGCAGCGCGGTGACCACGCCGTCCGCGTCCGCCGCCAGGGTGGCGTAGGCGCGCTGGTCCCGCGCCAGGGCGGCCTGCCGCTCGCCTGGCTCAGCCGCGCCGCCGCCATGCGCTGCGCCGCGAGCCGCCGGTCGTGCTCGGCGGGCAGGTAGGCGGGGGAGGTGCTGCCGAGCGCGTCGTAGCGGCGCAGCGCGGCGGCGGCGTTGGCGCTGTCCGCGGCGGCGGCCGGCGACGCGGCTTCGGCGGCTTGCTGGGAGAGCTGCAAATCCGCCGGGTCCAGCACGGCGAGCAGCTGGCCGGCGCGCACGGGGTCGCCGATCTCGACGGGGCGCCGGATGACCTTGCCGGCGACGCGGAAGGCGAGCTCGGCCTCCGTGCGGGCCTGCACGGCGCCGGAATAGGCTAGGCCGGCCTGCTGCGGCCGGATGGCGACGGTGGCGACGCGGACGGGGCGGGGCGGCTCTCCAGCCGCGGCGAGCAGGAGGGCGGCGGCGAGCAGGAGGGCGGCGAGGAGCAGGGGGCTGGAATGGGCGGCACGGCATCACCCTGGTCGATGATGCGGGTAGGCTAACAGCGTTCAGTTAACAATGGTAACTTCGGTGGAGAAGCCGCGGATGATCGCGTTCAGCATGGTGTCGGCCAGCAGCTTGTGGTCGGAGACGATGTGGCCGTAATGGTCGAGCAACAGCACCACGAGGCCGTGCAGGGCGGCCCAGATCGCCTCGGCGACCAGCGTGGGGTCGTTGGGGCGGAAGATGCCGGCGGCGATCAGCTCGGTGATGCCCGCCTGCAGCACTTCGAAGGATTGGTCGGCCGCGGGGATGATGCGGCCGCTCACCTTGGAGCGCACGATGGAGAAGGTGAGGCGGTACTCGTCCGGCCGGGCGAGGCCGAGCGCCACGTAGGCTTGCAGGCCGGCGCGGAAGCGTCCGAGCGGGGCGCCGCCGGTTTGCTGGCTGGCGCGGTGGGCGGCGAGCAGCTCGATGAACATCGCCTCCGAGATGGACTGCAGGATGGCGTCTTTGTCGGGGAAGTACACGTAGAGCGCGGTGGCCGACACGCCGACGGCGCCGGCGATGCGGCGCATGGTGGCGTGCTCGACGCCCTCCTCCAGGAAGATGCGCTTGGCGGCGTCCAGAATCTCGGCGTGGCGCGACTGGCCCTGGCCCCGGGGTTTGCGCGTGCGAGGAGGAACAAGGGCAGCGGACATGACCTAACGGTGTTTAGGGCAGCCCCGTCCGTCCGGTCAACGTCAGGCTTCGCGGTAGGTGAGCAGCACGGCGCCGCAGACCAGGAAGCAGGCCGGCCAGACCCAGCCGGCGACCCGGGCGGCGCGGCCGTCCAGCCGCAGCTCCAGCCAGCGCGCCCAGCCGGCGCCGATGCCGGCCAGGGCGAGCGGCGTGTGGGTCAGTTCGATCAGCAGCTGGTCCTTGACGTTGGCGATGGCGTGGCTGTGGGTCAGCAACAGCGCGCCGCCGGCGGCGGTCAGCAGCGGGAACACCAGGGCGGCCTTGCGGGACTGCAGCCGCCCGGTGCGCACGCTCCATTCGAACATCGCGAACACGATCAGCAGCAGCACGAACACCCGGTGCTGCAGCACCTCCACGTCGCGCAGCGACTCCCAGACGCCGACGTAGCCCATCGGCCAGACCTCCGGGTCCGAGCGGACCAGCAGGAAAGCGGCCAGGCCCAGCAGGGCCAGCGGCCAGTGCCGCGCCCAGCGCACGCCGGCCTGATTCAGCAGCGCCAGCGCGCCCACCGCCAGCACGAACAGCCCGGCCCAGTGGTGGTTGTACTCGCTCCAGCCGATGTCAGCGGCGTTGCGCGGCGGCAGCTCGCCGGAGCCGGGGATGGAGGCGGGGGGCGCGGCCGTGGCCTTCGCTGCCGCCTCCCCGTTCAGCTTGGCCTGCAGCTGGGGCAGGGCGAGCGCGTCGTAGCCCGGCGAGTGCAATTGGGGCCAGGTGGGGGTGTTGCGCTCGACCACCTCGGCCCAGCTCACCCGGTCATGCGCCAGGTCGATGCCGGGGGGCACGGAGGTGAGCGAGGCAGCGGCGAAGAAGATGGAGATGCCGATGCCGATCTCGACCTCGGCGAAGCGCTTCATGCGCAGCACGGAGGCGCCGGGATTGGAGCGCAGCCGCTCCGTGGTGATGAAATTGCCTAAGCCCAGCAGCAGCAGGGCGCCGAACATGGACACCTTGGCCACCACCATGACGCCGTAGGCGGTGCCGTACACCGCGCCCCAGGAGCCGATGTAGGACAGGCTCATGGCGACGCCGGACACCAGGATGCAGCCGACGCCGAGCATGGACATGCGGGAGAACCGCGCCCCCACCCGCCGCCAGGAGGCGCCGTCGTTCACCCGGGCCAGCGCCATGACGAAGCACGGGATGCCGCCGACCCAAATGGCGGCGCCGAGCTGGTGCAGGGCTTCCACGCCCAGCAGCGGCAGGCTGTTCGTCATGCGGGCGGCGGCGTGGGTGGACAGGGTGGCGGCGGCCAGCTCCACTCCGCCGAGGGCCAGCAGCAGCGGCGCCGGGGTGGCGCGCCACGCCAGCAGGCAGGCGGCCAGCAGCCCGGCCGCGGCGCACTTCACCAGCCCGGCCACCGCGAAGTCCGCCCCCAGCACCTCGGGCAGCGAGAGCCCCACCGTGTCGGTCAGCACCGCCGCCTGCAAGCCGAGGGTCAGCCCCTCGCACGCCACCAGGGCGAGGGCGGACCAGCCGGCGATGGCGGCGGTGCGCCGGGCGATGCCGCCGCCCCCGGGCAGCTCGGCGGCGAACGGGCGGGCCAGCAGCAGGAAGAACAGCATGCCGCCGAGCGCCATGGACTGGCTGAGGATGACCAGGCCGTGCAGCACGATCTCAAGGTAGCCGAACAGATCAACGAGCAGGCTCACTGGGGCTACTGGCCCGATGCCGACTGGTCAGGCCGCGCGGGCGCCACGACGGTGAACGGCACGTCGCCGCGGGTGATGTGGCCGTCCACCGCCAGCACCTGCCAGCGCACGGTGTAGTCGCCGGGCTGGGAGGCCGTGGCCGTCGCGGTCATCACGTCCGGCGCGCCGCCGGGTGCGATCGGCAGGCGGGCCTGCGAGCGGTCCGGGGCGATCAGCGTGAGGCGGGAGCGCTCGCGGTCGATGCGCGAGTTGAACTGCAGGGTGATCGCTTGCGGCCCGGCGGGCAGGCTGGCGTGCACCGCGGGCGTGCTGTCCATCAGGATGGCGTGCGCCCCGGCGCTGGCGGGCAGCAGCACGGCGAGCAGGGCCGTGATCTGGAAAGCCTGCTTCATGGCCGCGCCTCTAGCGTGCGGCCTGCGGGGTGTCCATCATCGCGGCATGGATTCGGCCGGGCCTCTCGCACCGTTGTTCTCGGCAGGCCGGCGCGCCGGCCGCGTGCGCAGCGCCCCGGCCGCGTCACAAGCCTGATGGGGGAGACCCGGCGCCATGGACACCGGACTGCACGGCCGCACGGCCCTGGTCTGCGCCGCCAGCAAGGGGCTGGGGCGGGCCTGCGCCCTGGCGCTGGCGCGGGAGGGCGTGGCCGTCACCATCACCGCCCGCGGCGAGGAGGCGCTGCACCGCACCGCGCACGAGATTCGCGAGGCGACCGGCATGGCGGTGACGGCGGTGGCGGGCGACATCACGACGGAGGCCGGGCGCGCGGCGGCGCTGGCGGCATGCCCGGCGCCGGACATCCTGGTCAACAACGCCGGCGGGCCGCCGCCGGGGGATTTCCGCGACTGGGAGCGCGAGGACTGGCTGCGCGCGCTGGACGCCAACATGCTGACGCCGATTGCGCTGATCCGCGCCACGGTGGACGGCATGGCGGCGCGCGGCTTCGGCCGCATCGTCAACATCACCTCGGCCAGCGTGAAGAGCCCGATCCCGACGCTCGGCCTGAGCAACGGCGCGCGGGCGGGGCTGACCGGCTTCGTGGGCGGGCTCGCGCGGCAGGTGGCGGGGCGCAACGTGACGATCAACAACCTGCTGCCCGGCCCGTTCCTGACCGACCGGCTGCGCGCCAACGCCGCCGCGGCCGCCGCCAAGGCCGGGCGCAGCGTGGAGGCCGAGATCGAGGCCCGCGCCGCGCAGTCCCCCGCCGGGCGGGTGGGGGACCCGGCGGAGTTCGGCTGCGCCTGCGTGTTCCTGTGCGCCGCCTCGTCCGGCTTCATCGTCGGCCAGAACCTGCTGCTCGATGGCGGCGCGTTCAACGCCACCATGGGATGAGGCGGCGGGATGAGGCGGCGCTGGCGGGCCTCAGCCGAGCGCGTTGACGCCGGCGATGGCGAGCACCACGAAGATCAGGAAGATTGCGATGGCGATGAAGAACAGGATCTTGGCGATGCCGGCGGTGGCGGCGGACAGGCCGCTGAAGCCGAAGAACCCGGCGATCAGGGAGACCACGAAGAAGATCAGGGCGTAGCGGAGCATGGCGGCGGGTGTCCTATGATGTCGTCACGTGGCACAAGCCACGGCCAGGAAGCCGTTGCAAGAGCCTCGCCAATGCGTGCGCCAGGCGGCCGGCCGGAGGGACCCCTCGATGCGCGCCTGGCATAGGCTGCCCGCCCTGGCCGCTGCCTTCCTGGCCGCCGCCTGCCTGGCGGCGACGCCGGCCGCCGCGCAGAAATCCGACGACACGCTGCGCATCGCCTGGCGCGACGCCCTGGCCAGCGCGGACCCGTACCACAACCAGCTCCGCGCCGGCCTGGTGCTGGCCCACCAGGCCTGGGACGGGCTGATCTACCGCGACCCGGACACCTTCGCCATCAAGCCGCTGCTGGCCACCAGCTGGAAGCAGACCGACCCCACCACCTGGGAGTTCGAGCTGCGCCGCGGCGTCGTGTTCCACGACGGCAGCCCGTTCACCGCCGACGACGTGGCGTACACCATCAACACAGTGCTGGCGGACAGCCGGGTGGCGGTGCCGGCCAACTACGCCTACCTCGCGGGTGCGGAGGTGATCGACGACTTCCACGTGCGGGTGAAGCTGAAGCGCGTGTTCCCGGCGGCGCTGGAAGCCATGTCCATGACGCTGCCGATCTGGCCGCACGCCTACCGCGAGCGGGTGGGCGCCGACGCCTACGGCCGCGCTCCGGTCGGCACCGGGCCGTACCGCATCACGGCGATGGACGGCACCTCCGAGATCGACCTGGAGCGCAACGACGCCTATTTCGACGGCCCGAAAGGCCACCCGGCCATCGCCCGCCTGCAAATCCACGAGGTCGGCGACGCCACCACGGAGGTGACGGACCTGCTGGCCGGCCGCGCCGACTGGATCTGGCAGTTCAACCCCGACCAGGTCGACAACATCAGCCGGGTGCCCACCCTGCAGGCGCTGCGGGCGGAGAGCATGCGGATCGCCTATCTCAGCCTGGACGCGGCCGGGCGCACGGGGGCGGACAACCCGCTCACCAAGCTGAAGGTGCGCCAGGCGATCGCCCACGCCATCGACCGGGCGACCATCGCGCGCCAGCTGGCACAGGGCGGCAGCCGGGTGCCGGACGTGGCGTGCTACCCCACCCAGTTCGGCTGCGACCCCGCCGCCGCCACGCATTACGACTACGACCCGGCGGCGGCGCGCAAGCTGCTGGCCGAGGCCAGCTACCCGGACGGCTTCGACACCGAGTTGGTGACCTACATCCTGCCGCAGTACAGCAGCGCCATCCAGGGCTACCTCAGGGCGGTCGGCATCAACGCGCGCATCAGCCAGCTGCCGACCGCTGCCGTGGTGCAGCGCGGGGCGGAGGGGCTGAACCCGATGACGGCCGGCACCTGGGGCAGCTACTCGATCAACGACGTGTCGGCGATCCTGCCGGTGTTCTTCGCCGGCGGCCCGGACGACTACGCGCGGGACCCGGAGCTGGAGCGGCTGGTGCAGGCCGGCGGCGACACCACCGATCCGGACGAGCGCCGCCGCGACTACAGCGCCGCCCTGCGCCGGGTGTCCGAGCAGATGGACTGGCTGCCGCTGTGCACGTACGTGACGACCTACGCGTTCTCGCGGCAGCTCAACTTCAAGCCGTCCCCGGACGAGCTGCCGCGGTTCTTCCTGTCCAGCTGGAAGTAGCGGGGGACCGGCCCCTGCACGCCGGGGTTGCCTGTGCTTGCTAAGCCCGTGCCCGCAGCCGCGCCGCCGCCTCGCCGGCGCTCACCGTCTGCCGGGTGCGCTCGTCGATGATCTCCACCTGGCCGGTGGCGATGTCGTACACCCAGCCGTGCAGCGCCAGCCCGGCGCCGGCCAGCCGCGCCGCCACCGCCGGGTGGGTGCGCAGGTGGCCCAGCTGCGTCAGCACGTTCTGCTTCACCAGGGCGGCGATGGCCTCCTCGCCGTGCAGGTGCGGGTGCAGGGTGCAGACGACGCTGCGGGCGGCGGCGGCGTTGCGCAGCCAGGAGGCGACGGTCGGCATGTCGTGCAGCGCGTCCTGCGGCTCGGCCAGCGCCCGCATGGCGCCGCAGCCGGAGTGGCCACAGATCACGATGTGCTCCACCCGCAGCGCCACCACGGCGTATTCCACCACGGCCGACACGCCGCCCAGCATCTCGCCGTAGGCCGGCACGATGTTGCCGATGTTGCGGCAGACGAACAGCTCGCCGGGTTCGCTCTGGGTGATCAGCTCCGGCACCACCCGGCTGTCGGCGCAGGCGATGAACAGGATGCGCGGGTTCTGGCCTTGTGAGAGCCGGGCGAAGTCGGCCTGCTGGTCCGGGAACACGTCGCGCTGGAACTGCAGCACCCCGTCCAGCAGCTGCGACATGCTGTCCGGCTTGCCGGCCGGGTCACCCTGATCCGAAGCCATGCCGATGCTCCCGTGCCTGCCTTGCGGGCAGGATAGCGGCTTTGCGGCGGCGGCAGCTAGGCCGGCTATGCGCCCCGTTCGGTTGACCCGCGACAAATACCGACGTAACCGGGCCTGCTGCGGAACGTTTGGCGGTGGTTTTCGTTACCGGCCCGCAGAACTATCTGACCCCGCAACAGGATGGATGCCGATGAACACCAGGACCATGGCCGCTTTGGCCGCCCTCGCCCTCCTCGCCGCCTGTGCCAAGCAGGCGGACACCTCCGGCACGGTGGCCGGCAACGGCGCGGTGGCCGGCAGCACGTCGGGCGCCGCCCCCGGCAGCGAGGAGGACCTGGTGGCCAACGTCGGCGACCGCGTGTTCTACGTCCTTAACGGGTCCAGCTTGAGCGACGAGGCGCGCGGCACGCTGGACCGGCAGTCCGCCTGGCTCGGCCGCTACCCGCAGGACAGCGTGCAGGTGGCCGGCAACTGCGACGAGCGCGGCACGGAGGAATTCAACATCGCGCTCGGTGAGCGCCGCGCCAACTCGGCCCGGGACTACCTGGTGGCGCACGGCATCGACTCCTCGCGCGTCAGCACGATCAGCTACGGCAAGGACCGCCCGACCGCGCTCGGCTCGACGGAGCAGGATTACTCGCAGAACCGGAACGCCATCACCTCCGTCCGCTGACCGCCGCCGCGGGTTTGCCCGCTGTGCCCGCCGCCCGTAGAACCGGCGGCGCGGGAAGCACGGGGGCAGGCGGATGAGGGTTGGCGGAGCCATGCTGGCGGGGTTGCTGATGATGGGCGGCCCCGCCTGGGCGCAGATGGACAGCCGGGACGCGATCGCCTTGCAGAACCAAATCCTGGAGCTGCGCCAGCAGGTGCAGGCGATGCAACAGCGCGGCGGGCCGCCCCCCCAAGCTTACCGGCAGGACCGCGCCCCGGCCGGCAGCGACAACGGGCTGACCGCGCAGTTGCTGGACCGCGTGTCCACCCTGGAGGACCAGGTGCGCGAGTTGCGCGGCCAGGTGGACCGGCTGGGCAACCAGCAGCAGCGCCAGGCCGAGGACACCAACAAGCAGATCGGCGACCTCGCCTTCGCCGCGCAGAATAACAGCGCCCAGGTGTCGCGCACGCTGCCGCCGAGTTCCTTGCAGGGGCCGCCGCCCTCCGTGCTCGGCAGCCCGCCCGCCCTGCAAGGCCCGCCGCCGCGCACCCCGGAGGCGGCCATCCAGGAAGGCAACGCGGCCCTGGCCCGGCGCGACTACCCGGCAGCCGAGGCCTCCGCGCGGGAGGTGCTGGCCAAGAAGGGCTCCCGCACCGCCGATGCGCAGTTCCTGCTCGCGCAGGCCGAGATGGGGCAGCACAACTACCAGCAGGCCGCCCCCGACTTCTATGACGCCTACAACCGCGGCCGCACCGGCGCCCGCGCGCCGGACGCGCTGCTCGGCGTGGCCAACGCGCTGGTGGCGCTGGGCGACCACGCCTCCGCCTGCGACGCGCTGGCCAAGCTGCGCACGGAGTTCCCGCAGCCCCGCGCCGACGTGCGCGAGGGCGAGGCTACCGCCCGCACCCGCGCCGGCTGCCGCTGAGCCACCCGCACCAGGCCGTGCCGGACGAAGCCGCCGCGTTCGCCGCCGCCATGGACCGGCTCGGCCCGTGGGATGCGGCGCGCCGGGTGGCGGTGGCGGTGTCGGGCGGGGCGGACAGCCTGGCGCTGGCCGTGCTGGCCCAGGGCTGGGGGGACCCGGCGTGCCTCATCGTGGACCACGGTCTGCGGGCGGAGTCGGCGGAGGAGGCCGAGGCCGCCCGCGCCGCCCTGGCCGGGCGCGGCCTGCCGGCGCGGGTGCTGCGGCTGGATGGGCTGCCGCCGGGCCCGGGGCTGGCCGCGCGGGCGCGGGCCGCGCGCTACGCCGCCCTGTCCGCCGCCTGCCGGGCCGCCGGGCTGGTTGACCTGCTGCTCGGGCACCATGCCGGCGACCAGGCGGAGACCGTGCTGATGCGGCGTCGCCGGGGCAGCGGGCCGGCGGGGCTGGCGGGCATGGCGGCCCTGGTGGAGACGGACGATCTGCGCCTGCTGCGCCCGCTGCTGGCGGTGCATCCGGCGCGGCTGCGGGCAGTCGTGGCGGCGGCGGGGCTGCGCCCGGCGGAGGACCCTAGCAACACGGACATGCGCCTCACCCGCCCGCGGCTGCGCCGGGAGATCGGCGAGGAGCGCGCGGAACTGCTGGCGGCGGCGGCGACGGCGGGCGCTGTCCGGGCGGCGGCGGAGCGGCGGGTAGCGGCCGAGCTGGCCGAGCGCGCGTCGCTGCATCCGGAGGGCTACGCTGTGCTGACGCCGGGTGCGCTGCGGGAGGATGCGCTGGCGGCGCTGCTGCGCAGCGTGTCCGGGCGTCGCCTGCCGGTGGCGGGCGCGGCGGCGCTGGCGGCGCGGCTGCGGCCCGCCACGCTGGCCGGGGTGCGGGTAACGCCGGCGGGGCGGCTCGGCCC
>CAXSAX010000054.1:0-14127 GCA_964235495.1 uncultured Acetobacteraceae bacterium | reverse complement strand
GCAACGGGGGTCAATTCAAATCGACCAATCTGTCCACCCGCAGGGGCGCACTCCAGGTCCCAGGTCGATTTGCCTCCGGTCAAGCGGGGCTATATGGCAGAGCAGTTCTGACGGCGCTGGCCTGCAGAAATTGGCGGTCCTATCGAGGACGGCCAAATGATAGCGCATGTTCCGCGGATGATAGGCGCGACCGCCGGGTTCAGCCTCGAAAGACGACACATCTGGTTTTCGAAGCTGTGATCGTGCAGCTCGCGTGGGCAATGGAAGAATACGGCACGAGCGTGATCGTTCGGGCGAAGGTTGGCTCAGCGGAAGTCACGAACAGCCACTTTGATTCCGAGGTCACTTGGCAGATCGGGACCATCAACGGCGCGGGTGAACTGATCGCCTTGTCGCGGTCTAGCGCCGTCTCGCGGATCTTGTGCTCCTGGATGCGTCACCCCGTCGCCGCGGCCATGCTGGATCGGGAACGCCTCGTTCTGTTCCCCTCCGATGCCGTTCCACGCGCCAAGGCGCGCGGAACCTTGAGCATCTTCGCCCACGCTGCGCAGCAGGCCGGACAGGTCTTCCAGCCGGTCGGTGATGACATGGACCACCTCGCCCTCCCGCTGCACCCTGCCATGGCAGGCGATCATGCCAGCCGATAGCACCAGCCGACGCTGCCGCTCGAACCGGTCCGGCCACAGAATCAGGTTGGCGACACCCGTCTCGTCCTCCACGGTGATGAACATCACGCCTTTGGCCGAACCCGGCTTCTGCCGCACCAGCACGATGCCGGGCACGATCACCCGGCGGCCGTCCCGGATGCTCGGCAGATCGGCGCAGGCAACCATGCCGCGCGCCAGCAGCGTCGCCCGCAGGAAGGCGACCGGGTGCTGCTTCAGGCTCAGCCCCGTACTGCGGTAGTCCTCAACCACCTCCCGCCCTTCCTTCATCGGCGCAAGCACCACCAGGGGCTCCGGCAGGGGGTGGGGCGCATCAGCTGCGGCGAACAGCGGCAGCACCGTGTCGGCCAGCCCTTTCACCGCCCACAGTGCCTGGCGTCGGTCCTGGCGCCCGTCCTGGCGGAGGCCGCGCAAGGCGTCCGCCTCCGCCAACCGTTCAAGCGCCGCGGCCGGCACTCCCGCCCGCCGCTGGATCTCGTCCACGCTGCGGTAGGGCTGCTCGGCCCGGTGCACCACCAGCTGCGCCCCATGGTGGTTGGCCAAACCCTTCACCATGCGCAGCCCCAGGCGCACCGCCCTGACCGACCCGCCATCGCCAGGCGGCTCCAGGGTGCAATCCCAACGACTCGCGTTCACGCACACCGGCCGGACCTCGACCGCGTGGTCGCGCGCGTCCCGCACCACCTGGGCCGGCGCATAGAAACCCATCGGCTGGCTGTTCAGCAGCGCGGCGCAGAACACGTCCGGGTGGTGGCGCTTCATCCAGGCGCTAGCGTACGCGACCAACGCGAAGGAGGCGGCGTGGCTTTCCGGGAAGCCGTAGGAGCCGAACCCTTCCAGCTGCGCGAAGGTGCGCTCTGCAAAATCGGGGGCGTAGCCGTGGGCAACCATTCCCTGGACCAGCTTGTCGCGGAAATAGCTGACGCCGCCTGTCACTTTGAAAGTCGCCATGGAGCGGCGGAGCTGGTCTGCCTCGCCCGGGGTGAACCCGGCGCACTGGATGGCGACCTGCATCGCCTGCTCCTGGAACAGCGGCACGCCGAGCGTCTTGCCCAGCACGCGCTCCAGTTCCGGCTTCGGGTACTCCGGCTTCTCTACCCCCTCGCGCCGCCGCAGGTAGGGATGCACCATATCGCCCTGGATCGGTCCGGGCCGCACGATCGCCACCTGCACCACTAGGTCGTAGAACGTGGCCGGCTTGAGCCTGGGCAGCATGCTCATCTGCGCCCGGCTCTCAATCTGAAAGGTGCCGAGCGTGTCTGCGCGGCGGATCATCGCGTAGGTCGCCGGGTCCTCGGCCGGGATGCTGGCGATGTCCAGCCGCTCGCCGCAGTGCTGCTCCAGCAGGTCGAAGCAGCGGCGCAGGCAGCCGAGCATGCCAAGGCCGAGCACGTCGACTTTCATGAACTTGAGGCTGTCGATGTCGTCCTTATCCCATTCGATCACCTGCCGGTCGGCCATCGCGGCGGGCTTGATCGGCACCAACTCGTCTAGCCGGTCGGCGGTCAGCACGAAGCCACCGGGGTGGGTGCCGAGCTGGCGGGGAAAGCCGATCAGCTGGCGGGCGAGCTGCAGCGTCAGGCGCAGCCTGCGGTCGGCGAGGTTGAGGTTCAGCTCCGCCGCATGCTCCTCCCCGACACCATCCTTCGACGAGCCCCAGACCTGCGATGCCAAGGCGCCGGTGACGTCCGCCGTCAGCCCGAGCACCTTGCCGACGTCGCGGATGGCGCCGCGCGACCGGAAGCGCATGACGGTGCAGCAGAGCGCGGCGCGGTCGCGGCCATAGCGCTCATAGACCCATTGGATCACCTCCTCGCGGCGCTCGGCCTCGAAGTCGACGTCGATGTCGGGCGGCTCGCGGCGCTCGGCCGAGATGAACCGCTCGAACAGCAGGCCGGAGCGCACGGGGTCGATCGAGGTGATGCCCAGCACGTAGCAGACAACCGAGTTGGCGGCGGAGCCCCTGCCCTGGCACAAAATGCCCTTCAAGCGTGCATGGCGGACGATGGAGTTCACGGTCAGGAAGTAGGGAGCGTACTCGAGGTCGGCGATCAGCTTCAGCTCATGCCGCAGCTGCATGGCCACATTCGCCGGCAAGCTGCCTGGGTAGCGCAGCGGAATGCTGTCCCGGACCAAGCGCTCCAGCGCCTGCTGCGATGTCTCGCCCGGCATCTCCGCCTCGTCCGGATACTGGTAGCGCAACTCGGCCAGGCTGAACGTGCAGCGCTGCGCAATCTTCCCTGTTTGCGTGAGCGCGTCGGGGTAGCGGGCGAACAGCCGCAGCATTTCCTCTGGGCTCTTGAGGTGGCGGTCGGCGAAGCGTTCCCTTCGGAACCCGGCATCGTCGATGGTGCAACCCTCGCGGATGCAGGTCACCACGTCCTGCAGGATGCGGCGCTCCGGCACGTGATAGAGCACGTCGCCGGTGACGACGGTGGGCACCTGTGCCACTTGGGCCATGTCGCTGAGCTGCTGTAGCCTGACCTGGTCGCCCGGCCGCCGCCGCAGGCTCAGGGACAGGTAGCAGCGACCGGTGAAACTCGCCCGCATCCGCCGCAGCTCCGACCCGAGCCGGTCATCCGGGGCGTCCGGCAGCAGGATGACGAGCAGCCCCTCGCCGCTGGCTGCCAGGTCGGCCCAGCCAAGGCGGCACCCATCGCCCGCTCGCCCCTTGCCTAACGTCAGTAGGCGGCACAGCCGGCCATAGCCGGCGCGGTCGAACGGATAGGCTAGCATCGGCAAGCCGTCCTGCAGGGTCAGCCGGCAACCCACGACGAGGCGCAGGCCGATCTCCTCGGCACGCCCGTGCGCGCGGGCGATGCCGGCCAGCGTGTCATGGTCGGCGATGCCGATCGTGTCGTAGCCAAGCGCCTTGGCTTGCAGGAACAGCTCCTCCACGTCGCTGGCGCCGCGCAGAAAGGAGTAATTGGTCGTGACCTGCAGCTCGACGTGCCCAGACAAGGCCCGGCTCAGCCCGCGTCCGGGCGCGGCATCGGGGCGGGGCCGCTTTCCCGCAGGGGTGTCGCCAGCCGGCCGGCAGGGGTGCGCACCATGGTGTCGTCGCTTACGATGCCACGCCGTCAGAAGAAGCCATGCAGGAACCAGCGCAGCGCGCCGGTACCGGCCTCGACACCGTCGCCCTGGCGGTAGAGCCAGAAGCGCCGCCCCTGCTGGTTCTCGACGGCCCAATAGTCGCGCACCGCCGTGCTCTCGCTCGACCGACGCCACCATTCGCCATGGATGCGCTCCGGCCCGTCAGCATGGGTGACCACGTGGCGCACCTTGCGCCAGGTAAAAGCGCGCGGCGGATGGTCGGGCAGCATCGCCAACGCCTCGACCGGCTCCGGCCGGCGCAGCAGCCGCACCGGCCTTGGCCAAGGCGAGGTGGAGCTTGTTGCGCCTTTCGGCCCGAAAACAGCAACCTTGCGCTGCGAGCGCTCGGGCACGTCGCTCTCCACCGCTTGCAGCCGGTAGACCTTACCTGGCCCAAGCCGGTTGAGCAGTCGGTCCACCAGCTCCGACAGGTCCGCCTCAGCCGCGACCAGGCCGCTCGCTTGCTGGCCATGGCCCAGTGGCTCGACCAAGGGCAACACCAACAGCATGGCCTCAACGCCGAGGCCGGGGTCCACCTGCCCAATCCGCTCGTCCAGTAGCCGGGCAAGGTGGCGCACGTCGCGCGTCGGCTGTGCCGTGCCGACCCGCACCACCTGCACCGTGGCGTCCACCCGTTCAAACACCAGGTCCAGCCGCCGCGCGCCCGCTCCGCGCTGCTCCAGCAAGCTGCAGGCCTCTCCCACCAGCAGCAAGACCACAGCCGCGAACGCCTCCGCCGTGCACAGCGGCTCCACGAAGTCATGTCGCACGGCGATGACCTCCAGCGGCAGCACCGGCCGGATCGGCTCGCGCACCCGGCCCATCGCCTGATCCAGGCGCGACAGCAGGCCGGTGCCGAAGCGACGGACCAGGGGGGCGCGCGGCGTCGCCTCCAGCTGGCCGACCAAGTCCAGCCCGAGCCGGCGCAGCCCGCCCGCCGTGCGCGCATCAATGCGAAGCGCCGCCACCGGCAGCAGTGCCAAGGCGTCCGTGGCTTGACCAACCTCGACCACGACGACTGGCTTCCCGCCGAACCGGGCCAGGGCGTGCGCTGCGCCCGACGTGTCAGCGACCGCCACCCTGCCTTGCAGCCCGCCGCGGCCGAGCTGCCTCACCAGCGACTCCAGCATGGCCGTTTCGCCGCCGTGCAGGTGGGCACAGCCGGTAGCGTCGATCCACACGCCGTCAGGCGGGTCGGCCGCGGTCATCGGCGACAATCGCAGGCACCAGGCCGCCAGGCGCCGCAAGGCCTGCGCGTCCTCCTCCGGCGCCGCATCTACCACCACAAGGTCCGGCACCATCGCCTGCGCCTGCGCCACCGCCATTCCTGGTTGCAAGCCGAGGCCGCGCGCGGCGGAACAGACGGCGGCGATCACCAAACGGCGCCCGTCATGCATCCGGGTGACCAGCGGCGCCTCAGCCGGCAGTGCGACGTCGGACTGGCGCAGCCGATCGGTCGGCCAGAACGGCAGCCACAGCGAGACGACCCTGCGCATCCGCACCCTCCACAATCCATGACGCTGCCTCGCCGCCTCGGCAGCGCAGCAGCTCCACCCGCCACAACGGCCGGCGCAGGCCGGGCACGTCCGGCGAGTGCGGGAGGGGCGGGGGCGAGGGCAGCGTGCCGATCCGCCACCGGGTCATGACGGCGGACGGGGTGCCGAACGCAGGCTCATCGAAGCGGCGGGAGCGCCGCAGGACGAAGCCCAGCACCTGTGAACCCTCAGCAGCGAGCTGCAGGCGCCGCGACGCTACCAGGTCGAGCCTGCCCTCCAGCTCGCAGACAACTCCAGCAACGCCGTGATGGCGCAGCGCCTCCTCGGCCGCCAGCAGCGCCGCCTTGCCGGCATCCACGAACACGACCCGGCGCGGATCCAACCCGGCCTGTAGCAGACCGTGGGCGAACACGGCGCCGTCGCGGCTAATCCACAGCACTGGGCCAGGGTGGCGCGCCAGGGCGCCGGCCGCGAACAGCGCCGACGCAGCAGCGATCTCGGCATCGGGTCCCACTGCCTGGAGTTCGTGCACGGCGCCGAACAGCAGCCCGTTGGCGGGGAGGCGCCGGTCGATGGCGGAAAGGCCGAACGGCAGCGACGCCTCCCGCGAGGCAGTCCCCCCGCGCCGCTCCAGCGCGGCGACTCGCACCCGCAGCGCCTCAACGGTCGCAGCTCGACTATCGGGTATCGGTGTGTCCAGAACTTCCATGTGTGGAACATATACAGAACGTATCCGCCGTCGAAAAGCCCATTCAGGCGTGAGCCGAGCCCGGTCACAAAGAACGTTTAGGGATCAGTCAGATGGATTGTGTCTTGAAGGCGCCATATTAGCGGGGCTGATCAGCCCTCGAACACGCCTGCCATCTATGATCCAGATCATCCACCAGCCCTACGTTGCCTACGCCCGTGGCTTACTTAAGGCCGGCATTTCAATTGCCTGCAGCTCAGCCACCGAGGGCTCGCGCCGCGCCGAGCATGCCCTGGTGGGCGGCTCCGTACTTGACGCCCTGGTGGTACGCATGACGTACGACGACGAGTTCGGCGGGTCCGAGTCCCTTGGGGCCTTCGGCCTCGTGCCGGAGCCGGAGGAGTAGCAAGCCAGTGCGCCTGCTTGCTGTTCGCTTCCGCGTCGCCGGGACTTGCCGGGCCCTGATTTGAGGTTCGCGGTCGGCAGCGCGCAGCGGTTACTGGTGCACGGGCTGCGGCGGTCGGGAGATGAGCCGCATTTGTGCGAGGACGGGAACGGGCCAGGGCCGCTGGTGGGCATGCTGCTGCACGGTGGGACGGAGTGGGAGTGCAGAGCCGGCGGTAAAATAGCAATGAAGTGAGTGTTAAGTGTTGGCGGTGACTGGCGGTGCTGACTTCGATCCCGCGCAACGCCAGGATCTCGCTGCCAGTTAGTGGCGCTAAAGCCCTTGCGAGCGGACCTGCTCGGCCGTCCCTGCGCCGACCCGTTCATCCCGGCCGCCCTGGGCAGCCAGGGCGGCGGAACGAGCGGCAAGGCGAGAAGGACAGCTAAACCGCCGCGGCCGTTACTTGACGTAGCCCGCCTGCTTGATCGAGCGCTCCGTAGCCGCCTGGATGGAGGCCAGCGCGGCATCCACACCCTCGGACCCGGCGAGCGACGCTGCGACCGTCTGGCCCGCCTGGGTGCCAATTGCCTGGAACTCCGGGATGCCGACGAACTGCGCCCCAACATACGGCCGCGGCTCCTTGGTCTGCCCGGTCGGGTTCGAGCTGTTGATCGCGGCCACCACGAAGTCTGCGAACGGCGCGGCCTGTTTGTATTCCGCCGTGTTCGATGAAGCGCGCGTGCCCGGCGGGATGTTTACCCAGCCATCCGTCTTGGCGACCAGCTGCACGTACTCCTTGGAGGTCGCCCAAGTGATGAACTGCCGCGCCGCATCCGCCTGCTTGGACGAGACAGGGATTGCCAGGTTCCACGACCACAGCCAGGTGGGGCCGCCGGTGAAGCTGCCGGTTGGCAGGGCGGCGAAGCCCACACGGTCCGCCACTTGCGACTGCTTCTTGTCATATACAGTGCCGGCGGCGCTGGTCGCGTCGAGCCAGATGCCGCAATGGCCGCTGCTAAACAGCGCTAAGTTCTCGTTGAACCCGTTGGAGGATGCGCCAGGCGGGCCGTCGGCCTTCAGAATACCGGTGTAGTAGGCCAGCGCCGCCTTCCAGGCTGGCGTGTCGATCGTGGCGTTCCAGTGCATGTCGAACCACGCGCCGCCCTCCGCGGTCACCAGCGTGTCGAAATACGCCATGTTCTCGCCCCAGCCCGGCTTGCCACGCAGGCACATGCCGTAAATCTGGTTCTGCTTGTCGGTGATCTTGTCGGCGAACTGGCGAATCTGCTCGTAGGTGGGCGCGTCCGGCATGGTCAGGCCAGCCTTCTCGAACAGGTCCTTGCGGTACAGCGTCATGGCGCTCTCGGCATAAAACGGCAGGCCGTATAGCTTGCCCCCGTAGCTGATTCCGTCGCGCACCGGTTTGAGGATGTCGTTCACATCATAGGTGGCCGGCAGAGCGTCGAACGGCACGAGCCAGCCCTGCTTGGCCCAGATCGGCACCTCATAGTTGCCGATGGTCAAAATATCGAACTGGCCGCCCTTGGTCGCGATGTCCGTGGTCACGCGCTGGCGCAGCACGTTCTCCTCCAGCACCACCCATTTCAGGTGGATGTCAGGGTGCTGCCGTTCGAACTCCGACGACAGCTTCTGCATCTCGATCATCTGCACGTTGTTGACGGTGGCGATGGTGATAGTCGCGTCCGCCCGCGCCAGCGCCGGCAATAGGGCCGTGCTGAGCATGGTGGCCAAGGCAAGGGTTCTGCGAAGCATGAGGTCGTTCCTTCATCCCATTAGCATCAAGCCCCGAGGTTCGGCCTCGGGGAAGGCTTGCAGCGGCTCAGCTCATCCAGTTGCCGCCATCGACGTTGTACGTCTGCGCTACGACATATCCTGAATCCGGCCCAGCCAGGAAGACCGCCATACCGGCGATCTCGTCCGGGCGCGCCATGCGGCCGAGCGGCACCGCGGCGCCGACCGTGCGCTTCTTCTCGCCGGGTTGCAGACCCTCGTAGCGGGCGAAGCGGGCGTCCACGTCGTCCCAGTGCTCGTTGTCCACCACGCCGGGCGCAATGGCATTCACGTTGATGCCGTGCCGGATCAGGTCCAGCCCAGCGCTCTGGGTCAGCGAGATGACCGCCGCCTTGGACGAGCAGTACACTGCCACCAGCGCCTCGCCGCGCCGGCCGGCTTGGGAGGCGAAGTTGATAATCCGTCCGCCGCCGCCCTGCGCGATCATCTGCTTGGCTGCCGCCTGCAAAGTGAACAGCAGTCCCTCGACGTTCACCGCGTACACCCGGCGGTAGCTTTCCCGCGTGATCTCGGCGATTGGCGCCATGTCGAAGATGCCGGCGTTGTTGACCAAAATGTCCAATCGTCCGCACCGCGCCGCCACCGCGGCGACTGTGGCGTCGATCGAGTCCTGCCGGGTCACGTCCAGGTGCAGGCCGAACGCATGTTCGCCGATCGCCGCCGCCGCCTGCGCCGCGCCGGCCTCGTTCAGGTCCGTGACGGCAACGTGCGCGCCCTCGGCCGCGTAGCGCTGCGCGATCGCCAGCCCGATGCCGCGCGCCGCGCCCGTGACGAGGGCGACCTTGCCTTCCAGTGTTCTTGCCTGCATCGCATCTGATCCTTCTTTTGCCCTGCCCGCCTTTTGGCGATTAGGCGTTGGAAACTTACCAAAAAACGGGATTTTCTGGACACTTGGTTGTAGCAATATAGGTTAAAGGGACTTGTGTTCCCTTGCGGGTGCAGGACGGGACCCTGCTGCTTGGCACGCGCCCGAATAGCTCCGCAGCACGTCCCGTACAGCCTCGATCAGCAGCGCGCGCGCTTTCGCCGCTACCTCGCCGGCCGCCACGCGCTCCTGCAGCCGGGGCAGGTATTGGCTGAGCAGGGTGGCCGGGATCAGCATGTCCTGCAACGCCGCCAGCAGCCCGGCCACCGCGTCCCGCGCCTCCGTCCGGGGCCAGTAATAGCGGATGCGATCGCTGTAGCTAAAATGGCGCAGCCGTCGCTGGTCGTCCGGCGTGCCGGGGTAGTGCGACTGCCATTCGCCAGGCTGTGCCAGCATCAGCCGCTCCAGCGTGGCCATGACCGCGGGGGCGCCCGGCCGCAGCACCGCGGCGATCGACTCCAGCCCGTACAGCGCCTCGCGCAGCGCAAAAGTGAGTCCCGGGCCGACCTTGAGGAAGGCAAACCCGTCTATCACCAGCTGGCGCAACGCCGCCTGCGGCTGGTAGTCGGTCGAGTGCGCCTCGAACACCAGCCCCGGCATCCGCCCGAGCGCTGCGGCCAACCCCCGGGCGCGCTCCGGCTGGTAGGCTACTACCTCCTCGTGCCCAAACTCCACGCCGGGCTGCACGACCACGGCCAGCACCCGCTGCCAGGCGTCACCGCCCGCCACGCCGCGGAACGCCTCCTCATGGATGGCGTAGGTGGCGAGCACGGCGGGCGGCCGGGTCGGCTCCAGGTGGTCCAGCGCCTCCGTGGCGCCCCCGGGCGTGGGCACCTCTGTGCCAATCACGTAGCCCGGCGGAGCCGGCGCTACTGCCTCCGCTCGGGCCGCAAGCCGGGCGGCGCGGGAGGCGGTCACCGCGTCCCCGGGGCTCGCGGGCTCTCCGGCGCAACCCATGCTGCAATCGAGGTGCAGCTTCTCGAACCCGGCGGCGGCGTAGGCGGCCACCATTGCCTCCGCCTTCGCCATGGCCGCCTCCGCCGGTAGACGCCGCCACGGGTTGGGGCCGAGATGATCGCCGCCTAGAATGATCCGGCCGCGCGGCAGCCCCACCCGGCCAGCGATGCCGTGGACGAAATCGCGGAAGCCGGCCGGGGTCATGCCGGTGTAGCCACCATCTTGGTTGACCTGATTGCACGTCGCCTCGACCAACGCCGGGCCGCCGTCCGCCGCCGCCTGCACCAGCGCCGCCTCGATGACCAGCTCGTGCGCCGAGCACACGGAGGTCATGCCGGCAGCCTCGCCCGCCAGAAAGCGCCGGGGCAGCGTCAGCAGGGCGCTCATGCCCGCCCCGCCGCAGCAACCAGAGCGTCCAATTGCGCGAAGCTGGCCACGCCCTCCATCGGGCCGCGGACGCCCACCGCATGGGCGCCGCTGGCATTGGCGTAGCGCAGGCTGTCTGCCACGCTGCGCCCTTGCAGCCGGCAGGTCACGAAGGTCGCGCCGAAGCAGTCGCCGGCGCCAGTCGGGTCCACCTCGTTCACCGCGAACGCGCCCGCCCAGGTCGTGCCGCCGCGATCATGGTGGCTGGCGCCGCTGCGGCCGCGCTTCACCACGATGGAGGACACGCCGAGAGCGAGGATTTCGGCGATGGCGGCCTCCTCCGATGTGGCGGCGGTAAGCAGCGTCAGCTCCGGCCCGGACGGCAAGAAGATGTCGCACCGGCGCAGCATCGCTTGCAATGCCACGCCCATTTCAGGGCCGAGCATTTCCTTGCGCACGTTGGGGTCGAACGAAACCGTACCGCCGCGCCGCTTGACGTGGGCCACGGCCGCCTCAGCTTCCGCGACCAGCGCCGCCGAGAACAGCGACGACCCCATGACGTGCAGGTGGGCACAGCCGTCGAGCAGTGCGCGCCCGGCCTCGCCCACCTGCGTGTGCCCGGCGGCGCTGTGCCGGATGTTAAACACGAAGTTCCGCTCGCCATCCTCGCGGTAGCGCACGAAGGCGCTGCCGGTCGCCTGGCTTGGGTGGACGCCCACCGCGCTGGTGTCCACCCCGTCCTGCCGCAGCCGCTCGATGTTGAGCCGTCCGAAATCGTCGTTGCCCACGCAGGAGATGATGCCGGCCCTATGCCCGAGCCGGGCTACCTGGTCGATGAAGATTGCCGGCGCGCCCGAAGGGTATGGTCCCCGCAGCAGCATCGGCGCATCAAACCCGGCGCCGGGCTCCTGCGCCATGATCTCAACCACGATCTCGCCCAAAGACACGATGCTGGCAGCTTTAGGCGTCATCGGCTTGCATCCTACGGCTCGCGCGCCCTTCGTCCGGCGCAGCTGCGAGGATAACGCCCGCGGTGGGAAAACGGTAGTCGCCCGGGCGGGACCTCAACCGGCCGCGAAGGCTGCCTTGAAGAAATCCCACCTGCTGGCAATGCCCGATCGCAGCGCTAAAAGCAGTGCCGGGCCGTTCCCCTTCGGCGGAGGTTCACGGCACGCCGGGTGCAATCTCGGCGCCAATCCACAGCCACCGCACGCCGAAGCGGGACACCACGGCACCCGAGGTCCCGCCGCCCGCCACTACCAGACGGCGCTTGCCATCTTCCACCAGCGCGTCTCCACCAGCGCGCTCGCTCGCTTCACCTCAGATCCGACCTACCAATTGCCGAAACCAAACAGCTAGGCCATGATCTTGTATGCTGTGCGCTGCTTGCCGACAATCAGCGGTCTTTCGAACTCCATCTCCTCCTTGCATTACGCGCATGGTCGGGCGTTGCATGCCTCGGGTTATTCTCCAGGAAGGATTGCCAGCATGCCAAGTGGCACAGCAGAACTGGCGTCTGACGTAGCCGCTAAGGTTGGCGCAGACGTAGACTTGCTTCAGCGCGACGGCGTTGTCGGGCGGAAAGGCCTCTTCCCGCGCGACCTGATCGAGCAGATGCGCGAAGATATGATGACCGCGTTTTGGGAGGCGATCCGCCGTCCAGGCGGAGCGATCGGCCGAGGGCCTCGTCGCTGGTACGTGGAACTTCATCCCGAGGCGCTGTCCGGCTTCGTCGAACTCGCGACGCATCCATGGATCACGGCGATGTCGGAGCACACGCTCGGGCCGGACTGGCAGATCGTGGAGGTTGGCTTCGACACGCCGTTCCAGGGCGCACGAGACCAGCCCTGGCATCGCGACTTCCCCTCGTTGCCCGATAGCTACGAAGGGCATCGAATGACCTCACTTGCCTTCAACATCACGGGTGTGGACGTCACGGAAGACATGGGTCCTTTCGAGGTGGCGCCGGGCACGCAATGGGACGACGGTCGGGAATGGAGCCACGAAATGTTTCCCGACAAGAAACTTTGGACCAGGTTCCAGCAGCATGCAGTTCGCAAGTTCCCGCGCATGGGCGACGTTTCATGTCGCTCAGCATTAACCATGCATCGCGGGACTGCCCATCCGTCCCCGATCGCGCGGCCCGTTCTGGTATTCGGCGTGGACGCTCCAGGTGCTGGACATGCCGAGATGCATGACCTGATGGTCACACGCGCCTTTCACGAATCGCTACCGCCCGTGCTGCGCGCCCATCTGGCCTGTCGCGTCGTCGACGAACTCGTTCCAGTCACCCAGAAACACGACATTGAAGGGCTGGTCATGGGTTGACCTGGTTGGCGCAACGAGACGGCGAGGAAGCTTGGACAATAGCAGCCCTGTTGCGTCAATTTGATGTTGAGCAAGCATTACCAGCTCACACCTTTGGCCATTTCTGACGTAGGTTGAGGATGTCACACGCTAGTGCCGGGTCACCTTGCTTTACGAGCTGGTGATTATATCAGGCATTGGACCTGGATCGGTGCCCACGGCTGGTCTTGTTCCAGTGTGGGCCTGCCAGTTCGAGGTTGGCGACCAGGGTGGTTGTGACGGCGGCGCGGCAGTGCGGGGGTCGGTGGGGTCCGATTTCGCCGACTTCTAGGAGGAAGGTCGCCAAGTCAGCATCCCGAGGCAAGTCGAGCAGCTAGGCTGCAGGCCATGTTTGCGCATCCGACGTCGGAGCTTCCTACCGTTCACTGTCACGCCCTGGTGGCGCAGCGCCGCTCCGATCCGGCGACACGCATCGCACTCGAACTCGTCATAGATCGCACCGATCGGGCCATTAGAATGTCCGCGTCTAGCGCGACGGAAGCGGTGTCGCAGAAGGTCGAGCGCGAGAGCCCCATTAGCCTGCACCTACAGGCGACGGAGACGCAAGAGGCGGGTGATGACACGGGTGTTCGTGCTTTTTGGACGGGAAGCATGCTTCAAGGCCCTCCTTAGCAGCTTAATCTCCAGCGCCTGTCGCCCAACCACACGCTTGAGGGCCGCGATCTTGGCTTTGTGTTCCTGGATCAGGTCCGCCGCCTTTGCATCCTCGTCCAGGGCGCCGGACTCGAACTTGCCTACCCAGATCCGGATCAGCTGCCGTGAGATGTTGTGCCGCCTGGACAGCCCATGCAAGGTGTCGTCCGCAATGAACTCCCCTGTTACCTACCGCTTGAGCATCAGGCTGTGGGAACGATGCCTTACCATGATTTTCCATCTTTCGGAAACCCAGCAAGACGGTCAAACCAATTCAACCAGTTCGTTCACCCGTAAAGGCGCACCTCATCAGGAGGGACAGCACTGAAAAAGATTTGACAGAACGGGTTCGGGAGGCTGGTGGACTGACTGCAGCCGACACAAAGTAGCCCTACGAGGTTACAACTTGTGCGACTTATTAGCACTGCCCCTGATCGGTGGTGGCAGAATGGGCCAGCGCGTTTGCGAGACGGACTGGTCCGTCACGCCGCTTGGCACTTTTTCAACATGGCCTCAGTCGCTCCGCTCCATCCTCTCGCTGGTGCTCAACGCCAAGGGTATTGCCGCCCTGTACTGGGGGCCTGAGCAGTGGCTGCTCTACAACGACGCTTTCGGGGCGGCCCTCGGCGATCAGCACCCCTGTGCTTTTGGGCGACCGATGCCGGAAGTATTGCCCGACAGCAGCCCCGTGCTGGGATCGCAGCTGGCCGAGGTGCTGGCGACTGGGCAGGGCTTTGCCATCGAGTGGGATTGCCCCGGTTTTGTGGACATCCTGAGGCTTTCACCAGAGGTATTCCTGA
>CAXSAX010000053.1:0-15659 GCA_964235495.1 uncultured Acetobacteraceae bacterium | reverse complement strand
CCACAACACACCCCACGCACAATACACCGAAGCCGGACTGAACGCCGATGGCATCGTGAAAACAGTCACGCAAGCTGTGGGCCGAACCTAGCTGGTTCCAACCCTTGCAAACGACTATGATCTGAGCGCGTCCAACTCGAAGACAGGAACAGCGCTGTGAGTGCAGGCAGCCTCGATATCGAGGAGCAAATCGTGCGGATCGAGGGCAATCTTGCCGAAATCCGCAAGCTGCAAGCCGAGGCTGACAAGTTCAAGCGCAACCGCTTGATGGCGCCCGTCATCGCCATCGCATCCTTCATGGTGGCCGTGGCAAGTTACCTGCACCATTAGCCAGCCGCAGCCCAAGAAAGCCCGCGCCGACCAGCTCCTGCTCGACCGCGGCCTGGTCGAGAGCCGCGCCCGCGCCCAGGCCCTCATCCTCGCCGGCAAGGTGTTCACCGGGGACCGCCGGGTCGAGAAGTCCGGCCAGGCCCTGCCGGCCGGCGCACCGTTGGAAATCAAGGGCCAGGATCACCCCTGGGTCTCCCGCGGCGGCCTCAAGCTCGCGCACGCCCTGGCGCATTTCGCCCTGTCCCCGGCCAGCCTCGCCTGCCTGGACGTCGGCGCATCCACCGGCGGCTTCACCGACGTGCTGCTCGCCGGCGGGGCCGCCCGGGTGCACGCGGTCGATGTCGGGCACGGCCAACTGGCCTGGTCGCTGCGCAGCGACCCCCGCGTGCTGGTGCGCGAGCGGACCAACGCCCGCCACCTCACGCTCGACGAGCCGGTCGGGGCGCTGGTGTGCGATGCGAGCTTCATCGGCCTGCGCACGCTGCTGCCTGCCCCGCTCGCCTGCTGCGCGCCCGGCGCCTGGGCGGTGGCGCTCATCAAGCCGCAATTCGAGGCCGGCCCCGCCGAAGTCGGCAAGCACGGCGTCGTGCGGGACCCGGCGGTGCATCAGGCGGTCTGCGCCACCATCTCCACTTGGTGGGCGGCGCTGCCCGGCTGGGACGTGCTGGGCATCGAGCCGAGCCCGATCACCGGCCCGGAGGGCAACCGCGAGTTCCTGATCGCTGCGCGCCTGGCGCCGTAGCTGCGGAGGTTGCCGATGCCGATCTCTCCCCTGTTCCAGCCCTCCACCGCCCACGCGGCCTTGGGAGACGCCTTCTACGACCGCGTCGCGGCGGCCGACTTCCCCCAAGCCATCCTGCGCCACCGCGACGATCGCTGGGCAGCCCGCATCGGGCTGGACGGGCTCACCGACGAGGAGTGGCTGCGCTACCTGGGCCGCTTCCAGCCGCTGCCCGGCAGCCACGCCCAGCCGCTCGCGCTGCGCTACCACGGCCACCAGTTCCGCCACTACAACCCCGATCTCGGCGACGGCCGCGGCTTCCTCTTCGCCCAGATGCACGACTTGCAGGACGGCCGGCTGCTGGACCTCGGTACGAAGGGCAGCGGCACCACCCCCTGGTCCCGCGCCGGGGACGGCCGGCTGACGCTGAAAGGCGGCGTGCGCGAGGTGCTGGCGACCGAGATGCTGGAGGCCCAGGGCGTCTATACCTCCAAGTCGCTCAGCCTGGTGGAAACCGGCGAGGACCTGGTGCGGCACGACGAACCCTCCCCCACCCGCAGCGCCGTGCTGGTGCGGCTCAACCACGGGCACATCCGCATCGGCTCGTTCCAGCGCCAGGCGGCCCTGGGCGCGGAGGACGAGCTGCGCCGGCTGCTGGACTACAGCGTGCGGACCTACGTCCCGGAAGCGGCGCGCGAGGACGAGGCCGAGCGCGCCGTGGCCTTCCTGGCCGCCGTCTGCGCCCGGGTGGCGCGGCTGGGGGCGCAGTGGATGGCCGCCGGCTTCGTGCACGGCGTGCTGAATACCGACAACATCAACATCACCGGCGAGAGCTTCGACTACGGCCCCTGGCGCTGGCTGCCGACCTATGACCCGGCGTTCACCGCCGCCTACTTCGACCACAACAGCCTGTACGCCTACGGCCGCCAGCCCGAAACCCTGCAATGGAACCTGACGCGGCTCGGCGAATGCCTGCTGCCGCTCACCGAGAAGGAGCCGCTGGTGGCGGCGCTGCAAAGCTTCGCCCCCGACTTCCGGACCGAATACGACGCCGCGACCCTGCGCCGGCTGGGCCTGGCGACCGCCGGGCCGGAGGCGGATGCGACGCTGGCAGCAGCGTGGTGGGCGGCCCTGGCCCAGTCGCAGATGCCGTTTGAGCGGGCCTTCTTCGCGGCCTTCGGCGGCGAGCTGGATGCCTCCTTCGGCGACGCGTTCGACCCGGTGCGCGACGCCCTGTCCGGCTACGCCCGGCCGGGCCGCCCTGCCCACCCCTACTGGGAGCGCGCGGAGCCCTGCACCATGCTCATCGACGAGGTGGAGGCGATCTGGGCGCCGATCGCGGCAGGCGATGACTGGTCCGCCTTCCACGCCAAGGTCGCGGCGGTGCGGCAGATGGGCGCAGCCTTTAGCAGTGCGACGCCGGCAGGGTGAAGCTGGTCAGCTTGCCGTTCACCACGAACTCCGAGAAGTCCATGTTGAGGTCGTCGGCCACACCGTTCGCCCAGTAGCGCATGCCCACCTCGTAGTCCGGCTGCTGCGCCTCCTTGGCGCGGGAGAAGAACGCCACGCGCACCCGGCCGGACGGCAGCTCCGCTAGCTCGGGATAGGGCGCGGCGGTGGGGCCGCCCCAGCTGCTGACGAAGACTGACGTATTCTGCGCCCCATCTGCCCCTGTGCCGTCGAACAGCGGCAGGCTAAGGAACTTGGTGCCCGCCTCGGCGGCGGCGATGATCCTGGCGGTGTGCGCCATGGGGAACAGCGTGCCCGGCGGCAGGTCCATGCGCTTGTCCTGCGGCATGGTATAGTGAATCTGGCCGGGTCCGCCCGGCGCCTCCAGGCTGGCGTCGCCCTCGACCTGCTCGGTGGTCGCGGTGTCGGTCATCTGCTTCATGTGGAAGCGCAGCTTGTCGCCGTCCTTGCTTTCCCAGGTCAGGTAGTCGGACACCATATGGATGTCCTGCCCGTCGCGGTTGGCCAGCGTCATGTCCAGCCGCTGCCGCACCGCCCAGCCATCGCACGCATCCGTCACCTCGTAGGCCATCGTCCCCGATACGCCGGCCACGTCGCCGTCGCGCCCGTTGACGAGGCTCAGCGTGTAGGTGGCCTGATGCGCGGCCAGTTGAACAGGCTCCGCCAGGGCGGGCGAGGTCAACGCCGGGGCTGCAAGCAGCAGGAACGAGGCGGCTAGCAGACGCATGAAGGCACCTCCAGGATGGCGACAGACATAGGGCGTCAGGACACAACCCGCCACCCGCTCATCCGCCGTTGCCGAAGCGCGGCGATCACGCGCCCGACCTGACTGGCGCGCGACTTGCAATGCAACTTTCGGTGTATATGATAGAACAGCAGCAATGCAGAACGCATCATGAGGACGTAAGCATGTCCGTTTATGAGCTAGTGAAAGTGTACGACCTGTCGAACGCCCCGCCCGATCTGCGCGAGGCCGATGAACTTGCTGCGCTGCGACCAGGTGATTCGAACAGCGACGCCGCTATTCTGGCCCTGCAAGTCGGAGAGTTCGAAAGCATACAACCCGGCGCAATTAACGATTGTATAACGCGAGAAATCACGTTCACCGAATACAAGCTGCACCAGTGGCTGACTGAGCACGGCGCGGCCAAAGGCGAGAGCATCCTGCTGCGGTGGAAATAGCAGCCGGCTATTCGGCCGTTCGACTACCTGCCATCGCAATCACCGCCGCGACCAGCCCGTCCACGTCCTGCTCCGCCGTCCGGTGGTTGACGATGGCGCAGCGAATCGCCGTGCGTCCCGCCACCTGCGTGGTCGAGGGCGCGTAGCCGCCGGCCTCGTGCAGGTCGGCCACCAGGGCGGCGTTGCCCGCATCGTCTCGGGCGCGCACCCGGAAGCAGACGACGTTCAGCGCCACCGGCGCCAGCAGCTCCAGCGCCGGCTCCGCCGCCACCCGCCCGGCCATGCGCCGGGCCAGGGCGCAGCACCGCTCGATGGCCGCGCCCAGCCGGTCGGCACCATACACCGACAGCGTCATCCACACCTTGAGCGCTCGAAAGCCGCGCGACAGGTCCGGGCCCAGGTCGCACGGCCATGGATAGCCGCCCGCCAGGCCGCGCGTGTCACGCCGCAGGTAGGCGTTGTCCTGCGCAAAAGCGTCCAGTTGGCGCGCCGGGTCCCGCACCAGGATGCACCCGGCATCGTACGGAACCTGGCCCCATTTGTGGAAGTCGAACGCCAAGCTGTCCGCCCGCTCCATGCCGCGCAGCAGCGGACGCAGCGCCGGGGACAGCGCGGCCAGCGCGCCGAACGCGCCGTCCACGTGGAACCACAGCCGCTCCGCTGCGCACAGCCCCGCCAGCGCGTCCAGGTCGTCCACCGCGCCCGTGTCCACCGTGCCGGCGGAGCCCACGACGAGGAAGGGACGTCGCCCGCCCGCCCGGTCCTGCGCCACGGCGGCGGCCAGGGCGGCCACGTCCATCCGTCCGTCCGGCCCGGCGGCCATCAAGCGCAGCGCGTCCGTGCCGAGGCCGGCCATGTCCATCGCCTGCGGGATGCAGCCATGCGCGGCGGCCGACGCGTAGGCCACCAATTCAGCGCCGCGCAGCCCGCCGGTCCGCACTTCCGCCCCCAGCGCCGCCCGGCGCGCCACCAGCAGCCCGATCAGGTTGGCGATGGAGGTGCCGGTGACCAGCAGGCCGGAGGACTCCGGCGGGAACCCGACCGCCGCCGCCGCCCAGGCGATCACCTGGCGCTCCACCGCGATCGGGGCGTGGTCCCGCCCGCCGCAATTGGCGTTCAGCCCGCCCGCCAGCAGCTCCGCCAACATGCCGACCGCCGTGCCGCCGCCGTGCACCCATCCCATGAATCCCGGGTGCAGGTTACCCACCGAGTGCGGCAGCACCTCGCGGCGGAACACCTCGTACACCTCCGCCAGGCCGGCCCCCTGCCGCGGCAGCGGCTGCGTCAGGCTGCCATCCTCGGTCCGCTTGCGCCACACCGGGCCGTCCCGCAGGCCGGCCAGGTGGTCGAACATGTCGTCCAGCATGCGGTGGCCGAGCGCGCGCTGCTCCGACCAGTCCTGCGGGTCCAGGCTTGCTTGCGAATCCAGGCTCATGGGTCCTCCGTCACGATCTTGCGCAGCCCGCCGGCGATCCGCTCGTAGCGCACCCGGCGGTCCAGGTGGCGCTGGTCCAGGTGGCGCACCTCCAGGAAGGAGGCGTTGTCCCGCGCCGGCTTGTACACCGCGAAGCTGCGCAGCGGCGGCAGCGTGGCGGCGGATTCGAGCGGCCCGCGGAACGCCGTGCTGAAGCGTCCAAACTCCGGGTGCGCCGCCAGGACGGCCATCTGGGCGGCGTCGGCGAAGAAGCAGCCGGCATGCGGGTTCGCCACCCGGCAGAACGCCAGGCTGCGGCCGAGCCAGGGCGCCTCCAGCCGCGGCCGCACCGCCACGTTCTGGAACGCCGCCGCCGCGGCCGGATCGTCCATCGCGCCGTCGATGAACAGCTTGGGCACTGGCCCGGTGGACACCTCGAAGCGGTTGGGCAGCAGCATGGCTCCCGGACCGAAGGCTGCGTTGAACCAGGCGAGCTTGTCGAACCACAGCGCGTCCGTCAGCTCCAGGTCGTCCTCCAGGTAGCCGAACCAGTCGAACAGGCCGAGGTTGGCGCGCAGCAGCTGGTGGCAGGCGAACCCCAGCTCGCGCGGGTGCAGCGCCGTGCGGTGGTGGTGCGCCAGGCCCGGCGGCAGCGCGTGGGCGAGGTGCTGCTCGCCCGCCGTGCACACCACCACGGCCAGCGCCGCGTGGGCGGCGTTGCACGCCGGGTCGGTGGGGCCGATCAGCCGGTGGCCGGGGCCGAACGCCTGCCACAGCGCCGACACGCAGCGCACCAGCGCCGCCGACCGCACCGCCGCGTCCCCCTCCTCCGAGCCGTAGCGCGCCGTGCCCGGCCGGTCGAGAAAGGCGTGCGGGATGGTGATCAAGACCCTCAAGCGTGTTGCCCCCTGCCCGTCCCGCCTGTGCCTATAGTGCTTGCATGTTCCGCACCACGCTCGGCAGCACCACCCACCGCTTCGCCGACCTCGCCACGCTGCTGGCCCGCGCCACCCCGCACCGCAGCGGCGACGCCCTGGCCGGCCTCGCCGCGGGCTCGGCGGAGGAGCGCGTGGCCGCGCAGATGGCCCTGGCCGACCTGCCGCTGCGCCGCCTGCTGGACGACCCGGTGGTACCGTACGAGGCGGACGAGGTCACCCGGCTGATCTGCGACACGCACGACGCCGCCGCCTTCGCCGCCGTCTCCCACCTCACCGTCGGCGGCCTGCGCGACTGGCTGCTGTCCGACGAGGCGACTCCCGGGGCGCTGGTCGCCCTCGCCCCCGGCCTGACCCCCGAGATGGCCGCCGCCGTGTGCAAGCTGTGCCGGCTGCAGGATTTGATGGCGGTGGCGACGCGCTGCCGGGTCACCACGGCGTTCCGCGGCACCATCGGCCTGCCCGGGCGGCTCTCAGTGCGCTTGCAGCCCAACCACCCGACCGACGACCCGGCGGGCATCGCCGCCTCCATCCTGGACGGCCTGCTGCTCGGCGCGGGCGACGCGGTGATCGGCATCAACCCCGCCACCGACAGCCCGGAGCGCACCCACGCGCTGCTCTGCCTGCTGGAGGAGGCGCGCACCCGCCTCGCCATCCCCACCCAAAGCTGCGTGCTGGCCCACGTGACGACCACGCTGGAGCTGGTCCGCCGCGGCTCCCCGGTCGATCTGGTGTTCCAGTCGATCGGCGGCACCGAAGGCACCAACCGCTCCTTCGGCATCGACCTGGCGCTGCTGGCGGAGGCCAGGGAAGCGGCGCTGTCGCTCGGGCGCGGCACGGTGGGCCACGACGTGATGTATTTCGAGACCGGCCAGGGCAGCGCGCTCTCCGCCGGCGCCACTCACGGGGTGGACCAGCAGACGCTGGAGGCGCGGGCCTACGCGGTGGCGCGGCAGTTCCGCCCGCTGCTGGTCAACACGGTGGTGGGGTTCATCGGCCCGGAATACCTGGCGGACGGCAAGCAGATCATCCGGGCGGGGCTGGAGGACCATTTCTGCGGCAAGCTGCTCGGCCTGCCGATGGGCTGCGACGTGTGCCACACCAACCACGCCGACGCCGACGCGGACGACATGGACGCGCTGCTGACCATGCTGGTGGCGGCGGGCGTCACCTTCGTGATGGGCGTGCCGGGCGCGGACGACATCATGCTGGGCTACCAGAGCACCTCGTTCCACGACGCCATGGCGATGCGCGAGCTGCTGGGCCGCCGCCCGGCGCCGGAGTTCGAGGCGTGGATGGCCCGGCAGGGCCTGCTGGACGGCCAGGGCCGCGCCCGCCCGCTCGGCCTGCCCGCGCCGATGCAGGCGCTGCTGCAGTGAATGATCCCTGGGAGCGGCTGCGCCCATTGACGGCGGCGCGCATCGGCCTGTCCCGCAGCGGCGCGGGCCTGGCGACCGCCCCCCTGCTCGCCCTGCGCCTGGCCCACGCCCGGGCGCGCGACGCCGTGGCCGCGGAGCTGGACACCGACGCGCTGCAAGCCGCCGCCGGCCCGGCGCTGGTGGTGCGGAGCGCGGCGCGGGACCGGGCGGAGTTCCTGCTGCGCCCCGACCTGGGGCGGCGGCTCGCCCCAGGCACGACGCTGCCGCGGGGAGACCACGACCTGGCGGTGGTGCTGGCGGACGGGCTGTCGGCCCGGGCGGTGCAGGACCACGCGCCCACGCTGCTGGCGGCGCTGCGGCCCTTGCTGGGTGGGTGGCGGCTGGCGCCGCTGGTGGCGGTGCGGCAGGGCCGGGTGAAGCTGGGCGACGAGGTTGCCGCAGCGCTCGGCGCGCAGGCTGTCCTGGTGCTGATCGGCGAGCGCCCTGGCCTCTCGGCCCCCGACAGCCTAGGTGCCTACCTCACCTGGCGGCCCGGACCCGGCACAACGGATGTGGGGCGCAACTGCATCTCGAACATCCGGCCGGATGGGCTGCCGCCGACCGACGCCGCGAGCAAGGTGGCATGGCTGCTCGGCGCGATGCGATCACAGAACGGCTCGGGCGTCGCACTCAAGGACGACGCTGCGGATGCGCCACGCATGATCCGGGGAGCTAACCCGGCAAGCCATCCGGAACCGTAATGCGAGCGGCTTTGCCTTGACTTGCACCATGGCGGTCATGGCGTGCTTCGGACCGAGACAAGGCCGGGCGCGCATCGACATGGCAGCGCCATCCGCATGGCGGCGGCACGCCTTCGTTGGTCGGGCTGGCACACGCCAGCCCGACCCGTGCCGACTTCAGGCAGCCATCTTCTGCGCGCTCTCGGCCAGGCTGCTGGAATACTCGTCGGACTTGTAGATGTCCGAGACCATCGACTTCAGCTTGTTCGCCGGCTCGGCCATGCCCAGCGCCGTGGCATAGGCCGCAACCGTGCCGAAGCTGGCGATGCCGTAATGCGACATGCGCTGATACTGGGCGATCATCTCCAGGTCGCGCAACTGAGGCGACAGATTGGACTGCAAGGCGTGCTGCGTCGCCTCCTGGATCAGTCCCTGCATGCCCGGGCACGGGCTGGCAGCCTCTGCGCCTGCCATCTCGCGCAGCGAGTCGGTGTGGCGGCCGATGCCGGCAACGGACTGCTCGAACAGCTGCTTCAGCTTCGGATCCGTGGTCTTCTCGCTGAACGCTTGCAGCACCTTCTGCATCTGGTCGTTGGCTGACCAAAGATCACGCAGGTCAGCCGTGTAAAGCTCTTTGAGGTTGCTCGGGGTCGCTGCCATTTTAGGCTCCATGAACTGTTGCCGCTCGCCTTGCGCTGCGGGTGGCAGGCGAACGCCTGGATGCTGCCTGAGTTTAATGCGGCACAGTATTGATCATATGGAGCAACAATACTGCGGTTGGTCGAACAGCATATCAGGCAGCACTATTGTCCCGCACGGCGACTGATCGACCGGCCTCGGCCCAAGGGGCGAACGGCCGGCCCGGATCACGGCTTGGTCGGCGCGATCTCCGAGTCGCCCCGCCCGCTGTCGGGCAGCGCGGTCGCGTCCGCGTCCTGATCATGCATGGCCGGCGGGATGCCGTGCTCGGCGTGCTCGCCCGCGTTGGGCGAGGCGCCGGCTGCAGGAGGGGCGGGGGGCTGACGCGGCTTGTTTTCCATATCCAGCCAACGACGCCGCGAGCGTGCCGGTTCTTATCCCAATGCCGTTATCACACCGTCGCACACCTGATGCGCCTGCGCCTCGCTCAGGTCGGGGTGGATCGGCAGCGCCAGGATGCGCGTGGCCAGGTCCTCGGACACCGGCAGCGCCGACCCGTCATGGCTTGCGGCGTAGGCCGGCTGGTGGTGCAGGGCGCGCGGATAGTACACCGCCGTCGGCACGCCCACCGCCCGCAAGGCGGCCTGCAACCGGTCGCGCGCCCCACCATCCGGCAGCAGCACGGCGTACACCGCCCAGGCGCTGGCCGACTCCGGCACCCGCGCTGGCGCCTGCAGCACCGCGGCGAGCCGCCCGTCGTACACCCGGGCCACCCGTTCGCGCGCCGCCAATTCGGCGTCGAACACGTCGAGCTTGGCCAGCAGAACCGCCGCTTGCAGCGTGTCCAGCCGGCCGTTCATGCCCGTCCGCAGCACCTCGTAGCGCGTCGTCCCCTCGCCGTGGGTGCGCAGCGAGCGATACAGCGCCGCCCGCTCCGCCGAGTCGGTCAGCAGCGCGCCGCCATCGCCGTAGCCGCCGAGCGGCTTGGACGGGAAGAAGCTGATCGCCGTCGCATCCGCCTGCCGTCCCAGCTTGGCGCCGTTCAGCGCCGCGCCGAAGCTCTGCGCGCAGTCGTCCAGCGTAAACAAATCCTCCGCCGCGGCGATGGCGCGCAGCGCGGGCCAGTCGGCCGGCTGGCCGAATAGGTCCACCCCCACCACCGCGCGCGGGCGCAGCCGGCCGGCCGCGCGCACGGCGGCCACGCGGGCGGCGAGGTGCGCCGGGTCGATCTGGAAGGTCGCCGGGTTCACGTCCACGAACACGGGGGTGGCGCCCAGCAGCAGCGGCACCTCGGCGGTGGCGGTGTAGGTGAAGGCGGGCAGGAACACGGCGTCCCCGGCGCCGATGCCTTCCGCCATCATGGCGATCTGCAGCGCGTCCGTGCCGGAGCTGACGCCCACGCAGTGCGCCGCGCCGCAATATGCGGCCAGCCGCTCCTCCAGCTCGCCCACCTCCGGCCCGAGGATGAACTGGCAGTGGCCCAGCACGGCCTCCAGCCGCCGCCGCAGCGCGGGCTCGATGCGGGCCTGCTGCGCCTTGAGGTCGAGGAAAGCGATCAAACGGGGCTCCTGACGGGTTCGGCCGCGCCGGCATTGTGCTCGAATTCCGGCACGAAGCGGCTCAGCAGGGCGAGCGCCGCGTCGGTCCGCCCGGCGTGGCAGGCGGCGGCGATGTCGGCGATGGCGCGACGGACGGCGGCGGCGTCGGCGGTGCGCGGGGTGGCCATCAGCAGCCCCGGGTGGCCGGTGGGCACGGGCGGCTCCTCTCCGTGGAACAGCTCCTCGAACAGCTTCTCGCCCGGGCGCAGGCCGGTGAAGCGGATCTGCACGTCGAGGTCGGGGCGCAGCCCGGCCAGCCGGATCATCTGCCGCGCCAGGTCCACGATCCGCACCGGCTTGCCCATGTCCAGCACAAAAATACCGCCATCCGGCATCGTCCCCGCCAGCCCGGCGACCGTGGCTTGCAGCACCAGGCCCACCGCCTCGCGCACCGTCATGAAGTAACGCTCCATGTCCGGGTGCGTCACCGTCAGCGGCCCGCCCCGGGCCAGCTGGCGGCGGAACAGCGGCACCACGCTGCCGGTGGAGCCGAGCACGTTGCCGAACCGCACCGTCACGCAGCGCATCCCGCCCTGCCCGCGCGCCTGGTCGTCCAGGGACTGGCAGTACATCTCGGCCAGCCGCTTGCTGGCCCCCATCACGCTGCTCGGGTTCACCGCCTTGTCGGTCGAGATCAGCACGGTCGCCGCCGCCCCCGCCTCCGCCGCCGCGTCCACCACCACCCGCGTGCCGCCGGCGTTGGTCAGCAGACCCTCGCCCGGGTTCGCCTCCACCATCGGCACGTGCTTCAACGCGGCGGCGTGGAACACCAGCTCCGGCTGTGCTGTGGCGAACACCGCCCGGATGCGCGGCTCGTCCCTGATGTCGGCGATCACGGCGGTGCGCGCCAGCGCCGGGTGGCTCTCGCCCAGCTCCAGGTCGATCTGCCACAGCGCGTACTCGCCGCTGTCCAGCAGCGTCAGCTCCGCCGGGCCCAGCCCCGCCACCTGCCGCGCCAGCTCGGAGCCGATGGTGCCGCCCGCCCCCGTCACCAGCACCCGGCGGCCCCGCACCAGCCGCGCCATGCCGTCCCGGTCCAGGCTGACTTGGGGGCGGTTCAACAAATCCTCCAGCGCCACCGGCTTGAGCGCGATGCCGCCCGCCTCCCGCAGCTCCGTCGGCCGCGGCGCCTGCTGGACGGCCAGGCCGTGACGCTGGGCCTCCTCCAGCAGGTATGCCATGCGCGACCCGGCGAGCGCCGGCTCCGTCACCACCAGCACGTCCGGCAGCCGGTCCTGCTCGGCCAGCCGCTCCAGCACCCGGCGCAGCTCGGACAGCCCGCCCAGGATCGGCCGCCCGCCCATGCGCCGCCCGGTCTGGTTGCGGCCCAGCGCCAGCAGCCCCACCACCCGCAGCCCCGGCCGGCGCTCCCCGGCCAGGGCGCGCAGGAAGCTGTCCGCGCCTGCGCCCGCGCCGACCAGCAGCACCGTCTGCACCGCAGCGCCCGACCGCCCCACCACGCGCGACAGCCGGTAGAACAGCCGCGGCACGCCGAGGAACACCACCAGCGTCATGGCGTGCACGATCGGGAAGGTGGCCGTGGGCAGCGGGAAGCCGGTGGCCAGCAGCAGCAGCGCGAACAGCCCGGCGCTCACCACGCTGCCGGCTGCCACACCCACCAGGTCCTCGATGCCGGCGAACCGCCAATACTGCTGCGACAGCCGGAACGGCAGCCCGCCCAGGATCAGCGCGATGGCGCCGCCGGCCAGGAACCACAGCGGATGCAGCAGCCCGCCCGCTGGGTCCGCCACCCAGCGCGCCGCGACGGCGGCGACGGCGGCCAGCGCGCCGTCGAGCGCCACGTTGGTCAGCAGGCGGAGTGCGGAGCGTTGCGAGGCCATTCCGCCCCCCCTATAGCGCACGCGACGCGCCGGGTCAGTCCCCAGTCCTTCGTTCCCCATGCGCAGGAGCGCCCGAGTGACGGCTGCCGCCTTCGCCACCCACCTGCTGTTCTGCGCTGGCCTGGCGCTGCTCTCCGCCACCGCCGTGTGGGGCATGACGCGGGTGGGCGCGCTCGACGTGCCCGGCGCGCGCAGCAGCCACACCCGCCCCACCCCCAAGGGCGGCGGCGTCGGCATCGTGCTCGCCTTCCTGGTGGGGGCGGCGCTGCTGTACCGCTATGCCGCGTTCAGCCGCATCGCCGACCCGTATTTCCGCGCCGTGATCGCGGCCGCGGCCGGCATCGCCGTGGTCGCCTACCTGGACGACCTGTTCTCCTGGCGCGCCTCGGTCAAGCTGCTGGCCCAGGTGGGTGCGGCGCTGCTGGCGGTCGGCGCCGGGCTCAGCCTCAGCTTCCTGCGGCTGCCCTGGCTCGGCACGGTGGAGCTGGGCTGGCTCGGCCCTGCCATCACGGTCGCCTGGATCGTGGCGGCGACCAACGCGATGAACTTCATCGACGGCCTGAACGGCCTCGCTTCCGGCGTCGCCGCCATCGCCTGCCTGGCCCTGGCCGGCATCGGCGCCTGGCTGGGCGCTTCGTTCCTGTATTTCACCGCGCTGATCCTGCTAGCCGGCCTGCTGGGTTTCCTGCCGTTCAACTTCCCCCGCGCCCGCATCTTCATGGGCGACGTGGGCAGCCAGTTCTGCGGCTTCCTGCTGGCCGTGCTGGCCGTGGCCGCCGGGCGCTTCGCCGCAGTGGACCTGTCCGTGGCCCTGGTGCCGATGCTGCTGGCCGGCGTGCTGTTCGACGTGGCCTTCACCCTGCTCCGCCGCCTGCTGGCCGGCGAGAAACTGGCCCAGGCGCATCGCGGCCACCTGTACCAGCTGGCCTACCGCAGCGGCATGGACCCCGTGTCGGTGACGCTGGTGCACTGGGGGTTCGCCGCCTGGGGGGCTGGGTGCTGCGCGCTGTTCCTGCTGGCCGCGCCGGAGTGGAAGCCGCTTTGGGTGGCGATGGTGCTGCCGCCGCAGCTGGCGTGGCTGGTGCTCGTGCGCCGCTGGGCGGGTCGGGCCGGCATCACCTAGTCAGGGCTTCGCTGGCGCTGGTTACGCAGCTGGAAGGTGCGACGGGCCTTGCCACTTTCCTAGGAACAAGTGCGCTGGTTTGCCAGTGTCGACCGTCATGCCCGGACTTGATCCGGGTACCCACGCGATGGAATGCCTCGGCCATACTCGACGAAACATGCGTTTGATGCAGCCGTGAGTAGCAGGTGTAAAAACTATACCTTAATGGTGGGGAGCGGACATAGGAGAATGCTCCAAGGCCCCGCACAGGAGATTTAGGCAGTGCCGAAGCCATTGAATGAGTCCGAGCTGCTAGGCGCGCCGATTGCTGACCCGGCTATGCGCGCGACTTCACGTAGCAGTGGCGCCATACCAGAGGACGGCTTCAGCGTTTTCGTTCCGGAACTTGATGTTTCTGATTTACCGGCAAGCTTGAACTTCTGGTGCGACCTGCTTGGCTTTAAGATTGCTTACGACAGGACAGCGGCCCGTTTCGCCTACCTGGTCCGTGGCCCTATTCAGGTCATGCTATGCGAGTGCAATGGCAATTGGGAAGTTGGTGAGTTGTCGCGACCGTTCGGCCGCGGCGTCAACTTTCAAATGATGGTCAGCGTATTGACCCCCATTCTCGAAGCTCTTGAAGCGGCAAGATGGCCGTTGTTCAGGCAGCCGAGCGAAGCCTGGTATCGGGCCGGCAACCAGGAACGAGGTCAGCGGGAGTTTCTCGTTCAAGACCCCGACGGCTACCTGCTTCGTTTCGCACAGGACATCGGGATGCGCACACCAAGCTAGGGCCGCTATGTGTCGGAAGCGGAAGCTCAAACCCACTCCCCAACACACCTCACCCACTCACTCATTCAGGATCACGCCCCATCCACCCCCCGCGCCCGCCGCTGCTGCGCCGCCACCTCGTCCATCGCCGCCTGCGTGCGCCGCCCCTCCACCACCGCCCGCTCCGCCGCCCGCCGGGCCAGCAGGCTTTCCGCCGCCTCCGCCGCCGCCCGCGCCGCCGTCAGGGCCGCCCGTGCCCGCGCCACGTCCGCTTGCAGCCGCTCATGCGCCTCCCGCGCCGCTGCCGCCGCCGCGCGGCCGATCGGCAGCCAGGCGGCGAACGCCTCCACCGCGCCGTCCCCCTCCGTGTCCACCGCCAGCTCGCCCTCCGCCAGGATCAGGCGTTCGGCCGCATCCGCGTGGGCCTGCGCAGCATCCACCGCCCGCAGCAGCGCCGCCAAGGCGCGCTTGGCATCGTCCACCGTGACCCGGCGGATGCGCAGCACGGTCTCCAGCGGGTCAGGCATCCAATCCCTCCAGGGCTGCGGCAAGGGCGGCAAAGCTCTCGGCCAGGCTCACGGGATCGCCGCGGCCCTGGTGCAGCACGCGCTCGATCCGCGGGGCGAGCCGCACCGCCTCGTCCACCGCCGGGTCCGCGCCGGGCTTGTAGGCGCCCAGCCGCACCAGGTCGGCCATCTCGGCATAGGTCGAGAGGATGGCCCGCGCCCGGGCGGCCAACTGGCGCTCGGACGGTTGCAAGCAGCCCGGCACGGTGCGGGACAGCGAGCGCAGCACATCGACCGCCGGGTAGCGCCCCGCCTCGCCGATGCGCCGGTCCAGCACCACGTGGCCGTCCAGGATGCCGCGCACCGCGTCCGCCACCGGCTCGTTGTGGTCGTCGCCCTCCACCAGCACGGTGAACAGCGCGGTGATGTGCCCCGGCTGCGCGCCGTCCGGCCCCGGCCCGGCCCGTTCCAGCAGGCGGGGCAGCTCGGCGAACACGCTCGGCGGGTAGCCGCGCGTGGCGGGCGGCTCGCCGGCGGACAGGCCGATCTCGCGCAGCGCCAGGCAGAACCGGGTCACGCTGTCCATCAGGAGCAGAACCGACTTGCCCTGGTCGCGGAAATGCTCGGCGACCGTCATCGCGGCGTAGGCGGCCTCCCGCCGCATCAGCGGCGTCGTGTCGGAGGTCGCGGTCACCACCACGGAGCGCGCCAGGCCCTCAGGCCCGAGGTCGTCTTCCAGGAACTCCCGCACCTCGCGGCCCCGCTCCCCCACCAGGGCCAGCACCGCCACGTCGCAGGCGGTGTGGCGCGCCAGCATGGACAGCAGGGTGGACTTGCCGACGCCGGAGCCTGCGAACAGGCCCAGCCGCTGCCCGGTGCGGCAGGTGGCGAACAGGTTGAGCACGCCCACCCCCAAATCCAGCCGCTCCCCCAGGCGGGCGCGGGTGGCGGCGTCCGGCGGGCTGGCGCGCACCGGGCGGCGCACGCCCTGCGCCAGCGCGCCGCGCCCGTCCAGCGGCGCGCCGAGCGGGTCGATCACCCGGCCGAGCCAG
>CAXSAX010000052.1:0-17100 GCA_964235495.1 uncultured Acetobacteraceae bacterium | reverse complement strand
CCACAACACACCCCACGCACAATACACCGAAGCCGGACTGAACGCCGATGGCATCACGCGAACAGTGACGGAGGCGATGGGCTGCAACACGATCAAGCTGGTGTCCAATCCATGAGCCGCATCCCTGTCCTGCTTGCCTCCCTGTTGCTGGCCGCGTTTGCGGCCCACGCGGCCGCGCCGGAAGCGGCAGCCCCCATCGCAGCCCTGGACAACGCCCTGGTAGAGGTCATGAAGGCTGGCAAGGCTACGCCATTCGCGCAGCGCTACGCGACACTGGAGCCGGTCGTGGAGCGGAGCTTCGACCTGGACAGCATCCTGGAGACCTCCATCGGCTCCCGCTGGCAGAGCTTCACCCCCGCGCAGCAGCAGGAGCTGCGCGCGGTGTTCGCCCGCTTCACCATCGCGAGCTACGTCAGCAACTTCACCAGCTTCGAGGGTGAGCGCTTCGAGATCGAGCCGGATACCCGCAGCATCGGCGCCGAGGAGGTCGTCTCCACCCGCATCGTGCCCACCAGCGGCACGACCAACCGGCTGGACTACGTGATGCGCCAGTCCGAAGGTGGCTGGCGGGCGGTCGATGTGCTGCTGGACGGCACCATCAGCCGGGTCGCGGTGCAGCGGTCGGACTTCCGCAGCCTGCTGGGCGGCGGGCCGGAGGCGCTGGTGGGAATGTTGCAGAAGAAGGTGACGGACCTTTCCGGCGGCGCCAGCGTTCCGTAACTGGATGTTTCAAGCAACGATGCTCCTTGCGGCGCTCGCCGCCCTTGCGACCTTGGCCGGTCTCGTTCAAGCGGCGACAGGTTGGTGGGCCGTGCGTCGCTTCAGCCGCGCCGACCCGCTTCCCGGGCCGTGGCGCCCGGCCATGACCGTGCTGAAGCCGCTGCACGGCGACGAGCCGCTGCTGGAGCAGGCATTGGCCAGCTTCTGCGGCCAGGACTACCCCGATTTCCAGATCGTGTTTGGCTTGCAGGACCCGACGGATCCAGCGTTGCACGTCATTCGCCGGTTGCGCACCCGCTTCCCCGCCGTGGACATGGATATCGTCATCGACCCGGCGCAGCACGGAGTAAACCGTAAGGTCAGCAACCTCATCAACATGTATGGGCACGCCAAGCATGACGTCATCGTCATGGCGGACAGCGACATCCATGCCGGGCCGGGCTACCTGCACCAACTGGCGGCGACGCTGGGTCAGGACGGCGTGGGGCTGGCCACTACGTTGTATGCCGGGATCGGCGCATCTGGCACGCTGGCCGCCCGGCTCGGCGCGGGGCAAATCAACCACAGCTTCCTGCCGGGTGCCCTGCTGGCCCGCGGCCTGGGCCGCCGCGACTGCCTCGGCGCCACCATGGCGTTGCGCCGCGCCATGCTGGAGCGCGTCGGCGGGTTGCATGCGCTCGTCCACCACCTCGCCGACGATGCCGTGCTGGGTCGCTTGGTGATGGCCCGCGGTGAGACGGTGGCGCTGGCCCGTGCGGTGCCGGCCACGACGGTGCCGGAGCGCCGGGTGTCGGACCTGTTCGCGCACGAACTACGCTGGGGACGCACGATCCAGTCGGTGGCTCCGCTGGGCTTCGCCCTGTCCGCCGTGCAATATCCGCTGTTCTGGGCGGCGGCCTGCGTGGCGCTGTCCGGCTTCGACCCGCATGCTGCCGCCCTGTTCGGGGCGGCCTGGCTGGTCCGTGCTGGCACCATGATCGGGATCGACCGGGCGCTCGGGCTTGCCACGGTGCTGCCGATCTGGCTTTTGCCCTTGCGAGACGTGCTGTCCGTCGCTGTCATCCTGGCGAGCTACGGTAGCCGCAAGGTGGAGTGGCGCGGCCATGTCCTGCATATCTCGCCACCGCGGCTCGCGGCAGGCAAAGGATAAAACATGATGAAGACGCTGTTTTTGCAGCCGCCCTCGTTGAGCGGCTTCGACGGGGGCGCCGGCTCCCGCTATCAGGCAAAGCGCGAAATCCGCTCGTTCTGGTATCCGACCTGGCTGGCGCAGCCGGCGGCGCTGGTGGAGGGCAGCCGGCTGATCGACGCGCCACCCGCCAACCTCGGCATGGAGCCGGTGCTGGCTGCCGCGATGGAGCACGACTTGGTGGTCCTGCACACCTCCACCCCGTCCTTCGCGTCCGATGTGAAGGTGGCGCAGGCGCTCAAGGACGCAAAGCCCTCGCTCAAGATCGGTTTCGTCGGCGCCAAAGTGGCGGTGCAGCCGGCCGAAAGTCTGCAACAGGGCAACTGTATCGACTTCGTAGCGCGTAACGAGTTCGACTTCACCATCAAGGAGATTGCGGACGGCCGCGCCTACAAGGACGTGGACGGCATCAGCTTCCGCGACCCGAACGGCCTTCTGGTGCACAACCGGGACCGCGCCATGATCGAGGACATGGACAGCCTGCCGTTCGTGACCGACGTGTACCAGCGTAACCTGCGCATCGAGGACTATTTCATCGGCTACCTGATGCACCCGTACATCTCGATCTACACGGGTCGCGGCTGCAAGTCGCACTGCACGTTCTGCCTATGGCCGCAGACGGTGGGCGGGCACCGCTACCGCACCCGCAGCCCGGCGCACGTCGCCGCCGAGATCGCCCATGCGCAGAAGATGTTCCCACAGGTGCGCGAGTTCTTCTTCGACGATGACACCTTTACCGACGACCTGCCCCGCGCCGAGGCGATCGCGCGCGAACTGGGCAAGCTGGGCGTCACTTGGTCTTGCAATGCCAAGGCCAACGTCCCGCGCAGCACGCTCAAGGTGCTGAAGGACAACGGGCTGCGGCTCCTGCTGGTGGGCTACGAAAGCGGCAACCAACAGATTCTGCATAACATCAAGAAGGGCATGCTGATCGACGTGGCACGCCGCTTCACCAAGGATTGCCACGAGCTGGGGATCAAGATCCACGGCACGTTCATCCTGGGGCTGCCCGGCGAGACGCGCGAGACGATCCAGCAGACCATCAAGTTCGCCACCGAGATCAACCCGCATACCCTGCAAGTGTCCCTGGCCGCGCCGTATCCTGGCACCTTCCTGCACAAGCAGGCGTTGGAGAACGGTTGGCTCAGCGCCGAGCACGCGGAACTGACGGACGAGACAGGCATCCAGATCGCGCCGCTCGACTACCCGCATCTGTCCCACGGTGAAATCTTCGACAGCGTGGAGATGTTCTACAAGCGGTTCTACTTCCGCGCGCCCAAGATCGCTTCCATCGTCGGCGAGATGGTGCGCAGCCCTCAGATGATGAAGCGTCGGTTGCGCGAAGGCGTGGAGTTCTTCCAGTTCATGCGGGACCGCAACAAGGCTGCCTGATCGCTGGATCCCTCCCTCTCAGGTCATCGTCTCGGCCGATGATTTCGGCCTGTCTCCAGCGGTCAATGAGGCAGTGGAGCAGGCCTGTCGGGGCGGCCTGCTGAGCACGGCAAGCCTGATGGTGGCAGGGCCCGCGGCGGCGGATGCTGTGGCGCGGGCCAAGCGGCTGCCCGGACTGCGGGTGGGGCTGCATCTGGTGGTGATCGAAGGCCCGGCGGTGCTGCCGGACCCGGCGTTCCTCGGTTTGGAGGGTCAGTTCCCGTCCGGCCAGTTGCGGCTCGGCACGCGATACTTCTTCAGCCCTGTCGCTCGGCAGCAGCTGCGAGCGGAGATTGCGGCCCAGTTCACGGCCTTTGCACGGACGGGGCTGCGGCTCGACCATGCCAATGCACACAAGCACATGCATTTGCACCCCACGGTCGGCCAAATGCTGATCGAGGAAGGGGCACCCCACGGCTTGCCCGCCTTGCGCATCCCAGCGGAACCGCCGGCGGTGATCGCGGCCGCAGGTGGTCCAACAGGGTGGCGAGCCAAAGCCCTGTATCGCTGGTCGGGGTTGCTGCGAAGGCAGGCGCAACGAGCCGGGCTGCGGACCAACGATCATGTTTTCGGCATCGCTTGGAGCGGGCACATGACGGCCGCGCGCCTGCTGAGACTGGCGCCGCTGCTGCCGGCCGGGGTGAGCGAAATCTACTTCCATCCGGCGGCTTGGGCCGACCAGCGTGTGTCCAGCCTCATGCCAGGATACGAGCACGGGCTGGAGTTGGCAGCTTTGCTGGACGCTTCGGTCGCGGCCGCGCTGCCGGCACGGACCACCTACACCTGAAGCAGGCGGCTTATCCCCTGCGGGTGGCAGGAGGCTTGTTGGCGAACACCGCATTCGCGTTCTGCTGCTGCGCCGTTGGCATGGCGGCGTAAAGCGGAGCGAAGGCGGCGGCAAGGCTCTTCAGCCCGGCGGCGTGGGCTTCGGCAACGGCGCCGTAAGACTGGATGTCATCGACGGCGTTCATCGTCGGCATCTTGTCCTGGCGGACCTGCATGGCAGCGGTCAGCGACTTGGCATTGTCTGCCATGACGGCAGCGACGGTGTTCCACAGGCTCTCCTGCTCGGGGGTGATGCGAAGTTGGTCGTGCAGGCGTTTGATCCGCGCGCCCACATCGTCTGTCGGCGTCAGGGCTGCCGTTTTGGCAGCGACCTTAGATGACGCGGCGGAGGAAGCGGGCTGCGCAGCAACGGGCCGGGTTGGGCCGAGCAACAAGGCCGCGCACAGGCCGGCGGTGATGCTGGGGAGGAGGGCTGGCTTGATGTTCATGGTCCATCCTTTGCGTTGGGAATGGGAAACTATTTTTCAGCGGACAGCAGCCTTAACGGTGGCCGCCTCCGCCGCCATGCCCGCCGCCGAAGCCGCCCCCGCCATGAAATCCTCCGCCGCCACGAAAGCCGCCCTCTCCCCTGCGGAGGCCGCCGTCGTAACCCCGACCATAGGCCAGCCCAAAAGAGTCGTAGCCTGGTGCGAAACCGCCATAGGGTGCTCCGCCGTAGATCGCCCCGTAGCCGCCACCGACTGGCCTGCAGCCATAGCCGTAAGCATAGCTGTAGCCAACCGGGCAGTTCACCTGTGCGGATGCCGGGGCGGCGAGGGCGGCACAGGCCAGGGTTAGCAGGGCCACCAGCCCGTTTCGCGATTGCCAGCACGCCATGCGCATCTCCCAGGGAAGGCCGAGTGGGTCGGCGATGGCCAACCCGGGCCGTCAGTCTTCTCTACGCGGCTTGCATCGCGCCGTTCCCGCGCCGTCCCGGCTCACTCCGCCACAGCGGGCACGGCCGCCGGCGCCCGCAAGGAGGCCAGCAGCGCTGGGACGTAGAGCAGGGTGGACAGCAGGGTGCAGCCGAGGCTGATCAGCAGCAGCGTTCCCATGCTTGCCGTGCCGGGGTGGCGGGACAGCGCCAGCGAGCCGAACGCGGTGCCGGTGGTCAGCGCGGAGAAGATCACGGCGCGGGCAGTGGCGCTGGCCAGGCGGGAATGCTCGCCGGCCCGCCAATTCATCACGAAGTAGATGTTGAACGACACACCCACCCCCAGCAGCAGCGGCAGCGCGATGATGTTGGCGAAGTTGAGCGGCAGCGGCAGCGCCAGGCAGACCACCACCGTCAGCATCGCCGCCAGCAGCAGGGCGGACAGCACCACCGCCACGTCCAGCACCCGGCGCAGCGTTGCGAACAGAATCACGGCGATCATGGCGATGGCGGCGATGGCGGCGTCGCGGAAGGCGGTGATGATGGTGCGGGCGGTGGCGATGATGGTGACCGCCGGGCCGCCGGCCTCGGGCACTGCGGCGCTCACCTGGTCCACGAAGCGGCCCAAGCCCGGCCCGCCGCTGCCTTCGGGCTTGGGGGTGATCTGCGCCCGGGCGCGGCCATCCGGCAGCACCCAGTCACGCGCGATGGCCGGCGGGATGTCGGCCACCGTCACCGGCTTGGCGGCCAGAGCGGCGCGCAGATGGTCGAGTTGGGCGGGCAGGAAGCGGGTCAGCGCCGCGTTGGCCTGCGCGAGCATGGCGTCCGGCGCGTTCTGCAAGGCGCGCAGGTCCGCTGCCACCTGCGCCAGCGGACTATCCGGTGGCAGCTTGGCGACCGCCGTCGTCAGCCCGTCCGCGGCCGTGCGGGCCGCCAGGCGTAAATCGGCCGGGGTCACCGGAGCGGCCGGGGTGCGGTTGCTGAGGGTGGGCTCCAAGATCGTGGCAGCGTCCGCGATCAGGGCGAGCTTGGCGGGCTGGTCCTGCGGCACGAAGCTGTCCAGCGTCATCGTGCCGGCCACCAGGGGCAGGAGCGCGGCGCGCGTGGCCACCGCTTGCGCCTGCTTCAGGCTGGGTTCCAGGGCGTCGATGCTGTACGGCGTGGTGACGGGGTTGGCCATCAGGTCGGTCAGCGTTCGCATCGACTCGGTGTGCGGGTCCTTGGTGTGCAGCGGGTCGGCGTCGAAGCGCAGGAATGGCACGCCGGCGGCACCCGCCACGCCCAGCAGCGCGAAGCCGGCCAGGATCGCCCGCCGCTGCCGCGCTATGCCGCGGTCCAGCGGGCGCAGCCGGGCGAAGCCGACCTCCTCCCGTTCCGCCTGGGGACGGAACAGCACCAGGGCGGCGGGCAGGAACACCAGGGTGCAGGCGAACGCGATCAGCATGCCGACGCCCGCGATCAATCCCAGCTGCGCCACGCCGACGAACGAGGTGGGCAGGAAGGCCAGGAACCCGGCGGCCGTCGCCACCGCCGCCACCAACACCTGGATGCCCACCCGCCGCGCCGTGCTGGCGAGCGCCAGCTGCACGTCTGCCTCCCGCAGCCGCACCTCGCGGAAGCGGACGCTGAACTGGATGGCAAAATCCACCGCGATGCCGGTGAACAGCACGGCGAAGGCGACCGAGATCAGGTTCAGCGTGCCGACGGCGAGGGCGGCGAACCCCGTCGTCAGCAGCAGGCCGAGCAGCAGGGTCAGCAGCATGGGCACGATCAGCCGCCACGAGCGCACCGCCAGGAACAGCCACACCGCGATCAGCAGGAAGCTGCCGACCAGGCCGGCCACAGCGCCTTGCAACGCCGTGGCGAACTCCTCGTCGGCCAGCGGTACGGTGCCGGTGACGCGGACATGCGCCCGGCTGGCAGCCACGAACTCCAGCTTGGCAGCGGCGGCGCGCAGGTCGGCGGTGGCAGCCCCGCCGGGTTGCAGCGCGCCGTAGTCGAGCTTGGGCTGCACCAGCACGAAACGGTACGGCCCCGCCTTCTCGGCCAGGGAGCCGGACAGCAGCGACTGCCAGGACAGCGGCCGCGGGTGCCCGGCGAGCACGGCGGCGAGAGTGGCGTGGAACGCCTGCAAGGAGGCGGCGAACCCGGTGAGGTCTGCCTGGCCGCGCTGCACGCCGACGCCGATCAGCGAGAGGGCGGCGAACAGGCCGCGGGCGCTCGGGTCCGCCACCAACTGGCCGAGGAAGGGCTGCGCGTCGATGGTGCGGTCCAGCAGCGGCCCAAGCTCCTTGGTGTCCAGGAACATCAGGCCGTTGGTGTCGAAATACGGCGACGAGTCGGGCCGCCGCACGCTGCGGACGTGGCCGGTGTCGGCGGTCATGGCGGCGGCCAGGCCGGCGGCGGTGGCGTCCGCCTCCTCCGGGATGGCCGCGTCGATCACGGCCACGATCAGGTCGCGGTTCTGTGGGAAGTCGCGGTCAAAGGCGAGGTTGCGCTGCCGCCAGGGCAGCGAGGTGGCGAACAGCGCGTCCGTATCGGTGGACAGGCCCAGGCGCTGCGTGGCGAGCCAGGCGGACCCGGCGGCGAGCAGCAGGGCGAGCAGCATGACCAGGAAAGCGCGGCGGGCGCTGAAGGCGACGAGGCGGGCGAGAAGGATCGGCACGGACACGATGGAAAGCACCCCTGGCAAGAGCGGCGCACCCAACGGCAGGGGACGCGCCGCGTCAACAGGCCAGCAGCCTTGTAGAGCCTCGGTCTTCGCTACAGCGCGTCGATGTCGCGCAAGGCTGGGAACAGCCGCATCCACAGCAGGGCGATGCCGATCGTGGCCACCCCGCCGACCAGGGCCGCCGGCACCGTGCCGAGCAGGGCGGCGGTGACGCCCGACTCGAACTCGCCCAGCTGGTTGGACGCGCCAATGAACAGCATATTCACCGCCCCCACCCGGCCGCGCATGGCGTCCGGGGTGCGGATTTGCACCAGGGCGAAGCGGATCACCACGCTCACCACGTCCGCCGCCCCCAGCAGCACGAGGGCGAGCAGGGAGACCGTCAGCGAGCGGGACAGCGCGAATGTCACCGTCGCCAGCCCGAACACTGCGACGGCGGCGAACATGATCCGTCCGGCGTGGCGGCGCAGAGGACGGCGGGCCAGCAGCACGGACATGCCGAGTGCGCCGACCGCGGGGGCCGCCCGCAGCACCCCCAGGCCCCAGGAGCCGGTGTGCAGGATATCGCGCGCGAAGATAGGCAGCAGGGCGGTGGCGCCGCCGAGCAGCACGGCGAACAGGTCGAGCGAGATGGCGCCGAGCACCGCCGGGTTCTGCCGGATAAAGGTGATGCCGGACAGCACGGAACGCATGGTGGCGGGCTCGCGGTGCGGCAGCGGACACTCGACGCGGATGAGGCGGACCAAGGTGGACGCGGCGAGGAACAGCGCGGCCGCCAGCGCGAACGGCACGGACCCGCCCAACGCATACAGCAGGCCGCCCAGCGCCGGGCCGATGATGGTGGCGGTCTGGTTGGCGGAGGCGGACCAGGCGCTCGCCTGTTGCAGCCGCGCCTCGCCCACCAGGCCGGGCATGAGGGCGGACAAGGTGGGCGCCTCGAATGCCCGCGCCGCGCCCAGCAGGGCGACCAGGGCGAAGATGCCGGGAGCGCCCAGCCATCCTGCCCCGACGCCCAGCGCCAGGCACACGGCGATGGCGGCCTCCACGACCTGGCACGCGGCCACGATGCGGCGGCGGTCGTAGCGGTCGGCCACGTGGCCGACCGCCAAGGTCAGCAGGGCGATGGGCAGGAACTGCGCCAGGCCGACCAGCCCGAGGTCGAGCGCGCTGCCGGTGAGGGCATACACCTGCCAGCCGATGGCGACCGACTGCATCTGGAAGGCCAGGCTGCTGCAGATGCGGGCGGACCAGAACAGGGCAAACGGGCGATGCCGGAGCAGGGGGGCGGTGTCGGACACGGGTGCGGTGATGCGGCATATGCGGCTCGGTGTCGATGCCGGCGGCGAGGCGCTAGGTCGGCCGCCCCATGAGCGTGCGCACCGATACGTCTTCGTCCAGGTCGGGCCAATGCAGGCCGTAGCCGCGCCCGATCGGCTGCCAATTGCGGTGCTGCTCCGGAGTCGCGTCGCGCAGGCGGGGGGAACCAGGCCAGCGGCGCGGACAGCTCGCGGCCGTCCGAGAGCACGATCCGCAGCGCCGTATCCGACACTTCGACCACGGCGACCGTGGGATCGGGAGGTAAAGTTCCGCTCACGCCATCTCTCCTTGCAGGAGAACGTCGCCAAGCTGGAAGTTGCGAACATCAAGATATCCTTATATGACCGCCGCGACCTCAAGAGGACCGCTGCGATGCCCGACGTCTCGATGCCGACCGACTACAAGGTGAAGGATCTCTCCCTGGCCGAATGGGGCCGCAAGGAGATCGCCATGGCCGAGGACGAGATGCCCGGGCTCATGGCCATCCGCGCCGAGTACGGGCCGAGCCAATCCCTGAAGGGCGCCCGCATCGCCGGCTGCCTGCACATGACCATCCAGACCGCCGTGCTGATCGAGACGCTGACGGCGCTGGGCGCCACGGTGCGCTGGTCGTCGTGCAACATCTTCTCGACCCAGGACCACGCCGCCGCGGCCGTGGCCGCTGCCGGCACACCGGTGTTCGCCTGGAAGGGCATGGACGAGGACGAGTTCAACTGGTGCATCGAGCGGACCATCCACGGCCCGGACGGCTGGACGCCCAACATGATCCTCGATGATGGCGGCGACCTCACAGTCATGATGCACACCCGGTTCCCGGAGCTGCTGCACGACGTGAAGGGCCTTTCCGAGGAGACCACCACCGGCGTCCACCGCCTGTGGGAGATGGTGCGCGCGGGCAAGCTGATGGTGCCCGCCATCAACGTGAACGACAGCGTCACCAAGTCCAAGTTCGACAACCTGTATGGCTGCCGCGAGAGCCTGGTAGACGCCATCCGGCGCGGCACGGACGTAATGCTGGCCGGCAAGGTCGCCGTGGTGGCCGGGTTCGGCGACGTGGGCAAGGGCTCCGCCGCCAGCCTGCGCCAGGGCGGCTGCCGCGTGCTGGTGACGGAGGTAGACCCGATCTGCGCCCTGCAAGCCGCCATGGAGGGCTACGAGGTCGTCACCATGGAGAAGGCCGCCCCGCGCGGCGACATCTTCGTGACCGCGACCGGCAACGTGGACGTGATCACCATCGACGACATGCGCGCCATGAAGCACCGCGCCATCGTGTGCAACATCGGCCACTTCGACAGCGAGATTCAGATTGAGGCGCTGCGCAACTATACCTGGGACAACGTCAAGCCGCAGGTGGACGAGGTGGTGTTCCCGGACGGCAAGCGGCTGATCGTGCTGAGCGAGGGCCGGCTGGTGAACCTGGGCAACGCCACTGGGCACCCGTCCTTCGTGATGAGCGCCTCGTTCAGCAACCAGGTGCTGGCGCAGCTGGAGCTGTGGAACGCGCCCGCCGGCAAATACGAGAACAAGGTCTACACCCTGCCGAAGCACCTGGACGAGAAGGTTGCCGCCTTGCACCTGGCCAAGGTCGGCGCGGAACTGACCAAGCTGACGCCGAAGCAGGCTGAATACATCGGCTCGCCCGTGTCCGGCCCGTTCAAGCACGATCTCTACCGCTACTGAGGCCCCAAAGCGGCCGTGGTGCGCTGCACGCACGGCCGCTTTGGTTAAATTATCGCAATGGGCAAGTTTTTTCTTTTTCTTTAACGCCAGATACATCCTGGACAAGGCACATTGCTTCCGCTCAAGCCCATGCGGAGTCTGCCTTGTCCCAGCTCTCGGCCACGCCGCACACCCAGGCCTTGCGCCACGCCCTGTCCGAGGACCTCGCACCCTCGGAAGTCGCGGACCTGATGTTCCTCGAAGCCTGGGAGCGCGACCCGGCGCCCGGCCTGGCCGCCGCGCGGCGGGTGGTGCAAATTCGCCGCGCCCAACCAGTGCTCGCTGCGGCCATCCGCCAGCAGGCCACGGCCAAGCGCTGAGGCGCTACCGCCCGGCCGCCCCGGCCTGCACGCCGTTGGAGCCCACCTGCAACAGCCGTCGGTTCGGTGTGCAACTCCACTGCGCCGCCTGCGTCACGTCGCCGGACCCGGCGTAGCTCGCCTCCGTCGGGTAGGCGCACAGCGGCATGGTGCGGTCCACCGGCTGGGCAGGGTCGTCGTTCACATAGTGCGCGGCGAGCAGGGCGGCAGGCGGCGTGCCTTGCTCCACCCAGGCGTCAAGCGCGGTCAGCGTGTCAAACACGTTGGGGCCGGGTCCGCCGATGCAGTGCTGCATGCCGGGCACCATGAACAGCCGCGCCGCCTGCTGCAGCCGGGCGTAGCCGCCGGCGCCGGCAGCCAGCTGATTGTAGAGGTTGATGGTGCGGAACGGCGACAGCGCCGGGTCGCTGAAGCCGTGATACAGGATCAGCTTGCGGCCCCCCAGCAGGAAGCGCGCGAAGCCGAGCGGGTTGGACGCGTCGCCGGCTGCTGTGCGGCTGTTGAACGAGGCCAGGGTGTTAAAGCCGACGAACCCGGTCGCCGTCACCGGATAGTCGCGCAGGTTGAAGCCGGGGGTCCGCTCCACGATGCTCTGGATGATGTGGTCGGAGAACTGGTAGCCATAGCCCGCCGGGCTGAACCCGCCATTGCCCCACGGCTCGGCCGCGGTGAAGCTGGTGGGCGGCACGTAGCCGGTGGTCCAGGCATCCGCCCCGCCGCCGGTCAGCGGCCCGGTGGCGCTGGTCGCCAGGTTGCCGACCGCGAAGCCCGGATACACCAAGCCGCCGAGATTGGTGCGCAGCGCGGTGAAGTACTGGTTGAGCGTGTCCGCCTGCCCGGTGCTGAGGCAGCCGCCGACCTGCCCGGCTGCGCACACCAGGCTGTATGGGTCGAAGCTGCACGCCGCCGGGTTCTGGATCAGCCCGTCCGCCACCCCGTCCACACTGCCGCAGCTGGCGTTCACCGCGGCGTCGATCGCCGGCAACAGCGTGGCCGGAAGGTAGGTCGCGGCCGTCAGCTGCTGCTTGGCCAGCCGCGCGCCGTTGACGATGGACTGGATGTCGAAGAAAGGGTCCCCGGCGATGATGCCGTCGTAGTCCTCCGGGAAGTCCGACGCTTCCACCAGCGCCTGCCGCCCGCCGTTGGAGCAGCCATCGAAATACGCCTCCGCCAGCGGCTGGCCGAAGAACCTGGCGGCAAGCTGCTTGCCCGCCACCGTCACCAGGTGGGTGGCGCGGAAGTAGTAGTCGGCGAGCTTGGCCTCGTCCGGCGCCCCGGGGGCGAGCAACGCCCAGCTGGCGTCGGTGTTGCCGGCGAGGTGCCCGGTGTCGGTGATCGCGGTGGCGTAGCCCTGCGCCAGCCCCTCCTGCAAATCGACCGGGTTGGCGGAGAAATCGGGATATCCGGCGCCGCCCAGCCCGCCCACGCCAAAGAAAAGGAACTTGCGGTTCCACTGCGCCGGGAACCGCAGCTCGAACCCGGCAGACCCCTCCGGCGCGCCGCCGCCGCTGGTGTTGAGCTGGCCCACCACGTCGCAATATGCCGGCGCCCCCGCGCCCGCGGCCACTGCCGTGGCCGACGCGACGGTGAGGCCGGGAACGCCCAAGCCCTCGATCGCGCCCACGCTGCACGCGGTCGTGGCGTGCGCGGCGGAAGCCACGCTGCAGCCGAGGACGAGCGGCGCCGCCCAGCGAAGCGTCATCCAGGCATGGCGATGCAGCATGGGCCGTCTCCCCTGGGCCGGCGATTGGCTCGCCTGGCGTTGTGCGGCGCCGTGGCCGGGCCGCTTGGCCAAAATGCTATCACTCCGCCGTGACATCAGGCAACAGCCCCGCTAAGCCGGACGCCATGCCGCTCACGCTGTATCCCGCGATCGACCTGAAGGACGGCGCCTGCGTCCGCCTGCGCCGCGGCGCGATGGACGAGGCCACCGTGTACTCGGACGACCCGGCCGCCCAGGCCCGCGCCTGGCAGGATTCCGGGTGCGGCTGGCTGCACGTGGTGGACCTGAACGGCGCGTTCGCCGGCCGCGCAATCAACGCTGGCGCGGTGGCCGCCATCCTGGCCGCTGCCACCGTGCCGGTGCAGCTGGGCGGCGGCATCCGCGACCTCGCCGGGGTGGAGCGGTGGCTGGCCGCCGGGGCGCGCCGGGTCATCCTCGGCAGCGCCGCCGTGCGGGACCCGGCGCTGGTGCGCGACGCCGCCCGCCGCTTCCCCGGCCAGGTCGCGGTGGGGATCGACGCGCGGGACGGCCTGGTCGCCACCGACGGCTGGGCCGCCACCTCCACCCTGTCCGCCACGGAGCTGGCGGCACGCTTCGCGCAAGCCGGGGTGGCCGCAATCATCTACACCGACATCGCGCGGGACGGGATGCTGGGCGGCCTCAACCTGGCGGCCACGGCGGACCTGGCCAGCGCCAGCGCCGTCCCGGTGATCGCCAGTGGCGGCGTCGGCAGCCTGGACGACCTGCGCGCCTTGCACGCGCTGGCCCACCCGAACATCGAGGGCGTGATCGTCGGCCGCGCGCTGTACGACGGCCGGGTGGACCCGGCGCAGGCGCTGGCGCTGCTGGCGCACTAGGCTGCCATGTTGTCCAGCAGCCGCACCGGGCCGAGCCGGGCGGCGGCGATGACCCGGGCGCCGGGCCGCACCTCTTCCAGGGCGTCCAGCGTCTTGCCATCCACCAGCGCCACGTAATCAACCCCGAAGCCGCTCTTCGACAGCACGGCGGCCGCCCCGTCCAGCGCGGGCCCGACGCCGTAGGCGAGCTGCAGCACGCAGCGCCGCAGCGCCGCCGGCAGCAGGGCGGCCAGCTCGCGCTCCCCCGTCGTCAGCCGGTGGTTGCGCGACGACATGGCCAGCCCGTCCACCTCCCGCACCGTCGGCACGCCCACGATGCGCAGCGGCAGGCAGAGATCCGCCACCATGCGGCGCACCACGGCCAGCTGCTGCCAGTCCTTCTCGCCGAAGAACGCCTGCGCCGGGCGGAGCTGGCCGAACAGCTTGGCGCACACCGTCGCCACGCCGCGGAAATGGCCGGGGCGAACCGTGCCCTCCCAGGGCAGCGCCGGGCCGCCCACGTCGATCCAGGTGGCGTCCCCGGGGGGATACATCGCGTCCACCCCCGGCAGCCAGGCGAGATCGCACCCCGCGGCTTCCAGCATCCGCAGGTCGCCCGCCTCGTCGCGCGGATAGCTGGCGAGGTCCTCGCCCACGGCGAACTGCGCCGGGTTGACGAAGATGGAGGCGGCCACCGCCCCGTTCGACCGGCGCGCCGCCGCGACCAGCGCCAGGTGCCCGGTGTGCAGCGCGCCCATGGTCGGCACGAAGCCGAGCCGCGGCAGGCCGCGCCGGTGGGCCTCCAGCTCCGCCAAGGTGCGCGCGACGCGCACCTACCAGGCCACCGCCTGCCCCTGGTAGTCGAGGTAGCGCAGGCCCGGCTCGCCCTGATGCGCGGCCAGCGCCGTCACCACGCCGGCGATGCTGGTCTGCACGTCCAGGCCGGCCTCCGGGCCGCCCATGTCGGTGCGCACCCAGCCGGGCGCCACCACGGCGAAGCTGCGCGGGTCGCCGGCATGCCGGGCGGCGAAGCTGCGCATCATGGTGTTCAGCGCCGCCTTGCTGCCGCGGTACACCTCCCAGCCGCCGCTGGTGTTGTTGCCCACGCTGCCGAGGCCGGAGGACATCACCGCGATGGCGCCGGTCGGCGGCACCAGGTCCTGCAAGGCCTCCACCACCCGCATCGGGCTGAGCGCGTTGGTCACCATCACGCGGGTGAAGTCCTCCGTGCTGACCTGCGCCACCGTCTCGCGCCGCCCGTTGGACACGCCGGCGTTGACGAACAGCACGTCGATCGCCCGCCCGTCGAGCCGGCCGCGCAGCGCGGACACCTGGCCGGGCTCGTTGATGTCCAGCTGCTCGACCGTGAGCCGCTCCGGCGGGAGGTCGTGCAGGCCGGTCCGGCCGGCGCCGCGCACCGTGCCGATCACGTCGTGGCCGCGGCTGAGGTACTCCGCCGCCAGGCCGAGGCCCAAGCCGCGGGAGGCGCCGATGATGAGGGCTGTGGGCATGGCTTGATCTCCTGGTAGGCCAGGGCTCCGCCCTGGACCCGGAAGGGGCCACCCTTGTCAAGAGGGGGTCCCCTTCACCCCTGGTTATAAGGTTTCCAAAGGACGACTGTCCTTTGGTGGGGTTTGGGGCGAAGCCCCATGCTTGCGCCGCTCGGTCAGCACCACTCCCTCCGCTTCCAGCGCCGCGATCTCCGCCGCCGAGTACCCGTGCTCCGCCAGCACCGCCGCCCCGTCCTGCCCGAACCGCGGCGGCGCGGCCCGGGTTCCGCCGGGCGTGCGGCTCAGCTTGATCGGCGTGCCCAGCGCGCGGAACCCGGCGTGCTCCGTCACCATCGCCCGCGCCGCCGTGTGCGGGGCGGCCAGCGCCTCGTCCACCGCCAGCACGGGGCCGACCGGCAGCCCGAGCCGGGCCAGCCGCCCGCTCAGCGCATGCCCGTCCTCCGCCGCAAAGGCGGGGGCGAGGGCGGCCACCAGGGCCGGCCGGTTGGCCACGCGGGCGGCGTTGCCGGCGAAGCGCGGGTCGTCGGCCAGCCCGGGCAGCCCCATCGCGGCCACCAGCTTGCGGAACTGGCCGTCATTGCCGATGGCCAGGAACACCTGGCAGGTCTTGGTCCGGTATGGCTCGTAGGGGGCGATGTTGCTGTGCGCGTTGCCGGTGGCGGCGGGGCGGCGGCCGCTGAGCAGGGTGTTGGCCGCCGCCGGGTGCAGCAGCGCCAGGCCGCAATCGTGCAGCGTCATGTCCAGGAATTGGCCGCGGCCGGAGCGGCCGCGCTCGTGCAGCGCCATCAGGATGGCGACGGCGGAATACAGCCCGGTGGCCATGTCCACCACGGGGGCGCCGATGCGGGTCGGCCCGGCAGCGGGGTCGCCGTTGATGCTCATCAGCCCCACCATCGCCTGCACGATGGCGTCGTAGCCCGGCAGGCCGCCGAGCGGGCCGTCGGCGCCGAAGCCGGAGATGCAGCAGTGCACCAGGCTGGGGAAGCGCGGCTCAAGGGCATCGTAGCCGAGGCCCCAGCGCTCCATGCCACCGGGCTTGAAGTTCTCCACCAGCACGTCCGCGCCGTCGAGCAGGCGCAGCAGCACGGCGCGGCCGGCGGGCTGGCCCAGGTCCAGCGCCAGGCCGCGCTTGTTGCGGTTGACGCCCAGGTAGTAGCTGGCGTCGCCCTCGGCATCGAACGGCGGCCCCCAGTCGCGCGTCTCGTCGCCCTGCGGCGGCTCGACCTTGATGATCTCGGCGCCGTGGTCGGACAGGATCATGGTGCAGTACGGCCCGCCGAGCACGCGGGTCAGGTCGATCACCTTCAGCCCGGCGAGCGCTGGCACGGGGGCCTACTCCGCCGGCACGAAACGCAGCACGCCCGCGCGGCGTGGCCCGGCGGAGGTGTCCGCGGGATGGTTGACGCCGTCCAGCAGGTCCACCCCCTCGAAGTCGAACGGGCTGATGCCGTCCAGGCAGGCGACGTTGACGCCGTACTGGGTGGGGTCCGAGCGGCGCTGGTGGTGCGTGTAGATGCCGCACTTCGAGCAGAAATGGTGCTTGGCGGTCATGGAGTTGAATTGGTAGGCGCTGAGCGCGTCGGCGCCCGTGATGAAGCTGAGCCCGTCCAGCTTGGCCGAGACCGCGACCGCTCCGCGCATGCGGCAATACGAGCAGGTGCAGCGGCGGGCCGTGTGCAGGCCGTGGCTGAGCGTGACGCGGAAGCGCACCGCGCCGCAATGGCACGCCCCGTCGATCTGCGCGATGTCCCGGTTCACTGATCATCCCCCGCGTTCCGGGCGGTTCTACCATGCGGAGCGCCCGCGTTGAACGCCCAGGGGCGTTCAGCGCGGCGCTGGCCTGGATGCCAGCCATACGGTTGCGAGAGGCGTCGCGGGCGGCTCTGGCCGACGGGCGGCCCGGTGGCCAGCTCACCCGCTATCGGGCTGCGGTGGTTCGTTGATGATGCGCAGCAGCTCGGCAT
>CAXSAX010000051.1:0-17205 GCA_964235495.1 uncultured Acetobacteraceae bacterium | reverse complement strand
CGCCGGAGCCGGTAGCGGCCTGGGCCGCCGCCGCCTTGGAGCGCCCGCTGTTCAACGCCAGCCGCCGGCCCGACAGCCCCGGCGCCGCGCCCGCCGCCGCCGCGGCCGAGCATGCGGAGCCGCCCCGCCTGGCCGGCATCATGCTGACGCCGCAGGGCCGCCGGGCGATCTTTGCCGAGGCGGAGGACAAGCCCGCCACGGTGATGGAAGGCAGCCGCGTCGGCTCCTGGCAGGTGCAGGCCATCGCGGCCGGCGAGGTCACGCTCACCGGGCCGGACGGGGCGCGCACCGTGCGGCCCAGCTTCTCGACCGACCCGCCGGCCGCACCGCCCGCGCCGGTGCCGACCTTGCCGGTGGCTGCAGGCTTGCAGGGCTTGGGGATGGCGCCGCTGCGGCAGGCCGACCCGCGGCCGTTCGCGCAGCAGCTCAGGCCGTCCGGGGCGGCCATCCTCGGCAACGCCCCGCCCGCCCTCGGCGGCCTCGCGCCGCCTTCCAGGATTTCCCAATGACAAGCGGCCGGCTGCTGGCCTTGCTCTCGCTCGGGGCGTTCGTGGCAGGGTGCGAGCCGATCCAGGGCACCCGCCTCGCCACCCTGCCGCCGGTGGGCGCCGATGCCGGGCGGGCGGCGCCGCGGATTGACGGCGCGGTCGGCAGCACCAACGCGGCGCCGCCGCCGCAGATCAGCGAGGCGCCGGCGGTGATCGTGTCGCTGCGCCCGCCGACCACGCCGAGCGGGCGGGGCGGCGACACCACCCTGAACTTCGCCGACACCGACATCCGCGAGGTGGTGGCGCAGATTCTCGGCGCGACCCTCGGGCAGACCTACACGATCGACCCCGGGGTGCACGGCACCGCCACCCTGCGCACCGCCCAGCCGCTGTCGCGCGAGCAATTGCTGCCGGTGCTGCAAACCCTGCTGGCGCAGAACGGCGCCTCCCTGGTCGAGACCGGCGGCGTGTACCGCGTGCTGCCGACCGCCGCCGCCGCGGCGGCGCCGGGCCTGGCGGGTGGTGCTGCCGGGGCGGGCGCCGGGCTGGTGGCGCTGCACTACGCCAGCGCCGAGGACCTGGCCAAGACCCTGCAGCCCTTCGTGCAGAACGGCGGCCACATCGCCGCCGACGCCGGCCGCAACGCCCTCATCGTCACCGGCGACCCGGCGACCCGGCAGACGCTGACCGGGCTGATCCAGGCGTTCGACATCGACGTGCTGGCCGGGCAGTCCTACGCGCTGCTGCCGGTCACCTCCGGGGAGCCCAAGGACTTCGCCTCCGCCATGCAGGACGCCATCCGCGGCGCGGGCGGGGCGCTGTCCGGCGTGGTGCGGGTGATCCCGATGGCTCGCATCGGCGCCGTGCTGGTGGTGTCGAGCCAGCCGAAATACATCGACGAGAGCCGGCGCATCTACGCCCTGGTGGAGCGCAAGCAGCGGCTCACCCTGCGCTCCTGGCACGTGTACTACCTGCAGAACAGCCGCAGCAACGACACCGCCTACGTGCTGCAGCAGGCGTTCACCCCCAACAACGTCACCGCCGTGCCGACGCCCGCCAGCAGCGCGGCGCAGAACGGCATCGCCTCCCAGCACGCGGGCGGCATCGGCAGCGGCGGCGGCGGGATCGGCAGCGGCGGCGGGATCGGCAGCTCGGGCGGCGGCATTGGCGGCGGCATCGGCGGCGGCGGCCTTGGCGGCGGGGGCATCGGCGGCGGCAGTTCCGGCTCGCTGTCCGGCAACCTCGGCCAGGGTGGCGGCTCGGCCGGGGCCACCGCGGCGGCGGCGCCCGCCGCCCCGGCCAGCGGCAACCCGCTGCTCGGCGGGCTGGACCCGGCGGAGGGCGGCGGGGCGGCCGAGGGCATGCGCATCATCCCCAACACGCAGAACAACGCCCTGCTGATCTATGCCACGCCGCAGGAGAACGACACGGTCGAGACCATGCTGCGCAAGCTCGACATCCTGCCGTTGCAGGTGCGGATCGACGCCACGATCGCCGAGGTGGACCTGAACGACAACCTCGCCTACGGGACGCAGTTCTTCTTCAAGTCGGGGCTGCAGGGCGCGCTGTCGTTCGGCGCCACGGCGGCGGCGTTCGCCACCGGCTTCCCCGGCTTCGTGCTGAGCGGCCCGGGCAACACGTCCGGTGCGCTCAACGCGCTGCAAGCGGTGACCAAGGTGCGGGTGCTGTCCTCGCCCCAACTGCTGGTGCTGGACAACGAGGCGGCGCGGCTGGAGGTCGGCGCGCTGGTGCCGTACCTCAGCCAAACCTCGCAGAGCACCGTCACGTCAGGCGCGCCGGTGGTGAACTCGATCAACTACCAGCAGACCGGGGTCATCATGCAGGTGACGCCCCGCGTGAACAGCGGCGGCCTCGTGACGCTCGACATCGCGCAGGAGGTCAGCAACGTGGCCTCCGCGGTGACCACGGCGGGGGTGAACTCGCCCACCTTCAACGAGCGCAGCGTGACCTCCCGCGTGGTGATCCAAGACGGGCAGACCGTGGGGCTGGCCGGGTTGATCCAGGACTCCGACAGCAAGCAGAACCAGGGCATCCCGTGGCTGAAAGACATCCCGCTGCTCGGCGTGCTGGCCAGCCAGCAGACCAACGTGCGCACCCGGACCGAGCTGCTGGTGCTGATCACCCCGCACGTGGTGCACGACCAGCGGGACGCGCGCTCGCTGACGGAGGATTTGCGCGACCAGCTGAGCGGCTCGGCCGCGGTGGCGCAGCAGCTGCTGGCGCTGCCGGCGTCCGGGTCGGCCGACCCGAGCGCGCCGCTGCGGCGCAGCCTGGGGGCGCCGCGGTGAGCAGGTTGGGGCTTTGCCCCAAACTCCACCAGAGGACGAAGTCCTCTGGACACCTGGTTATAGTACCAGAATTCAAGGCGACTTCGTCCCCTTGCGGGTGCAGGGCGGAGGTGGCCCAAGGTTCCGATCGCCGCCTTCAGGCGATTGGAAGGCCACCGGAGGGGGCGCCCTGCCTATGGGTTGCAGATCTGCCCGTCGCCAGTCGAGTTGTTCGGACCCGGCGAGCACAGGTCGTAGTCATGCCCGCTGCGCTGCGACGGCTCGCGGTAGCCGTACGGATGGTTCCAGGCGTCCACCAGCGCCGAGCTGACCTTCACGTAGGGGCCATTCCAGTTGGTGACCCCGGTCGGCTGGGTGGACAGCGCGGCCAGGCCTTGCTCCGTGGTCGGGTAGGAGCCGATGTCAAGCTTGTACAGGTCGAGCACGGAGCCGAGCCGCTCGATCGACTGGCGCGCGATGGACACGCGCGCGCCGCCGAGCTGGCGCAGCACCGCCGGGGCGACCAGGCCGATGAGCAGGCCCAGGATGGCGATCACCACCAGGATTTCGAGCAGGGTGAAGCCGGCGTCGCGCCGGGTGCGGTCAGGTTCGATCATGGTGTCCCAAATCGTGCCGTGGGTCGTGCTGGGAAGGGGGGAGCGACCTGATGGCCGTGCCCTTCGTGGCCTGCATGGCGCTGGTCGCGTCGCTGTATAGCCTGCCGCCGCGCGTGCTGCCAGCCATCCATGCCGTCGAGGGCGGCGCGCCGGGGACGGTGCACCTGAACACGGACGGGTCGGAGGATCTGGGGGTCATGCAGGTCAACACGCGGTGGCTGCCGGTGCTGTCCCGCTACACGGGCACCCCGGAGGCGGTGGTGCGGCAGAGCTTGCTGGGCCGGGCCTGCTACAACATCGCGGCGGGCGGGCTGATCCTGCGGAGCTACCTGAACGAGACGGGAGGCGACCTGATGCGCGCGGTGGGAGACTACCACTCGCACACGCCGCCGCTGAACCAGGCGTACCAGGCTAAGGTGCTGCAATCGGCCAGCGCGCTGTTCAGCCAGCACGCGAATGAGAAGCGCGCAGACGGGCGGGCAGGGACGCTGCCCGCCCGTCCGCGCTAGCCGTTACGCGAAGCCGGTCTGGCCGGACTGCTGGTTCAGGCCGGCCGGGAAGAACAGGCCCTGTGTGGCGTTCGGTGCGCCATAGACGATGTTCAGCACCTGCCGCACCGAGCGGCGGAAGGTCAGCGCGTTGGGGTCGAGCGGCGCGAGCACCACGACGTTGGCCGTCGTGTCAAGCGTGCCGTAATCGTCGCCGTCGGTCGTGCCAGGCGACGCTCCGCTGGACAGCTCGGAGCGCAGGTTGGCGATCGCGTCCGTCGCCGTGCCGCCGCCCAGGATGGCGAGCAGGGTGCGGACGGTGGCGGCGTGGTAGGCCTCGACCGCCAGGATGGAGGCCGCGTACTGCACGAGCGCGCTCGGCTGGGAGATCAGCGCGGCGGCTCCGCCATAGGCGGTGACGCCCACGTCCTCGAAGATGAAGGCGCCGAGCAGGAAGTTGACCTCATCGGCGTACGGATTGAACGTCTGCCCGGCGCTGATGAGGCTGGCGGCCGTGGCCAGCGTGGTGAACGCGCCGGCGGCCGACACGTCCAGCACCGGGGCGGCAACCGGATTTGCGCCGTTGGCGGTCAGGGCGCTCTTGATGAAGCGCACATGGGCCTGCTCATCGGCCGCGATGGTCTGCGCGAACTGCTGGATGATCGGCGTTTGGAATGGCACGGCGGTGGTGCCGGCGGCGACGGGGGTGGCGCCGGGCGTCTGGTACACGCCGTTGACGGCTGCGCCGCCCGCCATGTCGTTGGCGGACAGGCCGGTGCCGGTCAGTGCATTGAGGTAATACTGCGCCTCGAGGTACTCGAGGTTCAGCGCGAAGTTGAGGATGTTCACGTCGGTCTGCGTCGGGGCGCCGGTGGGCGCCGTCGGCGTCGTGGCGGCAGCGGCCGGGGAGGACAGGCTGGTGCCGGCCAGCATGCTGGCGACGACGGCGCCCGCAACGCCGGTGCCGGCCTTCTTGAACATCGCCCGCCGCTCAAGCGCGGCAAAGGCCGCGTTCGTCAACTGGTTGCTATCAATCATCGAGATACCTCTGTGACAGTGTGGCGTTCCAGGACTGCCTTTTAATTGGGCAACCCACTCCCAGCGACCTGCGCCGCCGCGATCCCTTAACCGCTGGCCCGGCAAGCCGGATGCAGGTCAACGGCGACAATCGCACAGGGGTTGCTGACGAAGTCGTTATTTACGTGTGAAGAACGACGGCCGCGGCGGGTTGGGCGTGAAGCTGCTTGAGGTGGTCCGCCATGCGGATGGCGAGCGCCACGATCATCAGGGTTGGGTTGGCGTGCCCCGAGGTGGGGAAGGTCGAGCTGCCTGCGACGTACAGCCCCTGCACGCCGTGCACCTGGCCCTGCCGGTCCACCACGCCCTGGCGCGCCTCGTCCGCCATGCGGGTCGTGCCGGTCGGGTGCGCGGCGTCGGCGAAGGTGGGCGGGAAGCCCGCGCCGTCGCGCACCCAATCGTCCAGCGCCAGGCCGTCCAGGCCGAGCCGCTGCAGGCCCTCGCCGACCAGCTCGGCGGTGCGGCGCACCGTCTGCTGCTCCTGGCCGTCGATGCGCCAGTCGATGCGGGACAGCGGCATGCCGAAGCGGTCCACCCGGTCCGCCAGGGTGATGCGGCTCGCCGGGTCCGGCCGCTGCTCCACGGCGCAGCTCAGCCGCAAATCCAGCACCTTGCGGGGCAGGCCGTGGCCCACCAGCAGGTGGCGGTGCATGCCACGGGCGAGCAGGCCCATGTTGCCGAGCAGCGCCGCGGCGTCCTTGCGGCTGACCGAGCGGCCCTGCAGCACCCGCTTGAGCGCGCTCCACGGGTCGTCCGGCGTGATGATCTCGGTGAGCCAGGCGGCGCAGTTCAGCAGGCCCTCGCGCTGCTGAGCCGCCGGGCTCAGGCTGACGCCCTGGTAGAAGACGTGGCTGCCCCGTTCGGTGCGGACGTTGTGGATGGCGAAGTAGCGCCGCAGCTTGGCGTAGTCCTTCAGCTTGAAGGAGGCGGCGGAGCCGCGCGGATGGTCCATCAGGAAGCGGCCGACCAGGTCGCGGCCGTTGCCCAGCCCGGCGGCCTGCGTCCGGTTGGACGCCAGCAGCAGCCGCGCGTTCTCGATCCCGCCGGCGCACAGCACGACCCGGGGCGCCGTGACGGTCCAGCGTCCGCCATCAGGGCAGGCCACCTCCAGCGACTCGACCCGGGAGGCCGCCCAGTTGGTGTTGACGTGCAGCACGGTGGCGTTGGTGAGGATTTGCGCGCCGCCGGGTTGCAAGGACTGCAGCTGCGGCCCGAAGCGCATGGCGTCGTAGCGGCGGCGCACGTCGCGGCTGTACTGCCAGAAGAACGGCTGCAGGCTCTCGTTGGCCAGCTGCGTCTGCGGCGGGGCGCGCCGGGCAATCTGCCAGAAGCCCTCCCCGGTGTAGTCCACCCGGGGGCCGAGGCCGAGGTGGCGCAGCGCGCGGTCGAAGTGCGGGGCCAGCTCCTCGGGGCCGAACGGCCAGCCGGAATGCGGCACCCAGGAGCGCGCCTGGTAGTCGATCGGGTCGAACGGGGCGCAGCGGCCGGTCCAGATGTCCGAGGTGCCGCCCAGCACCCGGGCCCGCATCAATGTCTGGTCGGCGGACCGCTCGACGCCGATGCTCTCGACCTCGTTCAGCCGCTCGGACCGCTCGTCGCGCACCAGGCCGCCACTTTCCAGCAGGATGACGCTGAGGCCGTTGCCGGCCAATTCGCTGAGCAGGGCGGAGCCTGCCGGGCCGCTGCCGATGATGCACACGTCGCACGCCAGGGAGGCGCCGGGGGGCAGGCTCCGCAGGTCGGTTATCTGCACGATATCGCCATGTATGCCACACCCGATGCGCCGATCGCCGTCCGCCGGCACGGCGCGGGAAGACGCGTCTCAGAATATGATCGGCATTGTGACAATGCCATGGCGGCGATCCTGTTGCGAAAGGCGGACGGCAGCATAAAAGCGTGAGGACGCGCCGCCGTCCAATGAAACAGCGGTGCGGCCAGCCTCGTTGCGTCATCGGCGCGTTATTCCGCCCGCGTTACCGAGCCGGCGCGCCTCCCGGCCAGGGTGAACCGTCCGGCGGGATGCCGAAGCGGCGCTGCGACGCCAGGCCGAGCAGCATCCCGTGCAGCCGGCGCGCCACGTCCGGCAAGGCGCGCTCGGCCAGCCAGACGCGGGCCGCCGCGGCCAGCGCCGCCCGGCGTTCGAGGCTGCCGAGCAGGCTGGCGAGGCCCAGCTCGATGGCCGCCGGGTCGCAGCCTGGCAGGCGGCAGACCGCGCCGGCCGCCTCCTCGAACAGCGGCAGGGGGGTGACCGCGACGGGGAGGCCGGCGCCGAGCGCCGTGCGCAGGGCCGCGCTGGAACCTTCCTTGGACCGCTGGTAGGGCAGGACCACCAGGTCGCAGCCCGCCAGCAGGCGGCGTTGCTCGGCGGGCGGCAGGAAGCTGGTGTGCCACTCCACGTCGAGCCCTTCCGCGCTGGCCAGCCGGCGGCAGGCGGCGATCTCGGCGGCGGAGCTGGGGTCGGGGTATTCCGCGTTGACCAGGCGCAGCCGCACCGCCGGCCAGCGGCTGCGCAGCCGGGCCACCGCCGCGATCAACGCGCCGATGCCCTTGTCCGGCAGGAAGAACCCGGTGCAGCCGATCAGCGGCGCCGCCTCCGGCGGCAGCGGGCGGAGCGACGCCGCGGCCCCCGTGGCGGGTGGGGGCGCCGGGTGCGGGAACAGGGTGGCGGCCAGGCCCAGCCCGTCCAGCAGCGCCAGGTCGGCCAGGGTGTGCACCAGGAGGCGGGTGGCGCGGCCCAGGCCCTGCACGGCGGCGTCCCGCTCCGGCGGCGGGAGGTCCAGCAGGTGGCGGGTGTTGTGCAGCGTGACGACGCTGACCCGGCCCGCCGCGGCGAGCGCCTCGACCAGCCGGGCCAGCGCCGGCCAGGGCAGCAGGCCGGGCTGGTGCTGCACCACTACGGCGTCCGCGTCCTCCTGTGCCACGGCGAGCAGCAGGCGGGCCACGCTGCCGGCGTCGCCCACGCGCCAAGCGGGGCGCCAAGCGGGGCGCCAAGCGGGGCGCACGGCGTCGGACGCCGCGGTGCGGTCGTCGGCCAGGATGACAGGCGCCAGGCCGTGCCGCGGCAGCGCCCCGAGCAGGGCGCGCGAGTACTCCGCGACGCCGCACGCCACGTCCCAGGAGGAGACCCAGGCGAGCCGCGCCGGCGGGGCGGGCGGGGCGACGATGAGCGCTGCGGCGGCGTCGGCCAGGCGGGCCACGAAGCGGGCCGGGTCGGTGGCGGCGGCGATGGCGCGGCGGGCCGGGGCCGCCAGCGGGGCCAGGGCTCCGGCGGCGGCTTGCCGCAGGGCCGCGACGAGGTCCGCCGGGTCCGGCTCGGCCCAGAGCGAATGCGGCGTCGCCAGGTGGCTGCCGGAGGGGGCGAAGCGCCGGGCCAGCAGACGGGCGGTGTCCGGCGCGCAGAAATCCAGGTGGCCGCCATGCCCGGTTGCGATCAGCGGCAGCCCCGCCGCCATGGCCTCTGCGGCGGGCAGGTTGAAGCCCTCGCCCCGGGTCGGCAGCACGGCCGCGTCGGCCGCGGCGTACAGCGCCAGCAGCTCGGCCGGGGGCAGGTCCGCGTCCACCAGCGCGACGGGGGCCGCGCCGGGGTGCTGGGCGCGCAGCCGGTCGATCTGGGCGGCGGCGGCGTTGTGCGGATTGGGGAACGCCTTGACGACGAGGCGCACCGGGTCGGCCGCGGTGAAGGCCTGCGCCCAGGTGGCCAGCAGCACGTCCACCCCCTTGCGCGGAAAGGCGGAGGAGACGTGCAGGAAGGTGAACGGGCCGCTGCGCTGCGACGGGGGCAGCGCCTCGCTGCGCGCCCGCAGCGGCAAGGATAAAAAGGCCGACAGGTCGGGAGCGGCGCCGAGGTTGAGCACGGGGACCGACACGCCGGAATCGACCAGGGCGCGCGCCACGAAGCGGGAAGGGGCGACCACGGCGTCGAACCCCTCGTTCAGCGCCGCGACGGTGGCGGCGGGGACCAGCGACTCCTCCCAGAAGAACAGGGCGGCCAACAGGTCGCCGCGCTGCTCGGGGCGGTGCACCGGGTAGTGCCCGCTCAGCACCAGCTCCGGCCCGGTGTCCGGCGGCGGGCGGGCGGCGAGGCTGGCCACGAAGGCGCGGTCGGCCTCCGGCACCTCGGCCAGCTCGGCGGTGGGCGCGCCCTCCACCGGCAGGATGCGGACGGCGCCGGGCCGCGCGTGCTCCAGGGTGCGGGCGAGGCCGCGGTTGATGGCGGCCAGGCTGTAGGTCTTGGCGACGTGGCCGCTGACGGCGACGCGCAGGGCGGCCGCCAGGGCGGCGCGGGTGGCGGGGCTGGCGGGGGCGAGCGCGCCGGCCGCGGCCAGCGCTTGCAGCAGCACGGGGAGGTGGTGGCGCAGGGCGAACCGGTCGAGGTCGGCCGCATTTGGGGGCGAGAGGCTGGCGGCCAGCATGGCGTCCGCCACGGCCGCCGGGTCCCGCGAGGCGAGCAGGATGCCGGCGTCCCCGAGCGTGTACGGCACGGCGCCGGTGGGCCAGGCGACGATGGGGACGGCGTGGGCCATGGCCTCCACCAGCGGCACCGCGAAGCCTTCGTGGCGGCTGAGCGAGACGTAGAGGTCCGCCTGGCGATACCAGTCATGCAGCTCGGCGTCCGACACCAGGCCGGTGAGGTGGACGCAGCCGCCCAGGCCCGCCCGGGCGATGCGCGCCTCTAGGTCGTCGAGGTAGGCGTGCTCGTCCGGGTCCAGCGCGCCGACCAGGGCCAGGCGGCAGGGGCGGCCGAAGCGGGCGCGGAAGGCGGCAAAGGCGTCGATCAGCTCGTCCTGTGCCTTGGACGGCGTGACCCGGCCGACGAACAGCACGGTGAACACGCCGTCGCCGGGCCGCAGCCCCGCCGCGGCGGCGGCCATCGTGTCGATGTCGAACAGCAGCGGGCAGGTGCGCACGGCGGGGAAGCACAGCCGGTGCAGCTCGGCGGCGTTGTAGTCGCTGTCCGCCAGCGCCACGGCCACGTGGTCCCGCAGCGCGGCCAATTGGATGCGGCCCTGCTCGGCCAGGCGCTGGATGCGCGGCACCGCGGCGAGCAGGGCGGGCGGGGTGATGTTGTGATACATCAGCACCTTGGGCGCCGGCAGCGCCAGCACCTGGGCGAAGCCGGGGAAGCCCATGGAGTGATGCGCGAGCAGCACGTACTCGGCGTGCGTGGGCAGCGCGTCCATCGGCAGCACGTCGGCTTGCAGGCCCGCGCCGACCGTCTCGGCGTAGATGTCGCTGCGGAACCCGGCGGCGCGCAGCAGCGACCGGATCAGCAGCATGGAGCGGGTGATCGCGTCGCCCGGCGCGGTGCCGGCGTGGAACTGGTGCACCGCCGTGACCAGGGCCGTGGTCATCGGGGCGGGGCGGGGCTGCGGAGGCGGCGCAACGGGGCGGTGAGGCGCCAGGACCGGCTCATCTGCATGAGCGCCGTGCGATGCTCCGCCGCCGCGGTGGCGGCCTGCGCCGCGGCTGTGGCGGCGTGCGCCGCGGCTGTGGCGGCGTGCGCCTCCGCGGCGGCCAGCTCCGCGGCGTGGCGGCCGCGCTGCTCGGCCGCCACGCGCGCCTCGGCGTCGGCCACGCAGCTCCGCAGCCAGGCGACCTCCTCCACGCGGGCCAGCAGCTGGGCCGACCCGTCCGAGGCTGCGGCGCGCGCCGCGTCCAGCTGGCCGCGCAGCCAAACCGCTTCCGCCCGGATCTTGGTCTCCTGCTCCGTCGCGTCGGCGGCCACCCCGCGCAGCCAGGCGTTGTCGGCCCGGCCCTGGCCTTCGGCTTGCTTCGCCTCGTCGATCAGCCCGCGCAGCCAGGCCGACTCCTCCGTCATCAACCCGACATCCGCGCGCGCCCGGCCGGCCGCCGCGATGGCGTCCGTCATGCGGCGGCTGCTGCCCTCCACGCGCGCCTCCGCGGCGGCCAGCGCCGCCTCCAGGGCGGCCAGGCGGGACGCGCCTTGCCAGTCGGCGGCGCGCAGGAAGCCGTCGGCGGCGTTGGCCGGGGCGGCCAGCCGGGACAGCAGGGCGCCCTGGCCGGCCAGGGCATGGAAGTCGCTGAGCCCATCGAACAGGGCGAAGCGGTAGCCGGCGTCCGTCAGGAAGGTGCGCGCCTCGCCGGCCGGAACCAGCACCACCCAGGGCCGCAGCGCCCGCAGGTCCAGCGCGCGCAGCACGGCCTCCGCGCCTGATATGCCGATGCGCAGGAAGTGCAGCGTCCGCCCGGCCGGCGCGGCCACGTCCGGCGCGGCGGCCAGCACCGTGTCCCGGGGGCGCAGCGCCGCCAGGGCTGCGACCGCCTCTGCCGGGCGCACGGACAGCCCCGTCCAGCCGCGGTCGTAGAAGGCGCGGGTGGCGGACGGCCCATGCGCCGGCTCGTCGCCCCAATCCAGGTAGTGGCCGATGGCGACGCCCTGCAACGCGCGCCACAGCGGCACGTCCTCGCAGTTCGGGGCGTACGAGATGAATGTCATGGCGCCCCCGATGCCTAGCGCGGCGCTGCCGCGGGGCGCAATGGCCGGCGCTCGACAGCCTCCGCTCGACAGTCCTGGGCGGGGAGGATAGCACCGCCGCATGACATCCGAGCCTCTTGCGCCGCCATTCGATGCCGCGGCCACGGCCGCCGACATCCTGGCGTGCTTCCGGCTGATCCTGGGGCGCAATCCCAACCCGGAGGAGTGGGCCGGGCACAGCGCCCAGGCCGGCCAGGCGCTGGAGGCGGTGGTGGCCAACTACCTGGGCAGCGCAGAGTTCAGCCGGCGCGGGCTGCTGCGGCGGCAGGAGGGCGAGGTGCGGCTGGTGACGCTGCCGGATTACCGCCTCTACGCCCCCGTGACGGACGAGGCGGTGGGCCGGCACGCCGCCGCCGGCCAGTACGACCCGCACGTGGCCGCGGTGCTGCGCCGGGTGCTGCGCCCGGGCATGGGCGCGCTCGACCTCGGCGCCAACATCGGCGTGTTCGCCTTGCTGGCGGCGGCGCTGGTCGGGCCGGGCGGCTATGTGCTGGCGGTGGAGCCCAACCCGGCCAATGCCCGCCTGCTGGAAGCGAGCCGGCTGGCCAACGGCTTCGCCCACATGGCCGTGTGCCAGGCCGCCGCCGCCCAGGCGCTCGGGGTGCTGGCGCTGCACAGCTTCGACAGCAACGGCACGGTGACGGCCTGCGGCGAGGCCGGACTGCTCGCGGCGCAGACGGTGGCGGCCCTGCCGGTGGACCAGCTGGTAAGTTCCAGCCAGCGCATCGATCTGGTGAAGATCGACGTGGAAGGCGCTGAACATGTTGCCTTGCTAGGCGCGGAGACCATGCTGCGCCGCTGCCGCCCGGTGATCGTCAGCGAGTTCAGCCCGGGTCAGCTCGCGGCGGTGTCCGGCATCGACGGGCCGGGATATTTGGGCTGGCTGCAAGGGCTTGGCTACCGGCTCGCGGCACTCGGGCTGGACGGCAGCTTCGAGCCGGGTCAATCCATCGCCACGGTGATGGCGGCCTACGAGACGGCGGGCGTGGACCACATCGACGTGGTGGCCACGCCCTAGCGAGGCGCGGCGATCCGCGCAGCCCGGCGGCGAGCCGGGTAGATCGCGGCCTGTTTTGCTGGATCGACAACAAGATCCCCGCCGAACCTCGCATCCAGCTGCGCCAAATCCTTCACCTCCTGCGCGAGCCGCCGCTGGAACTCCGCCGTGTAGATGGGGCTGACGAGGGGAGCCGGGCCGATGCCGGACGCGCCGGCATACTGGGCCGCCAGCGGCCAGGCCGCCATGACCCGGCGCCGGTAATCCGCCGCCAGCTCCGGCGTGTGCGAGTGGTAAGCCGCCACCGCGTCCGGCCAGTTGCCCGCCGCGCGGAACAGCTCGAGCAGGAAGCGGCGGGCATAGCCGGCGTTGGCCGCCGGGTCGAACGCCTCGTCCAGGGAGGCGAAGGCGGCCGGGTGGTGCAGCAGGTTGATCTGCATGCAGCCCACGTCGATGGACTGCACCCCGGACGCCTGCAACGCCTGCACGGCGGCGACCGCGTCGGCCTTGCTGGCAAAGAACTGCCCGGCGCCGCCCATGTCGATCGTCCAAGGCCACGGCACCACCCGGCCGCCGGCCACCCGCCCGCTCTCGGTGACACCGATGGCGCCCAGCAGCTTGGGGGGCAGGCCTTTCTCGGTCGCGGCGATGGCCGTCCCGCAGGCGGCGTCGTCCGGAACCGGGCGCGGCGGCGGCGCGGCGGCGCCGAACCAGGCGGCGACCGCCATCCAGCCCAACGTCGATCGCAACCGGCCCAAATCACCACCTGCCCGTTTCGGCGGCTGACCGTGCCGGCCTGCCGGGTGAGGGATTTGAACCCCCGACCTTTGGTTTACAAAACCACTGCACTACCACTGTGCTAACCCGGCGCCGAGGCGGCAGACCTAGCGCATCCCCGCCCCCGGCGGCTAGCCCGCCGCAGGTGTCTGCGTTTTCATCACTGCGCACAGGCAACGTCTAGCTTGCCGGCCCTAATGGAGTGTTGCTGATCCAACGTCATCTGCCGCAACGGAACCACCATCATGCAAGATCACCCGCCCGCCGAGCGCCGGCCCGCCAAGCGCCGGCCCGCCCGCAACGTCTTTGTGGCCGTGCTGCTCGCCGGCACCGCCCTCGGCGGCTACGCGGCCGGCCATATCGGCTGGGCCGACGAGGCGCCCGCCACCACCTCCGCCACCCAGGCGTCCTCCGGCGCGATCCAGCTGGCCCCGACGCAGACGCTGCTGCCCGACTTCTCCAACCTGGTGACGCAGGTGCGCCCGGCCGTGGTGTCCATCACCACCAAGCTGCGCGAGATGCCGGCCGACGACGAGGGGGCAATGCCCCGTTTCCCGGGCATGCCGCATTTCGGCGAGGGCCAGGGTGAAGGCCGGGGCCACGGCGTCGAGGCGCGCGGCTCGGGCTTCATCATCGACGCCAACGGCACCGTGGTGACCAACAACCACGTGGTGAAGGACGCGATGTCCGTGTCGGTGACGCTGGACGACGGCACGCAGCTGCCAGCCAAGGTGATCGGGCGCGACCCGCGCTCGGACCTCGCGGTGCTGCGGGTGGATGCCGGGCACAAGCTGCCGTTCATCCAGCTCGGCGAGTCGGACGCCATTAAGCCCGGCCAGTGGGTGGTCGCCATGGGCAACCCGTTCGGCCTGGGCGGCAGCGTCAGCGCCGGCATCGTGTCCGCCCGCGGGCGGGACATCGGCTCCGGCCCGTACGACTCGTTCATCCAGGTGGACGCGCCGATCAACCAGGGCAACTCCGGCGGGCCGCTGTTCACCCAGGATGGCAAGGTGGTCGGCGTCAACACCGCGATCATCTCGCCGTCCGGCGGCAGCGTCGGCATCGGCTTCGCCATCCCATCCGACACCGTGCGCAGCGTGGTGGCGGAGCTGGAGCGCACCGGCCATGTCACCCGCGGCTACCTCGGCGTGCAGGCGCAGCCGCTGGGCGGGCCGATGACGGCGGCGCTGCACCTGCCATCCTCGGCCGGCGCGCTGGTGGCCGGCGTCGAACCGGACAGCCCGGCCGCCAAGGCGGGCCTGGAGCCCGGCGACGTCATCGAGTCGGTGAACGGCGCCAAGATCACCGACCCGCGGGACCTCGCGGTGCATGTGGCGGCGGTCAAGCCCGGCGAGACCGCCAGCCTCCACTTGTTGCGGGACGGCGGCGCCAAGGATGTGGCCGTCACGGTGACGACCCTGCCGGGCGAGTCGGCCCATGCGGATGCGGCTGACCAGCAGCATCCGGGCATCGGCCTGGCGCTGGCGCCGCTCTCGCCGGACATGCGGGCCCAACTCAACCTGCCGGCCCGCATCCATGGCGCCGTGGTGGCGGAGGTGCGGCCGGGCTCGCCGGCGGAGCAGGCCGGGCTGCAGCAGGGCGACGTGGTGGTGGGCGTGGGCAACAAGGCGGTGGCCTCGCCGGAGGATGCGGTGTCGGCGATCCATGCCGCCACGTCCGGCGGCAAGGCGACGGCGCTGCGCATCGTGCGGGACGGCACGGCAGCGTTCGTGGCGGTGGCTCCCGCCTCCGTCACGCCCGACGAGGGCTGAGCGGCAGGCCCGGGGCGGCGAGCCCCGGGCCACAGCCGGCAAGGCGGCTTAGCAGGCTGCTGAAAAAGGCCGAGGATACATCCTGCAGGGCTCTGCCCTGCACCCGAAAGGGGATGGTGATCCCCTTTACCCCTATTTCTAGGTGTCCAGAGGACGACTGTCCTCTGGTGGGGTTCGGGGCGAAGCCCCGATCCTTGCTTCGCGGAGTTTTCAGCACCCTCTTAAAGCGTTTTCCGTGCTGATAACCGCACGGAAAACACTCTAAGCTTATGTTTTTGCGAGCATCTTTGTCCGACGGGTGACCCCGTTTGGTCGGATGATGCTCTAGCTGACCGGCCTTGTGCCGCCCTGCTGCGCCACCGGCGGTGGGCTGGGCTGTAGAACGATGGAAGCGGGCGAGGCGTACTTGTTGTCAGCGCCGGTCGAGAGATCGACGACCAGCCCAATGACGCCGCCGGCCAGCAGGTTGCCGAACACCCACGGCTCCAGGCCGGACGGGTCGGTGGCGGTCGCGGCCTGGTAGCCCGGCTTTCTGCACGCAACCAGGAGATCGTGGTTGGTCCGCTGCACGATGGTGCTGGCCGGCGTGACGACCTGCTGCACACGGACGCCATCTCGCGTGATGTCGCAGGTGGCACCGTCCGGCGAGCTGTTGATGGCGACCTCCTGCGTGGTGCCCGAGATGATCGAAGCGCAACCGGACACGAGGAGCAGGGCTGCAAAAGGAAGATAGGCTTTCATGATGTCCAATCTTGTGCTGTGCCGGATTGTTCCGCCCAGGCAAGATACGGGTTCATCAGTGTACGAATCGTTGCTTGGCCGTGCAGCAAAACGCTCCCGTCCAGGTTTTCGTGCTTACTGCGACCCTGCGGCCCACAAGCCGCAGCGCGCCTGCGCCGGCCCTCTCCCTGCTTGGGAAGAGGGCCGGGGACCGTGGGTCAAATGGCGCTTAGGCGGCGCTCAGGCTGCGCATCGGCAGCGGCTCGGCCATCTCGACCGGGTAGCGCGCCGGCTCGGCCGCCGGGTCCCGCATCATGTAGCCGCGGCCCCACACGGTGCCGATCAGGTTGTCCGCGCCGGCCTGCGCCAGCTTCTTGCGCAGCTTGCAGATGAACACGTCGATGATCTTCATCTCTGGCTCGTCCATGCCGCCATACAGGTGGTTGAGGAAGGCTTCCTTGGTCAGCACCATGCCCTTGCGCAGCACCAGCAGCTCCAGGATCGAGTATTCCTTGCCCGTCAGGTGGACGGGGGCGCCGGCCACCAGCACCTCGCGGCTGTCCAGGTTCAGCTGCAGGCTGCCGATGCGCAGGGTCGGCTGGCTGTAGCCCTTGCTGCGGCGGACCACCGCCTGCATCCGCGCCACCAACTCGGCCTTGTCGAACGGCTTGGTGATGAAGTCGTCGGCGCCAACGCCGAAGCCCTTGACCTTGGCAGCGGGGCGGGACAGGCCGGACAGGATCAGCACCGGGGTTTCCATCCGCGCGGCCCGCATGCGGCGCACCACCTCGTAGCCCTCCATGTCGGGCAGCATGAGGTCCAGCACGACGATGTCGTAGTCGTAGTGGCGGACCAGTTCGAGCGCTTCCTCCCCCGTTTCGGTGGTGTCCACGATCAGGCCGCCTGATTTCAGCATCAGGGCGATGCCCCGGGCCGCAGTCACGTCATCCTCGACGAGCAGAACACGCATGGGTTGAACTCCGCGCTGATTTACTGCGAGAACGTTACCACTCATACGTGTGCATGGCTACGAATTTTTCATCTCATGCGTGCATATTTTTTGCGGAGCCCCTAACAGCCCAGCATATCCCGGATTTACGTCGCTTAAACCGTCATAGATGCACAGGTAAGTTCAATAATGCTACAATCCGCCTTTTCCGAGCGAACGCGCCAGGCACACGCCCGGGTTGCCGAGATCGGCGCGGTGGCGGCGCAGGGGCGGGTCGCCGCGGTGTCGGGGCTGTCGGTCGAGGTGGCGGGCCTGGGCGCCCTGCTCAGCGTCGGAGACCGGCTGACCCTGGCGGCGCGGGACGGGCGTGAGGTGCCGGCCGAGATCGTGGGATTCCGCGGCGTCACGGCGCAGGCGATGGCCTATGCGCCGCTGGACGGCATCGGGCCCGGCAGCACGGCCCGCGCCGCGTGGGCCTCCGGCCGCTCCGCCCGCGCCGCGCTGGCGCCGTGCGACGCCTGGCTCGGCCGGGTGAT
>CAXSAX010000050.1:0-19879 GCA_964235495.1 uncultured Acetobacteraceae bacterium | reverse complement strand
TCGGGTCGCTCAGCAGCGTGCGCACGACCTCGGTCGCTGCCATGGTCATTGCGTGGTCTCCTTCATTGCCGGGCGCGGACGGCAGCCCTCGACTTCCGGACCGCCCGGTCTGATAATCACCGTGTCATTCGTCCTTGTCAACACATTAAGACTGAACGATCCATAAATAGGGTGGAGAGGTGAGATGCCCCGTACGGGACGACCCAGGCAGTTCGACAGGGACGGCGCGCTCGACGCTGCCATGCGGCTGTTCTGGCGCCAGGGCTACGAACCGACCTCGCTGGACCAGCTCAAGCGGGCGATGGGCGGCCTGTCGACCGCGAGCTTCTACGGCGCGTTCGGCTCCAAGGAGAGCCTGTACCGCGAGGCGCTGGCCCGCTATCTCGGCACCCACGGGCAGGTCGTGGCCCCCCTGCACGACGCAACGCTCGCGCCGCGCGACGCCCTGGAGCAGGCGCTGCGCCTCTCGGCCCGGATGCAGACCGACGCGGCATTGCCGAAAGGCTGCATGCTGGTGCTGTCCGCCGCCAACGCCTCCCCGGAGAACGGCGGCCTGCAAGCCCTGGTCGCCGCCGAGCGGCAGCGCACCCGCGACGCCATCCGGCACGGCATCGAGCGGGCCGTGGCGTCGGGCGAGCTGCGCTCCGGCGCCGATGTGGACGGTCTCGCGGCCTTGGCCGAAGCGCTGCTGGTCGGCATGTCGGTCCAGGCGCGCGACGGCATCCCGCAGGCGGCAATCGAAGCCGCCGTGTCGAACCTGCTGCTGCTGTGGGACATGAACCGACCCGGGACCCGCGAGCCCCAAGCCGCCCGGGGGCCGGCTGCGCCAGAGGCTGCACCTCCGTCGCAGCCTCGATAGTCCAGCGCGCTCGGGGCGGCGTTCAAGCCGAAGCAGCCGGCGGCCAAGCCTGGCCCTTCCTGATTGCTTGACAGCCGCGCCTCAATCGTCAGGGTGTGGTCCACAACGGCGCCGTCAGAGCAGCCGTGCGGCAGGGACATCAGAGGAAACGACATGACGACGCAGCGCGCCGTATCTGCCGCCAGCACGCGTGCCCTGCTCGCGGGCTGCGCCTTGGCCATGGGGATGTCCGTGGCGCAAGCCGCCCGCGCCGAGGACGCGCTGAGCCTCCTGCCCCTGCACCAGTGGGTCGAGAGCTGGGCCGCCTCGCCGCAGTTCCCGGTGGACCCGGTGATCGGCAGCAACGCCTTCAGCTTCAGCGACGAAACCCTGCGGCAGGTCGTGCGCCTGAGCACCGGCGGAAGCGCCCTGCGCATCCGGCTCACCAACGAGTACGGCATGGCTCCCCTCACGCTCGGCGCCGTGCACGTGGCGCTCTCGAACGGCGCCGGCGGGATCGTCCCAGGCAGCGACCACGTGGTCACCTTCGGCGGCCAGGGCGGGGTCGTCATCCCCGCCTCGGCGCCCGCGTTGAGCGACCCGGTGGCGTTTCCCGTGGCAGGCCTCACCAGCCTTGCCGTCAGCCTCTACGTGCCGAGCGGCGGCAACCCGTCGCCTGCGACGCTGCACCTGACCGGCCAGCAGACCGCCTCCATCGTGCCCGGCGACCAGGTCGCGGCCACCAGCCTGCCCGGGGCCTTCACCACCACGGCGCGCGCCCTGCTGTCCGGCGTGGACGCCTTCGAAGGCGGGCTCGCCGCCACGGTCGTGACCTTGGGCGACTCCATCACCGACGGCTATCAATCGACGGTGGACGCCAACCACCGCTGGCCGGATTTCCTGGCCCGGCGCCTTCAGGGCAGCGGCCTGCTGAGCGGGCTCGCCGTGGCCAACGAGGGCATCAGCGGCAATCGCGTGCTGACCGACGGCTACGGCCCGAACGCCTTGTCGCGCTTCGACCGCGACGTGCTGTCCCGCCCCGGCGTGCGCTTCGTGACGCTGCTGGAGGGGATCAACGACATCGGCCTGCCCAATGTCCCCTTGCCGAATGTCGGCCCCGAACCGACCGCGGAGCAGATCATCGCCGGCTACCAGCAACTGATCGCGCGCGCCCATGAGCTTGGCGTGCTGGTGTTCGGCGGCACGCTCACGCCCTACCAGGGCGCGAACTACTACACGGAAGCGGGCGACGCCCTCCGTGAGGCCCTCAATGCCTACATCCGCAGCTCGGGCGCGTTCGACGGCGTGATCGACTTCGACGCCGCGGCGCGCAACCCGGCGAACCCGCTGCAACTTCTCCCCGCCTACGACAGCGGCGACCACCTGCACCCGAACGATGCCGGGTATCAGCAGATGGCGAACAGCGTGAACCTGGGCCTGTTCCTGCTGCCGCCCTACCAGCGTCCGTGACGGCCGCTCAGGCGCGCTAGGGCGTTCAAAGCGTTGGGGCGTTCAAAGCGAAGGAGCCGGCAGGTGTGCTCATGCGTCCCGGCTTGGCCCATGAGCCTTCCGCCCGGAGAACACTTCGAGGAAGGCCAGCGCCACCATGCCGGCAGACCCAACGATGATGCTGAGGACATGAGTGTCGCCTGCAAGTCGATGGTTTGGCCCGACCTGGGTGCCGATCTGCCAAAAGTCGAGCGTGGCCGCGGCGAAAACGCCTACGTACGGCCAACGGAACTCCGATGGGTAGGCCCGCTCCACCCATGGAATGCGCCCGGTATCCATCTTGATCACGACAACAAGGTTCGAAACCATCATCGCCAGTAAGGCGTCGGGGCCAGCCAGCAGCAGTGCACGGAACAGCAAGCTGCCAATGATCATCAGGAAAAGGAACTCCCAAAGCCGGACATGCCAGAAGCCATGCGCCAAGCGGATCGGCTTGGCCGCGGTGCTCACGCCGGCTCCCCCGCCACCCCTAGCCGCCCGGCCAAATCCTGGATGAACTGCCACGCCACCCGCCCCGACCGCCCGCCGCGCCCGGCGGACCAGGCCACCGCCTCCGCCCGCAGCGCCTCCGCGCCGATCGGCAAGCCGAGGTCGCGCGCGTAGCCCTCCACCATGGCGAGGTAGGTCGGCTGGTCGCAGGCGTGGAAGCCGATCCACAGCCCGAACCGGTCGGACAGCGACACCTTCTCCTCTACCGCCTCGCCGGGGTTGATCGCGCTGCCGCGCTCGTTGTCGATCATCTCGCGCGGCATCAGGTGGCGGCGGTTGGAGGTGGCGTAGAACAGCACGGTGGCCGGCCGTCCCTCGATGCCGCCGTCCAGCACCGACTTCAGCGCCTTGTAGTCGGCGTCCTCCCGCTCGAACGACAGGTCGTCGCAGAACACCAGGCAGCGCCTGGCCGACGGGCGCAGCAGGTTCAGCAGCTCCGGCAGGGTGACGATGTCCTCCCGCGCGATCTCGATCAGCGCCAGGCTGCCGGGGTGGCGCGCCAGCGCCTCGGCGTGCGCCGCCTTCACCAGGGAGGACTTGCCCATGCCGCGCGCGCCCCACAGCATGGCGTTGTTGGCCGGCAGCCCTGCGGCGAAGCGCAGCGTGTTGGCCAGCAGCCGCTCCCGCTGCGCCTCCACCCCTTGCAGCAGCTCGAGGCTGACCCGCGCCACGCGCGCCACCGGCTGCAGCCGCGCGCCCGCCGGGTGCCAGACGAAGGCGTCCGCGTCGGCCAGCGCCACGGCGGCGGGCGGCGGCGGCGCCAGGCGGTCCAGCGCGTCGGCGATGCGGGCGAGCAAGGGGCTCAGGTCGGAGGGTAGGCTGGGGTCCACGGGCGGTCGCCTCGGCTTGACGGGGGGGCGCGGCAAACTATGGTCCGCCGCCATCCACCGCAACCCGGATCCATCGATGTTCATCAGCCCAGCCTACGCCCAGGCGCCAGGCGGCGCCTTCGCGGGCGCGCTCGCGCAATATTCGCAGTTCCTGCCGATCGTGCTGATCTTCGCCGTGTTCTACTTCCTGCTGATCCGCCCGCAGCAGACCGCGCAGAAGAAGCTGAAGGCCCGGCTGGCCGCGCTGCGCCGCGGCGACAAGGTGGTGACCGGCGGCGGCCTGGTCGGCGTGGTGCAGCGGGTGAAGGACGGCAGCAACGAGGTCGAGATCGAGCTGGCCCCCAACGTGCGGGTGACGGCGCTGCGCGAGACGATCAACACCGTGATCGAGCCGGTGGCGGCGGACACCAAGAAGTGAGGACTGCCCGCTTCTTGGGCGATTCTGCCGCCGCATACGATTTAACCTGGCCGCAGCCTTGAATTAGCCCTGGCAATCGTCAACAACTTGTGCCGAGATTGACGATCATTCCCGCTTGGCCGCGGGAAGGCCCTCAATTTGGCAGCCACCTGAGAGCAGTGCAGAGGATCGAGTAGTTGAGACCCCCCAAGGACAACCGCCAGCGGCAACCGCGTCGTCGTGGATTCGACGACGACAACTTCTTCGGCAACACCCCGTCGCCGCCGACCTTCCCGTCATTCTCGACACCCTCCTCCACGCCGCAGCTGCAGGCGTCGGTGAAGTGGTACAACTCCGAGAAGGGCTTCGGCTTCGTCGAGCTGGCGGACGGCACCGGCGACGTGTTCCTGCACGCCAACGCCTTGCAGGCTTCCGGCTTCCAGCAGGTCAGCCCTGGCGCTACCTTGCAGGTCCGCGTGGGCCAGGGCCAGAAGGGCCGCCAGGTGGAGCAGGTGCTCGCCGTCGATGAAAGCACCGCCTCCCAGGGCAAGCCCGCGCCCCGTTCCGGCGGCTTCGGCGACGCCCCCCGCGGCCCACGCCCGCCCCGCCCGCAGGACAGCGGACCCGGCGTCGAGATGACCGGCACGGTGAAGTGGTACGATCCCAACAAGGGCTTCGGCTTCATCTCGCCGCAGGACGGCAGCAAGGATGTGTTTGTCCACGCCACCGCCCTGGAACGCGCCGGCCACCCGCCGCTGACGGAGGGCCAGTCGGTCCGCGTCGTGGTCGGGCAGGGGCAGAAAGGCCCCGAAGTGCGGTCGATCATCGCGGAGTGATCGGCTAGGGCTTAACTGGTTTGCGGGCCTTCCCAGGCGTGGGGAGGCCCGTTTACTTTGGGCGGTGCGCGGCAAAATAGATGCCCGGAATAATTGCTGCCGAGATCTGTCATGCGATCGGAAGCTGGCCCTTACCGTCATGGCCGGGCTTGACCCGGCCACCCACGCGGAAGCCACACAACCCGGCGTTGGTTGTGAACAATAAGCCGATGCGGGTTCAACGGACCCGCAATACGCCGGATGGCGGCCGGTCTGCTGGGGCACATTCCAACTCTTTGCATCGAATGGGCGACGATGCATGGAAATCTCTGACGCCGCGATCCAACAACCCGAGCAGCGCATGCGCGAACGCATGGAAGTGAACTCGCACGCCGTTGCGGCACGTTACGACCGTCGCGTGTCACGCGTCATGGTCAGCCTGAGCAACGGCCTGGAACTGGCTCTCCGGCCACATCTGGCCGAAGGCCTGGCCGATGCGAAGCCAGCCGACCTAGCAGCCATCGAAATCACCCCAACCGGCCTCGGCCTGCACTGGTCCAAGCTCGACGCGGATTTATATCTGCCGGCGCTGCTGCAAGGCGTCTTCGGGTCGCCACGCTGGATGGCCGGACTGCTCGGCAAAAGCGGCGGCTTGGCGCGAACTACGGCCAAGGCCGCCGCTGCACGCGAGAATGGCCGCAAGGGTGGCAGGCCGCGCAAGCAGGCGATCGCGTAGCTGCATCGGGTTTGAGTCGTGCCAACTCGCGGAACTGCTCAATGACTGTGTTTCGGCTGCTGCTCGCGCTCGCTTTAGGCGTGGTCATCTTGCAAGACTTCAATACCGCAGCCTGGGCAACTTACATTAAACCAGTTCTACCAGACATAGTTCCGTCTTCAATAGGTATAAAATGGACATTGTTCGCAGTGGTTGTTGCTGTGGCACTATATACTTTCGATGCAGATATCTGTTTTGGTACGGAGTTCTTGAGATATTAGCTGCTATGTTTACAATGTATTTCAGCATTGCGCCGGCAAAACAGCCATTAGCTACGTCATGCAATAGCAGCGCTATGTGGCGATTGGGTTGCCTTCTACAGTCAAACTTGACCACTTTAGCAGGAATTTACATTTTTGTGCGCGGGATGGACAACATGGGCAAACAGTTGCCTAGCTGGGCATCGATTTGGTGGGCGCGCATATTTGGTGCGCGGTGATAGCTTTGTGTGCCTTTCGCGCCTGGGCCAAACCCGCATAGTCTCCCGCCATGACCTCCCTCGTCCTCGCCGCCCTAGCCTTCATCGGCATCCACATCGGCGTCTCCGGCTCCACCCTGCGGGACCGCGCGGTCGCTACGATCGGTCTGCGCGGCTACCTGGTGGCGTTCTCCCTGGCCTCCGTCGCCGCCATCGTCTGGCTGGTGGCCGCCTACAACGCCGCGCCCTATCTCGAAAGCTGGGGCCGGCTAGAATGGTGGAAGCCGGTCCAGATCGCCCTCATGCTGCCCGCCTTCCTGCTGGTGGTGATCGGGCTGGCCACGCCCAACCCCACCTCCGTGGCGCAGGAGGGCCTGGTCGCGCAGCCGCCGCGCGGCATCGTGCGCGTCACCCGGCACCCGTTCCTGATGGGCGTGGCGCTCTGGGCTGCCGTCCACCTGGTCGGCAACGGCGACCTCGCCTCCCTGCTGTTCTTCGCCGCCCTCGCCGTGGTGTCGCTCGCCGGCGCCGTCTCCATCGACGCCAAACGCCGCTGGGCGCGCCGGCGTGGCAGGCCTTCGCCCGGCGCACCTCCGTCGTCCCGTTCGCCGCCATCTGGCAGGGCCGCCAGAGCTTCTCCGCCCGCGAGATCGGCTGGGGCCGCCTCGCCGCCGGGGCCGCCGCCTTTGCGCTGATGCTGGGCGGGCACGCCCACCTCATCGGCATCTCGCCGTTCCCGGCGTCGTGGTGACGGCCTACAGGCGCGCCTAAGCCCGCCCGTCCGCCATGCCGTAGCCGACGAACAGCCAGGACGCCGCGGCAGCGGCCAACGCTGTGCCCAGGGCTCCGATCACGGCGCTGATCCCATATTGCAGAGGCGAGTCGAGGCTGGCCGGCAAGGGCGCCCCCGGCCTGAAGTTGAAGTCGGTCAGCCACAGCAGGTCGAGCGCTTCGACCGCGGTTATGGACAGGCCGATGAGGAAGAGGACAGCGAAGATCCGCCAGAACTGCCACTTCGTTTCGCGCCAGCCCAACTGGTCCGGCTTGCCGTCCGGCTGAACCGCCACGGCCGGAAAAACCAACGCGAACCGCGTGGCCATCACAACGGCCGCGATCTGCAGCACCGAGAACGCCAGCTTGGCCCATGGCTGCGGGCTCAGCTTGAACAACCCGGGCAGGGTGACGGCAGCACCAATGGCAACCAGCCAGCCCGCGAACCGCAGCACGCGCCCCAACGGCACCAGCGGCAGCAGCTGCGTCCGTTCGCCCAGCAGCACGAAACGGTGGACGGCGATCGCCAGCGGCGCCAGCAACAGGGCTTGCAGCACGGTGGCGAGAAGCGCGGCCAGCACCGCCCGGGTGGTGAGCTGTATCACGTCGCCACCGGCCTGAACCGCCACGCCGTTCCCCACCGCTCGCAGCACGGCATTCTTCGCCACCAAGGCTGCAACCGTCAGCAAGAAGGCAAGCGGCATCCGCACCAGCGCTGACCCGGCGCTGCGCCACGCCCGCCCCACCGTCCTGAACACCTGTGGCCGAACCGGCTTGCTGACCGATGCCGACATCCGCGCTCCCTCCCGCTCAGGCCTCCCACGCCCCCATTGCCTGCCGCACGACGCACGCCGGGTCACCCCGCAGCACCGCCACGTCGGTCGCCTCGCCGGTGCGGGTGAAGCGCAAGTCGAACACCTGCTCGCCCACCCGCAGGCCGCGCAGCGTCAGGTCCGGCAGCCAGTCCGGCAAGCTGGGGTCGATCAGCACCCGGCGGTTCGGCGCGTCCGGCTGGAACCCGGTCATCGCCTGCACCAGCGAGAACACGCTGCCCGCCGCCCAGGCCTGCGGCACGTTGGCGCCCAGATACTGCACGGGGAAGCTGCTGGCCTCCCGCTGCGTGCCGGCATACAGCTCCGGCAATTGGTTGAGCATGAAGTAGCTCGCCGCCGCCATCACGTCCCGCGCCACCGCGTTGGCCGCATCGGCGTGGCCGTAGCGCTTGAACCCCTGCGCGATCAGCCCGTTGTCGTGCGGCCAGACCGAGCCGTTCTGGTACGAGTACGGGTTGTAGCTCGGGTGCCGGGCGGACAGCGTGCGGATGCCCCAGCCACTCCACATGTCCGGCTGCCGCAGCCGCTGCACCACCCGCGCGGCGCGCTCCGGGAGCGCCACGCCGGACCACAGCAGGTGCCCGGGGTTGGAGACCACGCTGAGGATCGGCCGCTTGTCGCCGTCCAGGCCGTAGGCGTAGGTGCCCTCCGCCTCGTTCCAGAACAGCTCATCGACCCGGCGGCGCAGCACCGCCGCCTTGTCCCGCAGCGCCGCGGCTGGCTCGCCCCGGCCCAGCGCGTCGTACAGCTCCGCCATCCGCATCCAGGCGTCGAACACGTAGCCCTGCAGCTCGCACAGCGCCTTGGGGCCGCGCACCGCGCTGCCGTCGGCGTGCATCACCGAGTCGCCCGCGTCCTTCCAGGCCATGTTCTCGTAACCCTTGGAGGAGCGCGTCTGGTATTCCTGCAAGCCGTCGCCGTCGCGGTCGCCCCACTCGTCGATCCAGCGCAGGCAGCGCTCCGCCACCGGCAGCAGCCGCTCGACCATCGCCAGGTCCCCGGTGCAGCGCCAGGCGGTGTGCAGCGTCACGAGGTACAGCGGCGTCGCGTCCGCGGTGCCGTAATACGGCGTGTGCGGGATCAGCTTGAAATGCGCCAGCTCGCCCCGGCGCAGCTCGTGCAGGATCTTGCCGGGCTCCGCGTCCCGCTCGTCGTCGCGCTCCGTCGCCTGCCAGTGGCCCAGCACGTCCAGCGCGCCGCGGGCGAAGTCCGGATACACCAGGGCGGTCTGCAGCGAGACGATCAGGCTGTCGCGGCCGAACAGCGCCACGAACCAGGGCAGCCCCGCCGTCGGCACGTATTCCTCGGCGTTCCCCACCTGGAACGGCAGCCGCAGCGCCGCCATGTCGTCCAGCGACTGGGCATACACCCGCCGGAACCCGTCATTGCTGCTCTCCAGCGCGGTGACGCCCTCGCGCCAGCGCGCCATGGTGACATCCTGGCCCTGGCCGTCCGTCTCGCTGGCGCAGCGGCCCGGCGCCGCGAACGCCTCGTCGCCGTCATGCAGCTCGTACAGCAGGCAGGACTGCCAGCTCGCGCCCGGCGCCAGCGCCACCTCGAAGCTGATCCGCCCGTTGGCATACACGGCCGCGGTGTCGCTCTCGGCCTTCACGCTCAGGCCGCGGTGGAAATCCTGGTTGCGGTAGCTGTTCACCAGCAACTGCTCCGCGTCGTCCCACTCGCTGGTGATGCGGCCCCGCCGCACGATGTGCCCGGACTTGACCTCGAAGATGTCGGCGAAGTCGCTGCGCAGCACGACCTCCAGGTTGAACCGCACCGACGCCGGGCCGTGGTTGGTCAGCTGGAAGTCCTCGTGCACCCCGCCGTCGATGCTGCGCGAGATCACCAGGCTCAGCGTCTTCGCCGCCACGTCGCCGGCCTCCGTGGGGATGGCCTGGTTGGTCAGGTAGATGCGCGACAGATAGTACGCCGGGGTGCCGCTGTTCAGCAGGTCCCACCCGACGCCGTTGGCGAACAGCGACCACGCGCTGATCAGCCGGGTGTCGCGGAAATAAAGCCCCATGGCGGTGGGCCAGGAAACCTGCCCGTCCGGCTCGGTGATCAGCACCGCGTTGCCCTGGTGGATGGCTAGTTGCGGCGGGCCGACCTTGATCTCCAATGACATGAAAAACCCCTGCGCGCTGATGGGAAAACCATCGGCGCGGACGCCGAGCGAAGCAAGCGCGGGGCGCTGCCCCGAACCCCGCCAGAGGACAGTCGTCCTCTGGACACCTGTCTAATTTACAGGGGTGAAGGGGACCTCGTCCCCTTCCGGGTGCAGGGCAGGGCCCTGCGCGCTACGCAGGCTCGAACGCCAGCGACAACCCGTTCATGCAATACCGCTCCCCGGTCGGCTGCGGCCCGTCCGGGAACACGTGCCCCAAATGCCCGCCGCACTGGCTGCAATGCGCCTCCGTCCGCATCATGCCGAGGCTGCGGTCCGATTGGGTCGCCACTGCGCCTTCGATCGGCTGGAAGAAGCTCGGCCAGCCGCTGCCGCTCTCGAACTTGGTGTCCGACTGGAACAGCGCTTGGCCGCACCCGGCGCAGCTGAACACGCCCGTGCGCTTCTCGAAGTTCAGCTTACTGCTGCCCGCCCGCTCCGTGCCATGCTGGCGCAGCACGCGGAACTGCTCCGGCGACAGCTTGGCCTGCCACTCGGAATCCGGGTGTGCGATGGGGAAGTCCTCTGCGGGCGCCTGCTTGGCGCCGAATAAACCGGCCATAATGGTCTCCTTTTCGCTGCCCGGGAGATGGGGACCCGCCTCCCGCCAGGCAACTACTCGGCGGCCAGCGCCTGCGCCGCGGCTTCGGCGCGCGCCCACACCGCCGTGTCGTGGAACACCGCGCCGCCGTTGGGCGCCGCCGGCTCCGCGCTGGTCAGCGCGTTGATGCCGATGCCGCCCTCGAACGCCGCGTTCGGCCACACGCTCTCCACCACCACGGTGCCGGGCTGCTGGCCGCCGGCCAGCGCCGCGTGCAGCACCACCTCGCCCCGCGCGTTGCCCAGGCGCAGCCGGTCGCCCTCCCGCACCCCCAGCCGCGCCGCGTCGTCCGGGTGCAGCAGCGCCGTCGGCCGGCCCTCGCGCTTCAGGGCGGTGGGCGTCTCGGTGAAGCTGGTGTTGAGGAACTGCCGCGCCGGCGCGGTCACCAGCCGGAACGGGTGCGCCGCGGTGGCGGCGTCCGTGCACGCCCAATGGTCCGGCAGATGTGGCATGGCGGCCCCCAGCGGCCCCAACGCCGCCCAGTCCGGCATGAAGCGGAATCGCCCGCCGGGGTGCCCGAAGCCATCTAGGAAGTGGCTCTCGCGGAACGGCGGCTGCCGGTCCACCCAGCGCTCCGCCGCCACCGCCGCGGCTCCCTCGTAGCCGGAGGCGCGCAGCGTCACGTCCACCAGCTGCATCGCCGTCATGCCGAACCCGGCGCCCTCCGCCCCCAGCCGCGCCGCCAGGGCGCACACCACCTCGTGGTTGGAGCGGCACTCGCCCGGCGGCTCCACCAGCTTGCGCCCCAGCTGCACGTGGCCGTGCCCGCCGGCGTGATACACGTCGTCATGCTCCAGGAAGGTGGTCGCCGGCAGCACCAGGTCCGCCATCGCGGCGGTCTCCGTCATAAATTGCTCGTGCACGACGGTGAACAAATCCTCCCGCGCCAGCCCGCGGCGCACCCGGTGGCTGTCGGGCGCCACCGCCGCCGGGTTGGTGTTCTGCACCAGCAGCGCATGCACCGGCGGGCCGCGGCCGAGGTCGGCCGCATCGCCGGTCAGCACGGCGCCGATGCGGCTCATGTCCAGCTGGCGCACGCTCAGGTCGCGCCGGTCCAGCCCCTCGATCAGCGTCTTGTCCCAGCCGTAGATGTCCCGGTTGTTCCAGAACGCTCCGCCGCCCTCGCGCTGCCAATGGCCCGCCACAGTGGGCAGGCAGGTAACGGCGTGCAGCATGGCCGCCCCGTTGCGCGACCGGCTGAACCCGTAGCCCACCCGGATGAACGCCCGCTTCGTGCCGTTGTACGCGGCGGCGAACGCCTCGATCTCCGCCTCCGCCAGCCCGGTGATGCCGGCGGCCCAGCCCGGCGTGCGGCAGGCCAGGTGCGCCTCCAGCGCCTCCGCCCCCTCGGCGTGGCGCGCCATGTAGGCGCGGTCGGCTAGCCCGTCGCGGAAGGCGCAGTGCATCACGGCGCAGGCCAGCGCGCCGTCCGTGCCGGGGCGCAGCGCCAGGTGGCTGTCCGCCACCGCCGCCGTGCCGCTGCGGTACGGGTCCACCACCACCAGCTTCGCCCCGCGCCGCTTCCGCGCCCGGCTGATATGGGTCATGACGTTGACCTGGGTGGCCACCGGGTTGCCGCCCCACACCACGACCAGGTCGCTCTCCGCCATCTCCCGCGGGTCCGGCCCGGTGATCCGCCCGACGCCGGCGCGCCACCCGGCATCCATGATGCTGGCGCAGATGGTGAGCTTCTGCCGCGAGTACCCCATGGCGTGGCGCAGCCGGTTGATCCCGTCCCGCTGCACGTGCCCCATGGTGCCGGCGAAGTAGTACGGCCACACCGACTCCGCGCCGTGCCGCGCCGCCACCGCCGCGAGCTGCCCGGCCGCCCGGTCCAGCGCCTCGTCCCAGCCGATGCGGCGGAACTGGCCAGCCCCTTTGGCCCCGGTGCGAAGCAGCGGATGGGTCAGCCGCTCCGGGTGGTGCTGCCGCTCGGCGTAGCGCGCCACCTTGGCGCAGATCACCCCGGCTGTGTAGCTGTTGCCCGCCGCCCCGCGCACCGCGCCGACCCGGTTGGCGTCCACCTCCACCTCGAGGGCGCAGCAGGACGGGCAGTCATGCGGGCAGACCGTGGAATGCAAGCTCATGCCCCTCAAGGTGCGTCCGGCGGCGGCGTCCGGCAAGCAGGCCTTGCCTCTGAACCCGCGCGGTGGTCAGACATTGCGGCAGCAACCTGGATTCACCTGCCATGAGCGACACTCCCCCAAGCGAGACCCCTCCAAGCGAGACTGGCCCTCTTGGCCTGCCCGAAGCCGCCCGCCGCCTCGGCGTTCCCGTCCGCGCCCTGCGCCGCGCCATCCGCGCCGGACGCATCGCCGCCCCGCCCCACTTGACCGCCACCGCCACCCTGCCGGCCGAGTGGCTCGCCACCGCCCAGGCGGCCGTCGAGGCGCAGCCCGGCGCGTTCAGCGCGGCGTCCCGCCCCAAGGTTCCTGCCTTTGCGCGCTACGAGGGCACCTCGGCCTGGCGGAAATATCCCAACCGGGTGCGCGAGTACGCCCGCTTCCTCGCCACTGCGGGCTGACCCCCGCGGCCGCGTCGCCGCCCCATATGACCGCCCAGCAGCCACAGACATCGTCGGGATGAGCCACCATGCCCTCCAAGCCGAACTACAACCACCAGCGCGCCGAGCGGGACCGGGCCAAGAAGGCGTCCAAAGAGACCAAGCTGCAGGAGCGCAAGGAACAGGCAGCGCTCCGCAAGGCCGAGGCGGCGGCGCCCGGCGAGGGCCCGCAGGCAGGCCCGGCCCCGGGCGAGGACCCGGGCCAAGGAGAATAGCCGCCATGGCGATGAAAAGCCGGGCGTCGTCCAGCTTCGTGGCATTCGACGTGCTGTACGAGGACGGCAGCCGCAGCTCCAACCGCAAGGTGGCGGCCAGTGCGCTGGCCGGCCTGGACGGGGACGCGCCGGCGCGCGAGATCGTCGAGGCGCAGGACCGCGAGATCGCCGCGGCCTCGGGACGTGCCAGGAGCGACGTCAAGTCGATCGTCCGCTCGCCGCTCAAGGTGGCCAACGACGAGTCCGGGCCGGGCAAGCTGCGCGGCGGCAAGCGCTAGCCTGCCCTCCGCCGGGGGACGCCGCACGAAAAGCATTGAAACCGTCCCCGTGTTTGTGGTTCGTTCCACCCATGCCCCCCATCCCCGGCCCGCCGACCGACCCCGCCGCAATCGACGCCCACTGCGCGGCCGTGCTGCGCCAGCTGGCAGAGCTGGAACTTGAGCTGGCCGCCGCCACGGCCCAGAACCGGGCGCGCTGCACCCCCGGCGGCGTGGCCGCCCTGGCCGCCCTGGCCGTCGCCCCCCTGGGCACGCCGTCGCCCAGCGTGAAGCGGCGGGGGCAGGGGAGCGCACCGCAGCACCCCTGCATGTCGGACGACGAGCTGATGCGCCTCATCAGCCGGCCGCCGCGCCGCGGCGCGTGAGCGCGGCGCCGGCCTGGCTCAGGGCCGGTCGATCGGCACCGCCGAGACGCTGTTGTACGGGCTGCCGCCCTTGCTGAGCGCCTGGGTGGACCAGACCAGGTAGACCAGCACGTTGCGTTGGCGGTCCACCATGCGCGTCACGCGGATTTCCTTGAACGCCCAGCTGGCCGCCGCCCCGAACACCACCTCGTTGTCCGGCACCGCGCCGTGCAGCGCCACCGGGCCGGTGGCGCGGCAGGCGATGGAGAACCGGCTCGGGTCCGTCGCCAGGCCGAACGAGCCGGCGATGCCGCCCGTCTCGGCGCGCGACATGTAGCAGCTCACGTTGTCCACCCGCGGGTCGTCGTAGCGGTCCACCACGATCTTGTCGTTGCTGCCCAGCACCCGGAACGTGGTGCTGACATCGCCGATGCGGGACTGGGCGGGGTCCGCGGCGCGGGCGGGCGGCAGGGCGGCGAGCACGCCGGCCAGGCAGGCGAGGCAGGCCAGGATGCGCATGGCGGTCGGCTCCCATTCAGGTGATGGCGGCGGCATAGCAGAACGGGCGCCGCCGGGTCACGGCGGCCCGCCATAGCTCCCGGCCAGCAGCGCCGACCAGGCGGCGCAGAACAGCGGCGGCAGCAGCAGCGGGGCCGCCAGGCCGAGCGCGTGGGTCAGCCCCGTGCCCGGCAGCAGCCCGGCCAGGCCGCCCGGGCGCTGCTTCAGCGCGCGGCGCAGCATCATCGTGACGCGCAGGCCGGCCAGCAGGCCGAGGTAGATGAGCCCGCAGGTGGCCAGCCCCAGCTCCGGCACCAGGCGCAGTACCTGCGCCTGCCGCGCCGCCAGCGCCGCACCCGGCGAGGCGGCGTTGAGCACGATCGCGTAGGCGGTGAACAGGAACGATTGCGACGCGACCAGCCAGGACAGCCGGTTGACCATGAGGCCGTCCTCATGCACCAGCTGGGTCCAGAGGACGGCGTGGTCGGGGCTGGCATCCGCAGGGTTCGGGCTCACCCGGCCGACCGAACCCCGGCAGCCCCGGGTGTGTCAAATCCGCGCGGCGCGCCAGCTGCGTGCCTCACCGACAAGGGCTTTCCCCCACCCCGTGACCGCCGCCCCTCCCAGCCTCGCGCCCACCCCCTGGATCGGCCGCGCCCCGGCCGCGCCGTACTTCGTCGACGAGGCGGGCGCGGATTGGCACCCGATCGGCTACAACGACGCCGCCACCTGGCCGGAGCTGCGCGGCCTGCTGACCCGGCGCGCCCCGGACGACGTGCGCCGCCACCTGCACGCGCTGCGCGACAGCGGCGTCACCTGCCTGCGGGTCATGCTGGAATACTGCCAGGGCGACACCGCCTTCCTGGAACGCCCGGCGGGCGCCTTCAACCCGCGCATGGTCCGCTTCTGGGACGAGCTGGTGGCCTTGTGCGGGCAAGCCGGGCTGCGGCTGCTGCTGACCCCGTTCGACACCTTCTTCACCTGGATACGCTGGCGGCAGCACCCGTACAACGCCCGCAACGGCGGCCCCTGCGCCGCGCGGGAGCAGCTGCTGACCTGCCCGGCCACCCGGGCCGCCATCAAGCGCCGGCTCGCCTTCGCCACGGCGCGCTGGGGCGGCAGCGGCACCGTGTTCGCCTGGGATCTGTGGAACGAGATGCACCCGGCGCATGGCGGGCGCGACCCGGCCAGCTTCGGCAGCTTCATCGACGATGTGGGCGGCTTCCTGCGCGCCGAGGAGCAGCGGCTGCACGGCCGCGCCCACCTGCAGACGGTCTCGGTGTTCGGGCCGGAGCTGCCGCACGACGCGGCGCTACGGCAGGCGATCTTTCGCCACCCAGGCCTCGATTTCGCCACCTCCCACCTGTATGCCGAGGGCACCATCGACCACCCGCAGGACACGGTGGCCCCCGCCCGGGCCGCCGCCGCGCTGGTGCGGCAGGCGCTGGACGAGATCGGCGACGCGCGGCCGTTCCTGGACAGCGAGCACGGCCCCATCCACACCTTCAAGGACCACCGCCGCACGCTGCCGGCCGCGTTCGACGACGAGTATTTCCGCCACATGCAATGGGCGCACCTGGCCGCCGGCGGCGCCGGCGGCGGCATGCGCTGGCCGAACCGCAACCCGCACGTGCTGACGCCGGGGATGCGCGCGGCGCAGCGCGCGATGGCGGGCTTCCTGCCCCTGCTGGCGTGGCAGCGTTTCGCCCGCCGCCCGCTCGGCGCGCGGCTGCGGCTTGACGACCCGGCGGTTGACGGCTTCGGCTGCGGCGATGCGGCGCAGGCCGTGGTCTGGCTGCTGCGCGCCCGGCCGCTCGCGCCGGACGGCCGGGTGCAGCCGGGCTGCGCCGCGCCGGCCACCGTGCAGCTGTCCGGGATGCGCCCCGGAGCCTACCGCGTCACCGCCTGGGACACGCAGGCCGGCCGGGCGGAGGGCGAATGGCTGGTGGCCGCGCAGGACGGCGTGGTGGGCGTGGTGCTGCCCCGCCTCGGGGCCGACCTGGCCCTGGCGGTGCGGCCCAAATCAGTCGGCCCGGGATCAGTCGGCCTGGCCGGCTGACACGGGCTCCGCGCGGGGCAGGGCGGCGCGGGCGGGGGCGAGCTTGAGGTAGGCCTGCCAGAACGGCACGGAGGTCAGCTCCGCGAACGCGGCCTGCCAGGCCGCCGCCGTCGCCGGGCCGTCCCGGTACAGCCGCAGCAGCAGCCGCAGCCCGCGCAGCAGCAGGGCGCGGTGGTGCTCGCGGGAGCGGTGGAAGCTCGGCTTGTCGTTGTCCCACCAGGTCTCTACCGCGACGTGCTCCACGCCGGCCATGGCCATCCAGTCCAGGTCCCCCACCTCGATCTGGCACGGCGCGATCGCCTGGGTCCGGGCCACGGCGTTGCGCGCCAGCAGGCGGGCCAGCAGGGCCAGGCTGCCCGGCGTGGTGCGCGGGGCCGGGCGTAGCAGCTGCCTGGCCAGTACCCGCTCGCGCGGCACGCCCGCGTCCGGGAACTCCGCCCTGCGCGTCGCCAGGGCGGCATGGACCGCGAGCGGCTCCCCCCGCATGACGGCGGGACCGGCCAGGAAGTCCTCGATGCCGTCCAGGATCAGCGCCGTGCTGTAGTAGCGGAACGTCAGCAGGTGGCGCACCGCCTGGCGCGCCAGGCGGCGGACGGTGGCGGCGCGGTCCGCCGGCAGGTGCAGGGCGGCGGCCACCAGCATGTTGCGCGTCTCGTAGTACAGCTGCCAGCCGCCGAGCTTGAGGTAGAACGGCTCGTGCCACACGGCGATGCCCGGCATCGGCACGGTGGGCACGCCGCGGTTGTGCAGGCGCAGCCCCCATTCCAGGTCGTCGCCGCGGATGAAGCAGGGCAGCGGCAGCCCGTGCTCCTGCAGCAGGGCGATCGGGAAGCCGCAGCACCACCAGCCGTTGTAGTGCACGGAGGCCGGGTGGGAGAGCGCCTCCAGCGTGTCGGGGTTGCCGATGTGGCGGCCATGGTGCTGCGGCAGGAATGCCCAGTGCCGGTCCGAGATGATGGCGCCGGCCTCGTACAGCGTCGCCGGGTGGATCATGTCGAGCATGTGCCCGCCCAGCACCACGTCCCGCTTGGCGAGCGCGAAGAACGCCGTCATCCGCGCCAGGCTGCCCGGCTCGATCTCGATGTCGTCGTCGAGCAGCACGACGTGGGTGAGGCCAGGGTCGTCCATCGCCGCCAGCAGGCCGCGGGTGAAGCCGCCGGCGCCGCCGTGGTTGGCCTGCTCGATCAGCACCAGCTTGCCGGCCAGCAGGTGCACCGCCTCCGCCATCGCCGGGTGCCGGGCCAGGCCCGGGCGGCCCTGGTTGACCACGATCACCCGGGTGAGGCGCGCCAGGGCGCCGGCGTCCGCACCCAGCGAGTCCAGGCAGCGCGCCAGGGCGGCCTCGCGGTTGAAGGTGCAGAACACGGCGGCCAGCCCCACGGCGGCCTGCGGCATGTCCTCGCCCATCCAGCAGGCGGAGACGAAGGTGACGCCGCTCGCCTTGGCCACGAGATCGACCGACAGCACGCCGTGCTGGCGGAAGTTGATCGCCCGGTCGTTGAGGCAGATCTCGCTCAGGCCGGAGCGGATGTCGCGCTGCAGCAGCAGCACCCGGCGGTTCGCCACGCGGCGGAACACCCGCAGCAGCGCCTCGCCCTGCACCACCACCTGCAGCACAAGGGCGGACAGGGCAGTGTAGCGGCGCCACTGGCTCTCGAAGAAGCTGTTGAAGTAGGTGTCGAAGTTCAGCGTGGCGCCGGGCTGGGCATGCAGGACGGCGTCGGCCTGCGCGCTCAAATCCGGTGGCGCGCCGGCCGCCTGGTGCAGCCGCCAGTACAGCTCCCGCCGCTCGGCCGGGCACGCCGTCAGGAACGGCTGGAGCGGCAGGCGGGCAGGGTGGTGCAGGCCGACCGAGCCTGGTCCGTCCAGGCTTATTCCGTCCATGCAGGGGTCCTGGCGGCGAGGGGGCGCGCGCACGCCACACGCCCCGCGCCGGCGGGCCCGCCACGCTGGTCGCGGGGGACGCAGGCAACGCGCAGCACCTCAGTGGGCATGGGGGCGATGGACGGGTCTTGACGGCACTGCCGTTTCCTTAGGGGGTTTGCAGGGGGCAAGGCATCAACATTCCGGCCATCTGGCGTTAATTTGACCCCGGTGCCAAGGGGCGGGCCCGCGCCGCAATCCGTCCCGCAATCCGTCTTGGCGCCAGGCATCTCCCGCGCCGCGGCGGCGTTGTGCCGCCGATCCCCTGCATCGGGCACGGGGCCAACCGCTGGGACACGCACATGACGGCTTCCAAGCATCCGAAGCACCCGCCCACCAGCCCCGACGATCTCGGCGCCGACGTGCCGCCGCTGATGGACGACCTGAAGGACAACCCGGGCATCGGCGCGTCCAAGGGCGCCTTTGCCCGCACCGGCGCCGACCCGGAGACGGTCGAGGCCGACAACACCGCCGAGGGCGACGTGCTGAGCGACGGCGCCAAGGGCGGCGGGGTCAACCCGGGCAAGCTGGGCCGCACCAACAAGTAGCCCCGGCCCAGCGGGTCAGCCCCGGCCGAGGCTGGCCCGCGGGATGTGGCAGCGTATGGCGTGGCCGTGCTGCTCGTGCATCGCCGGCGCTTCTTCGTCGCACACCGCGCCCAGCCGGCGCGGGCAGCGGCGGCTGAACACGCAGCCGCCGCCCGCCCCGGCCGCGGGCGGGGCGGGCGCCGCGGAGAGCAGCACTTCGGTGTACGGATGGTGCGGCCCGTCGAACACCGCCGCCGCCGGGCCGATCTCGACCAGCACGCCGCCGTACAGCACCGCCACCTGGTCCGACACGTAGCGCACTACGCCGAGGTCGTGCGAGATGAACAGGCAGCTGACCGCCTCGCGCCGTTGCAGCTCCACCAGCACGTTGAGCACCTGCGCCTGCACCGACACGTCCAGCGCCGCGGTCGGCTCGTCGCAGATCACCACCCGGGGCCGGCCTGCAAAGGCGCAGGCCAGGGCGGCGCGTTGCTGCAAGCCGCCGGAAAGCTGGGCCGGCCGCAGCTCCAGCTGGCCCGGCGTCAGGCGCACGGCGTCGGCCAGCGCCCGCAGCCGCCCCGCCAGCGCGCCGCCGGACAGCCCGGCCAGCCGGGCCAGCGGGCGCGACAGCAGCCGGCGCACCGGGCGGGCGCGGTTCAGCGCGGCGCCGGGGTTCTGGAACACCACGCCCAGCGCCCTCAGGGCGGCGCGGGGGCGGGCGCGGGCGAGCGGGGCCACCGCCGCGCCGTCCAGCTCGACGATGCCGCCAGGGTCGGGCGCCAGCAGCCCGAGCAGCATCCGCGCCAGCGTGGTCTTGCCGCTGCCGGACTCGCCGACCAGCCCCAGCGTCTGGCCGGGCAGCAAGGCGAAGCACACCCCGGCCACCGCCGGCGCGCCGGCGGCGAACGTCTTGGACAGGTTCACCGCCCGCAACACCGGGCCGGGGCCGGCGCGGCCGGCGAGCGGCTGCGCAATGGCCAGGGCGGCCGAGGCGGGCGGCGCGCCGGGGTGGTGGCAGAGCGCGACGTGGCC
>CAXSAX010000049.1:0-20260 GCA_964235495.1 uncultured Acetobacteraceae bacterium | reverse complement strand
CGGCGCGCCCCAGCCGGGCGGCGGCGCACCGCGCCGGGCCGGCAGGCAGGGCGGCGGAGCCGGCCCGACCGACGGGCGGTCGGCGCGAAGCGTGGCCCCCATGGCCGTCAGAACTGCACCGACGCGTTGACGAACGCGCTGCGCCCGGCCTGGGTGAAGAACAGCGGCGTGTTCGCGGCGACCGTGTACCCCTCCGGGCATTGACCTTGCGGCTGTCCAAGACGTTTAGCGCGGAGGCCTGGACCCTGACGGGAAGCACCCCGGGGAAGGCCGTGCTCGACACCCAGCCGGCGTTGAGATCCAGCTGGTTGAACGGATCGAGCCCCTGCCGCCGCTCGGTGTCGCCGTAGCGGGCGCCCACCCATTTGTCGATGACCGACCCGTTCCACGCGCCCTGCCGGTACAGCACGCCGCCGGCCAGGGTCGCCTGCGGCGCGTTGGGGACCGGCGCGCCATCGCTGCGTTGCCGGGCGCTGTTGAGGCTGCCGTTGCCATAAAGGCTGAACCCGGAGCCGGCCGCGAACGTCACGTCGCCCTCGAGCCCGAGGTAGTTCACGCCGCCCTCGTTGAACACCTCGGTCTCCGCTCCGACGCTACGGCTGCCGATCATGTTGTTGAAGTCGATGTAGTAGGCGTCGGCCGAAACCGCCCAGCGCTGGCCGCGCCAACTGGTGCCGGCCTGGAAGTTCTAGGTCTGCTCCGGCGCAACCGGGTCGCTCTTCGGGTCGGGGACATCGAGCACCTGCAATTGGGGCGCCAGGAAGCCCTTGGCCGCCTGGAGGTAGGCGGCCCAGCTCCCGCGGATGTCGTAGTGCAGCGTGACGGCCGGCAGCGCGGACCGGTCGGTGGCGTCCGTCCGCAGCGTCAGCCGCGTGCCCTCCATCACGGGGGCGGCCACGTTGCGGTCGAACACGACGAACTTCAGCCCGGAGGTGAGGGTCAGCGCCGGGGTGATCCTCCAGGCCAGCTCGACGAAGGGCTGGGCGGTGTCCAGGGTCTCGCGCTGGACGCGGTCGATGGCGGCTGACCCGGCGACGCCCGGCACCGGGGCGAGCACCGGGTTGGGCACGCCGCCCAGTATCATGTCCACTTCGTACTGGCTGCGGCTGTTGGCCTGGTGCTCGACCCAGACGCCCGCGCGAAGCTCGCCGAAGGGCAGAGCGGCGACGAGACGCGCCACCTCGCCATAGGCCCGAAGATCGTTCCGTGCCATCTGCCCCGGCACGTCCGCCGGGCTGAAGGCGGTCCCGTTCGGCGTCTCGCCGTTGACGTCCTCGCCGTTGTTGAAGTGCCTGTATAGCGCGTAGGTGTACAGCTTGGTGTCGAGCGCCAGCCCGTCTGTCAGCTGCGACTGCACCCCGGCATACTCGAAGTCCGTTTGGTAGCGCTCGTTGTTGTATCGGTCATAATTCTGGCTGCGGGGGTCGTTCGACAGGGCGAAGTTCGGGCCGTAGGCGGCGATCTGCGCCCGGGTCGCGCCGCCCGGCTGGAACTGCCGCTGCTGCTCCGCCGTGGCGACGAGGGTCAGCAGCGTGCTGTCGCCCAGCGGCTGCACCGCCTTGTAGAAAACGGCGGCCCGTTGCTGGCCGCTTTCGGTCAGCGCGCCGTCGCTGTTCACGTGCTCCAGGTCGAGCGTCATCGCCCCGCCGTCCAGGCGCGCGACCGGCCCCGTGTCGAGCTCGACCCCGAACAGGCGAGTGCCGTAGCTGCCGAGCGAGGTGTAGAGGGCGCCGCCCGCGGCCGGCGCCGGGTTGCGCGACAGCAGGGAGACGGTGCCGCCGAAGGTCGCAAACCCGATCGTGGCCGCACTCCCCGGCCCACGGTCGACGCTGACCGAGCCGAGGTTGTGCGTCATGAAGTAGGCGCTCGTGTGATGGCTAAAATCGTCCGAATCGCCGAACGGGATGCCGTCAAAGGTCACGTTGTACTGCCCGTCGCTGAAACCCCGGATCGTGAGGTCGGCGGCATCCGCGAGACCCGGCCCGTTCGGCGACGCCGCCACCGTGCTGGGCGTGATCCGGATGATGTCGTCGTACGTGCCGGTGGGCGGGACGTTGTCCTGGATGTAAGCGCCGCTGATCGTCGAGGTGGGCTGGGTGGCGGAGAGCGGCGTGGACGTGGGCGCCCCGGCAAGTGCCGCAGCCAAAGGCGCGGCTGGCGGCGGCGGGGCGCCGCTCCGGCGTCGCCCGGTGCGCCGCCAATGCCCACCATGCCGAGGTCGAGCACGTCGTCGGCGTGCGCGACGAGCGCGGGACTCAGCAAGCCGCCGCTGGCCATGCCGAGCAGCACGCCGAACCGAGCGGCGATTGCCCAGGTGCGTCCCATGCCCGGCCCGTCTCCATGCAGTCTGCGACCGGGGGAGACTTAGACGAGCGATCGGGCCGCCGCGTGTGACAAGACGATGAACGTCCCCGCCGGGCGCCTCACCCCACCACGAGCGGCTTGTCCTTGCGCAGCCCCGCCACCATCGCGTCCGGCAGGTGCAAGTGCTGCTTGACCAGTTCCGGCGGCACCAGCGCCATCCATTGCTGCAGCGACACGTCGGAGTACCGCGGGGCGGCGAACATCTCCAGAAACCGCAGCGTCTCGTCCCCCGTGTTCTCGATGTAGTGCCCCATCGGCTTGGGCACGTAGCCCACGTTGCCCGCCTGGAAGTCGAAGGTGCGCGAGTTCTTGCCGGAGGCGAACACCGTCATGCGGCCCCGGCCGCTGATGTAGTACTGCCACTCATCCGCCAGCGGGTGCCAGTGCAGCTCGCGCATCCCGCCGGGTTCCACCTCGACGTAGGCGGCCGCGATGTGGCTGGACGCCTTGAACACCGTGCTGTCGATGAGGCGCATCGTCCCGCCGGGCGCCTGGATCGGCGGCACGTCCAGCATGCGGAACACGAACGGGTTGGGCACCGTCCCCCGCGCATCGGCCACCGTGTCGGCGGCGAGCGGCGGCGGCACGGGGGCGGGAAAGATGTACAGCTCCTCCTTCGGGATGTCCGCGAACGCCTCGGGCGCCACGCCGAAGTTCTTGGCCAGCACCTCCTTGGGCACGTGGGCGAACCAGTCGCTGAGCAGGAAGGTGGTGTCCTCCGAGAATGCGCCGCTGTCGAACACCAGCAGGAACTCGCAACCCTGGTCCAGCGCCTGGATCGCGTGCGGCAGGCCGGAAGGGAAGTACCACAAGTCGCCCTGCTTGATGTCGGCGATGAAGTTGCGCCCCTGGTCGTCGATCGCGGTGACGCGCGCGTTGCCGTCCAGCATCAGCGCCCACTCGTTCTCCTTGTGCCAGTGCATCTCGCGGATCGCGCCCGGCAGCAGCCGCATGTCCACGCCGGCGATCTCCTTGGACACCGGCAGCTCGCGGATGGTGACCTGCCGCGCCCAGCCGCCCGGCTGCAGCCGGTTGTGGCTGAGGTCGAACGGCCATTTCAGGTTAGGCAGGTCGCCCGCATCGGTGAGCGGCGGGGCCAGGGTGTCCGGGTTGTCGCGTTGCAGCGCCGCGTCGTGCGGCCCCGGGTCGTCCGCGCCCTTGGCCCCGCGCACCGCCTGCGGCGCCTGGGCCAGGACGGTGCCGGCGGCGAGCGCGCCGCCCGCGGCGGTGGCGGCCAGGATGCCGCGCCGGGTCATCGGGTCCATGCTCAAGCCCTATCCTCCATTGAGCCCCCGCTAACGCTGCACGACGCGGGCGGCGGCATTACGTGGCCGTCAGGCGGCAGCCTTGACCGGTCCGGCCGCCCGGGCGGATTATCGGCCCGCCGCAACAGGAGGTGCCCATGAACGTCCAAGCCTCGCCTCACCGCGCCATGTCCGAGGCCGAATGGCAGGTCCGCTGCGACCTCGCCGCGCTCTACCGCCTAGTGGCGCACCACCGCATGACGGACTGGGTGTACACCCACATCTCCGCCCGCATCCCTGGCCCCGAGCACCACTTCCTCATCAACCAGTACGGCGTGCTGTTCGACGAGATGCGCGCCTCCGATCTGGTGAAGATCGACCTGGACGGCGCCATCATCGCCGAGCCGCACCACGCCGGCATGTCCGAGCGCCGTGTCAACGCCGCCGGGTTCACCATCCACTCCGCCATCCACATGGCGCGGGAAGATATCGCCTGCGTGGTGCACACCCACACCGCGGCCGGCATCGCGGTCTCGGCGCAGAAGCGCGGGCTGCTGCCGATGAGCCAGCACGCGCTGCGCTTCTACGGCCGCCTGTCCTACCACGGCTACGAGGGCATCGCGCTTGATTTGGACGAGCGGGACCGCCTGGTGCACGACCTCGGCCCCAACCGGGCGATGATCCTGCGCAACCACGGCCTGCTGGTCGGCGGCCGCACCATCCCCGAGGCCTGGAGCGACCTCTATTACCTGGAGCGCGCCTGCCAGGCGCAGGTCGCGGCGGGGGACACCGAGTTGGTGCTGCCGCCGCCCGAGGTGTGCGAGCACACCGTCCGCCAGTTCGACCGCCCGGACATCCTGGAGCATTGCGAGTGGGCCTGGCAGTCGGCGCTGCGGCAGATCGAGGGCAGCAAGACGGACTATCGCAGCTGACCTTCCAATACGCCTCGGCCCGGCCCGAGCCGGGCCGGCTGTCCGCCCCGCCCCGCCCCGCCGGCCTGCAGGGCTGGGCCCTGGCGGCCCTGGCGTCGCTGGGCTGCATTTTACTCGGCCTGGCCTCGCTGCGGCCGCAAACCCTGCAATCCTACGACCAGCCGCTCTACCTCGGCATCGCCAGCGACCTGCTGCGGACCGGCGCCTACACCAACGGCCGCTGGGGTGCTGCCGGCGAACCCGGCGCCTACACCGCCCCGCTCTACCCGGCGCTGCTGGCCGGCGTGGCGGCGCTGGACAGCCGGCTGGCCACCGCCGCCGCCTGCGTGCGCACGGCCGCCTTCGCCGACATCGCGGCCTGCCCCGGCTCGCTCGGCATCCTGGTGCCGCTGCAAGCCCTGCTCATGGCCGGCACGCTGCTGCTGGTGTGGCGCTCCACCCTCGCCGTCGGCGGCGACCGCTGGGCTGCCTGGTGCGCCCTGCTGGCGGCCGGCCTGGGCACCACGGAATACGCCGTCTATGCCCGCACCGCCATGACGGAAGCGTTGAGCCTGCCGCTCGCCGCCCTGTCGGGCCTGCTGCTAGTGCTGCTGGTGCGCGCGCCGCGCTGGCCCGCCGCGCTGGCGCTCGGCGCGGCGCTCGGCCTGCTCACCCTGGCCCGGCCGGAATACCTCTACCTCGCCGGCGGCATCGGCCTGGCGGGTGCGGCCATCGCCCTGCGCCGCCGCCGGCTGGGGCTGCTGATGGCCGCCGCCGCCGTGGTCGCCGGGCTGACGGTGGCGCCCTGGTCGGCCCGCAACGAGGCGGAGTTCGGCACCCTGGCGCCGACCTCGGGCTACGCCGGGTTCATCCTGGCGCAGCGCATGGCATACGAGGCGATGACGCCGGGCGAGTGGCTGGCGGAGTGGCTGTACGCGCTGCCCGGCTTCGGCCCGGCGGCGGCCCACCTGGCCATGCCGGGTTCGGTGGCGCGGCTCGGCTGGCAGGAGCGCCCGGATACCTTCTACATGGTCGGCAACACCGCCATGGTGCAGGAGCTGGCCGCCCACGCGCCGAACCCGGCGGACCAGGTCGGCTACCTGCTGCGCCGCTACGTCTGGCCGCACCCGTGGCGCTTCGCCGCCGTGACGCTGGTGATGGGGTGGAAATCCCTCTGGGTGCGCAAGTACTTCAGCCTGGTCGCCGTGCCGTTCTTCGCGGTGCTGGTGGTCCGGGCGGTGCGGCAGCGGGACGCGGCGCTGCTGGCCTTCGTGCTGCCGCCGCTGTTCGTGCTGGCGCTGCACGCCGCTACCACCGTCGCCACGCCGCGCTACAGCCTGATGCTGGTGCCGGCCTACGCGGCGGCGTTCGGGCTGGCCGCCGGGCCGTGGCTGCAACGCGGATGGCGCCACCTGCGCGCATGACCGTCCTGCTGCGGATCGAGGGCCTGCATGTCGAGTTCCCCACCCGCACCGGCCGGTTCGCCGCCGTGGACGGCGTGGACCTGGCGGTGGAGCGCGGCCGCACCCTGGGCATCGTGGGGGAGAGCGGCTGCGGCAAGTCGATGCTGTCTCTCTCCGTGATGCGCCTGGCGCCGCCGGCGGCCCAGGTGTCGGGCCGGGTCGTGTTCGACGGCCAGGACCTGATGCACCTGCCGGACCCGGCGATGCGCCGCCTGCGCGGCCGCCGCATCGCCATGGTGTTCCAGGAGCCGATGACCAGCCTGCACCCGGCCTACACCGTGGGCGCGCAGATCGAGGAGGCGATGCGGGCGCACGGCCAGGCCAAGGGGCAGGGCGGGCGCACCCTGCGCGCCCGGGCCGCCGCGGCGCTGGAGCGCGTCCGCATCCCGGCGCCGGGCCGCCGGCTGGACGAGTACCCGCACCAGATGTCCGGCGGCATGCGGCAGCGGGCGATGATCGCTATGGCGCTGTCCTGCGCCCCCGACCTGCTGATCGCCGACGAACCCACCACCGCGCTCGACGTGACGGTGCAGGCGCAAATCCTGGACCTGCTGCGCGACCTGCAGCGCGAGACCGGCATGGCGATCGTGCTCATCACGCACGATCTCGGCGTTGTGGCCGAGATGGCAGACGAGGTGGCGGTGATGTACGCCGGCCGCGTGGTGGAGCGCGCCCCCGCCGCCGCCCTGTTCGACGATCCGCAGCACCCCTACACGTTGGGCCTTCTGGGCAGCGTGCCGCGGCTGGAGCAGAGCCCCGGCCGCCTGCTGGCCATCGAGGGCGCCGTGCCGTCCGCCGGCGCGCTGCCGCCCGGCTGCCGCTTCCATCCGCGCTGCGTGTTCGGCGCGCCCGCCTGCACGCAGGCGGCGCCGATGCTGCGCGCGCTGGGGCCGGCCCACGCCGCAGCATGCCTCCGAGCTCCCGTGGAGCTTCTCCCTCCCGCCACGGGGCAGGGGCGGGCGCCCCCATGACCCCGGCCCCCCTGCTCGAAGCCGACAGCCTCGCCAGGCATTTCCGCACCCGCTCCGGCCTAGTCCGCGCCGTGGACGGCGTGAGCTTCTCGCTCGCCCGCGGCGAGACCCTGGCGCTGGTGGGCGAGAGCGGCTGCGGCAAGTCCACCACCGCCCGCCTGGTGCTGCGCCTGATCGAGCCCACCGCCGGCGCCGTCCGCTTCGACGGCCAGGACATCACCGGATTGCCGGGCACCGAGCTGCGCCGCCTGCGCCGCCGCATGCAGATCGTGTTCCAGGACCCGTTCGCCTCGCTCAACCCGCGCATGACCGTTGGCGCCACGCTGGACGAGCCGCTGGCCATCCATCGCACCGGCACCGCGGCCCAGCGCCGCGTCCGGGTGGCGGAGCTGCTACACCTGGTCGGCCTCGCGCCCGAGCACGCCGCCCGCCATCCGCACGAGTTCTCCGGCGGCCAGCGCCAGCGCATCGGCATCGCCCGCGCACTGGCGCTGGAACCCGCGCTGATGGTGCTGGACGAACCGGTCTCAGCACTCGACGTGTCGGTGCAGGCGCAGGTGGTGAACCTGCTTGGCGACCTCCAGCAGCGCTTAGGCCTGTCCTACCTGTTCATCGCCCACGACCTCGCCGTGGTGAAGCACGTCGCCACCCGCGTCGCGGTGATGTACCTCGGCCGCATCGTCGAGCTGGCGGCGCGCGACGCCCTGTTCGCCCGCCCGCTGCACCCCTACACGCGCACCCTGCTTGCCGCGATCCCCCGCCCCGACCCGGCGCAGAGGCTTGCCCGCCAGCCTCCCGTCGGCGACATGCCCAGCCCGCTCGACCCGCCCGCCGGCTGCCACTTTCACACCCGCTGCCCGTTCGCGCAGGACCGCTGCCAGACGGAACCGCCCGCGCTGCGTCCGGTCGCGCCCGGGCACCTGTCGGCCTGCCACTATGCCGAGGCGCTGCCCGCGTTCGATGCCGGGGTGGCGAGGCCGCTCGCGCCCAACGCGGCCCGCCGCCTGGCGCTTTACGCCGAGCGGAGACAGTCGGGCTGAGGCGGAGCCGATGTCCTGCTGGCTGCCGCGATGCCGCCCAGCCGCCGCCGCACCGCCTCCAGCCCGAACCCGCTCTCCACCCGCGGCGCGCAAAACCCGCCCGGCGTCCCCGCATCCGGATACAGCGCCGCATGCTCCGCCGCGTTGTGGAACACCCCCCGGCTGTCGTCGTCCAGGAAGGTTTCGGACGCAGCGCCCTCCGCCAGGATCGCGTCGTGGCTGTCCAGCTCGACGTGGAAGTATTCCACCTGCGCCACGTCCCCGTCCCGCACGATCGTCGTCCCGTTCACCAGGCAGCGCGCCGGCGCCAGCAGCCCATCCAGCAGCATCGCGTGGTCCGGCGACACCCGCAGGTCCCGCCGCGGCAGCCCGCTCCCCAGGCACCCGGCGCGCAGCCGCACCGGCAGCAGCGCCTGCCGCCCCGCCAGGAACCGCCCCGCGTAGCTCCGCTGCCCCAGCCAGCGGATCGGCCGGACCGCGCCGCCTGCCGTCACCACCCGGTCGCCGATCGCCAGCGCCTCCACCGCCACCTCGCCCCGGTCGGTCAGGATCAGCGTGCCCGCGCAGTAGCAGGCAACCACCCCGAGGGCGGCCTCCGCACCCGCGGCAATGGCCATCTGGCCGGTCTCGGTCGGATGCAGGTGGTCAAAGAACAGGTACTGGTCCTGCACCGCCGGGTCGCTGCTGACGAGGGTGCCGTCGTCCTGGGTGAAGCTGCCGGTGTAGACGGGGTCGGTCACGTCGGTCAGGCCGTAGGCCGCCGGGTTCGCCACGGCGTTGTCGATCAGGCCGTAGGTGTCCTCCACCGCCACGTGCGCCGCGCCGGTGTTGTCCGCGCCCAGGGCGGCCGAGAGCTGCTGGTTGAAGCTGCTGGCCAGCGACGAGGCCTCCGCGTCCCCCGCCGCCCCCAGGGCCAGGGCCTCGGGCGTCTTGCCCAGGTCCGGCACGTTGAGCACCAGCAGCGACTTGGCCCCGTTGCTGATCAGGCTGTTGACCGAGGCGACCTCGTTGTTGACCGACGCCGTGACATCCGCCGCCGCCGCGCCCGAGGCCAGCAGCGAGGCGAAGTTCGCGTCCGTCACCAGGTTCAGCAGGTCGTTCGAGCCGCTCCAGACGGTGTAGAGCGCGTTGGCCACGGGCGCTGCGACCGCGGTCTCGAAGTAGCTGACCTGGGCTTGCAGGTCGGTCAGCGCGACGGCAGGCCCGGCGTTCTCCCCCGTGATGCCGGTCACGGAGCCGCCGATGGCATAGTCCGTGCCGCCCGCAGTGCCCGCCACCTTGATGGTGCCGCTGAAAGTGCCGGTGGCCGCTTCCAGCCCGCCCACGATCTCCGCCGCCTGGCTGCCGCTGACGCCCTGGCTGGTGAGCAAGCTGTCCAGCGTCGCCGCCGAGCCGCTCAGCTCGCCCGGGGCCGGCACGGCGATGCCCAGCGACGCGGCCAGGTCCTGCACCCAGACCGGGCCGTTGCCGAACAGGTCGGCCGCGGTGGTGCCGTAGGTCTCCTGGTAGTACGGCGGGCTGACCGGTTCCGGCGACTGGCCGAGCACTGACGCCGCGCTGCTGGTGGTCAGCAGGTAGGCGTCCCCGGCGTCCGAGAGGCTGTCCCCGAAAGAGTAGATGACGGGGTAGGGCGAGACGCTGCCGCTCATGGGACGATCCTTTTTGGCGCACCTCGCCGCCGTTCTGGGGCGAAGTGACCACCGTCATGCACCGGCGATGCCGGTTTGATATGACAAAGCGGCTTGTCTCACGCGATTTTGACGCCCGCTCGCCCAGCGGCCCGGCTTTCTGGTATGCCAGCGCCGCCAGAGCGCAACCGGGGGAAACCATCCTTGAGCAGCTTCAGCATCGCCGCACCTCGCGCCATCCACGTCGGCGGCGGCGCCGTCGCCACCGTGGCCGCCGTGCTCGCCACCTTCGGCCTGTCCCGCCCGCTGATCGTCACCGACCCGGTGATGCTCGCCACCGGGCTGCTGCGCCGCTGCACCAGCCCGCTGGAGGCCGCCGGCGTCGCCTACGCCGTGTTCAGCGACACCATCCCCGAGCCGGAGGACACCGTGGTCGAGGCCGGCGTGCGCCTGCTGGCGGCCGGCGCGCATGACTGCCTGCTGGCGTTCGGCGGCGGCTCGCCGATCGACACCGCCAAGGCCATGGCCATCCTGGCGGCCCGGCCCGGCGCGAAGCTGCGCGACCTCAAGGTGCCCGTGCAGAACGACGCGGCGGCGCTGCCCGTCATCGCCATCCCCACCACCGCCGGCACCGGCAGCGAGTGCACCCGCTTCACCGTCATCACCGACACCGAGCGCGGCGAGAAGATGCTGATCGCAGGCCTGGCCGCCCTGCCGCTGGCCGCCATCGTGGACTACGAGCTGACCTACACCGTGCCCCCGCGCACCACGGCGGACACGGGGGTGGACAGCCTGACCCACGCGCTGGAGGCCTATGTTTCGCGCCGGGCGAACCCGGTGTCCGATGCGCTGGCGCTGGCCGCCATGGGCCTGATCGGCCGCCACCTGCGCACCGCCTACGCCGAGCCGCAGAACGCCGCGGCGCGGGAGGGCATGATGCTGGGCGCCACCCAGGCGGGCATGGCGTTCTGCAACAGCTCGGTGGCGCTGGTGCACGGCATGAGCCGCCCGATCGGCGCGCGCTTCCACGTGCCGCACGGCCTGTCCAACGCCATGCTGCTGCCCGCCGTCACTCGTTTCGGGCTGGACGCGGCTCCGGTGCGGTATGCGGCGGCGGCCCAGGCGACCGGCTTCGGCGACGACGGCCAGGCGCTGTGCCACGCTCTGGACGCGCTGAACCGCGACCTGCACGTGCCGACGCCGCAGGCCTACGGCATCGAATGGGATGCCTGGGAGGCGGCGATGCCCACCATGGCCGCCCAGGCGCTCGCCTCCGGCAGCCCGGCCAACAACCCGCGCGTGCCGGACCACGCGGAGATCGTGGCGCTGTACCGCCAAGTGTTCGCCGGATCCAACGCGTGAAGGGCAGGGTCCAGCCCCGGCGCCGGCCATGTGAAAAGGTTTGACAGCATCGACGCGCAGCCCGCCTGATGCGGTTACCCCGTGTGCGGAGTGAGGCGATGAGTTTCGATCCCAAGATGCAGAAGGGCAACCTGGACGCGGCCGAGGCCGACCACCACGGCCTCATCAAGAAGGAAACCGTCTCGCTCAACGGCGTGGAGGTCACGCGGGTGACGTTCAACGTCGGCGCCCGATGGTCAAAGGACTTAAAGGACTATGCCGGCACCCATAGCTGCCAACTTCCCCACGTGGCGCTGGTTGTGAACGGCACCCTGCGGGTCGTGATGGATGACGGGTCCGCCGAGGATTTCTCCAAGAACGATGTCATGTTGCTGCCGCCTGGCCATGACGCCTGGAGCGTCGGGGAGGAACCCTGCGTCTTCGTCGAGTTCTCCCGTGGCAACGATTATTACGGTGAGCATTCACACTAGCGGGTGCCATAGGTCCGCGCTGCAGGCTCCTCGGCACGGTGCCGGCGCGGCCGGCGACGTCCTGACTCTGCACAACTTCTACGGCCTGGTCGAAGGCTCGGCGAAGTTCCCGGCGGGCTGGATTTTCTCCTCCGAGGAGTTCAGCCGCATGCTTACGCTGAACGGCTATCCCATGGTCCTGCCGGTTGACGTGCCGAACACGCCGAACCTGACCTGGACGCCCACCACGGCGACCGAGGGCGAGTGTTCCGCGCAAGGCATCCGCGACGCCGCCGCGGTGAAGGGCGCCCCGGACGGCGCGCCGTTCTTCGCATCGTTCAAGCAGGCCCTGCTCGGCCGCCTGCCGATGCCGGGATTCCTGTCCGCCGCGCACTGAGGCCAGGCCGCGCAGCAGCAGGCCCGCCGCTGCAAGCCCTGCATTGTTCCTTTACGCCGCCCGGACGCAAGCTCCGGGACCGTTGCATCGGTGCCGCTGCAACCTGTTCAAGGCAATGGAACCCTTCATGCTTACCTCGACCGATCGCCAACGGAGCCGGCCCGATCCCGGCCAGCTCGGTATCGAGTGGCCTCGCGCCGGGTCGCGCCGCCCGGGCCCCGTCGCCGTCTTGCTGGATGCGGTGGGCGCCGTGGACGGCCTGCGCGCCCTGGTGATCGGACCCGGCGGGCTGGAGGTCGCGTGCGGGCTGCACGGGCGGGGGGCGGCCGCCGTCACCCTGGTGCGCGCCGGCTGCCGCGTCCGGCCCGAGCCGGCGGACACGGCCCTCGTGCCGCGCGTGGCCTCAGACGCTGAGGCGACCTTCGCCATCGGCCACGCGGCCCGCGCGCTGCGGCCCGGCGGCCGCCTCGTGCTGCGCCACGCGCCCGGCGCCGAGCTGGCCCTGCTGCGCGCCACCCGCGCCTGCCTCGCGCAGCACGGCTTCACCATCGGGCGCACCCTGATGCAGGCGGGCTGCGCCACCACCGCGGCCGAGCGGCCGTTCTTCGCCCCGACTCGGCGCGCCTCATGACGCCGCGCAGCGCACCCGAGCCGGCCGGCGGCCTGGCCGGGCTGGGCGGCTCCCTGACCGCCCTGGCGACACCGTTCCTGAACGGCGAGGTGGACTTGGAGGCCGTGCACGCCCTGTGCGACCGGCAGGCCCGGCGCGGCACCGCCGCCGTGGTGGTGTGCGGCAGCACGGGGGAAGGCGCGTCCTTGTCGGTGGCGGAACAGGGCGCTGTCATCGCCGCGGCCGTCCAGGGCCTGGCTGGCCGCATCCCGGTGATCGCCGGGTGCGGCGCGCCCGCCACGGCGGCCGCGGCGGCGCTGGCGTGCAGCGCGGCGCGGCATGGGGCGGCAGCGCTGCTGTGCTCGCCGCCGCCCTACGTGAAGCCGACGCAGGAGGGCATCGCCGCCCATGTTCGCGCCGTGGGGCACGCCGCGGGCTTGCCGGTGATGCTGTATGACATCCCCGGCCGGGTCGGCGTGGCGGTGGCGGACCAGACGGTGGCGCGCCTGTTCGAGGCCGGGTTGGTCTTCGCCCTCAAGGACGCGGGCGGCGACCTGGCCCGGCCGGCGCGGCTGCGTGCCCTGTGCGGCCCCGGCCTGGTGCAGCTGACCGGGGACGACGCGACCGCGGCCGGCCACCGCGCCATGGGCGGCCACGGCTGCGTCTCCGTCACAGCCAACGTCGTGCCGGCGCTGTGCGCCCAGCTGCACGCGGCCTGGGACCGCGCGGACCTGCCCGCGGTCGCCCAGCTCAGGGACGTGCTGGCGCCGCTGCACGACGCGCTGTTCCTGGAAAGCAACCCGATCCCGCTGAAGGCGGCGCTGCTAATGCTGCGGCTGTGCCCGGGCGAGCTGCGCCTGCCGCTGACCCGGGCGAGCGCCGCCACCCGGGAGCGGCTGTCCCACGTGCTGTCCGGCGTGCTGGCGGCGGAGGAGGCCGCCTCCGGCCAGCGCCGCCTGGCCATGGTGCGGTGATGCGGGTGGTGCGGCTGCCGGGGCTGAACTGGCTGCACCTCGCGGCCTGCGTGCTGCTGGCGGTGGTGCTGGCGGCCGTGGTGCGCTCGGCTACGGCGGAGCTGTCCCGCTCGCTGGGGCAGGTGTGGCCGTTCTCGGCCGTGCATTGCGACGAGCCGTCGCCGGGCTGTGCCGGAGAGGCGCGGCTGGCCTCGGCGCGGCCCGGCGGCTACGGCAGCTTCGCCCGCTAGAGGCAGCCTGCCGCCAGGGCCAGGGCCAGCCATAACCCCAGGCAGGCCCGCCGGTACAGCGCCAGGGCGCGCCCGATGTCCGCCGGCTCCGCTCCCGCCCGCCCCCGTCCCATCCAGGCATCGTCCACCAGCATGGCTCCGTAGGTGCGCGGCCCGGCCAGGCGCAGCCCAAGCGCCCCGGCCATCGCCGCCTCCGGCCAGCCGGCGTTGGGCGAGCGGTGGCGGCGCGCGTCCCGCAGCACGGCGCGGGCGGCGCGCCGCCAGCCCCGCCCGCTCGCCATGGCCAGCAGCAGCGCGGCCAGGCGGGAGGCGGGCAGGTTCACCAGGTCATCCAGCCGCGCCGCCGCCCAGCCAAACGCGTGGTGCCGCGGCGTGCGGTGGCCGATCATGCTGTCGGCGGTGTTGACCGCCTTGTAGAGCGCGATGCCGGGCAGCCCGAGCAGGGCGCACCACAGCGCGGGCGCCGCCACGCCGTCGGCGAAGTTCTCGGCCAGGCTCTCGATGGCGGCGCGCGCCACCCCGGCCCGGTCCAGGCTGTCGGGGTCGCGGCCGACGATGTGGGCCACGGCGGCCCGGCCCTCGACCAGCCCGGCGTCGAGGCCCGCCTGCACCGCGCGCACGTGCGTCCACAGGCTGCGCTGCGCCAGCAGGGAGGACGCGAGCACCGCCAGGACGATGAAGCCCAAGGGATGCGGCAGCCAGCGCAGGCACGCCGCTTGCACCGCCCAGGCCGGCAACCCGGTCGCCAGCAGCAGCAGCAGCACCGCCAGCACGCCGCGCGCGCGGGCGGCGCGCCCGCGGTTGAGCTGCCGGTCCAGCCATGCGATGGCTGCGCCGGCCCACATCACGGGGTGGCCGACCCGGCGCAGCAGCCCGGGCGGGTAGCCGGCCGCCGCCTCCAGCAGCAGCGCGCCGGCGGCGAGGGGCAGGAACGGAAGGGCCGGCACGGGATGCGGGGTAGCACGGCGGCGGCCATCGCGCATGGCGGCGGCGTGGCGGCGGCGCGGCGGTGCTTCCCGGACGCCCCGGAGCCGTGGCTCGACCTGTCCACCGGCATCAACCCGCTGCCGTTCCCGCTGCCCCCCCTGCCGCCGGCCGCGCTGGCCCGGCTGCCGGAGCCGGAGGAGGTGGCGGCGCTGGAGGCGGTGGCCGCGCAAGCCTACGGCGCGCCGGGCGGCTCGGTGGTGGCGGCGCCGGGCACGCAGGCGCTGATCCACCTGCTGCCCCGCCTGTCGCCCGTGCAGGCCGTCGCCATCCTGTCCCCGACCTACGCCGAGCACCGCGCCGCCTGGGCCGCCGCCGGCCATGCCGTGCGCGAGGTGGCCACGCTGGAGGCCGCCGCCGCGGCCAGCGTCGCCGTGCTGGTGCGCCCCAACAATCCGGACGGGCACGTGGCCTGCGCCGCAGCGGCGCTGCACCTGGCCGACCGGCTCGCGGCCCATGGCGGCCTGCTGGTGGTGGACGAAGCCTTCGCCGACCTGGAGGGGTGCAGCCTGGCCGGGGCGCTGCCGCGGCCGGGTCTGCTGCTGCTGCGCTCCTTCGGCAAGACCTACGGCCTGGCCGGCGTGCGACTGGGCTTCGCGTTGGCGGCGCCCGGCCTGGCGGCCCAGCTGCGGGACGCGCTCGGCCCCTGGGCGGTGAGCGGCCTAGCGATCCATGCCGGGCGGCACGGTCTGGCGGACGCCGCCTGGCGCGAGGCGGCGGCCATGCGCCTGGCCGGCGACGCGGACTCGCTCGACCAAGTGCTGCGCCGGGCCGGCTGCCGGGGGCTGGGCGGCACCCGGCTGTTCCGCCTCGTCGAGCACGCGGACGCCGCCGGGCTGGCGGAGCGGCTGGCCAGGGCCGGCATCCTGGTCCGCCGGTTCGCCGGGCGCCCCGGCCTGCTGCGCTTCGGCCTGCCCGGGCCGGCGGCGGATTGGGAGCGGCTGCGTCGCGCCCTGGCTTGAACCCGGTCCCCCTCCGGGCCAGTTTCAGCGCCATGGCCTATGACCCCCGCCTGCCCCTCGACATGACGCCGGACGGCCGGTTCCGCGCCCCGCCGCGGATGCCGGTCTCAACGCGGATCATCGCCGGCGCGGTGCTGGTCGCGGTGGTGGCGGCCGGGCTCGCCTTCGCGGCGTTCGCGCTGTGGATTGCGCTGACGCTGATCCCCGTGGCGATCGCCGCCGTGCTGGTGGCCTTTGTCGCCTTCCGGTTCAGGCTGTGGCAGGCCCGGCGGCGCGCCGCGGCCACCCGTGGGCAGGGGCCGGTCGCCCGCTGGTAGCGCTCAGAAGCTCACCGTCCCGAACAGCGCCTTCAGCACCGCGTACACCACTCCGCCGACTAGGAAGCCCACCACCGTCCCGTTGACCCGGACATATTGAAGGTCCTTGCCGACCCGCAGCTCCAGCCGGTCCACCAGCACCGCCGTGTCCCACTGCCCCACCACGTCGCCGATGAAGCCGGCCAGCGACACTTGGGCCGAGGGCAGCACGCTGGCGACGATCAGCTCCACTGCCTCCTGCAAGCGGCGGCGCACCCCCGGGTCGGATTCCAGCAGATGCCCGAGGTTGGCCAGCGCGCCTTCGATGAAGGCCACCGTGCGCCCGCTCGGCTGCCCGGCGTCGGCCTCCAGCGCCACGCGCATCCGTGCCCAGATATCCCACAGCCAGGCCTGCACCGTCTCGTGCGCCACCACCTTGCGGATGGCGCGGCCCAGCTCCGCCGCCCGCTCCGGGTCGGTTTCCATGCGGGCGATCTCGGCGCGCATCCAGGCGTCGAACGCGTCGCGCAGCTCCGAGCCGTCCGGGCCGACCTTGTCCAGCTCGGCGTTCATGGTGCCCAGCACCCGGCGCGCCACCTGCGCCCCCACCGCCCAGCCCACCAGCCGGCCGCCCTGCTCACGCACCCGGTCGGCGATCACGCCGCGCAGCTGCTCCTCCTTGGCGGCCAGCAGGGTGCGGAACTGCACCAGGATGAAGCTCAGCACGTCCTGGTGCCGCCCGCCGTCCAGCAACCCGTGCAGCGCGCGCACCACCAGCGCGCTGGCCCCGCGCCCGCCCAGCAGCCGGGGCGCCAGCCGCCCCATCAGCCGCCGCGCCCGCCCGTCCTCCACGGTGGCGAGCAAGCGCGGCAGCAGCCCGGCCAGCGCTTCGGCCGTGGGGTGGGCCGCCGCCGGGTCGTGCAGGACGCGGCCCAGGATGCCGGCCAGGTCCACCTTGCGCAGGGTGCGGCGCAGCTCCTCCTCGGTGAACACGTGGGTGGCGACGAAGCGGCCCAGGGAGCGCCCCAGCCGCTGCTGCTGCGCCGGCACGATGGCGGTGTGCGGGATTGGCAGCCCGAGCGGGTGGCGGAACAGCGCGGTGACGGCGAACCAGTCTGCGATGCCGCCCACGAACCCGGCCTTGGCCGAGGCCTGCAGCAAATCCGTCCCCCAGCCCGGCGGCAGCGCGTAGCTGCCTAGGGTGAGGGCGGCCATCAGCGCCAGCAATCCGGTGGCGAAGGCGCGGTGGCGGGCGAGGGAAAGCCTGGCAGGTTGGTCGGGGTCGGCAGGGAGCATGGGCGGTTGGTTAGCACCGCGGCCGCGCAGCCCCAAGGAACGCTCGCGCCCGACTTGCCAGCCGGCTATGCTGCGCCGCATCGTGCGTCCCATGCCCGACCATTCCGCACCAGCCAAGCCCGCGCCAGCCCAGCCCCTGCCAGCCCAGCCTGGCGACACCGTCCGCAGCTTGCTCGCCCTGGTGCGCGAGGCGCGGGACCGCAGCCGCACCGACCCGTTCGGCAGCCCCGTGCTGGCGGTGGCGCTGGCCATCATCCGCACTATGGACAGCGGCGCCCTCTCGCTGGACCAGCTGGATGCCGTGGTGGCTCACCTGCGGGACACGGCCTTCGACGCCCGGGCGGACCGGCTGCGCGCCTATGTCGGCGGGCTGGACGGCTCGGCCGCGGCGATGGCGGCGGTGGCGGAGCGGTTGGTGCGCCCGGACCCGGCAGACAGCCCCGTACCGTTCCAGACCTTCCGCGCCGCCGCCGAGCGCACCCGCTTCGCCGCCGTGTTCACCGCCCATCCCACCTTCTCACTGCCGCGCGAGCAGTCCGCCGCCCTGGCCCGCGCCGCTGGCGGCGCGCCCGCGCCGCGCTTCGCCTCCCACCGCCCGTCCAAGCCGGCCCTGGCCGAGGAGTTCGACCAGGCGGTGGCCGCCATCACCCACGGGCGGGACGCGATCGACCAGCTGACGGAGGCGTTGCTGCGCGCCGCCACCTTGTGGCCCGACCGCTGGCGCAGCCTGTCGCCCCGCCCGGTGATCCTGGCCTCCTGGGTCGGCTACGACACGGACGGGCGCACGGACATCGGCTGGTGGGACACGCTGCGACTGCGCCTAGTGATGAAGCGGCTGCAGCTGGCCCGCGCCCGCGCCCAGGTGGGGGAGGGACCGGCCGCCGCCCGGCTGGACGAGGCGCTGGCCGCCGTGGAAGCGCAGGTGGCCGCCTGCCCGTCTGCTCCCGACGCCGACGCGGTCGCCGCCTTTGCCGCCGCCCTGGTCGGCGGGCGGGAGGCGGCGATGACGACCCCGGAGCCGGTGCTGCGCTTGCTGGACGAGGCCATCGCCACGGCGCCCGACCCCATGCCCCTGGCGGTGGCGCGCGCCGGGCTGGCCAGCCACGGCCTGTCGCTCGCCCACACCCACGTGCGGCTGAACGCGGCGCAGCTGCACAACGCGGCCCGGGTGCGGCTGGGCCTGGCCGACCCGCCGGCCGATGCCAGCCGCCGCCGGGCGTTGCTGGCCGCCATCGGCGAGGCGCTGGACGCGGTGCAGCCGGAGCCGGTCGATTTCGGCGCGCTGATGGCCGAGCAGGCTTCCGCCGTGCGTGTGATGATGACGGTGGCGCAGATCGTCAAGCACATCGACGCCGCGACCCCGGTGCGCTTCCTGATCGCCGAGACCGAGAGCGGCTACACCCTGCTGACTGCGCTGTGGCTTGCCCGCCTGCTCGGCATCGAGCGGCAGATCGAGATCAGCCCGCTATTCGAGACCGCGGAGGCGCTGGACAGCGGCGCGCGGGTGCTGGCCGAGGCGCTGCGCTCGCCGCACTGGTGCGACTACCTGCGCGCCACCGGGCGGATGTGCCTGCAATTCGGCTATTCCGACAGCGGGCGCTACGTGGGCCAGCTGGCCGCGTCCTACCTGATCGAGCGGCTGCGGCTGAAGGCGGCGGACCTACTGGCCAAGCACGGACTCTCGGATGTTGAGGTCGTGCTGTTCGACACCGGCGGCGAGAGCATCGGCCGCGGCGCGCACCCCGGCGCCCTGGCCGATCGGCTGAAATACTACTCGCCCACCGCCACCCGCCAGGCCTTCGCCGCCGCCAGCATCGCCACGCGGGAGGAATGCGCCTTCCAGGGCGGCGACGGCTACCTGCTGTTCGGCACGCCAGCCCTGGCCTCGGCCACCGTCGCCCGCATCGCCGAGCACGCCTTCGCCGCCGTGCCCGCCGGGCAGGACCCGATCTATGACGAGCCGGACTTCGCCGCCGGGTTCTTCGCCACCATCGGCAGCGGCATGCGCGAGCTGGTGGAGGACCCGGGCTATGCCGCCCTGCTCGGCGCGTTCGGCCCGGCGCTGCTGGACCCGACCGGCTCGCGCCCCTCCGCCCGCCAGTCCGACACGGGCGGGCCGGCGACCATCCGCCACCCGCGCGAGCTGCGGGCAATCCCGAACAACGCCATCCTCCAGCAGCTGGGCTGGTGCGCGAACACGTTGCAGGGTGTAGGCGCAGCGGCGTCGCAGCACCGGGAGGAGTTCGCCACCCTGATGCAGAGCAGCCCCCGCTTCCGCCGCGCGATGGACTTCGCCGCCCACGCGCTGGCGCATTCGGACCTGGACGTGCTGCACGCCGTGGTGGGCCTGGTCGATCCCGGCGCCTGGCTGGACCGGGTGCCGCACACCGTCCTGCCCGGCCGCGCCACCGCCCTGATGGCCACGGCCCGCGCGCTTGACCGCCTAGGGCTGTGGCAACCGGTGACCGCAATGGCCCGGCGCATCCAGCTGGACCGCCTGGCGCTGGCCGAGGCCTGGCCGGACGCGCCGCGCATGGCGGCCGAGGAGGTGCTGTTGCACGCGCTGCGGGTGGCGGCGATCCAGCGCATCTGGCTGCTGGGCACGGAAATCCCCGAGTTCTCCCCCCGCTTCAGCCTGACCCGGCAGGCGCTGGAAGACCGGCTGCTGCGGCTGGACGTGCCGGCCTGCCTGGAGCTGCTGGGCGAGATCTTCCCGCACACGCCCAACCCGGCCGCCGCGCGCGACTACGCGGAGCCGCCGGGGCGGCGCAACGCGGTGTCGTACGGTCGGGTGCACGAGGAGGTGTTCGAGCCGATGCGGCGGCTGTTCGGCACGGTGCGGGAGATCGGCGCGGCGATCAGCCATGCGGTGGGGGCGTTTGGGTGAGGCATGAAACCTAAGGTGTTCATTGGCTCTTCGCGAGAGGGTAGAGTAGTCGCCAACGCAATCGATGCCGGTTTACATCATGCATTCGAGCCGAAAGTTTGGTTCGCAGGTGCGTTTGGTCTTTCCGAAGTAGCGGTAGCTAGGGTCAGGACTCATTTCTTCAGTCAGAAGATGACGGTAGCAGCGAGCGTG
>CAXSAX010000048.1:0-20687 GCA_964235495.1 uncultured Acetobacteraceae bacterium | reverse complement strand
CTGGCGCGGCGCTGCGCGTCCAGCGCGGCCTGGCTGTCGCAGGGTGCGGCGTCGGCTGGCTCGGGAATGGGATGTGGGCTGGTCACGGCCTGAACAAACGACGAACTGCGGCCGGGCGCAAGCTTTTGTTTGCAAGGCTAACGCGAATGGGGCGCTTTTCACGGTTCTGGACACCGTCATGGCTGGGTATTGACGGTGCTGGAGGAGGATGGCGGGGACGGGATCGTCGGCGCGTCAGTCTCGGTGCGACGGGAAAACGGCGGCCGCCAAGGGGCTTCGGCTTACCCAGGCGGCAGTCCCAGCAACTGGCTCCGCAAGGCTTGCGAAGGCGGGTGGGAGCCGATGAAGCCGGCGAGCAGGCGGTTGGCCAGGTCGGGGTTGTCGAACTCGCCGACCAGCTGGTTGTTGGCCAGCACCCGGACGCCCTTGCTGGTGAACACATAGGTCGAGGTGTCGCCCTCCTTGACCGCGGGGGCCGCGGCAATCAGGCGCTCGAAATCCGCCGCGTCCGCCGGGTTGCAGCCGCCTCCGGCGCAGTTCACCTGCTCCCCATTGCGATACTCCTTCTGGACCTCGGCCTTGGACCCGGCGTGCAGGAACTGCAACAGGATCACCTTGGGCGACGGCGACGCCAGGATGGCCTGCGGATCGTGGCTCGGCTGCGCCAGGTACAGGCCAGCGACGTAAACCTTCACCTCGAACACGGTGAGCGTGCGCAGGCCGATGCCGTTCAGGCTGAGCGGCTGGCCGCCCACCGGGTAGGTCGGCGGCAGCGTGACCCCGGCCAGGGTGGCGGCGCGGACCGGGCCGGCCAGGCTGGGGAACAGGCTGGCGAGGAGGAGCAGGCAGGCGAGCATGCGGTTCATGGCGGTCATCCCAGGTCGGGCTGCACGAACACCCTACGGAATGGCGGGCGGGCGCGGCAACCGCGAGGCGGCGGTTGGGCCGGCTTCGTAACGGCCGGAGAGGGCATTCGTTGCCCCTGCCCCGTCGCGGACGGCGATTCAGGCGGCAGGGCGGAACACGAAGGCCGCGCCGTCCCACAGCGCGAACGGCCGTGCGGCCTCGACCGACCAGCCATGGGCGGCAGCCCAGCGGCCGGCATCGGCAAGGTCGGCCGCCGCATCCCGGCCGTAGGACAGGTTCAGCACCGCCACGGCGCCGCCCGGGCGCAAGCTGGCCGCGATGCCCTGCATGACCGCCTCCGCGAGCCCGGCCTGCAGGATATACGGCATGCTGTCCACCAGCAGCGCCAGGTCGTACGGACCCGGCGGCACCGCCGTGCCGTCCGCGACGGCGAAGCGCAGCCCGGGAAGGCCGCCATGCCGCCGCCGCGCCTCGTCCACCATGCCGGCGGACACGTCCAGCCCCAGCACCGAGCGGCAATGCGGCGCCAGCGCCGCGGCCACCCGGCCGATGCCGCAGCCCAGGTCCAGCACGGCGGCGGCCGGGGGCAGCAGGCGCCCGGCGTGCAGCCAGGCCACGATCTCCGCCGTGGCGGCTTGGAGGATCGCCGGGTCGCCCAGCGAGTAGAGCGCCACGCCGGCCTCGGGCGAGTGCGCCACGGCGCGGTCGAAGAAGGCGGCGATGCCGGCCACGCCGCCCATCGCCGTGTGGTCGCTGCCGGTGGTGCGAATCTCGCCCGCCAGCCGGTCCAGCTCGGCGGCGCGGCCGTCCAGCAGGGCGGCGAGCGCGCGCCAGGCGGGGGTGGCGGGGTCGGGCCGCGCGGCGGCGACCAGGGCCGCGATGCCGGCGGCGTCCGCGCCGCCGAGCAGCAGCCGGGACAGCGCCACCTGCGGCGAGATGACGCCCTGCAGGGCGAGGGGCACGGGCTGGTTCACAGCGCAGCCTCCGTCACAGCCAGCCGAGCCGGCGCAGGGCCGCGCCGTCCGAGGCGAGGAAGCGCGCGCCGATGTCGTCGCGCCAGCGCAGCTCGGGGGCGATGACGTTGGCGGCGCGGGCGTGCGCCGCGGCCTGCGCCGCCGGCACGTCGGGGCCGGTGCCGGTCACGATCATCAGGTGGCCGGAGCGGCGGTGGGCGAGCAACTGGCCGCCCTCGCGCCGCATGTCCACGTAATGATAGTGCGGCTGCTCCGCTGCGCCGGGTTCGGCGTGGAAGAACACGGGGGCGTCGTCCGCCGGGGCGGCGTCGGCGGTGGCGGGGAACGGCGGCATGGTCAGCACGATGGCGACGGCCCAGCCGGGCTCGGTGCGGAAATGGCCGCCCGCGCCGGCGGCCATGCGCTGCAGCAGGTCGCCCCAGCCATCCGCCTGCATGGCGGCGAGGATGGCGAAGCCGGGGTTGCCGAAGCGGCAGGTGAACTCCAGCGGGAACGCGCCGCGCTCGTCCACCATCAGGTTGAGGTTGACGTAGCCGACGTGCCCGGCGCTGGCCAGCAGCAGCGCTACCCGGTTCAGCGTGGCCTCGAACAGGCGGTCGGCGCCCTCGTAGGAGGCGAGGGTGCCCATCTCGCCGGTCATCTCGCCCCTGTCGCCGGGGAAGAAGCGCTTGTGCTCGAAGTCGATGCAGGCGGGACGGAGGAACTGGCGACCGTCGAAGTAGGCGCCGATGCCCACCTCCACGCCGCGCAGTCGCTCCATCAGCAGCACCCGCCTGGCGCCGGGATGGCGGCGGAGGATGTAGGCGATGTCCGCGCCCGCCGGGTGCTCGCCGACGAAGGTGGCATGGGCGTTGTCGTCGTATTTGAGCACGTAGGCGCCAGGGTGGTCCGCCAGCCAGGCGAGCGCCTCCGCCGGGCCGGCGAAGGCCTGGCTCCAGGCGACCGGCAGGCCGGCCTCCGCGAGCACGGACTGGCCGAGGGCGCGGTCGGTTTCCAGCCGGTCGCCGAAGGCGCTGCCGCCGACCACGCGGTAGCCGTCGGCGCGCAAGGCGTCCTGCACCGCGCCCTGGCCGACGCCCTCGAACAGCAGCAGGCCGTCCCGCCCCACCCAGGACAGCTCGGCGCGCCAGTCGGCCACGGGGTCGATGAGGCCGCCAAAGGCGCGCTTCGACGCCGGGTCGGCGGCAAACACGCGGACCTCGTGGCCCTCGCGCATCAGGCTGAGATAGAGGTCGCCGAGATAGACGCGCGTGCCGACGGCGAGGACCCTCACTCCGCGGCTAGCGCGTGTGGCACACGCAAGACGCTGCGGACCTGGGCTGTGCGAGGAGCCTCATCCGACGGTGATGTCGTTCGGCCGGGCCATGCCCTAGCAGGGTGCTGAAGAACTCCGCGAAGCAAGGATCGGGGCTTTGCCCCGAACCCCACCAAAGGACAGTCGTCCTCTGGACACCTGGCATAAGGGGTAAAGGGGATGACTATCCCCTTTCGGGTGCGGGGCAGAGCCCTGCAAGCGCGGGCTTCGGCCTTCAGCACCCTGCTAGCGGACGCAGAACCCGCGCCGGCCAGATGGCTCGGCCAGCTCGGCAGCCCGGCCGGGCTGGGCCGCGCCGTTCTGCCACAGCTCGGTGCGGTAGCGCTCGAAGCAAGCGGCGCCGGCTTCCAGCCGCATCAGCGCGCCCTCGGCGATGGCGGGGGCGACGGCGGGGTTGCCGGCCACCAGCGGGTGCAGCGCCTCGGCGTTCCAGGCCTCCGAGTGCTTCACGTCCAATACGGCGTGCAGGTCGAAGTAGTGGCGGTCCTCCGGCGGCACGCCGAGCCGCTTGAGGCCGCGGGCCACCAGGATGGCGCGGCTGGGGGCGGTCTGCTCGATCACGCCCAGCGCGCCGACCGAGTGGTAGGCGTAACGCCGGCTGCACGCGAGGCCGGCCATGGTGTTGGCCAGCGCCAGGGATTCCGGCACCGTCGTCGCCAGGGTGGGGCGCAGCCCCAGCCGGTCGGCGATGACCTCCAGCATGGGGCCGTGCATGCCCTTCGGGTTGCCGCGGCCCATCTCGTCCCAGTAGTTGCGGGCCAGCTCCAGCTTGGCCTGCTGCGGCAGCTTGACCTGGGTGATGGCCGCCAGGTCGTCAAAGCCGGCCTCGCCGGCGACCTCCTGGGTCAGGAACCAGCGCATCTCGTCCATGTCGGCGCGGTCGGCCAGCCAGGGGAACAGCGGGTCGCCCTGCCCCGGGCCGTCATGCTCCAGCGCCTCGAACCAGGCGACGAAGCCGTCCGCATCCCGCGGCGCGTCGGCGGCACGGGCGGCGACGGCGTCGCGGCGCTGCTCCAGCCACTCGCCCTCCTCGCGCAGGTGCTCGGCCAACTGGTCGATGTCCTCGCGCCAGCCGGCGGCGGGCAGCGCGGGGTTGAAGCGGGCGGCGTTGAAGCGGGCAAGGCGCGCCTGGAAACCCAGGGCGTCGGGCACAGTGTAACCATCCGGCATGCTGACTATCCATTCCTCGTCGCCGTGAGGACCACGGCTGCTATTCGATCGGCCTCGACATAAGGGCCGTTAAGCAACTCTTCGCCGAACACGTCCGGGTCAAGCTCGTGATATTCCCATGACACATCCTCGGCCACACATCGGCCAGCCACGGCCGAACGAAAGGCGTCATGCCCGTTCACGATGGCGGCACCGGTGTAAAGCAGCAGCGTGCCGCTGGGCGACAGCCGGGGCAGCGCCGCCTCCACGATGGCCAGCGACAGGCCGGCGCCGAGGTCGCCGCCGCCGTGGCGATAGGTGCGCTCCGCCGGGTCGGCGAGGTAGGGCGGGTTGGACACCACCAGGTCGAACATGCCGTCCAGGACGGCGAACAGGTCGCTGTGGCGGGTTTCCACCGCGTCGAGCCCGGCCATCTCGGCGTTGACGCGGGCGAGCGACAGGGCGGCGGGGTTGATGTCCGCGGCGAACACGGGGGCGCCGGGCCTAGCGCGGGCGACCACGCAGGCGCCGGGGCCGGCGCCGCAGCCGATGTCGACCGCGCGCCGCACCGACGGGCCAGAAGCCAGCCAATGGCTGACCGCGGCGGCGAAGCGGTAGGTGTCCGGGCCGAAGAACACGGCGGCCGGGTCCTCCGTGGGATAGGCCGAGTGCCAGAACAGCAGGCCGTCCAGGCTGGACAGCCGCAGCAGGGGCCGCCAGCCGTCGCCGTGACGGACCACCGCGCCGGCTTCCAGCGCCAGCGCCAGCAGGTCCGGCGCTAGGATGCCGTCCTGGAATGGGCGGCTCCAGCCGAAGATGTCCGCGACGCTTCTGGCCCAGGCGTTGCCGGGGCGCGCATTGACCCGGGCGTGGGTCAGCGGCGTCGGCGTGACGAAGCGGTAGCCGCCGGCCTGCAACGCCCGGCCGAGCCGGCAGAGCGCGGTCCCGCTCACGCGGGCAGCCTAGTGGGACTTGCCCCGGCCGGTCTTGCCTTGCAGCTCGTCGATGCGCTTGGAGGCGGCGGCCTTGCTCAGCGACGGGTCGAACTCCTCGCCGGCCTCCTCGCTCAGCGTCTTGAGATAGGAGGCCTGGGCGCCGGTCATGCTCTCGTCGCCGGTGGTCCAGTCATCCGGGTTCTTGACGGTGTTGGAGGGGGTGTCGTCGGCGGGGGGTGTCTTTGGATTTGTGCTCATGCTGGGGTGAACGCGCGCGTGCACGCTCTGTTCCATGGGGTCAGCGTTGATAGGGCAGCGGCAGCAAGAGCCGCACCGCCATGCGCAGGGGGCCTTGGGGGCCGGGCACGATCACGTCGGCCGCCGGGTCAAAATCGGTCAGCATCTCGCGGCAGGCGCCGCAGGGCGGCACGATGGCGATGTCCTGCACCGGCTCGTCCGGCTTCGGGTGGCGCACCGCGACGGCGCAGGCCACCGTGCCGTCGCCTTCGAGGATGGCGCGGCCGAGCGCCACCGCCTCCGCGCAAACCGACAGGCGGCCGACGGTGGCGCCGAGGTGCAGCCCCGTCCAGACCCGGCCGTCGCGTGAGCGCATCGCCGCCGCCACCGTGTGCCAGTGGGGGCGGTAGTGCTTGAGCAGGGTGGCGCGCGCGGCCTCGACCAGCTCGAGGTCCGCGTCGTCCAGGCCCGCCCGGCCGGCTGCCGCCGGGCTCACTCCGCGGCTTCAGCGTCCTCGCCTTCCTCGGGCGGGGTGATCATCGCCTGCTCGACCACGATGGACTGGTCGCGCACCCGCTTCTCGATGATGACCGCGACGTCCGGATGGTCCTTGAGGAAAGCCTTGGCGTTCTCCCGGCCCTGGCCGATGCGCTGGCTGTCGAAGGAGAACCAGGCGCCGGACTTCTCCACCACGGCCGCCTTGACGCCGAGGTCGATCAGCTCGCCGCGCTTGCTGATGCCCTCGCCATACATGATGTCGAACTCGACCTGGCGGAACGGCGGCGCGAGCTTGTTCTTGACCACCTTCACCCGGGTCTGGTTGCCGGTCACCTCGTCGCGGTCCTTGATCGCTCCGATGCGGCGGATTTCCATGCGGATGGAGGCGTAAAACTTCAGCGCGTTGCCGCCGGTGGTGGTCTCGGGGTTGCCGAACATGACGCCGATCTTGAGGCGAATCTGGTTGAGGAAGATCAGCATGGTCTTCGACTTGGAAACGCTGCCGGTGAGCTTGCGCAGCGCTTGGCTCATCAGCCGGGCGTGCAGGCCGACATGGGTGTCGCCCATCTCGCCCTCCAGCTCGGCGCGCGGCACCAGGGCGGCGACGCTGTCGATCACCACGATGTCGATGGCGCCGGAGCGCACCAGGGTGTCGCAAATCTCCAGCGCCTGCTCGCCGCCGTCCGGCTGGGACAGCAGCAGGTTGTCCACGTCCACGCCCAGCTTGCGGGCGTAGATCGGGTCCAGCGCGTGCTCGGCGTCGATGAAAGCGCAGGTGCCGCCGCGCTTCTGCGCCTCGGCGATGGCGTGCAGGGCGAGCGTGGTCTTGCCGGAGCTTTCCGGGCCGTAGATTTCGACGATGCGCCCGCGCGGCAGGCCGCCGATGCCGAGCGCCAGGTCCAGCCCGAGCGAGCCGGACGAGATGACGTCGATCTGGTCGTCCGTGCGCGCGCCCATCCGCATGATCGAGCCTTTTCCGAATGCCCGCTCGATCTGGCTGAGTGCGGCGTCCAGCGCCTTGGTCCTGTCCATGTGCGTCCTTCTGCCCGCAAGGCTGCGGGACCCTATGCTATGGTGGCGCGGCGGGGGCCGCAACCAAGTGGCGGGCCGCTTCGCATCCTGGTCTGTTCAGCTTTCCATTAATAATGCGTCCTCTCTTTGTTCTCAAGAACAAAGCATGGATTTAGGCGAATTTAAACCGTTGGCCTCTCCAAACCGCCAATCCATGATGCGTGATGCGAACGGGCCGCCAGCTTCGCTCAGGCCTTCGCCGCCTGCGCCGCCACGGCCGCGAGCAGGGTCTTCAAGGAATACGGCTTCGGCAAGAACGCGACCTGCTCGGCGGCCAGGTCGTCCCGGACCGCCTCCTGCGCGTAGCCCGAGGCCAGTATGGCCGGCAGGCCGGGGCGGAGCTGCCGGATGGCGCGCACCAGGGCCATGCCGTCCATGCCCGGCATCACCACGTCTGACACCACGACCCTGAGCGCCTCCGCCACGCCTTCCCCGGCCAGCAATCCAAGCGCCGCCTCCCCCGACCCGGCGCTCATCACCGTCCAGCCCTGCCGGCTCAGGGCCCGGGCGGCCACGCGGCGCACGCCATCCTCGTCGTCCACCAGCAGCAAGGCTCCGGCGCAGGGCTGCCCCGCAGCCTCGGCAGGGGGCGCTGGGGCTGGGATGGCCACGCTGTCGCCGTCGAGCCGCGGCAGGTACACGCGCACCTGCGTGCCGTGGCCCACCAGGCTGTGCACCCTGAGAAAGCCGTCGGACTGGCGCACGATGCCGTGCACCGTGGACAGGCCAAGGCCGGTGCCGCCCCATTCCCGCCGGGTGGTGAAAAAGGGATCGAAGATGCGGGGCAGCACGTCGGCTGGGATTCCGACGCCGGTGTCCGCCACCTCCACCATGACGTAGCGCCCGGGCGGGATCGCCTCCTCGCCCACGACCTGGGCACGGTGGAAGTCGCGGTGCCCCGTGCGCAGGGTGAGCGTGCCGCCGCCGGCCATCGCGTCCCGGGCGTTGACCACGAGGTTGACCAGAACCTGGTCCAGCTGGGTCGGGTCCACCCGCACGGCGCAGCCGGGCTGCTCCAGGTCCAGCGCCAGCCGGATGCTGCTGTCCAGCAAGCGGCGGAACAGGCTGGACAGCCCCGCCACCGCGTCGTTGATCGACACGGCGCAGGGCTGAAGGGTCTGTTGCCGGCCGAACGCCAGCAGCTGGCGCACCAGCGCCGCGCCGCGCTCGGCGCTGCTGCGGATTTGCCCCAGATCCTCCACCACCTCCGCTTCGGGCAGCCGCCGGGCCAGCAGCTCGTCCGCCGCGCCGATGATGGCGGTGAGCAGGTTGTTGAAATCATGGGCGATGCCGCCGGCCAGCTGGCCCACGGCTTGCAGCTTCTGGCTTTGCGCCAGCTGCGCCTCCAGCAAGGTTTGCGCCGAGATGTCGCAGAATTGCAGGATGGCGCCGCTGACCTGCTCGTCGGCCTCGCGCAGCGCCACGGCGGAGACATCCACAGTATGCTCGGCCACGCCGCCCTTGCCCCGCAGCATGGAGACGAAGCGGTGCGGCGGTCGGCGCCCCTGCAAGGCCGGCAGCAGCCCCTCCCACACGGCCTCGCGCCGGTGGTGGCAGAAGATGTCCTGCGCGGGGCGGCCGGGCGACAGGTCGCACTCGGGGTCCACCATGCGGCGCAGCGCCCCGTTCACGCGGACCAGGCGGCCCTGCCGGTCGATGATGGCGACGCCCACCGAGGAGTCCTGCACCAGCGCCTGCAGCATGTCGTCGAGCGGGGCGGCCAGCCGCTCGATCAGCAGCCGCGCGCGGGGTGGGCGCTGCCAGGGCCAGGTCGGGAGCCGCACCACGCTCATCGGGCCGCCCGCGTGCGCAAGCGCCACACGTAGGCGATCACCTCCGCCACCAGCTTGAAGTGCTCGGCCGGGATTTCCGCGTCCAGCTCCACCAGGTAGAGCGCGCGCGCCAGCGGCGGATTGGCGACCAGCGGGACGCGATGCTCGCGCGCCACCTCCCGGATGCGGGCTGCCACTTCATCGACTCCCTTCGCCACCACCTTCGGCGCCCCTCCTTTCGCACGATCGTATGCCAAAGCAATAGCGTAATGAGTCGGGTTGGTGACGATCACGGTGGCTTTCGGCACTGCCGCCAGCATCCGCTTGCGCGCCCGGGCCATGCGAATCTGCCGCACCCGCTGCTTGATCGCCGGGTTGCCGTCGCTTTCCTTCGCCTCCTGCTTGACCTCCTCCCGGCTCATGCGCAGGCCGCTGGCGTGGTGGTGGCGCACCCACCACCAGTCCGCCCCGGCGATGACGGCCTGCGCGGCCAGCATGGTCAGCATCAGCTGCAGCACCTCGCGCACGATGCGCTCGGCCAGCTGGCCGGCCTGCCACGAGACGGCGGCGTGCAGCGCAGGCAGGCTGCCGGACAGCACGTGGTAGGCGGCGAAGCCCAGCACGCCGAGCTTGGCGACCGACTTGGCGGACTCCACGAGCCCGGTGACGCCGAACAGGCGCTTGATGCCGCGCATCGGGCTGAGCCGGGCCAGGTCGGGCGCCAGCTTGGCCGGGCTGAACAGGAAGCCGGTTTGCAGCAGGGACCCGGCGACCGAGGCGGCCATCACGCCCAGCACCAGCGGGCCGATCAGCAGGGCGGCCGCGATCACCGCCGCCCGCAGCGCCGCGGCGGGGTCGGGCGACGGCGACAGGCTGAGCATGGGCGCCAGCCGCAGCGCCAGGCTCCGCCCGAGGCTCGGGCCGGCCAGCAGCAGCAGCAGCGTCGCCGCCCCCAGCCCGGCCAGCACCGGCACCTCGCGCGACAGGGCAATGCTGCCCTGCTCGCGCGCCCGCTCCAGCCGCCTCGGGGTGGCGGCCTCGGTCTGGTCCTCGCGGTCCGCCACCGGCTACAGCCCGGGCAGGGCGGCAAACCCGTCGCGCGCGGCGGCGGACCAGGTTTCCACGATGCCGGTGGCCAGCAGCGCCAGCAGCGCCAGCCCGCCGACGATCTGGCCGGGGATGGCGGCGAAATACACTTGCAGCTGCGGCACCAGCCGGGCCAGCAGGCCGAGGCCCGCCTGCCACACCACGCTGGCGATCACTAGCGGCGCGGCCAGGCGCAGCGCCAGGGCGAACGCCTCCGCCGCCGCGTTCACCGCCGCCGCAGCACTGTCTCCCACCGGCAGCAGGTGGCCGGGGGGCACCAGCGCGTAGCTGCCGGCCAGCGCCGCCACCGGCAGCGCCCACAGCCCGGTGCCCAGCACAAGCACGGGCACGGCCAGGGAGAACAGCCGCATGATGGCGCTGGACTGGCCGAGCGCCGGGTCCGGGGTGATGACGCTGGACAGGCCCAGCATGAAGGAGATGATCTGCCCCGCCATCGGCAGGGCGAGCGCGATGCAGCGGGCGAGCCAGCCCAGCACGCCGCCGCACAGCAGCTCCGCCGCCACCATGCCGGCGGCCTGCCAACCCTCCGGCGGCGCCAGGGCGCCCACGCCGGGCAGCACCAGCAGCACGAGCGCCAGGGCCAGGCCGGCGCGCACGGTGGCCGGGGGCTCCGCCTCGCCCAGGCCCGGCATCAGCATCACGGCGGCGCCGCAGCGGCACAGCACCAGCACGAAGGCGAACGCCCACCCCGGCAGGGTCGCCAGGGCGGCGGCATCCATCACAGGCCTCCGACGACGATCATCCGATCGAACAGCGACTGGGTGTAGCCGGTCAGGGTGGACAGCATGAACGGCCCGGTGAGCATCAAGGTGGCCACGACGACGAGCACCTTGGGCACGAAGGCCAGCGTCGCCTCGTTGACCTGGGTGACGGCCTGCACCAGCGACATCACCACGCCCACGACCAGGGCGGCGATCAGCACGGGGCCGCCGAGCTTCACCACGACCATCATCGTGTCGCGCAGGGCCGCGCCGACCTCGCCCTCACCCACTAGATCGGGCCCACTAGATCGGGCCCACCTAGATCGGCATCTTCATGATGTCCTGGTAGGCCTGCACCACCCGGTCGCGGATGGCGGTGGTGGTTTGCAGCGCCAGCTCCGCCCGGTTCACCGCCGTCACCACGTCCGTCAGGTTGCCGTTGCCGCTCAGCGCCGCGGTGGTTTGCGCGTCCGCCTGGTGGCCGGAATCGACCACCCCCTGCAGCGCCTGGGTCATCGCCTGGCCGAAGCCTTCGAGGCTGGGCTGGCCGGCGCCGGTGCGCGCGTAGGCGTCGGCCGCGGTGGCGGCCGTGGCCGATGTAACCAACGGGATGCTCATTTCAGCAGGTCGATCGCTCGGGTCAGCATGGATCGCGTCACTTCCATCACGTTGAGGTTGGCGCTGAACGAGCGCTGGGCTTCGCGCATGTCCATCACCTCCACGAAGCTGTTGACGTTGGGGGTGTGGACGTAGCCCTGCGCGTCCGCTGCCGGATGCGCCGGGTCGTAGTGCGAGGGGAAGGCGGACTTGTCGGTGCCGACCTGCTTCACCCGCACGGTGTCGGCGCCGACCTCGTTGTCCAGCTTTTGCTCGAAGGTGACGGTCTTGCGGCGGTAGGGGTTCGCGCCGGGCGTGTCCCCCGTGGTGTCCTGGTTGGCCAGGTTCTCCGCGATCACGCGCAGCCGCGTGGTTTGCGCGTCCATGCCGCGGGCGGAGATGGCGAGCGCCTTGGTGAGGTCCATGGCCGCTACTTGCCGATCACGGTGCGGTAGAGGCCAAGGTACTTGTGGTACAGGTTCATCGTCAGCGCCTGCGCGTCGTCGGTTTGGGCCACCTTGGCCAATTGGTCGTCCATGGAGACGGCGTTGCCGTCCGGCGCGCGTTCGGTCGGGCGCAGCCGCGGGTCCGTGCCCAGGATGGCGCCGGGCGCTGCCATGTGGCCCGGGCTGGTGGTGGCCAGCACCGGCAGCGCCTTGGCCAGCGTCTGCGCGAAGGGCTGCACGTCCTTCGCCACGTAGCCCGGCGTGTTGGCGTTGGCGATGTTCTGCGCCAGCAGGCCCTGCCGCCGGTCGATCCAGGCGAGCCGCCGCTCCGCCAGGTCGAACAATCCCATGCCGTCCTTGTCCATGGCGGGCAGCTTGCGCCCGGATGGTTGCCAGGAGGTTAAGCCGGCGTCGATTCGTCCGCTCGCAACCGTTTGGTAAGACCTTGCTGCTTTCATGGCGGGCATGACCGACACCGGAGTCCTCCCGTTCGACCAGGCCGGCTTCGACGCCGCCGCCATCCAGGCCGCCATCAGCCTGGGCGAGGGCTTGGCGCGGACGATCTGCATCGCCCGCCTGCTGGTCGAGAACGACCGGACGGTGGACATGGCGGGGCTGGACCGCGGCGTCGGGCTGTTCTGCGCCAAAGCGCTGGACCTGCCGCCGGAGATCGGCCGCCGGGTTCGCCCCCACCTGCTCGCCCTGCTGGCGGAGACGGACCAGCTGACGGAGGCGCTGCGCGGGCAAGCCGCACGCTGACCCCTCCGAATGACCCACTCAGGCAAAAGGCCTCAGTCACGATGACCCTTCCTTCCCTGCTTCTGGCCGCCGCAGCGCTTGCGGCCGTGCTGCTGCTGGTGCTGCTGTCCGGCCGGCTCGCCCGGATGACCCGCTTCGCCCGGCCCGGCGGCGTTGCCGGCCGCTTAAGCGTGCAAGGCTCGCTGGCGCTGGACCCGCGGCGGCGGCTGCTGCTGGTGCGGTGCGACGGGCGCAGCGTGCTGCTGCTGACCGGGCCGCAGGACCAGGTGGTCGGCTGGCTGCCGGAGGCCTCCGCATGAGACGGGGAGGCATGAGGTGGGCCTGCATCGGCCTCCTGCTGCTGCTGACGCCGTCGCTGGCCCTGGCGCAGTCGGTCAACATCGACTTGGGCGCCGCCGGCCAGGCGGGCGCCACGGGGCGGCTCGTGCAGCTCACGGCGCTCATCACCGTGCTCTCGGTGGCGCCCAGCCTGCTGGTGATGGTCACGGCCTTCACCCGCATCGTGATCGTGCTCTCCCTGCTGCGGGCGGCGATCGGCGCGCAAGGCGTGCCGCCCAACACGGTGCTGATCGGGCTGGCGCTGTTCCTGACGTTTTTTGTCATGCAGCCGGTGCTGGACCAGGCCTACGCCGCCGGGCTGCTGCCGATGACGAACGGCAAGGTGGGCGAGATCGAAGGCTTGCAGCTGGCGGCCGAGCCGTTCCGCCGCTTCATGGCCGCCAACGTGCGCGGCGCGGACCTGCAGATGTTCCTGGACGTGGCGCACCTGCCCGCCATGGACACGCCGGACGGGGCGCCCTGGCGCGCGCTGGTGCCCGCCTTCCTGGTGGGCGAGCTGCGCCGGGCGTTCGAGATGGGGTTCCTGCTCTACCTGCCGTTCCTGGTGATCGACATGGTGGTGGGCAGCGTGCTGCAGAGCCTGGGCATGATGATGCTGCCGCCTGCCAGCATCAGCCTGCCGTTCAAGCTGATCTTCTTCGTGCTGGTCGATGGCTGGCGGCTGGTGTCCGGCAGCCTGGTACAGAGCTTCGCGCCCGCCGGGTGACGGAACCGGAGTGAGGCAACCCGAGTGACGCAACCCTGGCGGCGGATGGCGTTATCACCCGGCCAACGCAGGAGAGCCACCGTGAAGCAGCCGCACACCGAGGAGTCGATCGAGCACACGGACGACGAGCAGGACACCGGCAACCACAAGGTGCCGGGTCAGCCGGATGCGGGCGGGGCCGACCAGTTCGGCGGCACGCGGGCGGGCGCCGAGAACTTCGAGGGCACGGCCAAGGACGACGCGGCGGACTCCATCGAGAGCGGCACCGACGTGGACCGGGTGCCGGGGCTGGACGAACCCGGCGCCGGCACAAAGGCACCAAGCCTTGGCCATGAGCGGCATCCCGAGCGGGACGAGAACGGCCGCATGTGAGCGCCGCGGCCCGAACGATCCGGGCCGTCCCGCGTTGTTGCACCATGCCAACCAATAACCCGCCTGCCCCGGCTGCCTGCACCGTCCTGGTCGTGGAAGACGAGTTCCTCATCCGGATGACGCTTTCCGAGGTCCTGGCCGACGAGGGCTACCTGGTGCTGGAAGCGGGTTCCGGGGACGAGGCACTCACGCTGTTGCAGGCCGAGCCGACGGTCGCCATCCTGTTAACTGACATTCAGTTGCCAGGCAGCCTGAACGGGCATGCCCTGGCGCAGGCAGCGCGGGCGGGTCGGCCGCACCTGCCGGTGATCTTCATGACAGGGCAGCCATCCGTGCTGGGCGACAGCGCGTCCGGCACTGACACCGCCTATGTGGCCAAGCCATACCTGCCGTCCGAGATCTGTCGGGTGGTGCGGCGGTTGCTGGAGCCAGCGATGCCTGCCTCTGGTTAGCAAGCGAGGCGGGATGCCGCTCCAAGCCCTGTCGAAGGGTGGTCGTGCTTCTGGCCCCCGTTTCGGAAGCTAGAAGTCCAAGTCGGCGTAGTGTTCCGGCGGGATCACGCCGGGGACTCGATCGGCCAGGATGGGGCGGAAGGATGGGCGGGACTTCATGCGGGCGTACCAGTCCCGCGCCGGCTGGCTGACCGACCAGTCCACGTCGCCGCAGAAGTCGAGCGTGGACAGGTGGGCGGCGGCGGCCATGTCCGCGAGGGAAATGGCACTGCCACCGAGCCATTTCCGCGTCTCCGCCAGCCAGCCGATGTAGCTCAAATGGGTCTTGAGATTGAGGAAGCCGACGCGCAGGGCGGAGGCGTTGGGCTGCCCGGCCCCCGCCATGCGCTTGATGATCTTCTCGCCATAGAGATGCCGGGTCACCTCCTGGGCGAACTGGCCGTCCAGCCAGGCGACCAGCCGGCGGACTTCGACCCGCTCGGCCAGTGTGTGGCCCAGCAGCGGGGTATCCGGGTAGGCCTCCTCCAGGTATTCGCAGATCACGCTCGAATCGGGGACGGCCAGCTCCTCGTCCATCAGCGTGGGCACGGTGCCGGACGGGTTGACCTTGAGGTAGTCCGGCCGCCGGTCCCAGGGCTTCTCGACCCGCAACTCGAACGCGAGGCGCTTTTCCGTCAGCACCAGGCGGACCTTGCGGGCGTAGGGCGACAGCGGCAGGTGGTAGAGCAGGCGCATGGCCCAGCGTTATGGCATCCGCCCCGAGCCGCGCCAATGCAGGGCTCTCCTTCCGGTGGCCTTCCAATCGCCTGAAGGAGGCGATCGGAACCCTGGGCCACCTCCGCCCAGCACCCGCAAGGGAACGAAGTTCTCTTGACCCATAATACTTATAAACAGGTGTCCAGAGGACTTCGTCCTCTGGTGGGGTTCGGGGCGAAGCCCCGACTTGCTAGGCGCGCCGCTCCTCCACCGCCTCGCTCAGCGGCACCGGCAGGTACTGGGCAAACCCCTTGGGCACCACCTGCCAGATGCGCGACAGCGTGCCGGGCCAGTCGTGCAACAGCCCGTCCGCGTAGCGGCTGCTGGTCTCGCGCGCATGCGTCTCGACCAGGCCGCGCAGCATGGCCTCCCAATGCGGGTGCGCCACGCGCTGCCACTCGATGCTGTCCGGGTTGGCGCGGCGGTCGAACATCTCGTCCGTGTCGAGGATGAACGCCATGCCGCCGGTGAACCCGGCGCCGAAATTGTCGCCGACCGCGCCGAGCACCACCACCGTGCCGCCGGTCATGTACTCGCAGCCGTTGGAGCCGCAGCCCTCCACCACGGCCACGGCGCCCGAGTTGCGCACCGCGAAGCGCTCCCCCGCCTGGCCTGCTGCGTAGAGCTGCCCGGCGGTTGCGCCGTACAGGCAGGTGTTGCCGATGATGGTGTTGTGCTGGCTGACCAGGGTGGAGGACGGCGCCAGCCGCACCGCGATGGTGGCGCCGGACAGGCCCTTGCCCACGTAGTCGTTGGCGTCCCCCAGCACCTCCAGCTTGAGCCCCTGCACCGCGAACGCCCCCAGCGACTGGCCGGCGGAGCCGCGCAGCCGCACGGTGACGTGGCCCGGCTGCAAGCCCGCCATGCCGTACTGGCGGGTGATGCGGGAGGACAGCTTGGTGCCGATCGCGCGGTGCGTGTTGCGGATGTTATACTGCAGCTGCATCTTCTCGCCGCGCTCGAACAGCGGCCCGGCATCCGCGATCATCTCGGCGTCCAGCGTTTCCGGCACCTCGTTGCGGCCCTCGGTGCAGTAGCGCGCGTGGCCGCCCGGGTCGGCTTGCACCAGCAGCGGGTTGAGGTCCAGGTCGTCCAGCCACTCGCCGCCGCGGCTGACCTGGCGCAGGTAGTCGGTGCGGCCGATCACGTCGCGCAGCCGGCGCACGCCGAGGCTGGCCAGGATGTTGCGCACCTCCTCGGCCACGAAGGAGAACAGGTTGATGACCTTCTCCGGCGTGCCCCCGAACTTGGCGCGCAGCGTCTCGTCCTGGCTGCACACGCCGACCGGGCAGGTGTTGCTGTGGCACTGGCGCACCATGATGCAGCCCATCGCCACCAGGCTGGCGGTGCCGATGCCGAACTCCTCGGCGCCCAGCATGGCGGCGATCACCACGTCCCGCCCGGTCTTGATGCCGCCGTCGGTGCGCAGCCGCACCCGGTGGCGCAGGCGGTTGAGCATCAGCACCTGGTGCGCCTCGGTCAGCCCCATCTCCCAGGGGATGCCGGCGTATTTCACGCTGGTCTGCGGCGAGGCGCCGGTGCCGCCGGAGTGGCCGCTGATCAGGATGGCGTCCGCCTTGGCCTTGGCGACGCCGGCGGCGATGGTGCCGATGCCGGAGCGCGCCACCAGCTTGACGCAGACGAAGGCCTCCGGGTTGATCTGCTTGAGGTCGTAGATGAGCTGCGCCAGGTCCTCGATCGAGTAGATGTCGTGGTGCGGCGGCGGGCTGATGAGGGTGACGCCCGGGGTCGAGTGCCGCAGCTTGGCGATCAGCGAGGTGACCTTGAAGCCGGGCAGCTGGCCGCCCTCGCCGGGCTTGGCGCCCTGGGCGATCTTGATCTCGATCTCGCTGCACGCGTTCAGGTACTCGGCGGTGACGCCGAAGCGGCCGGAGGACACCTGCTTGATGGCGGAGTTGGCGTTGTCGCCGTTGGCGCGGGGCTTGAACCGCTCGCTGTCCTCGCCGCCCTCGCCGCTGTCGGAGCGCGCGCCGATGCGGTTCATCGCGATGGCCAGCGTCTCGTGCGCCTCGGGGCTGAGCGCGCCGAGCGAGATGCCGGGTGCGATCAGGTGCTTGCGGATCTCGGTGATGCTCTCGACCTCGTCGGCCGGGATGGGCGTGTGGCCTTCGGTGAAGTCGAGCAGGTCGCGCAGCGCGATCGGCGGCTGGCGGCGCACCGCCTCGCTGTAGCGCATCCAGGTCTGGAAGCTGTCATTGGCGACGGCGGTCTGCATGGTGTGGATCAGGCTGCCTTCGAAGGCGTGCGCCTCGCCGCGGCGGCGCAGCTTGTAGAGGCCCCCGACCGGCAGCGTCACCGCGTCCTCATCCCAGGCCGCCTTGTGCAGGGCGAGCACGTTGCGGGCGATGCCGGGCATGCCGATGCCGCTGATGCGGGACTGCATGCCGGGGAAGAACTCCGCCACCAGGGCGCGCGAGAGGCCGATCGCCTCGAAGTTGTAGCCGCCGCGGTAGGAGGACACGACGGAGATGCCCATCTTGGACATCACCTTGAGCAGGCCCTTGTCCACCGCCTTTTTATAGCGGCGCATTGCCTCGGTGAGCGTGGTGCCGCCGAACAGGGAGCGGCGCTGGCGGTCGGCGATGCTTTCCTGCGCCAGGTAGGCGTTGATGGTGGTGGCGCCCACGCCGATCAGCACGGCGAAGGAGTGCGTGTCCACGCACTCGGCGGAGCGCACGTTGAGGCTGGTGAAGGTGCGCAGCGAGGAGCGCACCAGGTGGGTGTGGATCGCCGCGGTGGCTAGGATCATCGGGATGCCGGCGCGCTGCGGGCCGCTGCCCTCGTCGGTGGCGATGACGTGGGTGCAGCCGGCGCGCACGCCCTCCTCCGCCTCGCGCCGGATGCGCTCCAGCGCCGCGCGCAGGTCGATGTGGTCGCCCTCGATGGGCACGGTGCAGTCGATCACGCAGGCGTCCTTGCCCATGAACCCGCGCATGGCGGCGAACTCGGCGTTGGACAGCACCGGGCTTTCCAGCTGCAGCAGGTCGCACTGCTCGGCGTTCTCGTCCAGCACGTTGCCGAGATTGCCGAGCCGGGTCTTGAGCGACATCACGCGGGTCTCGCGCAGGCTGTCGATCGGCGGGTTGGTGACTTGGCTGAACGCCTGACGGAAGTAGTGATGCAGGCCGCGGTAGCGCTCGGACAGCACGGCGACCGGCGTGTCGTCGCCCATGGAGCCGACCGCCTCGGCGGCGTCCTCCACCATGGGGTGCAGGATCATCTCCAGCTCCTCCAGCGTCATGCCGACGGCGAGCTGGCGGCGGCGCAGCAACTCGCCGCTGAGCTGGCTGGCTTCCGGCGCGTCGGTCTTGACGATGCTGTCGATGGAGGTGATGCGCCGGGTCCAGGAGGCGTAGTCATGCCGGGCGGCGAGGAAGTCCTTGATCTCCTCGTCGCCGTAGAACTTCCCGGTGTCGAGATCGACGGCGATCGACTGGCCCGGCCCCACGCGGCCCTTGGCGCGCACGTCCCGCTCGTCGAACTTCACCATGCCGGCCTCGGAGCCCACCACCAGCAGCCCGGTGTGGGTCAGGCTGTAGCGCAGCGGGCGCAGGCCGTTGCGGTCGAGCCCGGCCAGCATCCAGCGGCCGTCGGTGGCGGCCACGGCGGCCGGGCCGTCCCACGGCTCCATGACGGCGTTGCAGTACAGGAACAGGTCCTTGTGCGCCTGCTTCATGGACGCATCGACGCTGATGGAGGCGGGGATCAGCAGCGCCTTGGCCATCGGCGCGTCGCGCCCGGCGCGCACCAGCAGCTCGAAGGCTGCGTCCAGCGCCGCGGTGTCGCTGCTGCCGGCCTGGATGACGGGCTTGATGTCCTCGATGTACGGGTCAAGCGCCGGGTCGCTGAGCCGGGTCTCGTGGCTCTGCATCCAGTTGACGTTGCCGCTGATCGTGTTGATCTCGCCGTTGTGGGCCAGCATGCGGAACGGCTGCGCCAGCCGCCAGGTGGGGAAGGTGTTGGTGGAGTAGCGCTGGTGGTAAATGGCGAAGCGGCTGACGAAGCGGCGGTCCAGCAGGTCCGGGTAGAAGTCGGTCAGGTTCTCCGCCAGGAACATGCCCTTGTAGATGATCGAGCGGCAGGACAGCGAGCAGATGTACATCTCGTTGATCTGCGCGGCGATGGCCTGCTTCTCGATGCGGCGGCGGATGACGTACAGGTCGCGCTCGAAGGCGGCTTCGTCCGCGCCGGTGCTGTTGTGCACCATGATCTGCTCGATCTCGGGGCGGGTGGCGTTGGCCTTCTCGCCGATGCAGCTCACGTCGATCGGCACCTGCCGCCAGCCGTGGATGGTGTGGCCGAACTTCAGAATCTCGGTCTCGACGATGGTGCGGCAGCGTTCCTGCGCGGCCAGGTCGGTCTTGGGCAGGAACACCATGCCGACGGCGATGCGCTCGCTGGGCCGGGTGTCGCCGCCGCGCTGGATCACCTCGGCGAAGAAGTCCTGCGGGATTTCGATGTGCAGCCCGGCGCCGTCCCCGGTCTTGCCGTCCGCGTCCACCGCGCCGCGGTGCCAGACGGCCTTGAGCGCGTCGATGCCGGCCTGCACCACGTCCCGCCGGGCGGTGCCGTCGAGCGAGGCGACCAGGCCCACGCCGCAATTGGCGTGCTCGTCCTCGGGACGGTAGGTGTCGTGCAGCAGGGCGGCGTTGGCGGTCCAGTCGGCAACGTGGTCCATGTCGTTCTCCGTTTCCCAGCCCCTCCCGCAGGGAGAGGGAGGCCTGGAAGCTGTTACTCTGCGGCCAGCGCCATCGCGTTGTGCTGCATGTGCTCGTGCATCCGCGCCGCCGCGTCGCGGCCGTCCTTGATGGCCCACACCACCAGGCTTGCGCCGCGCACGATGTCGCCGGCGCCGAACACGCCGGGCAGCGTCGTCATCTGGGTGCGGTGGTCCACCGCCAGCGTGCCCCAGCGGCTCACCTCCAGGCCCTCGACGCCCCACAGCTTTGGCAGCGGCTCCGGGTCGAAGCCGAGCGCCTTGATGACCAGGTCGGCCTCGACGGTGAACCGCTCGCCGGACGGCTCGACCGACTGGCGGCCGGAGGCGTCCGGCATGCCCAGCCGCATGCGCTGCACCCGCACACCGGTCACGCGGGCGTCGCCGAGGAACGCCTCGGGGGCGGACAGCCAGGCGAACTCGACGCCCTCCTCCTGGGCGTTCTTCACCTCGCGCATGGAGCCGGGCATGTTGGCCTGGTCGCGCCGGTAGAGGCACTTCACCGAGGCAGCGCCCTGCCGCACCGCGGTGCGCACGCAGTCCATCGCCGTGTCGCCGCCGCCGATGACCACGACGTGCTTGCCGTCCGCATTCAGCGCGCCGCTGTCGAAGGCGGGCACGCTGTCGCCGAGGCCCTGGCGGTTGGAGGTGGTCAGGAAGTCGAGCGCCGGGACGATGCCGTCCAGGCCCGCGCCGGGCCCGGCGATGTCGCGCGCCTTGTATACGCCGGTGGCGATCAGGATGCTGTCGTGGCGGGCGCGCAGCTCGGCCCAGTCCAGGCCTTCTCCCACGCCCTGGCCGAGGTGGAACTGGATGCCGCCCTCCTCCAGCAGCCGCCAGCGGCGCAGCACGATCTCCTTCTCCAGCTTGAAGCCGGGGATGCCGTAGATCATCAG
>CAXSAX010000047.1:0-22420 GCA_964235495.1 uncultured Acetobacteraceae bacterium | reverse complement strand
CACCGCGCCGGCCGCCAGCGCCGCGGCCGCCAGCGCCGTCAGGCCCGGCGCGGCCCGGCGCTGCCACCAGCCGCGCGGCATCGCCGTCCACAGCCGCGCGGCCAGCAGGAAGACCGCCGGGTAGAGCGGCAGCGTGTAGTGCGGCAGCTTGGTGGGCGCGGCCTCGAACACCGCCCAGGCCGGCACGGCCCAGGCCAGCAGGAAGCGGATGCCCGGCTCCCGCCGCTCGCGCCACCAGCGCGGCAGGGAGGCCAGCACGGGCAGCGTGGCGGGGAACGCCAGCAGGGGCAGCAGCAGCAGGTGCACGCCCGGCGGCGCGCCGTGCGCGTCGTCCCCGCCGGCGAGCTTGCGGCCGAGGTCTCCCGCCACCGCGTCCTGGAAGAAGGCGCCGTGCGTGGAGATCCCGATGGCGATGAACCAGGGCAGCACCGCCAGCAGCATGAGTGCCGCGCCGGCCGCTGGCCGCAGCGCCAGCAGCCAGCGCGCGCGGCGGTCCGCGGCCACCAGGGCGGCCGCCGCCAGGCCCGCCACCATGGGCGTGATCGGGCCTTTGAGCAGGATGCCGGCGGCCATCGCCAGCCAGAACGCGGCGGCCCGCCCCCGGCCGACCGGCTGGCCGAGATAGGCCCGGCCCAGCACGGCCATGGCCAGCGTCGTTGCGCCGCACAGCGCGGCGTCGGTCTTGGCCAGGTGGGTCTCCGCCACCAGGGCCACGCTGGCGGCCAGCATGCCGGCGGCCAGCAGGGCGGCCCGGCGGTCGCCCATCGCGCGGCCCAGCTCGTGGGTCGCCAGCACCGCCAGCAGCCCGCCGGCCAGCGAAGGCAGCCGGTAGGGCCAGATCGGGTTCTCCGTCGCCAAATGCAGCGCCCGCGCAGCCGCCGCGAACGGCGCCTGCAGCCAGTGGATGCCGATTGGCTTGCGGTTGCGCGGCTCGTCGCCGTTCATGATGCGGACGTAGTCGCCGGTCTCGATCATCTGCTTGCTGGCCTGCGCGAACCGGCTCTCGTCGCGGTCGGTGGGGGGCAGGGTGAACAGCCCGGGCAGCCAGAGCAGTAGGCAAAAGGCGAGCAGCAGCGCCCGCGGCCGCCGCGTGTCGAGCAAATCCATGGCCGGCGCTCTAGCACGCAGTCCCGATCCGCGCCATGAAGCGCCCCCTCATGCCATCCCCCGCCCCCCGACCCGACCCGACCCGGGACGGCGCCTTCGACCTGCTGCAGGCCGTGCTGGCGCGCCGTCGTCCGCTGGAGGAAGCCCTGGACGCGCTGCCCGCGGCCGAGGCGCGGGACCGGGCGGCGGCGCATCGGCTGGCGGCGGCCGTGCTGCGGCGCGCCGGGTCGCTGGACGCGGTGCTGGAGCCGTGGCTCCGCCGCGCCCCGCCGGACGCGGTGCGGCAAATCCTGCGGCTGGGCGCAGCCGGCCTGCTGCTGCTGGACACGCCGGCCCACGCCGCCGTGGCGACCGCGGTGGCGCTGGCCCGCGCGCGCGGCCTGGCGCCGTTCACCGGGCTGGTCAACGCGGTGCTGCGTCGGGTGGCCGACGCGGGCGCCGCGGCGCTGGCCGACCTCGACGCGCCGCGGCTGGACACGCCGCCCTGGCTCTGGGCGAGCTGGGGGGCGGACGCCCGCGCCATCGCGGTCGGGCACCAGGCGGAAGCGCCGCTGGACCTCACCGTCCTCCGCGGCGAGCCGCCGCCGGGCGGGACCGCGCTGCCCACCGGCACGGTCCGCTGCCCCCCTGGCACGCGGGTCACCGAGCTGCCCGGCTACGAGGCCGGCGCGTTCTGGGTGCAGGACGCCGCGGCCGCACTGCCCGCCAAGCTGCTGGCCGCCCAGCCCGGCGAGCGCGTGGCCGACCTGTGCGCCGCCCCCGGCGGCAAGGCCGCCCAGCTGGCCGCCACCGGCGCCGACGTGTTCGCCCTGGACCGCGACCCCCACCGCATCGCCCGGCTGCGGGAGAACCTGGCCCGACTGCGGCTGCCCGCCACGGTCGTGCAGGCGGACGCCCTGGCCTGGCGGCCGCCCGCCCTGCTGGACGCCGTGCTGCTGGACGCCCCGTGCAGCGCCACCGGCACGATCCGCCGCCACCCGGACATCCCGCACCTCAAGCGCCAGGCGGACGTGCTGGCGCTGGTGGAGCAGCAGCGCGCGCTGCTCGCCGCCGCCGCCGCCCTGCTGCGCCCCGGCGGGCGGCTGGTCTATGCGGTGTGCTCCCTGCAGCCGGAGGAAGGGCCGGGCGCGCTGCCCGCAGCCCTCGCCGCGGGCCTGCGCCCCGACCCGTTCACCCCGGCGGAGCTGGCGGCCATCCCCGAGGCGCGCACCGCCGATGGCTGCCTGCGCACCCATCCCGGCCTGTGGCCGGAGCGGGGCGGCCTGGACGGGTTCTTCGCCGCGCGCCTGGTGCGGCCGTGACCGCCGCCCCGTGCTGCCTCGCCCCGTGCTGCCCCACCTTGTGCTTCCCGCGACGCGCGCACTAGAACCAGCGTCCATGCCCAGCCCCGTCCTGATCGCCCCCAGCCTGCTTGCCGCCGATTTTGGCCGCCTGCGCGACGAAGCGCTGGCGGTGGAGCGGGCGGGGGCCGACTGGCTCCACCTGGATGTCATGGACGGCCATTTCGTCCCCAACCTCAGCTTCGGCCCGGGCGTACTCACCGCGCTGCGCCCGCATGTGGGGCTGCCGTTCGACGTCCACCTGATGATCGCCCCGGCCGATCCCTACGTCGCCGCGTTCGCGCAGGCGGGGGCGGACCACATCGCCATCCACGTCGAGGCCGGGCCGCACCTGCACCGCTCGCTGCAGCTGGTGCGCTCGCTGGGCAAGTCGGCGGCGGTGGCGATCAACCCGGCCACCCCGGCCGCGGCGGTGGCGGAGGTGCTGGACCTGGTGGACGCGATCCTGGTGATGACGGTCAACCCGGGCTTCGGCGGCCAGTCGCTCATCGCCGCTACCCTGCCCAAGATACGCGCGCTGCGGCAGATGGCGGACGCCGCGGGACGCCCCATCCGCATCACCGCCGACGGCGGCGTGACCGCGCAGACCGCGCCGCTGCTGATCGCCGCCGGGTGCGACACGCTGGTCGGCGGCACGGCCGTGTTCGGGGCGGCCGACTACGCCGCCGCCATCGCCAGCCTGCGCGCCGCACCCTGATGGCCGGCTGGATGCGGGACGCGCGCCGGGCGATGGCGAAGCTGCCGAGCCTGCGCATGGCCCGCACCCCGGACGGCCCCACCCTGCCCGTGCGGGACCTCTGGCCCGGCGACCCGGCGCGCGGCGCGCGGCTGCTGAAGGGCGAGATGGAGTCCGGCGGCGGCGTGCTGGCGCTGCGGCCCGGCGCCTGGGGAGACGGCGCCTCCCCCACCCTGCTGGCGGCGGCGCACGGCTTCTCGTGGCTGCGGGACCTGCGCGCCCTCGGCACGGACGCGGCGCGGGCGCGGGCGCGGGCGCTGCTGGCCGACTGGCTGACCCTCCCGGCGGACGCGCTCGCCCGCCGGCCGGACGTGGCGGGCGCGCGGCTCGCGGCCTGGCTCGGGCACTACGACTTCTTCGCCGCCTCGGCGGACGACGCCTTCCGCCAGCGCATGATGGCCCGGCTGGTGGCCGACGCGCGCGCCCTGGCCGCCGACCTGCCCGCGGAGGAGCTGGACGCCCGCGCGCTGACGGCGCTGAAGGGCCTGATCGCCGCCGCCGTGGCGCTGCCGGACCAGGCCTCCTTCCTGACCCGCGCGCTGCGCTTCCTGCCGCAGGAGCTGGCCCGCCAGGTGCTGCCGGACGGCTGCCACGCCGAGCGCAGCCCCGCCGTCCAGTTGGCGGCGTTGCAGGACCTGGTCGAGATTCGCGCCCTGCTGCAGGCGGCGCAGGCGCAGCCGCCCGCGGCGCTGGCCAGCGCCATCGAGCGGATGGGGCCGGCGCTGCGCGCGATGCGCTGCGGCGATGGCGGGCTGGCGCTGTTCAACGGCAGCAAGGAGGAGCAGCCCGCCCTGGTGGAGCAGGTGCTCGCCCAGGCCGGCCGCACCGGGCGCTTGCCGGTCAGCCTGGCGGAGGGTGGCTTCCAGCGGCTGCAAGCCGGGCGCACGGTGCTGCTGGTCGATTGCGGCCGTCCGCCGCCGCACGGGGTGGATCGCATGGCCCATGCCGGCGCCCTGTCGTTCGAGCTGTCGGTTGGGCGGGAGCGGATGATCGTGAACTGCGGCGCCGCCCCGGCCGCCGGCCAGCAATGGCGCGATGCCTGCCGCGCCACCGCGGCCCACTCCACCCTGGTCATCGCGGACACCAGCTCCGCCGAGCTGAAGCCGGACGGCCTGGGCCGGCAGCCGGAGAAGGTGGAGGCGCAGCGCCAGGAGGCGAACGGCGCCCACTGGCTGGAAGCCAGCCATGACGGCTACCGCAAGCCGTTCGGCGCACTGCACCGCCGCCGCCTGTACCTGGCGGAAAGCGGCGAGGATATCCGCGGCGAGGATGCGGTGGAGGCGGCCAGCCCGCAGCCCTACGCGCTGCGCTTCCACCTGCACCCGGCGGTCAACGCCAGCCTGCAGCAGGACGGCGAGGCGGTGCTGATGCGGCTGCCCTCCGGCGGCGGCTGGCGGCTGCGGGCGGAAGGCGCGCGCATGACGCTGGAGGAGAGCGTCTACCTGGGCGGCCTGGAGCCCAAGCGCAGCGAGCAGGTGGTGCTGACCGGCCACGCGGACGGCCCGCAGCAGGTCAAGTGGGCGATCTCCAAGGTCGGCTGACCCGGCTCAGAGCCGCGGCGTCCGGAGCGGGTCCTGCGGCGTCTGCAGCGGGGAGACGTTCGGGGCGGGGTTGGCCGAGTTGGCGCTGCCGGGAACGCCGTTGTTCGTGCCCAGCGGCACGCGGTTCACCTGGCTGTTGGACAGGCCCACCTGCCTGGCCCGCGCCGTCCGCCGCGGGTGGTGGGCGGGTTTGGCGAATGCGGCTGCCTGAGCGAGGCACAGGCAGGCCGTGACGGCCAGCAACAAGCGAGACATTGGCGTGCTCCCCTCCGACGCGGATTGTTCCGGCGTCCACCACGGCAACGTTCCAGCCGGTTGAACGTTGCCGGGTTTTATGCGCCGGGCAAGGATTCCCTGGCAGGCGCTTCCAGGATCACCCGCACCTGGGCCGCCAGCGCGTCCAGCACGAACGGCTTGCCGATCACCTGCATGCCCGGCGCCAGCCCGTCGTCCAGCGCGGTGCCGGCGTAGCCCGTCATGAACAGCACCGGCAGCTGCGGCCTGGCCTCGCGCGCCACATCCGCGACCTGGCGGCCGTTCAGCCCGCCAGGCAGGCCGACATCGGTCACCAGCAGGTCCACCGGTGCGTCCATGTGCAGCAGCCGCAGCGCCGCCGGCCCGTCCGGCGCGTCCAGCACCTGGTAGCCCAGCTCGCGCAGCCGCTCCCCCACCAGGGCGCGCACGCTGTCCTCGTCCTCCACCAGCACGATCGTCCCGCCGGCGCCCGTCTCCTCCGCAAGCGGCGCCGCGGCCGCGCCAAGCGCCTCCCCTGCCTCGTGGCGGGGCAGGTACATGCGCACCGTGGTGCCCTGGCCCGGCGCGCTGTCCAGCTTGATCCGGCCGCCGGACTGCTGGACGAACCCGTACAGCTGCGACAGCCCCAGGCCCGTGCCCTGCCCAAGCGGCTTGGTGGTGAAGAACGGCTCGAACGCGCGTTGCTGGGTGGCGCTGTCCATGCCCGACCCGGTGTCGTGGACCATGACCTCGACGTAGCCGCCGGGCGGCGCGGGCTGCTGGCCAGGGCCTGGTGGGTTGGAGCCTTGCGGGTTCACGCCGCCCTGATCCACGCCACTCTCCGGCCCGATCTCCGGCAGCTGTACGTCCTGCGTCGCCAACGTCAGCGTGCCGCCCTGCGGCATCGCGTCCCGCGCGTTGATGGCCAGGTTCAGCAGCGCGTTCTCCAGCTGGTTCGGGTCGCACAGCACGGTCCACACCCGCGGCGCCAGGCGAAGCTCGACCTGCACGGCCGGCCCGGCGGTGCGGCGGATCAGCTCGGCCATGTTCTCGATCAGCATGTTGGGCTCCACCGGCACCGCCTGCAGCGCCTGGCGCCGGGCGAACCCCAGCAGCCGGTGGGTGAGCGACGCGGCGCGGTCCACCGTCTTGCGCGCCTCCTCCACGAAGCCCGCCGCGTCCTCCGTGCGGCCCTGCCCCATGCGGCGCTGCATGAGATCCAGGCTGCCGCCGATCGCCTGCAGCATGTTGTTGAAGTCGTGCGCGATCCCGCCGGTCAGCTGCCCGACCGCCTCCATCTTCTGCGCCTGGCGCAGCGCGGCCTGGGCCTGCTCGCGTTCCAGCGCCTCGCCGTGCAGGGCGGCCACCGCATCGCGCAGCGCCGCCGTGCGCGCCGCCACCCGCAGCTCCAGCACGTCGGTGGCCAGGCGGGCCTCCGTGATGTCAACCTTGCAGCCGGTGTAGCCCAGGAAGCGGCCGGCGTCGTCCAGCCGGGGCACCGCCTCGCAGCGCAGCACGCGGACCTGGCCGCCCTTGTCCCGCACCCGCACCTCGGCGTGGAACGGCTGGCGGGCTTCCAGCGCGGCGCGGAAGGCGGCCTTGTGGGCGGGCAGGTCCTCCGGCAGCACCACCTGGTCCCAGCCGTCGCCCAGCAGGGCCGCGCGGGGCAGGCCGAACATCCACTCATGGTGCATGTTCACGAAGGTGACGGCGCCGTCCTGGCCGCTCATGCAGATCAGCACGGGCGCGCTGTCCGCCATGTGGCGGAACCGGGCCTCGCTCTCGCGCAGCGCCTGGGCGGCGGCGTGGCGGGCGGTCACGTCCTGGAACGCCCCCAGGGCCCGCTGCACCCGCCCCGCCTCGTCGCGCTCCGGCACCACGTCCAGCAGCAGGACCACCCGGCCTCCATCCGCGGCCTCCAGGACGAGCTCGTGGTCCATGACCGCCTGGCCCGCCAGGGCCGAGGCGACGGGTCCGCTGAGCTGCATCGCCCGGTCGTCCAGCCGGCGTCCGACCAGGGCGGCGGCGGCGACGCGGAAAGCCTTGCCGGCGGCGGCGTTGGCGTACACCACCTGGCCTTCGGCGTCCCATTCCACCACCCCGGCGGGGATCGCCGCCAGCAGGTGGGCCAGCCGCGCCTGGCCCGCCCGGTCCGCCGCCTCGGCGCGGTCGCGCTCGCCCTCGCGCAGCGCCAGGGCGGCGGCCATGCGGTTGAACGCGCCGCCAACCTCCCCGACCGTGCCGGCCCGCTGGCCGAGATCGGCCCGCGCGCGCAGGTCGCCCTGCCCCACGCGCTCCGCCACAGCCGCCAGGGACGCCAGCGGGCCGAGCACGAAGCGGCGGCTGCCGGCGACGGCGGCGCAGGCGGCCAGCAGCGCGCCGAGCAGGATGCCTGCGATGTTGCGCCCGGCGGCGAAGCGCAGGTCGGCGTAGGCGCGCTGCCGGTCCAGCCCGACAGCCACCACGATGCCGCCCAGCGACGGGTCGGCCGGCACCGCGCCATACAGCCGCCGCTTGCCGTCCGGCCCCTCCGCCTCGACCGCGGCGGCGGCGGCCACGGCGAGCGCGCCGCGCAGCGAGGGCGGCGACGGCGTGCCGACGCCCGCAGCCGGCCTGCCATCCTGCAAGCTGACCATCACGGTGCCGGACGGGTCCAGCACCAGGATTTGCGCCCCGCGGGGATGCGCCTCCGCCGCCATCTGCAAGGCGAGCCGGCCCAGGTCGATGCTGGCCAGCACGACGCCCCCCGCGGTCCCGTCCAGGCGGCGGAACGGCAGGGCGAAGTGCATGGTCGGCCGATGGGTGGTGACGGAGGTCACCACATCCCCGACGGCGAACGCGCCCGTCGCCGTGGCGCGCTGCCAGTAGGCGCGGCCAACGTCGCTGTGCGAGCCGGCCGCGTTGCCGGCGCTGTTGCACAGCAGGCCGCCCGCGGCGTCGGTCGCGGCCAGCACGGAGTATGTACCGAACTGGCGCGCCACGGATTGCAGGTAGGCCGTGCAGCTGGCGGCGTCCCCGGCCCGGATGGCGGGGGATTCCGCCAGGGCGACCAGCAGCTGCCGCACGCTTTCGGCGAGGCGGGTCATGTCCGCCTGGATGTCGCGGCTGTCCGCCACGGCTTCGGCATCCAACGCAGCGCTTCGGGCCTGGTGCTGCTCGACTCCCGTCCAGGCCTGGACGGCCAGCGCGGGCAGGAAGGCCAGCGCCATCAGCAGCAGCAGCCGCCCGGTCAGGGTCACCGGCATGCGCCGTGGGCGCTCAGCAAGGGAGCGAAACGGGTTGGCAAGGCATCGGCTCGGGCATCTCCACGGGCTTGCAGGCCATCCTGGCGTGGACGGCGCTGTCTAGCCCAAGTGCGGCCCGCGCGATACGACGGCTGCCGCCCTCAATCGTAAATTAGCGTGATCACCTCTGCCACCAGCGCCGGGCGGTCCTGGCCCTCGATCTCCACCACCGCCTCCGTCGTCAGGCGCCGCCCGCCCGGCGCCGGCTCGGACGCGAGCAGCGCCAGCCTGGCGCGCACCCGGGCGCCGGACGGCACCGGGCTGGTGAAGCGCACCTTGTTGGAGCCGTAGTTGAGCCCGCGCGAGCGGCGCCGGATGGCATAGACGCTGCCGCCCAGCCCCGGCAGCAGCGACAGGGTGAGGAAGCCGTGCGCGATGGTCGTGCCGCCGGGCATCTCCACCTTCGCCCGCTCGGTGTCCACGTGAATCCACTGGTGGTCGCCGGTGGCGTCGGCGAAGGTGTCGATCATGGCCTGCGTCACCGTCAGCCAGTCGCTGACCCCGAGCGGCTGTCCCACCAGGGCGTCCATGTCGGCGGGCGTTTCGACCTCTAGCATCGGCTGCGCTCCTTTTCCTGCGCCTGAGACAGCGGATGGTGCGCCTCCACCAGGCGCTGCAGCCGCTCCGGCTGGACGTGGGTGTAGATCTGCGTGGTGGAGATGTCGGCATGGCCCAGCAGGGCTTGCAGGCTGCGCAGGTCGGCGCCGCGCGCCAGCATGTGGGACGCGAAGGAGTGCCGCAGCACGTGCGGCGAGACTCGCGCCGGGTCGAGCCCGGCGGCCAGCGCCACCGGCTTGAGCAGCAGGGCGAAGCCCTGCCGGGTCATGGCGCGGCCGGCATCGCGGCCGGGGAACAGCCAGGGGCTGTCGCTCGCCTCGGCCATCGCCGCGGCGGCGCGCCGGGCCGCCCCGCCCAGCGGCACCAGGCGCTCGCGCCCGCCCTTGCCGCGCACCGCCAGCATCGCCGCCCCCTCCGCCAGCGCGGCCCGCCGCAGCCCCAGCAGCTCGGACACGCGCAGCCCGGTGACGTACAGCAGCTCCAGCGCCGCCACCGCCACGGCGGCGCTGCGCCCCGGCCGCAGGGCGGCGGCGGCCAGCAGCGCGCCCAATTCCGCCTCGCTGAGGTATTTCGGCAAGGAGCGCGGCAGGCGCGGCGCGTCGAGCAGCTGCGTCGGGTCGTCCGCCCGCACCCCCTCGCGCAGCAGGAAGCGGTGGAATTGGCGCAGGCAGGACAGCCGCCGCGCCGCCGTGCGGGCGGACAGCCCGGCCGCGTGCAGCCCGGCCACGTAGGCGCGCGCCGTCTCGGCCGCGGCGGCACCCGCCGCCTCGCCCCGGGCGGCCGCGAACGCCGCGAAGTCCGCCAGGTCCGCCCCGTAGGCGGCCAGGGTGTTGCGCGCCGCCCCCCGCTCGGCGGCCAGCATCTCGAGAAAGGCCTCGGCATGGCGGTCGGCGGCCCGGGCGGTCAATGGCTCTGGAACCGGTCGTTGGGCAGCGTGTGCTGCACCGGCTGCGGCGTTGGGTGGGGCGGAAACGCTCCGAGCAGCAGCAGCCCCCCGAGGATCAGCAGGAGGACGGCCGCGGCGACGATGATGATGAGCTGGCGCATCCGCCGTCCTTGGCCGTGGGCAACCGGGCTGTGCTACCGTTGCGCGTGATGACACGCAACACCGCCCTGGCCGGCCAGGGCCTGCAACCGAGCGCAATCGTCCCAGGGCCGGCGCCAGGGCCGGTGCCAGGGCCGGTGCCGGGGCCGGCGGCCGGGCGCAGCATCGTGCTCGTGGGCCTGATGGGGGCCGGCAAGTCCGCCATCGGCCGGCGGCTGGCGCAACGGCTGCGCCTGCCGTTCCACGACTCCGACGCCGAGGTCGAGGCCGCGGCGGGCCGTTCAGTGGCGGAGCTGTTCGCCCAGTTCGGCGAGGCGCATTTCCGCGCCGGCGAGCGCCGCGTGGTGCGCCGGCTGCTGGACGGCGCGCCCATCGTGCTGGCCACCGGCGGCGGCGCGTTCATGGACCCGGCGACCCGCGCCGCCGTGCGCCGCGGCGGCACCTCCATCTGGCTGCGCGTGCCGCTGCCCGTGCTGCTGCGCCGGGTCGCCCTGCGCCGCAACCGGCCGCTGCTGGCCGGGGGCGACCCGGCGGCCATCCTGTCCCGCCTCATGGACCAGCGCCACCCGATCTATGCGGAGTCCGACATCATGGTCGATTGCGCCGACGACTCGCCCGAGCAGACCACGGAGCGGGTGGTCGCCGCCCTGGCCGGATGGCGCCCGCCCCGCCGCCTGCCGGTCCGCACCGGTGCTGCCAGCTACGACGTGGTGGTGGGCGAGGGATTGCTGGCCCGCGCCGGGGCGCTGCTGGCCCCCGTGCTGCCGCAGCGCCGCGCCGTGGTGGTGAGCGACACGACGGTGGCGGCGCTGCACGCCCCCGCGCTGATGCAGGGGCTGGCGCAGACCGGCTTCGAGGCCACCCTGCTGAGCGTGGCGCCGGGCGAGGCGTCCAAGTCGCTGGCGACGTTCGGGGACCTGGTGGACCGCCTGCTGGACACGGGCGCGGAGCGGCGCACGGCCGTGCTGGCGCTGGGCGGCGGCGTGGTGGGGGACCTGGCCGGGTTCGCCGCCGCCACCGCGCTGCGCGGCCTGCCCTTCGTGCAGCTGCCGACCACGCTGCTGGCCCAGGTCGATTCCGGCGTGGGCGGCAAGACCGGCATCAACACCGCGCGCGGCAAGAACCTGCTGGGCGCGTTCCACCAGCCCCGCATGGTGATCGCCGACACCGCCACCCTCGCCACCCTGCCGCCGCGCGAGAAACGGGCCGGGTACGCCGAGGTGGCCAAGGCCGGGCTGATCGGCGACGCCGGGTTGTTCGCCTGGTGCGAGCGCCACGGCGCCGGCGTGGTGGCGGAGGACCGCGACGCGCAGGCGGAGGCGGTGCTGCGCGCCTGCGCCTTCAAGGCCGCCGTGGTGGGCGACGACGAGCGCGAGGAGCGTCCCAGCGGCGGCCGCGCCCTGCTGAACCTGGGCCACACCTTCGGCCACGCGATCGAGGCGGAGTGCGGCTACGGCGCGGTGCTGCACGGCGAGGCGGTGGCCATCGGGCTGGGCCTGGCGTTCCGCCTTTCCGCGGCGCTCGGCTGCTGCGACGCGGCGGTGGCGGAGCGGGTGGAGGCCCACCTGGCCTCCGTGGGCCTGCCGTCCGAGCCGTCCATGCTGAACCGCCGCTTCTCGGCCGCGCGTCTGCTGGAGCGGATGCGGCGGGACAAGAAGACGCGCGACGGCCAGCTGCACTTCGTGCTGGCGCGCGGCGTGGGCGAGGCGTTCACCGCCCCCGACGTGCCGCCCGAGGCGGTGGAGGCGGTGCTGCGCGCGGCCGGGTGCGACGCTTAGCAAGGGCAGGGCCCTGCCCTGCACCAGGAAGGGGACGACGTCCCCTTCACCCCTTTATAGGTAGGTGTCCAGAGGACGACCGTCCTCTGGCGGGGCTTGGGGCGGAGCCCCGACCTACGCCTGCTAAGCGAAGCGCCGACGCATCGCCCGCCGGCCCACCGCCCGCGCCACCAGGGACGGCCCGACGAAGAACGGCGAGGTGGCCAGCGCCTTGAGGCTGATCGCGCCGATCAGCAGCAGGCTGGCGGCCACCACGTCGCCCTGGCGGCTGGTGTAGATGTCCCGCTTGGCGTTGGCGATGGCGTCGAAGCGGCCGTGGGCGCCTTGCTCGCCGCCGGGGGCGGGCGCGTACAGGTTGCCCTCGGTCTGCTGCAGCGGCGTGTCGCTCAGCTGGCCGCTGTAGCCGGTCTTGGACATCATCTTGTCCACCAGGCTCGGCGCCAGCCGCGCGGCCACGATGGCGGCCGGCGTGGTGCTGCCCACGAACACGTCGCGCCGCTTGTGGGTCGCGGCGAACACGATGGCGTCGGCCGCCACCTCCGGCTGGTAGGGGCTGGGCGCCTTGGTCTGCCGCCCGGTCTTGTTGCGGGCCCAGTCGAACTGCGGCGTGTTGATCGCCGGCAGGTGCACCATGGTGAGGTGGACGGGGCTCTTGTCGTGGATCAGCTCGGCGCGCAGCGACTCGGTGAAGCCGCGCAGGGCGAACTTGGCGCCGCAATAGGCGCCCTGGATGGGGATGGCGCGCCAGGACAGCACGGAGCTGACCTGCACGATGGTGCCGCCGCTCATCCGCTTCAGCGCCGACAGCGTGCCATTGACCGCGCCGAGGTAGGTCACCTCCGTCACCCGCTTCAGCTCGTCCGCCGTCAGGTCCTTGATCGGGCTGTAGACGGTCGCCATCGCGTTGTTGACCCAGACGGTGACCGGGCCGAGCGTGGTCTCCATCTCGTCGGCCGCCACTTCGAGCGCCTCGGCGTCCGCCACGTCCGCCACCACGGTGTGGACGCGGGCGCCGGTCGCCTCCAGCTCCTTGCGCGCCCGGTCGAGCCGCTCCGCACCCCGGGCGATCAGTCCCACCGCGTAGCCCTGGGCCGCGAAGGCCTGCGCCGCCGCCCGCCCGATGCCTGCACTGCCGCCCGTGATGACAACGACCTGCGCCATGCGCCCGCTCCTCCGTATGGTGGATGCGACGTGGCGGCGGCGGCGGCGCACGCAACCCGGCGGCCGTACGCGGTTGCGTGACCGGGCTTACGAAAGCTGCAGCAGCTGCGCCTTCAGATAGGCGCTCTCGGGCAGGTTGGGGTGCACCGGATGGTCCGGCCCGGCGCCGCCGGTGAACAGCACCCGCGCCTCCCGCCTGGCCCGCTGCAACGCCGCCGCGACCTGGCCGGCGAACGCGTCCAGCGGCGCATGGTGACTGCAGGACGCCGCGAACAGGAAGCCGCCGGGCGCCACCAGCGGGGCGGCCAGCCGGGTCATGCGGTGATAGGCGCGCAGCCCGGCCTCGGCGTCCTTGCGGGACTTGGCGAAGGCCGGCGGGTCGCAGATCACCAGGTCGTACCGCTCGCCGGCGGCGGCGAGCGCCGCCATCACGTCGAACGCGTCGCCGCGCTGCTGCGTCACCCGGCCGGACAGGCCGTTGCGCTCCGCCGCTTCGCGGGCGCGGTCCAGCGCGGGCGCGCTCGAATCCACCAGGGTCACGGCGGCGGCCCCGGCGGCGGCGGCGCGCAGCCCGAACGCGCCGGTGTGGCAGAACACGTCCAGCACCCGCGCGCCCGCCGCCAGCGCCGCCACCCGGTCCCGGTTGGGCCGCTGGTCGAAGTAGAAGCCGGTCTTCTGCCCTTCCAGCGGGTCGACCGGGAAGCGCACGCCGCCCTCCTCCACCTCCGTCGCGGCCAGGTCGCCATGCAGCAGCCGGACCTCCTGCGCCAGCCCCTCCTGCAGCCGCGCGCCGCTGTCGTTGCGCGCCACCACCGCCCGCAGCGGCAGCAGCTCCAGCAGGGCGGCGGTGATCTCCGGCAGCAGCCGGTCCATGGCGGCCGAGTTGGCCTGCACCGCCGCCACGTCGCCGAACCGGTCGATCACCAGGCCCGGCAGCCGGTCCGCCTCCGCGTGCACCAGGCGGTGGCACGGCCCGTCGCACACCCGCGCCCGCAGCGCCGCCGCCGCCGCGATGCGGGCGCGCACCCAGCCGGCGTCGATGGCAGCCGCCGGGTCGCGGTCGAGCAGGCGGGCGGCGATCAGGCTGTGCGGGTTGAAGGCGAAGGCGCCGAGCCGCCAGCCCTCGGCACTTTCCAGCCGCACCGGCGCGCCTGCCGGCCAGGCCCGGTGGCCTGGCGTCATCGCCACCTCGTTGCTGAACGCCCACGGGTGCCCGGCGCGCAGCCGGCGGTCCTGGCGGGGCAGCAGTTGCAGCAGCGGGTGTTCGGCCATGCCCGGCAGCCTATCAGCGCCGCCCCGCGCGGCCCATCCTGGCCGGCGGCAAGCTGTGCTAGGGACGGACGCCCACGCCGAGGAGAGCCCGTGAGATGGCCCAGTTGCGCATCGCCGACGTGATGACCCGCTTTGTCGAGTTCCTGGGGCCGGACGCAACCGTGCAGGACGCGGCGGTGATGATGGGCGAGCTGGACGTGGGCGCCCTGCCGATCGGCAGCGAGGCGCGGCTGGAGGGCGTGCTGACCGACCGCGACATCCTCTACCGCGTCGTCGCCGCCGGCCTGCACCCGGCGGCGACCCTCGTGCGGCAGGTAATGACGCAGCCGGTGGTGGGATGCAGCGAGGAGGACGGCGTGCAGGCCGCCCTGGACCTGATGGCGTCCCACAGCGTCCGCCGCCTGCCCGTCTATGCCTCCGCGGGCGGCATGGCCGGCTGGGTGACGCTGGCGGACGTGTCCCGCCGCCTGCTGGTGGACAGCCGCATGCTGCAGGACGGGTTGCGCAACCTCACGCAAGCAGCCTGAGCGCGGCGGGGCGGTCATCCGCCTGCCGCCTGCGAAGCAGGACGACCCCCGCGGCCAGCAGCGCCGGCTCCACCAGCGGCAGCGCCAGGCGCAGCATCAGCAGCGGCGCGACGACGATGAACCCGGCCAGCAGCGCCGGCTTCAGGCGGCCCGGCGGCGCCAGCACCAGCGCGCCGGTGACGATCGGCAGGTCGTACACGTAGGCGTACGGCGTGGCGAGGAATGCGGCCATCGCCAGCACGGCCGTCGCAGTGGGCGTCACGCCGGAGCGGAAGGCCCGCCACGTCACGCCGGCCGCCAGGGCCGCCACGGCGAGCTGCACCCATTGGGCCAGGCGGTCCGGCGCCCCAAGCTGGTACAGCCCGGCGGACACGGTGGGCATGAGCTGCGCCACGCCGTCGCGGTTCTGCAGCACCACGGCCGCGTCTGCCGGCAGGGAGGCCGCCCAGAGCGCCCAGATCTGCCACCCGAACACGCAGCCGGTCGCGAGCGCGAGCGCCCCGGCGCTGAGGCAGGCGGCCGCGATCGCCCGCCACTGCCCGGCCGCGGCGAGCGCGACGGGGAGCAGCAGGCCGAACTGCGGCTTGAGCGTGAGCAGCCCCAGCAGCGCCCCGCCCAGCCACGGGCGCGCCGGCAGCGCGCGCAGCCCGCCCAGCAGCAGCGCGGCTGTTAGCAGCCCGGCCTGTCCCCCCACCAGGCACAGCAGCGTCGTGGGCGCCGCCAGCAGTGCCGCGCCGCGCCACGACCGCCAGTCCGGCCCCGCCGCGGCGGCGAGGTAGCACGCGAGCCCGGCCAGGCTCCACCCGGCCCACGCCGCCGGCAGGGGAAGTGCTGCGAGCGGCGTCACCACCAGCAGGAAGGAGGGCGGGTACAGGAAAGGGTAGGCTGCGGTGAACGCGGGCTCCAGCCCGTGCTCGAAGCGTTGCAGCACCGCCGGGTCATACAGGCTGGGCAGGGCCGGGGTGAGCGCGAAGCGGCCGAAGCTCCAGAACGCGAAGAAGTCGCCGAACGGGGGACGGCCGCCGCGGGCGAGCCAGAGCGCGAGATACCCCGCGTCGTATGCCGCGACGGCGGCCAGCGCCAGCGCCGCCAGCCGGCGCAAGGGCGGATGCAGGATGGAGGGCGCGGCCATGCCGCATCATGGCGCCCGCACGGTTGAGGCCGCGTGAAGATGCATCCCGGCCGCCGCCCGCCCCTTGACCTTCCCATGGTGGGAAGCCCCATGTCACAGCCTGTTCAAGGGGAGCGATCGGCATGGACCAGGGCATCGTTGAACGCGGCCAGCACGCACCGGCAGCAGCGCCGAGGCTGGACGTCGCCGTCTCGGGCATGAGCTGCGCGTCCTGCGTGCGCCGGGTGGAGCGGGCGGTCGCCGCCGTGCCCGGCGTGGCCGCCGTCGCCGTCAACCTCGCCACAGAGCGGGCCTCCATCACGCTGGGCGCCGGCTTCCAGGCGGCCCGCCTGGCCGACGCGCTCGCCGCCGCCGGCTACCCGGCCGCCACCGAGACGCTGGACCTGGCGATCGCGGGCATGAGCTGCGCCTCCTGCGTCGGCCGGGTGGAGCGGGCGCTGCTGGCGGTCCCGGGCGTGCGCTCGGCCACCGTCAACCTGGCGACGGAGCGGGCGCGGGTGGAGCTGCTGGCCGGCACGGCGCACGGCAACGACCTGGCCGCCGCCGTCCGCCGCGCCGGCTACGCGACCACGACCCCCGAAGGCGGCAGCCCCGCGGCCGCGGCCCGGGGCATGGCCGCGCTGCCGGAGGGGGCGATGGCAGCCCTGGCCCTCGCCCTGGCCGCCCCCCTGCTGCTGCCCATGCTGCTGCGGCCGTTCGGCGTGGACTGGACGCTGCCGGGCTGGGCGCAGCTGGCGCTCGCCGGCGTCGTGCAGATCGCGTTCGGCGCCCGGTTCTACCGCGGCGCCTGGAAGGCCCTGCGCGCCGGCGCGGGCAACATGGACACCCTGGTCGCCCTCGGCACCAGCGCGGCGTTCGGGCTCAGCGCGTGGCAGCTGGCCGCCGGCGGCGGCGGGCATTCCTACTTCGAGGCCTCCGCCGCCGTGATCGCCCTGATGCGGCTGGGCAAGTGGCTGGAAGGCCGCGCCCGCCGCCAGGCCGGCGAGGCCATCCGCGCCCTGCAGCAGCTGCGGCCGGAGCGCGCCCGCATCCGCCAGGACGGCCCAGAAGGCGGCCCAGAAGGCAGCCCAGGGGGCGGCATCGAGCGCGACGTCTCCGCCGCCGAATTGCGCATCGGCGACCTGCTGGTGGTGCGGCCCGGCGAGCGCATCGCCGCCGACGCCACCGTGCGGGAGGGCGTCGGCAGCGCCGATGAGAGCCTGCTGACCGGCGAGGCCCTCCCCGTGGCCAAGCAGCCCGGCAGCCGCCTGGTCGGCGGCGCGGTCAACGGCGAAGCCCTCCTGGTGGCCGAGGTGACAGCGGCCGGCGCCGAGGGCCAGCTCGCCCGCATGGTCCGGCTGGTGGAGGACGCCCAGGCGGCCAAGCCGCCGGTGCAGCGCCTGGTGGACCGGGTGAGCGCCGTGTTCGTCCCCGTCGTGGTCGCCATCGCCGCGCTAACCCTGCTCGGCTGGTGGCTGGCCGGGGCAGGTGCCGCCGCGGCGGCGGTGAACGCGGTCGCCGTGCTGGTCATCGCCTGCCCCTGCGCGCTCGGCCTCGCCACCCCGGCCGCCATCATGGTCGGCACCGGCACGGCCGCCCGGCACGGCATCCTGATCCGCGACCCGGCGGCGCTGGAGCAGGCGCGCGCGATCCGCACCGTGGCGTTCGACAAGACCGGCACGCTCACCGCCGGCCGCCCGGAGCTGGTGGCGCTGCACCCCGCCCCCGGCGAGGACGCGCAGGCCGTGCTGCGCCTGGCCGCGGCGCTGCAGGCCGGCAGCGAGCACCCCCTCGCCCGCGCCGTGCTCGACCACGCCGCCGACCTGGCCCTCCCCGCCGCCCGGGGCGTGCGCGCGCTGCCGGGCCGTGGCCTGGCGGGCGAGGTCGAGGGCCGAACCCTGCAACTCGGCAGCGCCCGGCTGCTGCGCGAGTCCGGCGTGGACCCCGCCGCGCTGGCGGCGGCGGCGGCGGCGCTGGAGAACGCCGGCCGCACCGTCTCCTACCTGATGGAGGGCGGGAAAGGCGGCCCGCACGAGGGGCGCCTGCTCGGCCTGCTCGGCTTCGGCGACGCGGCCAAGCCCGGCGCCGCCCAGGCCGTGGCGGTGCTGCGCGCCCGCGGGCTGCACGTCGTGCTGCTCACCGGCGACAACCAGGGCGCCGCCGACCACGCCGCCCGCGCGCTCGGCATCGACGACGTGCGGGCCGGCGCGCTGCCGGCCGACAAGGCCGCCGCGATCGCCGAGCTGCGGGCGCGCGGCCCCGTCGCCATGGTGGGGGACGGCGTGAACGACGCCGCGGCCCTGGCGGCGGCCGATCTCGGCCTCGCCATGGCGACGGGCGCCGACGTGGCGGCGGCGGCGGCCGGCATCACCCTGATGCGCGGCGACCCGGCGCTGGTGCCGGCGGCGCTGGACATCGCGGCGCGCACCGACCGCCGCATCCGCCAGGGCCTGTTCTGGGCCTTCGCCTACAACGTCGTCGGCATCCCGCTCGCCGCCGCCGGGCTGCTCAGCCCCGTCGTGGCGGGGGCTGCGATGGCGTTCTCCAGCGTCAGCGTGGTGGGCAGCGCGCTGCTGCTCCGCCGCTGGCGCCCGGAGCATGGGCGTTGAACATCGGCGAGGCCGCCGCGGCCTGCGCCGTGTCGGCCAAGATGATCCGCTACTACGAGGGCATCGGCCTGATGCCGCCGGCGGAGCGGACCCCGGCGGGCTACCGCCGCTACGGCGCGCCCGAGCTGCAGACCCTGCGCTTCCTCAAGCGCGCCCGCAGCCTCGGCTTCTCGGTGGGCCAGATGCGCGAGCTGATGGCGCTGTGGCGCGACGAGGGCCGCGCCAGCGCCGACGTGAAGCGGCTGGCGCTGGCCCACGTGGCGGTACTGGAGGCGAAGGCGCGCGAGATCGCCGAGATCAGCGCCGCATTGCGCCACCTGGCCGAGCAATGCGGCGGCGACCATCGCCCCGGCTGCCCGATCATCGACCAGCTGGCGGCTCAGCCGGCGGTCACGCCATCCCGAGATGGCGCTCGATGATCGCCAGGTTGCGCAGGTTCGCCTTCAGCACCACGTCGAACAGGTCGCCGAGGAGCGGCACGCTGCCGCCGACCACCTCCAGCGCCGCATTGGCCGCCATGCGCGCCAGCAGCGGCCCTGGCACCCCCATCTGCGCCGCCTCGTAGATGATGTATAGCGAGACGGCGCCCAGGATGGCGTCGCCGCCGACCGGAAGCAGCCCGATCACGCTGTTGAGGCCGAAGCGGAACCGCGTCCCCGGCAGCCCGAACGCGCCATCGACCAGCCAGGCCAGCCGGCGCAGCCGCTTCAGCCGGGCCTGGACATCCATGGGCATCACGTGCGGGGCGGCGCTGAAGCTGGCCATGACAGGTCTCCGGTTTGCGGCAGCGCCGATGTCGTGAGCCGGCCGCCCCGCTTCAATGCTCCAGCCCGAATGCTGCAGCCTGGGCCGGCCGCTCGCGGCGCGCCTATTTCTGGCTCAGCAGCCCCAGGTCGATCGCTTCGCCCATCTTGCGGTATCCGGCGTCGTTGGGGTGCAGGTGGTCCCCATGGTCGTACTCGGCCGCGATGTGGTCGGGCCGGGCCGGGTCGCGCATGACGGCGTCGAAGTCGATCACCCCGTCAAAGGCGCCGCCCTCCCGGATCCAGCGGTTGACCGCCTGGCGCTCCACCTCGCCGGCCTGTGTAAAGTAGCCGGGGAACACGGTGTCGGCGTAGGGCGTCAGCGTGGCGCCGAGCACGCGCAGGCCATGGGCGTGCGCCCGCTCGGCGATCTGCCCGAGCCCGGCCGTGATGTCGGCGGCGCTCACCGTCTGGTCCGCCAAGGCGGCGCTCCCCGGATGGCCGATGTCGTTGATCGACTCCATCACGATCAGCGTCCGCGCGCCCGGGACGGACAGCACGTCGCGGTCGAAGCGCGCAACCGCCGCAGGCCCGAACACCGCCTCCGGCAAGTCGTGCAGGACGCGGTTTCCGCTGATCCCGGCATCCACGACGCCGAGATGGGCCTGCGCCGCCGCGAGCCGCTCGGCCAGCACGTCCGGCCAGCGATGGTTGGCGTCGATGGCCGAGCCGTAGCCGTCGGTGATCGAGTCGCCGAGGGCGACGATGGCCGAGGCGCCGGGCGCGTCCACCTCGACGCCGCTGAGGAAGAACCGGGCGGTGCTGGTCGTGGCGCCGGGCAAGGTCGCCGCCGCCGTCTCGTCGCCATGGTCCGACAGGTAGGCCGTCGCCTGTCCGAGCGGGTGGGTCGCCGCCGGTCCGGTGTCGCGCGGAACGAACAGGCTGATCGAGAGGCTGTCGAGGGCCGCCACGCTGATGTCCACCGGATCGCTGACGGCCGGCGCACCCGGCGGGATCGTGACGCCGGGCCGGCCGCCGAACGTCACGGCGTGGTCGCTCGCCGGGTCGATGCTGCCGGGCGCCTGTCCCGGCCTGGCGAGGTGGGCCGCCCCGATCACCAGGGGGCTGGCGCCCATCTCGTTGCTGATGCGCAGCCGCACGGCGCGGCCGCCGAGCGACAGGCGCACGACCTGGCGGATCGTCTGGTTGGTGATCTCGGGCCCGTTGGGAAACGCCGGGGGCGCGCCCCAGCTGCCGACCCATTGCGGCGCGGGCTGGGCTGCGGGCTGGGCCGTGGGCTGGGCCGAAGCGCTGGCCGCACCCAAGAGGACGAGGCCCATCAGGGCTGACGCTGCCCGCCGAGTCCCTGCCCTCTGGAGAGGCGCGGCATCCCCCTTGTTCTTCATGGCGCGAAGTCCCCTCGCAGTTATGCCCCCGGCGGGATCAGGATGCTCTTGATGCCCCGGCGCTGCCAGGCATTGTCCAGGGCGCGGTCCCAGTCCTGCAGCGCGAATTCGTCGCTGACGATCTCGCCCACCTTGACCTGGCCGCTTTCCAGGTAGGCCAGGGCGCGGCCGAAATCGTCGATCTGGGCGAAGGAGCCCTTGACGGTGATCTCGTTGCGGAACACGTCGAACGGGTTGACGGCGAAGGTGGCGCCCTCCGGATAGACCCCGTAGATGAGCACCGTGCCGCCGCGCCGGGCCTGCCGCATGGCCTCTGCGCACATCGCCGGGGCGCCGGTCGCCTCGACGACGTAGTCGAACCCGTTGGGGCTGATCCGCCTCAGGGCGCTGCGGTGCTGCTCGGGATCGTCGCGGTCCACGGCCACCACGTGGTCGGCGGACAGGCGCTCGGCCAGCGCGAGCTTCGGCCCGGCCGGCGCTGCGACGGTCAGCGACGCCGCCCCGTTGATCTTGAGCAGCTGCGCCAGGACCTGCCCGGTCGGCCCGGCGCCGAACATCAGCACCTCTGCGCCGGGCTTGACGTCCAGGATCTCCACGCCGTGCACGGCGCAGGCGGTCGGCTCCACCATGACCGCCTCGCGCCAGGGCAGGCTGGGCACGGCGAACACGTCGCCTGCGTCGACGCGCAGGAACTCCGCGAAGCCGCCATCCATCTGGATGCCGTACGCCGCCAGGTTCTCGCAGCGCAGGCGCTGGCCGCGGCGGCATTGGAAGCAGTGCCCGCACGCGCGGTTGCAGTTGGCCACCACGCGGTCGCCCACCTGCCAGCCCTGCGCCGCGCCGCCGACCGCGGCAACCTCGCCGGCGAACTCGTGGCCGGGGATCAGCGGGAAGCGCGGGGCGAACTCGCCCTCGTGGATGTGCAGGTCGGTGCCGCACAAGCCGCACGCCTTGACGTGGATGAGCACGTCGCCCGGCGCCAGCATGGGCTCGCTGACATCGCGGTAGGCAAAGGAGCGCGGCGCGTCATAGACGATGGCTTTCATTCGCAGGAGGCTCCCGGTTCAGGCTGGCGCGGTCAAGGCTGGCGGAGCGAGCATGGGGGCTTTGCCCCGGCTCCCGCCAGAGGACGGGATGCTCCCGACCTGATTGCAGTGATGAGAGTCAAGAGAGCTTCATCCTCTTGCGGGCGCAGGGGGCCAAAGGGGCACCCTGCGCCATGAGCCACGCCGGCGCCAGCCCCGGCCCGCCCCGGTCGCGCGGCCGCGGCGCCTCCACCCGGGCCAGCCCTCCGCAGCCATGACGGGGCTCAAAACCGTGAAAAGCGCGCCATTCGCGTTAGATCAGCAAACAAAAGCTTGCGCCCGGACGCCGTTCGTCGTTTGTTCAGCCGGTGACCAGCCCACATCCCATCCCCGAGCCCGCCGACGCGCCCGACGCCGCACCCTGCGACAGCCAGGCCGCGCTGGACGCGCAGCGCCGCGCCAGCCAGGCGCACGCCCTGGCGGCGGTGGCCCGCCTGACCGACCTCACCCTGGAGCTGGCCACCGTCTTGCAGGCCAACACCCTGGCCCAGGCGCACATCGCCGACACCCTGGCCGAGCCAGTGCCGGAGGCCAGCACCGCCGCGTTTGACCGCATCGCCCGCTGCACCCGGCGCTCCGCGCTCACCCTGCACCACCTCGCCCAGCCGCCCCGCCCCAGCCGCAGCGCATCCGAGTACGGTCCGCCAGACCGCACGGCCACCCGGCAGCGCGTGCTGCGCGCCGTGGAGGACGCGATCCAGGCGGAGGCGGGCGACGACGCGCAGGCCGAGCGCCTGCGCGGCGAGGCCCGCGAGCGGCTGGAGCAGCTGGACCGGGTGGAGTTCGCCCCTGACCGGGCCAGCCTGTCGGACGCCAGCCTGCGGGACAGTCGCCTGTCGGTGCCGGCGCTGGTGGCCGACATCGTGCACGACCTCGGCCTGGG
>CAXSAX010000046.1:0-24139 GCA_964235495.1 uncultured Acetobacteraceae bacterium | reverse complement strand
CCCTGAATCAGACCCGGTCGAGCCGGGTCAACCGCTTATGGGTCCTGACCCTAGCCCACCAGCAAAGCTCCTAGCAGGCTGCTGAAAAGTTAGCGGCTGGTTGGCCGGTGTGCCTCCCAATGGCTGAGGTTTGAAGCAGCGGGATCATGCGGGGCAGCGACACGGTATGCGGAGCGTTGTTCAGCTACGTCGATCTGCAGAAGCGGGTGAGGCCGGGCCATCCGTTGCGTGTGCTCGGCGGGATTGCCAACGATGCGCTTGTCGTCCGAGTTCGGCCGGGTTTATGCGCCGGACGGCCGAGAGTCGATCCTGCCGGAGCGGCACAGCGCGTTTCCTGCAGCAAGCGTTCTACAGCATCTGGTTCAAGCGCCAATTGGTCGAGCGCATCGAGTTCGACCTGTTGTTCCGGTGGTTCGTCGGTCTCGGCATCGATGACCCGGTGCGGGATGCCACGACTTTCACCAAGAACCGCGACCGGCTGCTGGCGGGCAAGGTCGCTGTGAGGTTCTTGGCCGCCGTCGTGGCCCGTTCCCGCGTGCGCCGGCTGGTGTCAAGCGAGCATTTCTCGATGGACGGCACGCTGACCGAAGCCTAGGTCAGTCCGAAAAGTTTTCAACCCAAGGATGGGTTAGGCAGCCCACCCGGCCCGGGCCGCAACGGTAAGCGCGACTTCCACGGCGAGCGCCGCAGCAACGACACCCACGCCTCCACCATCAACCCCAATGCCCGGCTGTACTGCAAGGGCTGTGAAGGAAGCCAAATTACTCTTCATGGGTCATGCACTGATGAAGAATCGTAACGGACTGATCGTAAGCGCCGTCGCCACCTACGCCTCGGGCTATGCCGAACGCTTGGCGGCCCTGCACCTGTTGGCGCCCATGCCGACCGGACAGGCCGGGTCACATCAAATGCTGACCAGGGCTACGACGCCCAGGATTTCGTCGCCGAGTTGCGCGAGGTCAACGTCACTCCGCACGTGGCGCAGACCATTAGCGGCCGACGCTCAGCTATTGACGTCCGGACCACCCAACACCCGGGCTACGCGGTCAGCCTACGTATCAGGAAACGGATCGAGGAGGTATTCGGCTGGGCCGAGACCGTGGCCGAATTACGCTAGTCCCCTCACCGCGGGCTGCCGAAGACCGACTGGCAGTTTACCTTCGCGATGGCCACCTACAATCTAGTCCGCCTGCCAAAGCTGCTAGCCGCGTCATGAGTGACAAAGATGACGGCCCTGATTGGCGGGTCGCCAATGCCCGCCATCTCTCCGGGCTCATCTCGCACCGCAAACGGTGTATTTAACGGACTGGGACATGGAAGCATGATCACTGCGCAGAAGCATGATCACTGCGCAGTGGACTGGACAAAGCTTGCTGAGTTCAAGGGCCAAATATGTTACTTGAGAGATACGCGACAGGGGCCGACTACTCGAAACGAGCTGCGTATTGGTGGGTCTGCCCGACCTGCTTCACCGACCTTGAAGCAACCCCCGGCTGGACCGCAGTCAACGATCATCAGTGAGCTTTTCAGCAGCCTGCCGATGTCATCTGTAACAATGGCATGATCCGCGTTACTGACACCCTGATCACGCTCGAAGCCTCACTTGTCAGCCGGGGTGCTAGACTGAAAAGGCGTAGCCTGTCTGGGCTACGCTTTTCTCGCTGTTTGGACGGCGTGATGCAGACAGGCTATGATCTCTCAAGTTGGGGAGGGTATTATGGCCGGCAGCGTGAACAAGGTCATCATCATCGGCAACGTTGGCAAGGATCCGGAAATTCGCAGCACGCAAAGCGGGGGTAAGATCGCCAACATCACGCTCGCAACTAGTGAGTCCTGGAACGACAAGGCGTCTGGGGAGCGCAAAGAGAAAACCGAGTGGCATCGTGTGGTCATCTTCAACGATCGCCTAGTGGACGTAGTTGAGCGCTTCGTAAAGAAGGGCGAGAAGCTCTACGTTGAAGGGGCTTTGCAGACCCGTAAATGGACCGACCAATCAGGCCAAGAGAAATACACGACAGAGGTTGTCGTTGATCGCTTCCGCGGGGATATCACCCTGCTTGGCGGTCGCAACAGTGGCAGCGAAACCTACAGCGGGAGCACTGAAAGTGGATATAGCGGGGGCTCAGCTCGACAAGCCACCCGGCAGCCGGCTCGAGGCGGAGACAGTGCCTCCTGGGAACCCAATCGCGGGGGGGTGGGCAACGGCGACCTAGACGATGATATCCCATTTTAGGATAGTGAGCGTACCTGGAAAATTGTTTGTTCTGGTTAGAATTCACAAAAGTGCATCAAAGGTGGTAAACGCGGGATGAATATCATCAGGCTGCTCGCAGCGCATCATCAGACAATGCAAGCAAATTACGTGGAAATAAATGCACCCAGCAACTCAGCAATGCTGGCCCATTTAGGGTTACCACCTAAGGCTTCTGCTCTCGAATCCTGACTTGGATGGCACGTAAGGCACTTCTCCGCCAGCGGTGGCCGTTGCAGGCCTTATCGGCATAAGATTAGCTAGGCGGCTCCTTGAGTCGGACCGTGCCTACCATGGGACGATCACGCTCATATCGGCTGTCAATGAAATTTGGTCGTTGGCAAAGTGGCTGCGCCGTTTCTAACAATCCGGTGTTGCGTGCGAAGCCAGAAGATGGCCCGTGATCTCCATGGCCGGATGCAACTTGGACCCGCGAGTGCGCTTGTGCCCGTCCGCGCCTACCCACGCGCCGCTTTCAGGCGTCGAGCGTAGGGTGCGGCTGTCCAGCACGGCCGCAGTTAGCTCCCTGATGCCGCCCGAAGCCAGGCGCAGCACCTTGCGCAGGTTGTGGGCCCGCATTTCGGAGCAGCCCGCCCGCAACCGACGGCTTGCCTGGCTATCCACCGCGTGCCACGCCCGGCAGGGTGTTAAAAATCGCGCACCAAGCCATGCCCTAGCGCATCAAGCTGGACATTTTGCGCAAGTCATACGCGCTATTCGACACTGTGGCGCAACAGGCGCCTAGTCGCTATCAAACGCATTGGGCGAATGTGGCTTGCAGACGATCAGCATCCCATAAAGCTGGAAAGCCTCCATCCCCAGCGCATGACAGGCCCTAGCCTGACCTTCTTCCGGCGGATATAAAGCAGTTATAGATTTTCCCATTCGCCTGCAAACGACGGTGCCAGACCCTATATCAGTACTCTGAAAACGAACTTTCTAGGCTGCTCTTGACTTATGAGTGAAACCACCCCGCCCGCGCTTCCTGGCCTGCCCGACTTACATCCGGTCATGCTTGAGGAGGAAATGCGCCGCTCCTACCTTGATTACGCCATGTCCGTCATCGTCAGCCGGGCCTTGCCGGATGCGCGAGATGGCCTGAAGCCAGTGCACCGCCGAATCCTTTATGGGATGAACGAGAGCGGTTTCACCCATGATAAGCCATATCGCAAGTCTGCCCGCATCGTGGGTGAGGTGATGGGCAAGTATCATCCACATGGCGACTCAGCGATCTACGATGCCCTGGTCCGCATGGCGCAACCCTTCAGCCTGCGCGTGCCATTGATTGACGGACAAGGCAACTTCGGCTCCATCGACGGTGATCCACCGGCCGCTATGCGTTACACGGAAAGTCGTTTGTCTCGCGCCGCGATGCATATGCTGGCCGACATTGATAAAGACACTGTCGATTTTCAGCCGAACTACGACGAGCAGGATGAGGAACCGCGCGTGTTGCCCGCCGCATTTCCCAATCTGCTGGTCAACGGCGGCAGTGGCATTGCCGTGGGCATGGCGACCAACATTCCAACCCACAATGCGGGTGAGGTGATCGATGCTGCGCTGGCGCTGATCGCTAATCCCGACCTCACGCTTGACGAATTGATGCGAATTGTCCCTGGGCCGGACTTTCCCACTGGCGGCATTATTCTTGGTCGCTCCGGCATCCGGCAAGCGTTCGAAACTGGGCGTGGCGGCATTCCTTTGCGGGCCAAGGCGTCGATCGAAGAAATCCGCAAAGACCGCAATGCGATCGTGGTCCATGAAATTCCCTATCAGGTCAACAAAAATACCCTGATCGAGCGCATTGCCGAACTGGTGCGGGCCAAACAGGTTGAGGGCATCAGCGACTTGCGCGATGAATCCGATCGCGACGGCATGCGCATCGTGATAGAGCTTAAGCGGGATGCGACACCGGAGGTGGTGCTAAATCATCTTTACCGCTTCACGCAGCTGCAGACCCAATTCAGCGTCAACATGCTAGCCTTGGATGGCGGCCGTCCCCGTCTTCTCGGGCTGAAGGATGCGCTGGCCGCTTTTGTGGCGTTTCGTGAGGAGGTCATCCTCCGCCGCAGCCGATTTGACTTGGCCAAGGCAAGGGAACGCGCTCATTTGCTGGTAGGCCTGGCCATCGCTGTCGCCAACATTGATGATGTGATCCGCATCATCCGTGCCAGTCCGGACTCAGCTACGGCGCGCGTGGAACTGATGGCCCGCCATTGGCCCGCCGGGGATATTGGTCCGATGCTGGCGCTGATCGATGATGTTGGCAACCTGGTTGAAAACCCAGGTTCTAGCCAGATCGTGCACCTAACGGATGCGCAGGCCCGCGGCATTTTGGAACTGCGTTTGGCCCGGCTGACTGGGCTGGAGCGCGACAAGATCCAGGCCGAGCTGGATGAGGTCGCTGAGCGTATAACCACTCTTCTCGAAATTATAGGCAGCCGCCCCCGCCGACTTGAAGTGATGCGGGAAGAACTGGCTGCTGTGCGGCTGGAGATCGCCACTCCTCGCATGACCGCTATCGTAGACGCCGTGGCCGACCAGGATGATGAGAGCTTGATTGAGCCTGGCCAGATGGTGGTCACCATGACCCGGGACGGATTCATCAAGCGAACCTCGCTTGACGCCTTCCGCCAGCAGGTCCGTGGGGGGCGAGGCCGCTCGGCGGCTGGAATGCGGGGGGACGACATCGTTACCCGCTCGTTTAACGCTCACACTCACCAGTGGGTCCTGTTTTTCTCCTCGGGCGGCAAGGCGTTCCGTGAAAAGGTATGGCGCCTGCCGGAGGCGCAACCCGCCGCCAAGGGTCGCGCCCTGGTCAATCTGCTGCCGGACCTCGCAGGTGACACAGTCACCACTGTGCTGCCGCTGCCGCAGGACGAGGCGCTCTGGGAGAACCTGCATCTGCTGTTTGCCACCGCAAGCGGCGGGGTACGGCGGAATAAGCTGTCCGACTTCGGTCGCGTCCGCTCTTCCGGGTTGATTGCCATGAAGCTGGACGACGGCGATCACTTGATCGGCGTCGCGACCTGTCGCGAAGGCGATGACGTGCTACTCGCAACCCGGCGGGGACGTTGCATCCGCTTTCACGTAAGCGACGACGTGGTGCGTGTATTCGCCGGACGGGATAGCGCAGGAGTCCGCGGCATTCGGCTAGCGCCAGGCGACGAGGTGATCAGCTTGTCCGTGCTACAGCACGTAGAGGCCAGTGTGCATGAGCGCGCTGCCTTCCTCCGCGTAGCTGCGGCGCGCCGCCGTGCCCAAGGCGAGGAGGTGGACGTTTCCGTGGAGGCCGACGCGGAGGCCGAGGATGCCACCACGGAGGAGTCCGGCCCGGTCAGCGGCGAGCGGTTGGACGAATTGGAGCGCCGGGAAGAGCTGTTGCTGACGGTGACGAATGCCGGGTTCGGCAAGCGATCTTCTGCGTATGATTACCGGGTGACTGGACGCGGCGGCCAGGGCATTTCAAATATCACGCTGGGCGGGCGCAAGGGCATGCAGGTGGTCGGCACCCTACCTGTTCGGCCCGGCACTGACGTGATGTTGGTGACGAATGTCGGCCGGTTGATCCGCATCGGTGGCGACAGCGTGCGCATTACTGGGCGACAGGCCACAGGCGTCACGCTATTCCGTGTGAGTGAAGACGAGCATGTGACTGCCGTCTTCCCGGTCATTGAGGCGGTGGCGGGGCTGGAGGATGATCTGGTTCTGGATGCTGCACCGGTGCTTGACAACTTGGACGGCGCTGTCGATACCGACACGGGAGACGACTCTCTTGGCTGATTTACGGGAGTTGCCGATCGATCGGCACACCGGGATTTATCCCGGGACGTTCGACCCGGTGACCAATGGCCATTTGGATATCATTACCCGGGCGGCACGCATTTTAGATCGGCTGGTGGTGGGTGTTGCAGCCAATGACGGCAAAGGTCCGTTGTTCCCTCTGGCGGAGCGTATGGAACTCGTCAAGGCGGAGACTGACCTGATTGCCGCACGTGCTGGAACTAGCATATCAGTCACAACCTTTAGCGGCCTGCTGATCGACTTTGCCCGGCAGAATGGCGCGAGCGTGATCGTACGGGGGCTGCGGGCCGTAAGCGATTTCGACTATGAGTTCCAGATGGCAGGCATGAACTACCGGATGGACCCGGCGGTCGAGACGGTGTTTCTGACCGCGAGCGAGACGCATCAATTCATTTCGTCACGCTTCGTAAAGGAGATTGCACGGCTAGGCGGTGACATCTCCACCTTTGTGCCCGCCCTCACGCTCGAGCGCACCTTGTCACGGGTGCGTCAGACCTGACTTCCCCTGCCAAGAGAGTGTTAATGCAACGCCGCACTTTTCTCCAAACGATTGCGATTGGAACCCTTATGAGTGAAGCTGCCCCAGCCGACGCGCAACCTGCACCTGACCCACAGAACACGGTTTACTTGGATGTGAAGGGTGGACGGGTTGTCATTCGCTTGCGCCCGGACCTAGCCCCCAAGCATGTCGAACGCGTCAAACTGTTGTGTTCGGAGCATTTCTACGACGGCACGGTGTTCCACCGCGTCATCGACGGCTTCATGGCCCAGGGTGGCGATCCTACTGGTACGGGCAGTGGCGGCAGCAAATACCCAGACCTTCCAGCCGAGTTCAGCAACAGTGCGCATTTCCTACGCGGCACGGTCGGCGCTGCGCGCACGCAAAGTCCGAATACGGCTAACAGCCAGTTCTATATCTGCTTTGCACCAGCACCATTTCTCGACGGACAATACACCATTTGGGGTCAAGTCATATCCGGAATGGAGTATATCGATCAACTCAAGAAAGGTGCTGGCAGCAGCGGCTCGGTAACCAATCCGGATAAGATCATCAAGATGCGACTAATGGCTGACGAAAATACCTGATTTGTTGACGTTTGCTATACTGTCACGCTAAGGCGGTGAGGTTGTGGGCCTGTAGCTCAGTTGGTAGAGCACGAGACTTTTAATCTTGTGGTCCAGGGTTCGAACCCCTGCGGGCCCACCACGACCTTCAATTTAACACTCTCCTGGATTTCGTGCAGGCAAGACGAGCCTTTGTGGGTAACGGTCCAGGTGACAAGGCAAGCATCTCAGCTTGCCAGAAGTCAGGTTGATGGTGCCGCTTACCGAGCTCTGCTTGTAGAGGCGGCTGACTAGGTGAACCAGTAGCTGACCGCTGGATTGTGCGAATGGCAGGTAGCCGAGCTTGTCCAGCACGACAAAGTTCATCCGGTCCAGCAGCCCGGCTTTCCGCTCGTCGTAGCTCTTGACCCAGATTCAAAGGTTAAGGAGTCGCTTCCGTAGCAAGCCAACTTGGTTTTCGACGTGCCCCTTTTCCCAGCCCGACGCCGGGGTTCAGGCCACGGGATCGACCAGGTCGTGGCTGCACATTTGCAGCAGCTGGCGATTACAGGCCCGCTCGCGGCCGACGAAGATCGCGTCAACTGTCGCTTTGAGATCGACGCGAAGCGCGCGGGACGAGTCGTCGTAGTTGCCGCGCGTGCAGATGTCTTTCAAGAACGTAAACGCACGATCGTGCGTCGATCACCATCCGGCTGTGGCACAGCCGCAGGTGAGCCACTTTGATTGTGACGGTTGTGCCGCCGATCAGCACGAATGTCATAGCTCCAACGGATGATCTCCGCCTGGGCAGCGTAGGCCTTGCCTCGCGCGGCCATCCAGCGCCAGAACAAGGTCGTCCAAGTTGGACCATACGCCCCATGGCATGAGGGCTGGGTCGCCCATATAGGCGGCATGACCGATCAGCCCGGAACACCTGCGGTGCGCTTGCGCGTCGTCGACCTGGAAACCACAGGCGACAGCTTCAGCAACGGTGGTGTCGTCGAGGTGGGCTGGCAGGACTTGACGCCCGACTCCGACGGCGCCTGGACGTTGCGCGGCGGCCCCGGATCGAAGCTGGTGAATCCGGGCTGTCCCATCTCAGCCGTCACGTCAGCAATACACCACATCGTGGACGAGGACGTAGTGGGCGCACCGGCCTGGGACGCGGCGGCGCCCGACGTGTTGCGGGGCGAGGGCGTGAGGGTTCTGGCGGCGCACCGGGCAGCGTTCGAGCAGCGCTGGTGCCTGCCGCGGCTGACGGGGCACGCGCGCTGGATCTGCACCTGGAAGTGCGCTCTGCGCTTGTGGCCAGAGGCGCCCACGCACTCTAACCAGGGCCTGCGCTATTGGCGTCGCCCAGCTGGCCTTGACCGTGCCGCCGGGCTGCCGGCGCACCGGGCGGGCCCGGACGCCTACGTGACGGCGCACCATCTGCGCGACATGCTGGCGTTGGCCAGCGTGGAGCAAATGCTCGCCTGGTCGGAGCAGCCGGCGCTGCTGGTCCGGGTGCCGCACGGCTCGCTGCGCGGCCGGCGCTGGGAAGCGTTGGATGACGACCAGCTCGACCAGGTGCTGGGCGGGCAGCACGGGCACAACCAAGACATGCTGTTCACCGCGCGGGCGGAACGGGCCCGACGCTGCGAGGGCACAGCGTCGCCGGAGCAAATGCGGTTACATCTCTGACGCTCACGAATGACAGGTTTTGGCTGAAAGCTGCCAGCGGGCAACCGGCAGCGAATGTTCGCTTCTCGCTATCTCCCGTCCGACTCCCGGCCCAGCTCAGGCAGACGGCCAATTGCCACTCTCCCTGCGTTCGCCAGCATTCGAAGAGGACACCGCGTCCTCGATGAACTGCGCTAGGCGGGCCGCGTGTGGGAAGCCGGCGACCGTGGACGTTCCCCGGACGATGTCGTCGCGGAAGGCGGCATACGTGGCGGCGACGTTCAGTGCAGCATCGGACACGGAAACCAGCTCTCCCTCATCCACCGCCTGCACTTCACCGTTGACCAGCAACCGCAGCCGTCCCGACTGGAAACCCCGCGGCGCTCCGCCCTGCAAGATCATGACGCCGACATCTCCGATGATCTCGAACAGGAACGGCGTTTCCAACGGACGTCCTCCTGCGACCTCGACCGAGAGCGCCGCTCCGCTGGCAAGCCGAGCCTGAACCAGCAGGTGATCGTAAGTCTTCCGCGGCTGGGGCTCTCCGTTCCCGATCCGGATGGTTGGAAATTGGGTGGTTGCCAGCGCCGAGAACGCGGCGACGCCGCCCAGAAGCGCCATGGCAAGATCGGTCGAATGGGCCGCTTGGACGGTAATGACGTTCACACCATTCGAGGGATTTTCAGTGTAGGCGACTGCGTTGTCCGGGTTGGGCCCGAAGCCGGCCGTGGTCGAAACCATCCTGGCCGTCAGCGGACGCCCAATTGCGTTGGCGGCCAGAAGCTCCTGCGCCTGGCGTACGGCCGGGTTGGCCCGGGCCTGGAGGCCTATGGCGGCGTGGACCCCGACCGCCTCCGCGGCCCGTGCCAATCGCCGGCTTTCCTGAGCGTCAAGCCCGAGCGGGTACTCGCAATAAACGTGCTTGCCCGCTTCCAGGGCGGCCAGCAGAAGCTCGCGATGGGCTGGCAGCGTGACAGCGATGGTAACCAAGTCGATGTCCGGATCGCGAAATAGCTCGGCAGCATCGCCATAGGCCTTGGCGATGCCGAAACTGCGGGCGGCCACATCGGCGGATTGCCGGGTCCTCCCTGCGACGGCCGCAAGTTCCAAGCCAGGCAAGGCTTGCAGGGCGGGAATGTGAGACTCCCGTGCCCAACCGCCATCCGGATTTGCCCCTATGATCCCGACCTGCAGCAGCTTCGCCATCGTCGCTCTCCTTTTCCGCCGCACGTGGCGCGGCGCCCTGTTCGAGGTGGGCGCTTGCGACTGCTGAGGACATTGCCTATCAGCTCAATGCACAGATGAAGCCCGACTCATCGTTAAATGATCCCAGCTTCGCCACCTTGCAGGCGTTTGTCTCGGTCGCACGTCACGGCAGCTTCCGCCGAGCTGCCTTGGAACGGGGGGTCAGCGCATCGGCGTTCAGCCACGTCATCCGTGGGCTAGAGGACATGCTCGGCGTACGCCTGTTCCATCGCACCAGCCGCAGTGTTGGCTTGACCCAGGCAGGCCGCGAACTGCTTGAGCGGATCGGCCCGGCCTTGGGGGAGGTAGCGGAAGCGCTTGACGGTGCTCGCGCATCAAGCGGCACGCCATCGGGAATGCTGCGCCTGAACGTTCCGCGGATCGCCACCGCGCTGGTCATCGAGCCGGTAATCGGTCGATTTCTGTCAACCTACCCCGATATCAGGCTGGAAGTGGTCAGCTTCGACGGCCTGGCCGACATCGTGGCCGAAGGGTTCGATGCCGGTATCCGCCGCGATCGCCGGCTGGCGCCGGGCATGATCGCACTCCCGGTCGGCCCGACGCGTCGCTTCGCCGTCGTCGGCGCCCCCTCGTATTTCGCCAGCCGCGCACGTCCGCTGGTGCCGCACGATTTGGGACGCCACCGTTGCATCGAACGGCGGTACCCGAACGGGTCCCGCTATGCGTGGGAGTTCGAACGCGACGGTGAAGCGCTGGAACTGGAGGTCGCCGGACCGCTGGTGGCCGACGACACGGCACTGATGATCCGGGCTGCGCTGGACGGCGCCGGCCTGGCCTTCGTTTTCGAGGAGCTCGTCGTTAAGCATCTCGCGCGCGGCACTCTCGAACGGGTTCTGGAAGACTGGTGTCCAATCGCACCGCGGTTCTATCTCTATTATTCAGGACGACGGCAGGTTCCAGCGCCGCTCCGGGCGTTTATCGGTATAGTCCGTGAGCAGGCGGATGCGGCGGATTTGCCATAGCAGGGCGAACATCCGCTTACCGCGCCTCTGTGCTGTGAAACAGCCAATCCATTCTCCGCCAGACCCAATTACCTGTTCGAGTGAGTAGAATGTCGGCTTCCGAACTGACGGCTGCCAGTAGGCAATCCGCGGCGCATGTCCGCTTTCCCTCCTTCCCACTCCATAGCCGTCGGTCCGCTCCCGGCCTCGCTAGCACGGCGCTGATCAATGACGGTTGTGCACTAACAAGTGCGACCTCGTCGCCGATGTGATGGAGCTTGCAGGTCGGTCCGTCGTTGTTGCCTCCATGATTGGAAGACTTTTCCGGGCTGATGATGTCCGCGCAGCAGCGCGGGGCGCGATGACGGATGCCATTACAGGCTTTGACGGCGCCGGCCCGGTGGTCGTTCTCAGCCATTTCGACGCCGATGGCCTGTCGGCGGCTGCCATCCTGGTCCGGGCGTTGCGGGCAGCAGGAAAGCCAGTGCAGCCACTGGTAATCGGTAAGCTAGAGTCGCCCTGGGACGCAGCGGTAGGCCAGCGCATCTCCGCGTTGGACCCTGCCGGGCTGGTGATTGTCGATTTGGGCATACGGCCGGATGCCGTTTTGCCGGGGTGCCCGACCCTGGTCATCGATCACCACGTGCCGACGGGCGAACCGGCGTCCGCTGTCACGATCAGCGGCAACGGACTGGATCCCGAGCCCACGGCCGCACTGCTGGCTTGGTGGGCCGCTGGCGCCTTGGGCGACCAAGCCGACCTGCTCTGGCTCGCTGCTATTGGCCTGATCGGCGACATGGCGGAGGAACGCGGCTTCCCGGAACTCGAAACGGCACATGCGCGCTGGGGCAAGACGGCGTTGCGCGACGCGACCTCGCTGGTCAATGCGCCGCGCCGGACCGCGGCGGCCGATGCGGCCCCAGCGCTGCGGCTTCTGCTGCGTGCCGATGGACCGAAAGACATCACCAAAGGCAGCGACCCCGATGCGCTGGCGCTCCACGCGGCCAAGGCGGAGGTACGTGCGGCTATGGACGAGGCCAAGCGCGCTGCGCCCACCCTCGTGGGGGACGTGGCGCTCATTCGGCTGCACACGCCCTGTCAGATCCATCCGCTGATTGCCCAGCAATGGCGCGGCAGGCTGCGCGATAAGATCGTGATCGCGGCCAACAGCGGCTACCGGCTTGGTTGGGTGCATTTCGCTGCCCGCTCGGCGAGCGGCCGCGACCTTATTGCCTTCCTAGCCGACCATCGCCCTGCCAATGCAGACGGGCGCTACGGCAATGGCCACGCGCAAGCAACGGGCGGGGCGCTAACGGTTGCCGATTGGAACGACTTCATCGCAGGCCTTGGCCTTCCCCAAACTCAAGTAGAGTCATGACAAGCAGCGAGCGTCCCCTGCGGCTCGGGTTCCCCGTCAAGGTGATGGGTCGGCCAGACCTGAAATCACAGGACACCCGGCGGTGGCAGAAGCAGCCGCACCTTAAGTGTTCCCTGGAGTTGGTCGACAAAATTCTCGACTACTTGAAGGCTGAGAAGCTCGACATGTATCGGCTGTCATCCGACCTCGCGCCTTACGCGACCCATCCGGACATGCCCCAATTTCATGGCATGGTGGCCGAAAGCGACGCCGAGCTGCGCGCCTTCGGGGCGAAGGCACGCGATTACGGCGTCCGGCTGTCGTTCCACCCGTCGCAATACGTCCTGCTGAACGCCCCTGACGCGGAGTTGACGCGCAAGAGCATCTGGGACCTGTCAAGCCAGGCGGAAATGCTCGACCGCATGGAGCTGGACGACGAGGCCGTGATGGTCACGCATGTCGGTGGGGTCTATGATGATCACCCGGCGAGCCGAGCCCGTTGGATCAAGGGGTGGGAGCAATGCCCCGAGCACGTTCGGCGTCGATTGGTGCTGGAAAACGACGACATCCGCTTTTCTGCGACCGACGTGTTGTGGATTCACGAGCGCACCGGGGTCCGGCTGATCTTCGACTATCAGCATTTTTGGTGCCTCAATCCGGAGCGCCTGGACATGCGCGACACGCTGGAGCGGTTTGTCGCATCCTGGCCGGCCGGCGTTCGGCCCAAAATCCATTTCTCCTCGCCGCGAACCGAGTTGCGCGAGATCAAGCAGAAGATCACCCCGAAACAGCGCGCTGCCGCACTGGCCGGAACAGCGAAGGGCAGGAAAGGCGAGTTGCTGAAGGCACAGGTAAAGGCCACGGCGCGCATCAAGACGGTGCTTCGCCCCCCGATCTGGACGGGGCATGCTGATTTCACCAACCCGTTTGAGTTTGCGACATTCATGCAAATGGCTCACAACCTGGTTTTTGATGTCATGATGGAGGGCAAGTCCAAGGATCTGAGCCTACTGCGGCTTCGTCCCGACCTGCTGAAGTTCGCGCCTAACGTGGCTGCGCGCTTCGGCATCACCGAACAGGATGCGAGTGCCCTTGCGGCGGACGAGACGCGGCTGGAGCAGGGTGTGAGCGCTGAAGCGGACGCCGACGTCGATGAAGGAGAACTCGCGGCGACGGTTGCACGACCTGTCGGATCGCCGGGGAAACTGATTGACCAGCCCCCACCGAGTGATCCAGGTGAAATCTTAGTTCATCGTGATGCTCAGAGCCGCGGCTGATCCGGTCGGACCTGGCGGAGACACGAGTGCTGGCACCTTTGGCAGGACGACCTCGGGTGCCGGCGGCTGGTAGCCCAGCGAGCTGTGCGGGCGCACCGTGCTGTAGTGCACACGCCATTGCTCGATCAGGACCTTGGCCTCGGCCAGTGTGTTGAACGCTTCACACGCCAGAAGCTGGTCGCGGAACTTGCCGTTGAAGCTTTCCACATAGCCGTTCTCCTACGGATTGCCCGGCTTAATGTATGCCGGCTTGCCGCCAAGCCCGGTGATGCAATCCTTGACCGCCGTGGCGATGAACTCCGGCCCGTTATCCGAGCGGATGGTGGCTGGTGTGCCACGGGTGATAAACAGATCCGTCAACACGTCGATCCCGCTGGATGCTCTCGCACCCGGCACCTCCGTCGAGCCCAGCTTGCGGCCCACCCGGATTGCCAGGCATTCGCGGCTGAACTCATCCACGTCCGGCGAACCACTTGGTTCGACGACATTGAGGGTGCGAACCTTGCGGCCCTCGCGTGTGCGGTCTTCTACAAAATCGTAGGCCCACACGTGGTTGGCGTGCTGCGGCCGCAGCCGCAGGCACGAGCCGTCGTTCAGCCACAGACGCCCGCGCTTCGGCTGTCGCTGCGGCACTTTCAGGCCCTCGGTGCGCCAGATCCGCTCCACTCGCTTGTGGTTGCACGCCCAGGCCTCAACATGCAGCAGAGCTGTGATCCGCCGGTAGCCGTAGCGCTCATACCGCGTCGCGAGATCGACGATCGCCTGGATCAGCGTCGCTTCGTCGCCGGGTCTGCTTGGTGCCTTGCGCTGCGTGGAACGGTGCTGGTCCAGCACCTTGCAGGCAAGGCGCTGCGAGACGCCCAGCTCCGCCGTGACATGGTCCACGGCAGCGCGACGACAGGCGGCGCTCAGTAGTTTCCCGCTGCGGTCTCCTTCAGGATCAGCTTCTCCAGCATCAGGTCCGACACCGCCCGGCGCAGACGGCCGTTCTCCTGCTCCAGCTGCTTCAGGCGACGCACCTGGTCCAGCTTCGGCACGCCAGCGGTAGTACGTCGGCTCCGTCACGCCGATCGCCCGGATCGCTTCCGCCACCGGCTTGCCCTGGCCTACCAGGACCTCGACCTGCCACAGCTTGCCCACGATCCCCTCCGGCGCGTTTCGCTTCCTCGCCATTCCACCCTCCGTGGGCCCGCTGGCCATACATAACCAGTGGCTCACTCCTAGAGGGTCAGGTCACTGCTCTCGGCCTGAGTCGGTCAGGCCTCCAACGCTGGGGCAGTGGCGGCCTTACCACGGCCCGAACCATGTTGCGGTCGCGCTGTTCGGCACCGGCTTCGCCGATCCGCTTACCGACCTGTTTTGCGCCCACCGGGTTCCAGCACGCCTTGAGCTGGCCGCTTCTGTTCCGCTAAGCCCGGCACTCACCGCTCCGGGAAGCTCGTGACGTGGCAATCAAACGGCCTGCTGCCATCGCGTCCTCATCAAGCAGGCAGGCATGACGCGTCGCATGAGGATGGCCTGGGTACGCGGCGCTTCAGCTTGACCCGGTCGTCGCCACGCCTCCCGCTGCCCGCGGGCCGCCAGGTCGCCGTCGGCTTGCTGGTGCTCGCCGGGTGCGTGAACTTCATCGATCGGTCGGCCGTCTCGATCGCGCTCCCCGTGATCCAGGATGAGCTGCACCTGTCCGCCGGGGAAGCCGGCCTGCTGCTGTCGGCCTTCGCCTGGAGCTACGCGGTCGCGCAATTGCCGGCCGGCAGCCTGGTGGACCGGCTCGGGGCCCGCACCGCCCTGGCCGCCGGCCTGGCAGCATGGTCCGTGGTCCAGGCGGCCAGTGGCCTGGTCGGGTCGTTGCCGCAGTTCATCGCGGCCCGCGTGGCGCTCGGCTTGGGCGAGGCGCCCATGTTCGTCGGCGGCGCCCGGGTGTGCGCCGACCGGTTCGCGCCGTCGGAGCGGGCCGTGCCGATGGGCCTGCTGAACGCCTCCGCCTCGCTCGGCCCGGCCCTCGCGCCGCTGGTGCTGACGCCCTTGATCCTGGTGGCAGGCTGGCGTGCGAGCTTCGTGGCGCTGGGCGCGGCGGGGCTGCTGCTGGCGTTCGCCTGGGCCTTGATCTACCGCGACCTCGCCGTGCCGGCCGGCGCGGCTCCCACTATCGCCGGGCCTGCGCAATGGGCCCGGCTCTTTCGCCAACGGTCTGTCTGGGGCTTGCTGCTCGGCTTCGGCGGCACGGTTTACATCACCTGGCTTTATGTGACCTGGCTGCCCGGCTACCTCGCGGGGCGCTGGCACATGCCGCCCGAACAGGCCGCGCTCTGGTCCGCGCCGCCGCAGTTCGCCGGCTTCCTCGGCGCGGTCGCCGGCGGGTTCCTCTCCGACCGGCTCTCTCGGCGCTGGGGGGAGCGAGCCGCGCGCCAGGGCCCTTTGGTCGCCGGGCTGCTCGTCGCGGGGGCATGCAGCGCGGCCGCCGCAGTGTCGGGCAACGCGGCCCTGGCGCTCGCCTGCGTGGCGGCAGCGCTGTTCAGCGCGAACCTGGCCACGACCTGCGGCTGGGCCTTGGCAGCGAGCCTGGCGCCCGTGGCACTGATCGCCACCGTCGAAGCGATGGCCAACATCGGCGGCTCGATCGGCGGATCGCTCGCGCCGCTGGCCACGGGTGGGCTGGTGCAGGCCACGGGGTCGTTCGCGCCCGCCCTGCTCACCGCGGCCGTTGTCGCGGCGGGATGCGCCGTGAGTTGCTGGGTGCTCACCAAGGCGCCGATCGAGGCGGGCTGAGCCATGGGCCGGCGGCGCCCAGCCGGAGCCGTTGCCGGCCCGGGTCCCGAGCGGCGCTCAGCCTGCGATCCCGCCCGGCTCCGCCGGCTGGCTGGCTCGTCGTGCCGCCAGGATGTGCTCGGCCACCTCCACGAAACCCGGGCCGCCTTCCGAAGCCGCCACGTAGGCCGGTTCGGCTTCCATCTCGCTGCGGAAGCGCAGCACGTTGGCGACCCCGCAGGCGAGCGGGAAAAAGCCGAACATGGGAGCATCGTTGGGGCTGTCGCCGACATAGAGGACGCGGCGCTTGTCCAAGTCGAGATCGAACCCGAGAACCTCTTCGGTGAAGCGGCGCGCCATGGTGAGCTTGTCGTACTGCCCGAACCAGCCATTGACGTGGATGGACGACACCTTGGCCGTGGCCCCCTCCTGCGCGAAGATGGCGCAGATGCGCGCAACTGCGTCCTTGGGGAGCGGCGGCACGTCCTCGCGGAAATCGATCGCCAGGTCGGCCTCGCGATACATCTGGTCGCCGGCCACGGCGGCGCCGGGCACCTCGGCCAGCACCCGGTCGCGCACCCGGTCCAGGCGCTCGCGATTGGCGCGGCGCTCGGGGCCCGGGGCGGCGAACACCCGGCGCATGCGCCGGGCGCCGTGGTCGTAGGCGAAGTAGAACGCGCCGTTCTCACCTACCACGCCGTTCACCGGCCAGAACCGCGCGATCATGTCGCACCAGCCGGCCGGCCGGCCGGTGACGGGCACCACCGACAGGCCGGCTGCGTGCAGGTCCTCAAGCGCCTGGTAGGCGCGCGCCGGCAACCGGCCCTCATGGGTAATGGTGTCGTCGATGTCGGCGAACACGGCGCGGACGGACGCGGCCGCCGCGGCGGGCATGTCGGACAGGGGCCGCATCGCTCAGCCCTCCTCGGCCGCGAAGGAGTCGAGCGTCCGGGCGTCGGCGGCGATGTCGAGGAACGAGAAGCGGTTGCGCATCTCGCGGCAGTGCACCACAGCTTCCCGGTAGAACCCGGCGTCGAGGCCGAGGTCCGCCGCCGTCAGCGGGCCGCCCGCCGCCGCCAGCAGGCGCTGCATCTCGTCTACGGGAATGATGAACCGGGACAACTCCCGGCGCAGCGCCGGCCACAGCGCGGCCAGGCGGGCGTTGAACTGGTCGGCCCCCGCCTCGTCGAACGCCTTGGCGCGGAACTCGGCCAGGCACTGGGCCGCGACGTCCGGCCCCATGCGCCGCGCCATGCCGTCGGGATCGACCCGGGTCGGCAGGATGACAGGCGGGCGCGGGTCGGCCAGCATCTGTTGCTGCAGCCGCGCCATGGTCAGCGACGCCACGCCCACCTGCTGCCCGTGCAGCGTGCCGGGATGGCGGGCGCCGGCGAAGCAGTCGATGTAGTGAGAAATTTGATGCTCGCCCATCGAGCCGTGGTTCGACATGCCGGTGAATGAGATGCCGAGGCCGCACAGGGTCAGCACGCGGTGCAGGTAGCCGTGCGCCGACACGTCGCCGCGCGGCAGGCCCGCCGCGCGGCGGTTAAGAAGGACCTCGTCAGCCTTCTGCAAGGTGTAGGGAATTTCGAAGTAAGGGGTGCCGAGCACCCGGTGGCTCATCCACCAATCAACCTGCGCCACCGAGCGGACCAGGCAGTCCCCGAATCCCGCCGCCGCGAGGTAGGCCGGCGCCGCGGCGGACACCGCCAGGTCCACGAAGCAGCCGGACGGCGCGTGGGACGGCAGCGACACCTTGAGGCCGCTGTCGAGCGTGATCGAGGCGGTAGTGGAAGTGTAGCCGTTCATCGACGCCGCCGTGCCGAACACGCAGTAGCGGCGGCCGTCCAGCCCGGTCACGTACTTGCACAGGTCGTTAATCGTGCCCGATCCCACCGCCACCACGCCGTCGGCATCCTTCAGCTGCTCGGCCAGGCTGCGCACGGCGGCCATGTCGGCGTGGGGGTGCTCCAGGATCACCGTATCGACGGGGCCGAGCGGCTCCAGGGCGGCGGCGACGCGCGCGCCCATGGCCGCATGGGTGGCACGGTCGGCCACGACGGCCAGCCGGGGTCCCAGCTTGAGGCCGGCGACCAGGTCGGCCTCCCGCCCTGCCAGCGACTCGGCAATAACGATCCTGTCGTAAGGAACCTCCGCCACGCGGCCGGTTTCCGGGTCGGTCCAGCGCCCCGCCAGGATGTCGTCGATCAGGGCGGTCCAGCCACACTCTGGTGTCTCGGCCTCGCCCTGCATGCCCGTCGCACCCGTTTGTTTATTCCCAACGATAGACAGCACCCCGTGACTTTCGTCAATCAGCCGGGCTGCATGCTTGACAGCGGCGAAACGGCGAATGCTCATTCGCGCCATGTCGAAAGTTGCCTGCCCCGCCGGAGTCGTCGGCTTTCCTACGCGCCCGGCCGACGCGCCGACGCGCACCCCGGCCGCCTTCGACGACGACGTGGTATGGGCAGCCTGGCTCTACTACGCCGACCAGCTCAACCAGAACGACGTGGCCAAGGTGATGAACGTGTCCCGCGCGACCATTGTCACTCTGCTGCAGCAGGCGCGCGAGCGCGGCGTGGTCACCATCCGGCTGCGCACCGATCTTGTGGCCCGCACCAGCCTGGCCCGCGCCCTAGCCCGCCGGTTCGGCCTCGCGGAGGCGATGGTGATCCCGAGCCGCAGCGCCGCCAGCCTGGTGGACCGCCTGGGCGAGGCCGCCGCCTCCCTGCTCGGCGACCAGCTGCGCCCCGGCGACGTGATCGGGGTCGCCTGGGGGCGCACTGTGCTGGCGGCGGCACGAGCGATCGTGCCGCCCGAGCCGGTGTCGCGGTTGACGGTGGTCCAGGTCGCCGGCAGCTCGACCGGGTCGGAGGATTTCTCGCCCGAGCTGTGCACCTCCCTGCTGTCGGGCCGGCTGGGCGGGCGCTGCGTGAACCTGCTGGCGCCCGCCCTGCTGTCCAGCGCCGACCTGCGTGACCGGCTCATGGCGGAGCCTATGCTGGTCCACCAGTTCGAGCTGATCCGCTCCGCCACCCGCCTGCTGTTCGGCGTGGGCGACCTCGGAAGCGCCAGCACCATCCGCAAATCCGGCTTCGCCTCCGCCGAGACCGTCGCGCGCTACGCGGCGGCCGGCGGCGTGGCCGCCATCATCGGCCGGTTCATCGACGCCGATGGCCAACCGGTGGCGGGCGAACTGGACCGCCGCATGATCGGGCTGACGCTCGACGAGCTGAGGGCCGCGCCGGTGCGAATCTGCGTCGCCGGCGGTGCGGCCAAGCGGGACGCCATCCGCGCGGCACTGGCGGGCGGCTACGCCACCCACTTCGTGACGGACGTGGACACGGCCACCAGGCTGGTCGGCTAGCAAGGCGCGACAGGGGAGGGCAGCGTTGGGAGGAGGCACCGTCATCGGCATCGACGCCTCGACCCAGTCGGTCAAGGCGATCGCCTGGACCCGGGAGGGGCAGCCCGCCGCCGAGGGCCGCGCCCCCCTGGCGCTGCGCCAGCCGCAGCCGGGCTACGCCGAGCAGGACGCCAACGAGTGGTGGGACGCAACCTGCACGGCGTTGCGCACCCTCACCACGGCAGTGGACCCGGCGGCCGTCGAGGGCATCGCCATCTCCAACCAGCGCGAAACGGTGGCGCTGCTCGACGACGACGGACATCCGCTCGGCCCGGCGATCACCTGGCTCGACAACCGGGTGGCCAGCACCTACCGCGAGCTGGCGGACAGCTTCGGCGCCGAGCGGCTGCACGCCATCTCCGGCCGCCCCGTGGACGTGATCCCCGTCATCTACCGACTGCACTGGCTGGCCCGGCGCCAGCCCGGGCTGCTGGAGCGCGCCCGCGCCATCGTGGACGTGCACGGCTTCCTGGCCCTGCGGCTGACCGGCACGGCGACCGCCAGCTTCACCAGCGCCGACGCCTTCGGCCTGTTCGACATCCAGCAGAAGCGGTGGTCGCTGCCGCTGCTCGATCACCTGCGCATCCCCCTCGGCAAGCTGCCCCCCGCCGTGCCGCCCGGCGCCCTGATCGGCCGCGTCACCGCCGCCGCCGCCGCGCAGACCGGGCTGCGGGCGGGCACCCCCGTGTTCGCCGGCGGCGGCGACGGGCAGTGCGCGGGCCTGGGCGTCAACGCCATGCGGCCCGGCACCGTATACTTGAACCTCGGCACGGCGATCGTGGCCGGGGCGTGGTCGCCCAGCCCCGTGCTCAGCTCGCAATGGCGCACGATCCTCTCGCCGACCGGAGGCTACTTCCTCGAGCACGCCCAGCGCGCCGGCGGGTTCTTCCTGAACTACGTCGTCGATACCTTCGCCGGCGGGCGGCAAGACCCCGGCGTCTTCAAGCGGCTGGAAGCCGCCGCCGCCGCCATCCCGATCGGCGCGGAAGGGCTGCTCGTGTGCCCCTATCTGACGGGCTGCATGGACCCGCACTGGAACCCCGACGCGCGGGCCACGGTGACCGGGCTCGGCCCACACCACACGGCGGCGCACCTCTACCGCGCCGCCCTGGAGGCGCTGACGCTGGAGGCCGCCCGCGCCATCCACGCCATGCGCGACGCTGGGCTCGCGACGGACGAGATTCTGGCGATCGGCGGCGGCGCGGAGAGCGGACTGTGGCTGCAGATGATCGCGGACTCCGTCGGCGTGCCGACCTGCCGCAGCCTGTCCAACGAGGCATCCTGCCTCGGCGCCGCCATCATCGCCGCCACGGGGGCGGGCTGGCATGCCTCCATGAGCAAGGCCGCCGCCGCCATGACCCAGGTGTCCGGCCGGTTGCTGCCGGAGGCGGCGACGGCTGCGGCTGCGACCTGGGAGCGGCTATCGGTGCGGCAAGCCGCGCTCTACACCGCCACGCTTCCTTTGCAGGCTGCATGAGGCCCGCAAGGAGACGGCGTCCTCTGACCGGGTTCGGGCAAAGCCCCGAGCCTCGCTGACCTGTGAGTCAATTGACAGTGGAAATTGGCATATGTCAGGCTGGCGGTTGGAGGATACGACCATGCCATGCGCCTGAACAGGACGCCGCTCAGGACAAGGCGCCCCACTGCGCCCTCAGGCGGCCACCGGCCGGGAGGGCAGGGCCTGCAGGCAGGCGCCTTTCGCGTCGAACAGGTAGCAGGCGTCGCCCCGCAACCCGGCCTGCACGGCGGCCCCGCGGCGCACCGGGTCGCGCCCGTCCAGCTCGACCTGCAAGCTCGGCCCGGCATCCAGGCGCAGGTGCGCCACGACGTCGCTGCCCAGGTGCTCGACCACCTCGGCAAGGGCAGGCAGGTGCGCGTCCCCTGGGCCGCCCACCGAGATGCATTCGGGCCGCACGCCGAGCACCAGCGGCGCACCGGGAGCGAGGTCGGCCGCCTCCGCCGGCACGCGCAACGTGCCGCCGCCGGGCAAGTTGACCAGGACATCGCCGGCCGCCGTCGCCGCCAGCGTCACGTCCAGAAAGTTCATCCGCGGCGAGCCGAGGAAACCCGCCACGAACCGGTTGCGCGGCCGATCGTACAGCTCCAGCGGCGTGCCGGCCTGCTCGACGATGCCCTTGTTCAGCACGACGATGCGGTCGGCCATCGTCATCGCTTCTACCTGGTCATGCGTCACGTAGATCATGGTGGCGCCCAGCCGTTCGTGCAGCTTGACGAGCTCGACGCGCATCTGCACGCGCAATTCGGCATCGAGGTTGCTGAGCGGCTCGTCGAACAGGAACACCCGGGGGTGGCGCACGATGGCGCGGCCGATGGCGACGCGCTGGCGCTGCCCGCCGGAGAGCTCGCGCGGGCGTCGGGCCAGCAGGTGGCCGATTTGCAGCACGGCGGTGGCTTCCTGCACCCGCTCCTCGATCTGGGCTGCGGGCATCCGGGCGATCTTAAGGCCGAAGGCGATGTTCTCGCGCACAGTCATGTGCGGGTACAGCGCGTAGGACTGGAACACCATGGCGACGCCGCGCCGCGCCGGGTGCCAGCGGGTGACATCGTCCTCGTCGATCAGCACCTGGCCGCTGCCGGGCCGCTCGAAGCCGGCGATGGTGCGCAGCAAGGTGGTCTTGCCGCAGCCCGAGGGACCGACGAGCACCACGAACTCACCGTCTGCAACCGTCACGCTGACCCCGCGCAGCACCGGAACCTCGCCGTAGGATTTCACGACGTTGTTGATATGAATGCCGGCCATGGTTGATCCTCAGCTTCAAGAGATTTGCAATTGACGAGCGTTTTTCTGACAGACTAAAGTCAAGTCAACCACAAGAACGTGCTGCCAAGCAAGCGGCGCAGAAGCAGGAAGGAACAGTTATGAAGGTACGAGGGATATCGCTTGCGGCATGTGTGATGGTGACTATGGCAGGCAGCGCCCATGCTTGGGATTTGCCAAGCGCCGCAGCACCTTACAAAGGCCAGACCATCATGGTGGTGGGCCTTGACCGTCCGAGCTACGCCGCCGCCAAGAAGCTGACCCCCGAGTTCGAGCAGGCGACCGGCATCAAGGTCAACTGGACGGTGTTCCCGTACGAGAACACGCTCAAGGAGATCACCCTCAACTTCGTCTCCAACAGCAAGCAGTTCGACGTCATCCTGTCCGACGGCGTATGGGCTGCGACGTTTGCCGGGTCCAAGTGGGTGGCGCCGCTCGACACATTCATGAAGAACGACAAGATCGCCGACCCGGCGCTCGACCAGCACGACTTCTACCCGATCTGGCTCGCGAGCTTCACCTGGGCCGACCACCTGTTCGCCATGCCCTTCGACAACTACGCGGGGCTGCTGTACTACAACAAGGCCATGCTGAAAGCCGCCGGCTTCGACGGACCCCCCGCAACCTGGGATGAGCTGGCGAAAGTCTATGGCCCCAAGCTGACTGACAAGAGCAAGGGCGTGTTCGGCTACGCCCTGCAATCGGCGCGCGGCGAGACGTAGACGGCCGACGCCTTCGCCCGTTTCCTGTGGCCTTGGGGCGGGCGCTTCCTCGATCCGTCCACCAAGAAAATCCTTGTCAACGAGCAGGGCGCGCAGAACGGCATGGCGTTCCGCCAGTCCTTGTTGCCCATCATGCCGCCAGGCATCGTGTCCGACGACCATTCGCAGGTGGTGCAAGAGCTGGCGCAGGGCCGAGTGGCGATGATCACGGAATGGTCGGCGTTCTACTCGACGTTGATCCAGTCGCCGATCGCCGCCGACCTCGGCGTGGCTCCCGAACCCAAGGGCCCGGACGGCGACTACGCCGCGTTCGGCGGCTTCGGCTACGAGATCAGCGCCCAGGTTTCGCCTAAGCAGCAGGAAGCGGGCTGGCTGTTCATCCAGTGGCTCACCTCCAAGGAGATGGGGCGCCCGCTGATCGAGAACGGTGCGGTGATCGCCCGCGCCAGCGTGGACGAGGACCCGGCGGTGCAGGCGAAGTTCCCCGTGCTGCAGCCCATGGTGGCCACCTGGAAGACCGCGAGCGTGCCGGATTGGCGTCCGCAGGTGCAGTGCTACCCGCGCTTCTCGGACATCGCCTCCGACTGGGGCTCGCGCATCGAGTTGAGCCAGGTCGCGGTCAAGGCCGGGCTCGACGGCATGGCCAAAGAGCTTTCCGGCTACATGCAGCAGTCGCATTGCTGGGGCGGCGTGAACGACCCGCAATTCTTCATGGCCAAGTACAAGTAACAGCGCAGCAAATGGACGCGCGCGTCGCCGGGCACGCAAGCCTTGCCAACCATATCCCGGCCGCTCCCGTTTCTTGGCGCGAGCGGGCCGAGCCATGATTCTAGGGTCAGGACTCATTTCTTCAGTCAGAAGATGACGGTAGCAGCGAGCGTG
>CAXSAX010000045.1:0-25491 GCA_964235495.1 uncultured Acetobacteraceae bacterium | reverse complement strand
TCGCCGCCGCGCTGCTGGCGGCCGGCGCGCCGGTGACGGTCGCCAATCGCAGCCCCGCCCGGGCGGCCAGCCTGGCGGCGGCGCTGCCAGGGCTGCGGGTGGCCGAATGGAGCGCCCGGCCCGCCCTGGGCGGCTGCGGCCTGCTGGTGAACGCCACCAGCCTCGGCATGCAGGGCCAGCCCCCCCTGGACCTGGACCTGTCCGACGCCCCGCCCAGCCTCACGGTGTGCGACATCGTCTATGCCCCCCTGCGCACCCCCCTGCTGGAAGCGGCGGAGGCGCGCGGGCTGCGGACGGTGGGCGGGCTCGGGATGCTGCTGCATCAGGCGGTGCCCGGCTTCGCCGCCTGGTTCGGCGTTACCCCCGCCGTGGACCCGGCGTTGCACGACCTGGTGGCCGCCTCGCTATGAAAGTCATCGGCCTGACCGGCGGCATCGGCATGGGCAAGTCCACCGCCGCCGCCGCGTTCCGCCGCGCCCGCATCCCGGTGTTCGACGCGGACGCCGCCGTCCACCGCCTGCAAGCGCCTGGCGGCGCGGCGCTGCCGGCCATCGCCGCGGCGTTCCCCGGCACGGTCGCCGCAGGCGTGCTCGACCGCGCCCGGCTGCGCGCCGCCGTGCTGGACCACGAGCCGGCCATGCGCCGGCTGGAGGCCATCCTGCACCCCCGGGTGCGGGCCATGGAGCGCGCCTTCCTGGCCCGCGCCCGCCGCTCGGGCGCGCGGGCCGCGGTGCTGGACGTGCCGCTGCTGCTGGAAACCGGCGGCGCCGCGCGGGTGGACACGGTGGTGGTGGTCTCGGCGCCCCGCGCCGTGCAGCTGGCGCGGGTGCGCCGCCGCCGCGGCATGACGGACGCGCAGGCGGCCGGCGTCATCGCCCGCCAGATGCCCGATGCGCAGAAGCGCCGCCACGCCCACCTGGTGGTCCGCACGGGGCTGTCCCGCCACGCGGCCTTGCGCCGGCTGCGCCGCTTCATCACATCGCTGCGGCCCAAGGATCACTAAGACATGAGCCGCTCCGTCCTGTTCGACACCGAGACCACCGGGCTCGACCCGCTGACCGGGGACCGCGTCATCGAGTTCGCCGCCCTGGAGCTGCTGCGCGACCTGCCGACCGGCAGGACGTTCCACCACCTGGTGGACCCCGACCGGGACATCCATCCGGACGCCACCCGCGTGCACGGCCTCACCCGGTCCGACCTGCAAGGCAAGCCGCGCTTCGGCGCCATCGTGGACGAGCTGCTGGCCTTCATCGGCGACGACCCGCTGGTGGCGCACAACGCCACCTTCGACTTCAGTTTCCTCAACGCGGAGCTGGCCCGGCTGGGGCGGCCCTCCGTCAGCCTGTCGCGCAAGATCGACACGCTGGAGCTGGCCCGCAAGCGCTTCCCCGGCCTGCCGAACAGCCTGGACGCGCTGTGCCGCCGCTTCGGCATCGACCTGTCGGAGCGCACCAGCCACAACGCCCTGCTGGACTGCCGCCTGCTGGCCGAGGTGTACATCGAGCTGACGGGAGGCCGGCAGCGCGGCTTGTCGCTGGCCGCCGAGGGCGGGGCCACCCTGCAAGCCGTGGTGTACCAGGCGGCCGAGGGGCGCACGCCGCGGCCCATGATGCCGAACGACGCCGAGCTCGCCGCCCATGCCGCGTTCGTGGCCCGGCTGAAGGAGCCCATCTGGGCCGCGTGAGACCACCCGGCTCCAGCGGCGGCCGCCTGCCATGCCCGACCCACCCGCGCCGAAGGGCGACGCCATGACCAGGACCAAGATTTGCGGCATCAACGACCCGGCCGCGTTCGATGCGGCGGCCGAGGCGGGGGCGGACTGGATCGGTTTCGTGTTCTTTCCGGCCTCCCCGCGCGCCGTGACGCCGGGTGCGGCGGCCACGCTGTCCGGCCGCGCCCAGGGTGGCCCCAAGGACGGTCCTGGGGGCGGTCCCAGCCGCGTCGGCCTGTTCGTCGAGCCGGATGACGCCGCCATCGCCCGCGTGCTGGACGCGGTGGCGCTCGACGCGCTGCAGCTCTACGCCAGCGCCGAGCGGGTCGCCGCCATCGTGCAGCGGTTCGGCGTGCCCGCCTGGCACGCGCTCGGCATCGGCGATGCCGGCCAGCTGCCGCACGCGCCCGGCGCTGCCTCGCTGCTGCTGATCGAGCCCAAGCCCGGCCCCGGGTCGATCCTGCCGGGAGGCAACGGCATCGCCCTGGACTGGTCCATGCTCGCCGGGTTCCGCCCGCCCTACCCGTGGATGCTGGCGGGCGGGCTGACCCCGGACACCGTGGCGGCGGCGGTCCGGGCCACCGGCGCGCCGGCGGTGGATGTCTCCTCGGGCGTGGAGCGCGCGCGCGGCGTGAAGGACCCGGCGCTGATCCGCCGCTTCATCGCCACGGCGCGAGCGGCCTGACGGCGAGGGACCCCAGCATGGCATCCGCCCTGACCATCGTGCCGCCCGGCCACCCGCTGCGCGGCGCCGTGTCGCCGCCGGGCTCCAAGAGCATCACCAACCGGGCGCTGCTGCTGGCGGCCCTGGCCCGGGGCGCCAGCCGGCTGACCGGGGCGCTGGTGAGCGACGACACGCGGCACATGGCCGTGGCGCTGCGGCAGATGGGCGTGGCGGTCGAGCAGCCAGAGCCCACGGTCTTCGCCGTCGCCGGCGCCGGCCGCCTGCGCGCGCCTGGAGCGCCGCTGTTCCTGGGCAATGCCGGCACCGCCACGCGGTTCCTGACCGCCGCCGCCATCCTGGCGGACGGCCCCGTGGTGGTCACGGGGGACGCGCACATGCAGCGCCGCCCGATCGCGCCGCTGCTGGCCGGGCTGCGCGCCCTGGGCGCCGTGGTCGAGGCCCCGACCGGGTGCCCCCCCGTCACTGTGCAGGGGCGCGGCGGCTTCGACGGCGAGGCGGTGGCGATCGATGCCGGGTTGTCGAGCCAGTATGCCTCGGCGCTGCTGATGGTGGCGGCGTGCGGCCGGCGGCCGGTCCGCGTCGCCCTGGCCGGCCCCGCGATCGGCGCGCGCGGCTACATCGACCTCACGCTCGCGGTGATGCGCAGCTTCGGCGCGGTGGTGGAGCCGCTCGGCGAGGGCGCCTGGCGGGTGCAGCCTGGCGGCTACCGTGCCGCCACCTTGTCCGTGGAGCCCGACGCCTCGGCCGCCACCTACCTGTGGGCGGCGGCGGCGCTGACCGGCGGCGACATCGACATCGGCACGCCCCCCAACGCCTTCACGCAGCCGGACGCGGCCGCCCACGCGCTGATCCGCTCGTTCCCGCACATGCCCCCGGTGATCGACGGGGCGCAGATGCAGGACGCCGTGCCCACCCTGGCGGCGCTGGCCGCTTTCAACGAGGGCCCGGTCCGCTTCACCGGCATCGCCAACCTGCGGGTCAAGGAATGCGACCGGACCGCGGCGATGGCGACCGAGCTGTCCCGCCTCTCGCCCGGTCTGGCGGTCGAGCATGGCGACGACTTGGTGGTGACCCCGGCGTCGGCCGCCGGGTTTCGGCCAGCGCGCATCGCCACGTACTCCGACCACCGGATCGCCATGAGCATGGCCCTGATGGGGTTGCGGGCGCCGGGGGTGACCATCCTGGACCCGGGTTGCGTGGCGAAGACATATCCGGGGTTCTGGGATGACTTGGCGAGCCTGGGGGTCCAGCTGAACGGCGAGCAGGAATAGGAGTAAGATTGGGGCTTTGCCCCAAACCTCACCAGAGGACGAAGTCCTCTGGACACCTGTTACAATACCAGGGGTCAAGGGGACTTCGTCCCCTTGCGGGTGCAGGGCAGCGCCCTGCCCTTAGTGCGTCGGGTAGGACCGTGGGTAAGTGATCTGGTCGGCCGGCCCCGGCGCGTCGGGGATGCCTTTCTTGCCGCACCCGGCCAGCGCCAGCGCCACGGCCAACGCCACGACGGCCCTCATGCCAGCGCCGCCTGCCAGCGCGCGGCCTGCTGCGCCACGTTGCCGGGCGCGGTGCCGCCATAGCTGGTGCGCGACGCCACGGACGCGTCCACCGTCAGCACCTCGAACAGGGCGGCGGTGATGCCGGGCTCCTCCGCCTGCATCTCGGCCAGGCTCAGCCCGGCCAGGTCCGTGCCCAGCGCCTCCGCCCGCGCCACCAGCCGCCCGGTGACGTGGTGGGCGGTGCGGAATGGCAGGCGCAGCACCCGCACTAGCCAGTCGGCCAGGTCGGTCGCGGTGGCGTGCCCGCTGCCCGCCATGGCCCGCATCCGTGCCGTGTCCGGGGCCAGGTCCCGCACCATGCCGGTCATCGCGGCCAGGCTCAGCGCCAGCGCGTCGGCGGCGTCGAACACCGGCTCCTTGTCCTCCTGCGTGTCCTTGGCGTAGGCGAGCGGCAAGCCCTTCATCACCGTCAGCAGCGCCACCAGGGCGCCCACCACCCGCCCGGTCTTGGCCCGCGCCAGCTCCGCCGCGTCCGGGTTGCGCTTCTGCGGCATGATGGAGGACCCCGTGGTGAACGCGTCCGACAGCCGCACGAAGCCGAACGGCGCCGAGCACCACAGCACGACCTCCTCCGCCAGCCGGGAGAGATGCACGGCGCAGATGGCGGCGGCGGCGAGGAACTCCAGCGCGAAGTCCCGGTCGGACACCGCATCCAGCGAGTTGGCCGCCGGCCGGTCGAACCCCAGCGCCGCCGCCGTGGCGTCCCGGTCGATCGGGAACGAGGTGCCGGCGAGCGCTGCCGACCCCAGCGGGCACTCGTTGAGCCGCGCGCGGGCGTCCCGCAGCCGCCCGCGGTCGCGGTGCAGCATCTCGACATAGGCCAGCAGGTGGTGCCCGAACGTCACCGGCTGGGCGGTTTGCAGGTGGGTGAAGCCCGGCATCGGGTCCGCCGCGTGCTGCGCCGCCCGGTCCGCCAGCGCGGCCATCAGCCCGGCCATTTGGCCGTCCAGCCCGTCCAGGGCGTCGCGCACCCAGAGGCGGAAATCGGTCGCCACCTGGTCGTTGCGGCTGCGCGCCGTGTGCAGCCGCTTGCCCGCCTCGCCGACGCGCTCGGTCAGCCGGGCCTCGATGTTCATGTGGATGTCTTCCAGCCCGGCGTCGAACGCGAACCGCCCCGCCTCGATCTCGGCGCCGATGGCGGCCAGCCCGTCGCGGATCGCCGCCTCGTCCTGCGCGCCGATGATGCCGGCGCGGGCCAGCATGGCGGCGTGCGCCAGCGAGCCCCGGATGTCCTGCCGCCACAGCTTGCGGTCGAAGCCGATGGAGGCGTTGATCTCGGCCATGATGGCGGACGGCCCGGCGGCGAAGCGCCCGCCCCATTGCGCGTTGGCCCCGGCGTTCCGACCTTGCGGCTCTGACGTTGGCTGTGACGTTCGCTCTGACGCTTCTGGCAAGGACCCACCCTGATGACCGAGTTGACGCGCCGCACCCTGATCGCGGCCGCCGGGACCCTAGCGGCGGCGGCCCCGCTGCGTAAACTGCGGGCGCAGGCGCTGGAAGGCATCGAGCAGCTGCACGCCCTGCCGCAGCCGCGCAAGCTCGACCCGCGGTTCAGCGCCGCGGACGGCTCGCCGCGCACCCTGGCGGACTATCCCGGCAAGGCGGTGGTGCTGAACCTGTGGGCCACCTGGTGCATCCCCTGTGTGCGCGAGATGCCGGCGCTGGACGACCTGGCCCACCTGGTGGGGCGCGACGACATCGTGGTGCTGCCCGTGTCCTCCGACCGCGGCGGCGCGGCCGTGGTGCAGCGCTTCTTCGCCGAGCACGGCATCCGCAACCTGCCGGTGCTGCTCGATCCGATGAGCGCCCTGGCGCACGACCTGGACGTGCGTGGCATCCCGACCACCCTGCTGATCGATCGCAACGGCTACGAGGTCGGCGTGCTGGAGGGGGCGGCGGACTGGTCGTCGCCGGATGCGGTGACGGTGGTGCGGAAGGCGGCTGGTTCTTAGAAGTCCAGCAAAGCGGAAGGTCGCGGCTCTGCCCCAAGCCCCGCCAGAGGACGAAGTCCTCTGGACACCTGGATCATAGCACCAGGGGTCAAGGGGACCCCGTCCCCTTGCGGGTGCAGGGCAGCGCCCCGCGTGACAGAGACCAAGTTCCGGCGGGAAGCAGGCTCCCCTCAGAACTCCTTGGCCGATTGCACCACCCGGCTCACCAGCCCGTACGCGATCGCCTCCTCGGCGCTCATCCAGTAGTTGCGGTCCGTGTCGTTGGCGATCCGCTCGTAGGTCTGTCCCGTCTCGCGCGCGATCAGGTGGTTGATCCGCTCACGCATCTTGATGATCTCGCGCGCCTCGATGTCGATGTCGGTCGCCGGGCCGCGCACGCCGCCCATCGGCTGGTGCAGCAGGAAGCGGGTGTTGGGCAGGCACATCCGGTTTTCCTTGCGGCCCGCCAGGAAGATCAGCGCCCCGGCGCTCGCCACCCAGCCGGTGCCGATCACCCGCACCGGGGCTTCGGCATCCACGAAGCGGATCATGTCGTGGATGGTGTCGCCGCTCTCCACGTGGCCGCCGGGCGAGTTGATGTACACGTCGATCGGCTGGCTGCCCTCGCTGGCCAGCGCCAGCAGGCGGCCGGTCACGTCGCGCGCCACCTTGTCGTTGATTGCACCGAACACCAGCACCTTGCGCTGCTTGAGCAGCCGGCTTTCCAGCTCGTTGATCGGCGAGTTCAGCGTGCGGTTGTCGCTGGGCTCCTTGGTGTCCGGGCCCATCGGCTCCGGCACGTCGGGCTGGTCGGGGGCGTCGGGCTCTTCATCGTCAAGACGGGTCATGATGTCTCCTGTCGGCCGGTCGGCCTGGACGTCCAGGCTAGGCCGGCACGCCCTTGCTGGTGGAATACTCGAAATGCAGCGCCGTGTCGGGATGCACGATCGGGTGGATCGCGTGCGCCGCCACCGCCGCCTCGCTGAACCCTTGCAGGATCAGCTTCAGCTTGCCGGGATACGTCACCACGTCGCCGATGGCGAACACGCCGGGCACGCTGGTCTGGCAGGTGGCGGGGTCGATCTGCACGTGGCTGCGCTCCAGGTCGAGTCCCCAGTCGGCGATCGGCCCCAAATCCATCGACAGCCCGAAGAACGGCAGCAACCGGTCGGCCTCCAGCACGCGGCCGCTGCCGTCCAGGTGCGCCACCGCAACACCCTGCAGCGTGCCGCCTTCGCCGTGCAGGCCGCTCAGCTGGTAAGGGATCACCATCTCCACCTCGCCGCGCGCCGCCGCCGCATCCAGCTGCGCCGCCATCTCGGGGGCGGCGCGGAACTTCGGCCGGCGGTGCACGACGTACACCTTGGCCGCGATGTCCTTGAGCGACAGCGCCCAGTCCACCGCGCTGTCCCCGCCGCCGGCGATCACCACGCGCCGGCCCGCGAAGTCGTCCCGGCGGCGGACCAGGTACTGCACTGCCCCCGTCGCCTCGTACACGCCCAAGCCCTCAATCGGCGGCCGGTTGGGCCCGAACGCGCCGGCTCCCGCCGCGAGCACGATGGCGCGCGCCCGCACCTCGTCACCCTGGTCGGTGCGCAGCATAAAGGCGCCGGACTCGCCTTCCAGGTGCTCCACCCGGCGGCCCAGCAGCCGGGGCGGCGCGAACGGCGCGATCTGCTCCTCCAGCTGCGAGATCAGCCGCCCGGCGGCGATCGCCGGGTGCGCCGGGATGTCGTAGATCGGCTTCTCCGGATACAGCGCGGAGCACTGCCCGCCCACCTCCGGCAACGCGTCGATCAGCGTCGTGCGCAGCTTCAGCATGCCGCACTCGAACGCCGCGAACAGCCCGGCCGGGCCGGCGCCCACGATGGCAACGTCTGTGTCGATGATCTCACCCATGGCGTAAACCTAGCGTTCGATGCCGCCGGTGCAAGCGGGGCCGTTGGCGAGCGCCCCGAAGCCCGGCTAAACAGCCGCTCATGCTCGCCACCGGGACCCGCCTGCACCTGCCCGACCTCCCCGCCACCGAGGCGCTCGGCCAGCGCATCGCCGCCCTGCTGCGCCCCGGCCTGGCCATCCTGCTGGAAGGCCCGCTCGGCGCCGGTAAGTCCGCCCTCGCCCGCGCCCTGATCCGCGCCGCCGCCGCCGACCCGGCGCTCGACGTGCCCAGCCCATCCTACACCTTAGTACAGGAGTATGATACACCGGCTGGGCCGCTGCACCATTTCGACCTGTGGCGGCTCGACGGCCCCGGAGGCGTGGTGGAACTCGGCTGGGACGACGCGCGGCGCGGCATCGTGGTGGTGGAGTGGCCGGACCGGCTGGGCACGCTCCGCCCGGCGGACGCGCTCTGCGTGACTTTGGGCGTGAGCCTCGCGCCGGACGGCGGCGGCCGCACCGCCCTCCTCGCCGGCTGGCCGCCCCCCGCATGATTTCCCAAGCCATGCTGCTCGCCGCCGGCCTCGGCACCCGCATGCGCCCGCTGACGGAGCACATCGCCAAGCCGCTGCTGCCGCTCGGCGGCCGCCCGCTGATCGACCACGCGCTGGACCGGCTGGCCGCCGCCGGCGTCACCCGCGTCGTGGTCAACGCGCACTGGCAGGCGGACCTGCTGCGGCGTCACCTGGACCGCCGCGCCACGGGCCCCGCCATCCTGCTGCGGCAGGAGCCCGCCCTGCTCGACACCGGCGGCGCCGTCGCCGCCGCGCTGGAGGCCGGCGCGCTCGGCCCCGAGCCGTTCTTCATCGTCAACGGCGACAGCTTCTGGCTGGACGGACCCTCTCCCGCCCTGCACCGCCTGGCCGCAGCACTCGACTTGCCCCCCGCCTCCGGGCTGGACGGCGTGCTGCTCGTCCACCGCACCTTCCAGGTCCACGGCGAGGCCGGGCGCGGCGACTTCGCGCTCGACCCCTGGGGCGTCCCGCGCCGCCGGCGGGAGCGGGAGGTGACGCCCTACCTGTATGCCGGGATGCAGCTGGCGACCCCCGCCCTGTTCGCCCGCCCGCCGCCCGCCCCGTTCAGCGCCAACCCGCTATGGGACCGCGCCATCGCCGCCGGCCGCCTGCGCGCCGTCGTGCATGACGGGCTGTGGTTCCACCTGTCCCGCCCGCAGGACCTGTCGGACGCGGAGGTGGCGCTGCACGCCAACGCCACGGGAGAGACCCGGTGAACCTCAGCACCATCGACCCCTGCCAGCCCTTCCTGGACAGCCTGGCCGCCGACTGGCTGGCCCGCAGCGGCGACGACCCTTTGGCCATGTCCGCCGGGCTGATCCTGCTGCCCACCCGGCGCGCCGCCCGCGCCCTGGCCGACGCGTTCCTCGCCCGCACCGGCGGCCGCCCCATCCTGCTGCCCCGCATCGCCGCCCTCGGCGCGCTGGACGAGGCGCCGCTCGCCCTCGCCGGCGGGCTGACCGTGCCGCCCGCCGTGCCGGAGCCGGTGCGGCTGGCCCAGCTCACCCGGCTGGTCATGGCGCTGGACGGCCGCTTCGGCGCCCCGGGCACCGCCGACCAGGCCTGGCCGCTCGCCGCCGAGCTGGCCGCGCTGATGGACGAGGCCGACCGCGCCGAGATCGACCTGCCTACGGTGCTGCCCGGCCTGGCGGCGGAGGACTACGCCCACCACTGGGGCATCACGCTCGACTTCCTGCGCATCGTCACCGCCGCCTGGCCGCAATGGCTGGCGGGTAACGGCCTGACCAACCCCGCCGCCCGCCAGGTGGCGCTGCTGAACGCGCAGTGCGAGGCCTGGCAGCGCCACCCGCCCGCCGCCCCGGTGCTGGCCGCCGGCACCACCGGCGGCATCCCCGCCGTGGCGCGCCTCCTGCAGGTGGTGGCGGGGCTGCCCACCGGCCGCGTCGTGCTGCCCGGCCTGGACCTCGCGCTGCCGGAGGCGGCGTGGGAGGCGCTGGAAGACAGCCACCCGCAAGCCGGCCTGCGCCGCCTGCTGCACGGGCTGGCCGCCACCCGCGGCGACGTGCAGCCCTGGCCGGGCGCCGCGGCCGGGCGCACCGCCCTGCTGAACCGCGCCCTGCTGCCCGCCCCCTGCCTGCAGGACTGGCGCACCGCCCCGCCCGCCGCCCCGGCCGGCCTGTGGCGGCTCACCCCGGCCGACCAGCAGGAGGAGGCGCTGGCCATCGCGCTCGCCCTGCGCGCCGCCCTGGAGCAGCCGCACCACCGCGCCGCCCTGGTCACCCCGGACCGCGACCTGGCCTGCCGGGTGGCGGCGGAGCTGGGCCGCTTCGGCGTCATCGCCGACGACAGCGCCGGCGAGAAGCTGGCCGACACCCCGCCCGCCGCCTTCTTGCGCCTGCTGGCCGAGGCGGTGGCCAAGGCGCTGCGCCCGGTGCCGCTGCTCGCCCTGCTCAAGCACCCGCTGGCCGCCGCCGGCCTCACCCAGGCCGCTTGCCGCGACGCCGCCCGCGCACTGGAGCGGGAGGCGCTGCGCGGCCCCGCCCCGCCGGCCTGGATCGCCGGGCTGCGCCAGCAGGCGCCCGGGGCCAAGCGCTCGGACCGGGTGGCCGCCTTCCTGGACCGCATCGAGGCCCGGCTCGCCCCGCTGCTGCACGTCGCCGAGTCCGCCTCCGCCACCCCGGCCGACGCGCTGGCCGCCCTGATCGCCGCGGCCGAGGCCATGGCCGACACGCCGGACGAACCCGGCGCCGTCCGGCTCTGGTCCGGCGAGGACGGCCAGGCGCTCGCCGCCCTGCTGGGCGAGCTGCTGCCCGCGCTGGCCGTGCTGCCGCCGCAGCCGCCCGCCACCCTGCCGGGCCTGCTGGACGCCGCCCTGGCCGGCGCCGTGGTGCGCAGCCGCCGCGCGCTGCGGGGCAGGGACGGCCCAGGAAGCATAGAGCACCCCCGCGTGTTCATCTGGGGCTTGCTGGAGGCCCGGCTGCAGCACGCCGACCTCGTCGTCATGGGGGGGCTCGCGGAAGCCGTGTGGCCCGCCGCGGCCGACCCCGGCCCCTGGATGAGTCGCCCCATGCGCAAGGATGCCGGGCTGCCCTCGCCGGAGGAGATGGTGGGGCAGATGGCGCATGACTGGCTGATGACCGCCTGCGCCGCGCCGGAGGTGGTGCTGTCCTGCCCGCTGCGCCGCGACGGCGCGCCCGCCGTGCCCGCCCGCTGGCTGCAACGCCTGGAGGCCCTGCTGCGCGGCGGCGGCGGGGCGCTGCCGCAGCACCCCGCCGCCGCCTGGGCGCGCGCGCTGGACCAGCCGGAGGCCGCCGCCCCCCGCCGCGCCCCGCCAGCGCCGCGCCCCGCCGTGGTCCACCGCCCCCGCCGCCTGCGCGTCACGGAGATCGAGACCTGGCTGCGCGACCCGTACGCCATCTATGCCCGCCACGTCCTGCGCCTGCACGCCCTGGCCCCGCTGGAGGAGCCGGCGGACGCCGCGGATTACGGCACGGTGGTGCACGCCGCCCTGCACGCCTTCCTGCGCGAGGCCGGCACCGCCTTCCCGCCGGACGCCGAGGCCCGGCTGGTGGCCGCCATGGACGCGGCGCTGGACGCGCGGGCGCTGCGCCCGGCCCTGGCCGCCTGGTGGCGGCCCCGCCTGCGCCGCATCGCCGGCTGGCTTGCGGGAGCCGAGCGCGACCGCCGGCTCGGCGCCGGGCTGTCCCACATCGTGCCCGAGCAGCCCGGGGTCTGGGTGATGCCCGGGGCGCTGCCGTTCACCCTGTCCGGCCGCGCCGACCGCATCGAGCGGCGGCAGGACGGCGGCATCGCCATCCTGGACTACAAGACCGGCGTGCCGCCCTCCGCCGGCGAGGTGCGCGCCGGCCTCGCGCCGCAGCTGCCGCTGGAGGCCGCGATGGCCGCCGACGGCGCGTTCGGCCCGGAGCTGGCCGGCCGCGCCTGCGACCTGACCTACTGGCACCTGACCGGCGGCTTCGTCCCCGGCGAGGCCACCGCGCTGTTCAAGGGCGACGCGGCGCTGATCGGGGAGGTGGTCGCCACCGCCCGCGCCAAGCTCGCCGCCCTCGTCGCGGCGTTCGACGACCCGGCGCACCCCTACCTGTCGCAGCCCCACCCCGGCCACGCGCCCCGCTTCTCGGACTACACCCAGCTCGCCCGGGTGGCGGAGTGGGCGGCGCTGGAGGAAGGCGCATGAACGCGATCCCGCCACTCGCCCCCACCGTCGCATCCGTCCGCGCCACCGCCCGGCAGCGCGAGGCGTCGGACCCGGCGGTGTCCGCCTTCGTCGCCGCGTCCGCCGGGTCCGGCAAGACCAAGCTGCTGATCGACCGCTTGCTCCGCCTGATGCTGGAAGGTGCGGAGCCGTCGCGCATCCTGTGCCTCACCTTCACCAAGGCCGCCGCCGCCGAGATGGCGCTCCGCTTGCAGAGCATCCTCGGCAAGTGGGTCACGCTGGACGAGCCGGCGCTGGTCGAGGAGCTGAAGATCCGCGGCATCACCCCGGAGGCGGAGGTGGTGGCCCGCGCCCGCGCCCTGTTCGCCCGCGTGCTGGACCTGCCCGGCGGCATGCGGATCAGCACCATCCACGCCTTCTGCCAGTCCCTGCTGCGCCGCTTCCCGCTCGAAGCCGCGCTCGCCCCGCATTTCCGCCTGCTGGAGGACGCGGACGGCCGCGCCGAGCTGCTGACCGCGCGGGAGGACGCCATGGCCGAGGCGGAGCCGGCGGCGCTGGCCACCATCGCCGGCCTGGTGCGCGACAGCGATTTCGGCCGCCTGGTGGCCGACCTGCGCCCCCACGCGGCAAAGCTGCGCCCGCTGCTGGCCCTGCCAGGCCCGGCCCGCCTGGCCCGGGTGCAGCGCGCCGCCGGCGTGTCCGGCACGGATGCCGAGCTGGTGGGGGCTGCCGCCGCGGCGCCGAACGGCGAGCTGCGCGCCGCCGTGGCCCAGCTCAAGGCCCACGGCACCGCCGGCGAGCAGGCGCTGGCGGAGAGCCTGTCCGGCTGGCTCGACCTGACGCCCGGGCTGCGCGCCGAGCACTGGGACGAGTGGCTGCGCCTGCTGCTCACGGCGGCAGGCGAGCCGCGCAAGGCGGGCGGCTTCTGCAAGGGCAAGTGGGCCAAGTCCGAGCCGTGGATCGCCGCCGCCTGCGTGGCCGAGGCCGAGCGGGTTGCCGCCGTGGAGGACAGCCGCCGGGCGCTGCGCGTCGCCACCGTGACGGACGCGCTGCTGGTGCTGGCCGCTCCCGTGCTCGCCGGGTTCGAGCGGCGCAAGCGGCTGGCCGGGCTGCTCGACTACGACGACCTGATCGCCCGCACCTCCGCCCTGCTGCTCGACCCCGGCTCCGCCTGGGTGCTGTTCAAGCTGGATGGTGGCCTCGACCACCTGTTGCTGGACGAGGTGCAGGACACCGCCCCCGAGCAATGGGCGATCACCGGCGCGCTCACCGCCGAGTTCTTCGCCGGCGAGGCGGCGCATGACGGCATCAAGCGCACCGTGTTCGCCGTGGGCGACCGCAAGCAGTCGATCTACTCGTTCCAGGGCGCCGACCCGGCGGGCTTCGACCACTGGCGCGACCGCATGCGCGCCGAGGTGCACCAGGCCGGCGGCGAGTTCCGCGACACGGTGCTGGACGTGTCGTTCCGCTCCACGGCGGCCGTGCTGGACCTGGTCGACAAGGTGTTCGAGGACGGCATCGCCGCCCGCGGCGTGGTGGCTGCCGGCGAGACGCTGCGCCACGAGGCCCATCGCGCCGGGCACGCCGGCCGGGTGGAGCTGTGGCCGCTGGTGCCCCGCTCCGAATTCGAGCCGCCGGAGCCCTGGGCGGTCGCCGACCGCAACCACGGCCTGACCACCGCGCCGCAGCGCCTGGCGGACGCGCTGGCGCACTGGATCGCCCACGGCATCGGCCGCACCCCCCTGCCGAGCCGCGGCCGCACCCTGCAAGCCGGCGACGTGCTGGTGCTGGTGCGCCGCCGCGACGACTTCGCCCGCTCCCTGGTGCGCCGGCTCAAGGCCCTCGGCGTGCCGGTGGCCGGGCTGGACCGCCTCACCCTCACCGAGCAGCCGGCGGTGCAGGACCTGCTGGCCCTGTGCGACACGCTGCTGCTGCCCGGCGACGATCTCTCGCTCGCCTGCGTGCTGACCAGCCCGCTCGGCGGCCTGGCGGATGACGACCTGATGGCCCTGGCGATCGGCCGCGACGGCTCGCTGTGGAGCGCGTTGCGCCAGCGCCGGGCGGAGCGCCCGGGGTGGGAGCAGGCCATCGCCCTGATCGAGGCGCTGCTGGCGCGGGCGGATTTCACCACGCCGCACGCGCTGTTGGTGGAGGCGCTGGGGCCGCTCTGCGGGCGAATGCGGCTGCTGGCCCGGCTGGGGCCGGAAGCGGCCGAGCCAATCGACGAGCTGGTCAGCGCCGCCATGGCCTATGCCGGGTCGCACCCGCCCTCGCTGCAAGGTTTCGTGCACTGGCTGCGCCAGTCGGGCGCCGAGGTGAAGCGGCAGGCGGAGGAGGCGGGCCACACCGTGCGGGTGATGACGGTGCACGGCGCCAAGGGCCTGCAAGCGCCGCTGGTCATCCTGCCGGACACCGCCTCCCTGCCGCCGGACGGCGGCGGCCTGGTGTGGTCCGAGGGCTGCCCGCTCTGGTCGCCGACCAGCAAGCTGCGCTGCGCCGCCGTGGATCGGCTGCGCGCCGCCGCCGAGCAGGCCCGGATGCAGGAGTACAACCGCCTGCTCTACGTGGCGCTGACCCGGGCGGAGGACCAGTTGCTGGTCTGCGGCTGGGAGACCCGGCAATCCCTGCCGGAGGAAAGCTGGCACGCCGCCATCGGCCGCGGCATGGCGCGGCTGCAAGCCACCGAGCAGGCGCTGCCGCAGCTGGGCGACCCATGGCCGGGCGCCGCGCTGGTGTGGGAAACCGAGCAGCGGGCACGCCCCGCCCTGTCCGCGTCGGCCGCATCCACGGAGCACCCGGCGTTGCCCGCCTGGGCCGGCCGCCCCCCTGCCTGGACCGCCGCCGCCGCCCCGCTTGAGCCGGCCCGCCCGGTGCCCCTGGCCCCGAGCCGCCCGGCCGACATCCATCTCGGCCCGCTGCCGCCCTCCGCCTCGCCCCTGAGCAACCTTGGGGCGGGCGGCGCAGCGGAGCGGGGCACGCTGATCCACCGCCTGCTGCAGCACGTCCCGGCCGACCCGGACGGGCGGGAGGCGGCGATCGCCGGCTACCTGCGCCTGGTGGGCGCGCCCGCCGCCATCGCGGCGGAGGTGCTGGCCATCGTCGATCACCCGGCGCTGGCGGCGCTGTTCGGCCCCGGCAGCCGGGCGGAGCAGCCGCTGGCCGGGGAGGTGGGCGGCCTGGTGATCTCGGGCGTGGTGGACCGCCTGGCGGTGCTGCCGGACGCGGTGCTGCTCGCCGACTTCAAGACCGGCCGGGACGCGCCGTCCGACCCCGCCGCCACCCCCGTGCTCTACCTTCGCCAGCTCGCCGCCTACCGCGCCCTGCTGCGGCAGGTGTTCCCGGACCGCCCCGTGCGCTGCGCCCTGGTCTGGACCCGCACCGCCAGCGTGATGGCGATGCCGGACGAACTGCTGGACGGCCATGCACCTGCCCGCGCTTGATCGACTCGACGGCGACGCCCAACTTGGAGTCCTGCCCAAGGAGAGAGCGCATGAGCCAGAACACCCTCGCCGTCAGTGACGCCAGCTTCAAGACGGACGTGCTGGACGCTACCGGCCCCGTGATCGTCGATTTCTGGGCGGAGTGGTGCGGCCCCTGCAAGGCGATCGGCCCGGCGCTGGAGGAGATCGCGGCGGAGTTCCAGGGCAAGGTCAAGATCGCCAAGGTGAACATCGACGAGAACCCGATGACGCCGACGACCTACGCGGTGCGCGGCATCCCGACGCTGATCCTGTTCAAGGACGGCAAGCCGGCCGACACGATGGTGGGCGCGCGGCCGAAGAGCCAGTTGAAGGCCTGGGTGCAGGGCGCGCTCTAGCCACGGCCGCCTCGAAGCCCTCTCCCGCTGCGGGAGAGGGCTGAGCGTCAGCCTACAGCCCGGACTTCACGTCATTCGCGCCGCGCGTGATCGCAGCGCCGGTCGCCTTCACGTCCTGCCCCGCGCCCGCCGTCGTGTTGCAGGCGCTCAGCAGCAGGCCCGTCGCCAGCACCACGGCCAGCCCGGGGGCAAGCCTGGGCAGGCTGGCGGCCATGCTGCGCATCTCGTTCAGTTTCGGCATGTTCAAACCTCGTGTTGCACTCTTGCGACCATCATCGCGCAGCCATGCTTGCACCGAAATTACGGCGCGCCAAGCTGCCGCTCCGGCTCCGCCCGTTGAAAGGCGTCGAGCGCCCGGCAGGATGCCGCGATGCGGTCGAGCGTCGGCATCGGCCCGACCTCGAGCTTGAACACGCGCACCCCCATCAGGCAGCTCATCAGGCACAGGTCGGCGAAGCCCGGCGTGTCGCCGTGGCAGAACGTGCCGGTCGCCGGATCGCCGGCCACCCGCGCCTCCAGCACCCGCAACCCCTCGCCGAACCACTGCGTCTGCCACGCCTTCCAGCGCGCCGCATCGAAGCCCTCCTGCTCCACCAGGTAGCGCCGCACCCGCGGCACGATCAGCGGGTGGCTGTCGGCGGCGATGCCGGCGGCCAGCGAGCGCACCCGGGCCCGGCCGCGCAGGTCCCGCGGCAGCAGCGCCGGCTCGGGATAGCGCTCCTCCAGATACTCCAGGATGGCCAGCGACTGGGTGAGCGGCGGCAGCCCGTCCTCCACCAGCGACGGCAGACCGCCCTGCGGGTTCACCGCGCGGTAGGCCGCCTCGTTCTGCTCCCCGGCGTCCAGGTTGACCGGGATTTCGCGCGCGCTCAGCCCCTTCAGGGCCAGCGCCGCGCGCACCCGGTAGCTCGCGGCGGAGCGCCAGTAGCCATAGATGTCCATGTCAGCTTGTCCTGTTCTGGATGAGGTCGTCCACCACCGCCGGGTCGGCCAGGGTGGAGGTGTCGCCCAGGCCCTCCGTCTCGTTGGCGGCGATCTTGCGCAGGATGCGGCGCATGATCTTGCCGGAGCGGGTCTTCGGCAGGCCCGGCGCCCACTGGATGGCGTCGGGCGAGGCAATCGGGCCGATCTCGCGCCGCACCCAGGCCACCAGCTCCTGGCGCAGCGCCTCGCTCGGCTCCGCGCCGGTCTTCAGCGTCACATAGGCGTAGATGCCCTGGCCCTTGATGTCGTGCGGGAAGCCGACCACCGCCGCCTCCGCCACCTTGGGATGCCCCACCAGGGCGGATTCCACTTCGGCCGTGCCCATGCGGTGGCCGGAGACGTTGATCACGTCATCGACCCGGCCGGTGATCCACCAGTAGCCGTCCGCGTCCCGCCGCGCCCCGTCGCCGGTGAAGTACTTGCCCGGGTAGGTGGTGAAGTACGCCTGCACGAACCGCTGGTGGTCGCCGTACAGCGAGCGCATCTGCCCCGGCCAGCTGTCGGCGATGCAGAGGTTGCCCTCGACCGCGCCCTCCAGCTCGTTGCCCTCGGCATCGACCAGCACCGGCTGCACGCCCGGCATCGGCAGGGTGGCGGAGCCGGGCTTGAGCGCCGTGGCGCCGGGCAGCGGGCTGATCAGGATGCCGCCCGTCTCCGTCTGCCACCAGGTGTCCACGATCGGGCAGCGCTCGTCGCCCACCACGCGGTGGTACCACAGCCAGGCCTCGGGGTTGATCGGCTCCCCCACGCTGCCCAGCAGGCGCAGGCTGGCGCGGCTGGTGCGCTTCACCGGGGCGTCCCCCTCGCGCATCAGCGAGCGGATCAGCGTCGGCGCGGTGTAGAAGATGCTGACCTGGTGCTTGTCCACCACCTGCCACATGCGCGAGCTGTCCGGGTAGTTCGGCACCCCCTCGAACATCACCGTGGTGGCGCCGTTCGCCAGCGGGCCGTACACGATGTAGGTGTGCCCGGTGACCCAGCCGACATCGGCGGTGCACCAGTGCACGTCGCCCGGCTGGTGGTCGAACACCAGATCGTGGGTGAAGCTGGCCCACACCATGTAGCCGCCGGTGGTGTGCAGCACCCCCTTCGGCTTGCCGGTGCTGCCGGAGGTGTAGAGGATGAACAGCGGCGCCTCCGCCTCCATCGGCTCCGGCTCGCACTGGGGCGAGGCGGCCGCCAGCATCGCCGCATAGCCGTGGTCGCGGCCCTCCTGCATCGGCACGGCCGCCCCGGTGACCGCCACCACCAGCACGTCCTTGACCGTCGGGCACTGCCGCAGCGCCTGGTCCGCGTTGCTCTTGAGCGCGACCTTGCGCCCGCCCCGGCGGCCCTCGTCGGCGGTGATCAGCAGGGTGGAGCCGCAATCCTGGATGCGGCTGGCCAGGCTGTCCGGCGAGAAGCCGCCGAACACCACGGAGTGGATCGCCCCCACCCGCGCGCAGGCCAGCATGGCGACCGCCGCCTCGATCACCATCGGCAGGTAGATCGTCACCCGGTCGCCCTTGCCGACGCCGCACCCCTTCAGCACGTTGGCCAGCCGGCAGACCTGCTCGTGCAGCGCGCGGTAGGTGACGGTCCTGTGGCTGCCCGGGTCGTCGCCCTCCCAGATGATCGCCACCTGGTCGCCGCGCGCCTTCAGGTGCGCGTCGAGGCAGGCGGCGGAGGCGTTGAGCCGCCCGTCCTCGAACCACTTGATCGACACGTCGCCCTCGAAGCTGGTGTTTTTGATGACGGTGGGCGGCTGCATCCAGGGGATGCGCTTGGCTTCCTCCGCCCAGAAATGCTCCGGGTCGCGCCGGGCGTGGTTGGCCATCAGGCGATACCGCTCGCCGTTGACGCGCGCGCCCGCCGCAAAGGCCGGCTTGACGTGGAACAGGCTGCTCTCGGACATCCGCACTTCCCCTCTATGTTCCTTGGCGGGCACGCTATCCCCCCGCGCCTATCCCTTGAAGCCCCCCAGCCCGCAGACATGCACCCATTCCGCCGGGCTGACCGGCCCCACCGACAGGCGGGACAGCCGCAGCAGCGCCATGCCGGCCAGCGCCGGGTCCTGCTTGACGGTGGCCAGGCTGACCGGGGCGGGCAGGGGCCCCACGGTCCGCAGATCGACGCACGCCCACGCCTCGCCGGTCGGGTCGGGGTAGGCCTCGCGCGCCACCTCGACCACGCCGACGATCGCCTTGCCGACGTTGGAATGGTAAAAGAACGCCCGGTCCGCCAGCCGCATCGCCAGCAAGTTGTTCCTGGCCATGTAGTTGCGCACGCCGGTCCAGGGCTCGACGCCGCGGGCCACCTGCTGCTCCCAGCTGAACGCGTCCGGCTCGGACTTCACCAGCCAGTACGCCATCAGGCGGCGGCACCGTCCTTGAACACTGCCCGGAAGCCGCGGATCGCCGTCTCGGCGAACAGCCCGGCCACCGCGTACGGGTCCGCCGCCGCGACGGCCGCCGCCGCGGCGTGGTTCTCCGCCTCGATCACCAGCAGGGAGCCGCAGGGCTGCCCCGCCGGGTCCAGCAGCGGGCCGCCGAACATGATGCCGTTCGCCGCTGCGTGCGCCAGGTGCGCGGCGCGGGTGGCCTGGCGCAGCGCCAGGCTGTCCGGCTTGTCGGTGCAGACAATGGCGAACAACATCACGGGCTCCTTCAGGGTCCCTTAACACTACGTCATCCATTGGGACGGTGGAACTTGGCGGGGTTTGCAGTGCGACGCTGCGTGCTATCTTGGACCTGTGGAAGCAACCGCCCTTGTCACGCCGCGGACCGCCAACGTCCTGCACCGCTTCGCCAACCCGGGCCGCTTCCTGCGGCTGGCAGGCGCCGTGCAGCCCTGGCTCAACCTGGCCGCCCTCGTGGTCACCGCCGTCGGCCTGTACTGGGGCCTGTTCCGCGCCCCCGCCGACTGGCAGCAGGGCGACGCCGTCCGCATCATGTATGTCCACGTCCCGTCCGCCTGGCTCGCCTCGTTCGGCTATGCCTGCCTGGCGCTGTGCTCCGTCGCCTCCATCGTCTGGCGGCACCCGCTGGCGGACCTCGCGGCCGCCGAGATCGGCCCGGTCGGAGCCGGGTTCACCGCGCTGTGCCTGATCACCGGCAGCCTGTGGGGCAAGCCGATGTGGGGCGCCTGGTGGGTGTGGGACGCGCGGCTGACCTCCGTGCTGGTGCTGTTCTTCCTCTACCTCGGCCACATCGCCCTGGTCCGCGCCTTCGACGACCCGCAGCGCGGCCACCGCGCGGGCGCGATCCTGGCGCTGGTCGGCGTGGTCAACCTGCCGATCATCAAGTTCAGCGTGACTTGGTGGAACACCCTGCACCAGCCCGCCACCATCACCCTGACCGGCGCGCCCACCATGGCGCTGGACATGCTGTGGCCGCTGCTGGTCTGCGCCGTCGGCTTCACCCTGGCCTTCATCGCCATCACCGTGGCCCGCACCCGCGCCGCCGTCATGGAGCGGCGCATCCGCGCCCTGTTGCTCGCCCGCGGCGAGGCGCTCGCGTGACCCATCTCGCCTTCGTCGCCACCTCCTACGCCCTCGCGGTCGCCATCCCCCTGGGCTTCGCCGCCGCGGCAGCACGCCGCCTCGCCGTGGCCCGGCGTCGCCTGGCGGCCCTCGGCCGGGGCCCCGGCCGGTGAAGCGTCGCCACCGCCGCATGGCGGTCCTAGTGGCGTGCGGCCTCGGCCTCGGCTCCGCCACCGCCTTGTCGCTGGCCGCCTTCAACAACGACATCGTGTTCTTCGTCGCCCCCTCCGACATGGCCGAGAAGGGCCTGCCCGGCCGCTCCCTGCGCCTTGGCGGCCTGGTCGAGGCCGGCTCGGTCCGCCGCATCTCGGAGGACGGCCAGCCGGTCGCGCATTTCCGCGTCACCGACGGGCGGCAAAGCGTCGAGGTCGCCTATGTCGGCATCCTCCCCGACCTGTTCCGCGAGGGCCAGGGCGTGGTGACGCTGGGCCACGTCCGCCCGGACGGCACGTTCCGCGCCTCGGAGGTGTTGGCCAAGCACGACGAGACCTACATGCCGAAGGATGTGGCGGACGCGTTGAAGAAGGCCGGCTTGTGGGACCCCGCCAAGGGCCCGCCGCCGCCCGCCGCGACGTGGAACGCCATGGTCACCAAGGCAGCTGGATAGCCCAAGCATGATCCCGGAACTCGGCCATTTCGCGCTCGCCCTGGCCTGCGCCATCGCCTTCGCCCAGGCGGTGCTGCCGCTGTGGGGCGCGCATCGGCGCGACGCCCGCATGATCGCCGCCGCCCCCGGCATCGCCGCCGGCCAGTTGCTGGCGCTCGGCACGGCCGCCTTCTGCCTGGTGTGGTCCAACGTGTCGGACGACTTCTCCGTGCTCAACGTGGCGGAGAACAGCAACAGCCTGAAGCCACTGCTGTATAAGATCACCGGCACCTGGGGCAACCACGAGGGCTCCATCATCCTGTGGGCGCTGATCCTGGCGCTGTGCGGCGGCGCGGTGGCCGGCTTCGGCCGGGACCTGCCCGGCGCCCTGCGCGCCCGCGTGATCGGCGTGCTGGGCGGCTGCTCGGTGGGCTTCCTGCTGTTCTCCCTGTTCACCTCCAACCCCTTCGTCCGCCTGTGGCCGGCGCCGATCGACGGACGGGACATGAACCCGCTGCTGCAGGACCCCGGCCTCGCCTTCCACCCTCCCATCCTCTACGCAGGCTATGTCGGCTTCGCCGTGCCATTCGCCTTCGCCATCGCCGCCCTGCTGGAGGGCCGGGTCGATGCCTCCTGGGGCCGCTGGGTGCGCCCCTGGACCCTGGTGTCTTGGTGCCTGCTCACGTCAGGCATCGCGCTCGGCTCCTGGTGGGCGTACTACGAGCTGGGCTGGGGCGGTTACTGGTTCTGGGACCCCGTGGAAAACGCCTCCCTGCTGCCCTGGCTCACCGGCACCGCGCTGCTGCACTCCGCCATCGTGGTCGAAAAGCGCGAGGCGCTGAAGATCTGGACGGTGCTGCTGGCCATCGCCACCTTCTCGCTCAGCCTGTCCGGCACCTTCCTGGTGCGCTCCGGCATCCTGAACTCGGTGCACGCCTTCGCCAACGACCCGGCGCGCGGCGTGTTCATCCTCGGCCTGCTCGGCATCGTCATCGGCGGCAGCCTGCTGCTGTTCGCCCTGCGCGCCCACCGCCTGGCCGCAGGCGGCCTGTTCGCCCCCGTCTCGCGCGAGGGCGCCTTGGTGCTGAACAACGTGCTGCTCTGCTCCATCGCCGCCGTGGTGCTCACCGGCACCATGTACCCCCTGTTCACCGATCTCGTGCTCGACCAGAAGCTCAGCGTCGGCGCGCCGTTCTTCAACGCCACCGTGCTGCCGCTCGCCGTCCCCGTGTTCGCCGCCATGGCGGTGGCCTCCGTGCTGCCGTGGAAGCGCGCCGCCCTCGCGCCGGCCCTGCTCCGCCTGTGGTGGGCGGCGGCCATCGCGGTCGGCTTCGGCCTGCTGATGCTCACCCGATTGCCCGTGCTGCCCGCCCTGGCCTTCGCCGGCGCCGCCTGGCTGATCGTCGGCTCCTGGGCCGAGATCGTCGAGCGCATCCGGCTGTTCCGCATCCCGCTGCGCGACAGCGCCGCCCGGTTGCACGGCCTGCCGCTCTCGGCGTTCGGCGCGGCGCTGGCCCATGCCGGCATGGGCATCACCATCGCCGGCATCGCCGGCATGTCGCTGGCCACCCAGCGCGTCGTGCTGATCCACCCCGGCGAGCAGGTGGAGGCGGCCGGCATGACCTGGGCGCTCGACTCGCTGACCGACTCCAGCGGCTCCAACTACACCGAGCGCATGGCCAATATCCGCGTGATCCGCCCGGGCCAGGCCGACCTGGACATGCACCCCTCCCGCCGCACCTTTCCCGTGCAGCAGATCACCACCACCGAGGCCGCCATCCACACCACGGGGATGGCGGACATCTACGCCGTGCTGGGCGAGGAGCGCGACGGCGCTGCGGTGATGCGGCTGCACTACAACCCGATGGCCCCTTGGATTTGGCTCGGCGGCCTGGTGATGGCCATGGGCGGCGGCTTGTCCCTGGTGGACCGCCGCCTGCGCGTCGGCGCGCCTGCCCGCCGCACCGTTCCCCTCGGCGTGTCCGCCTGATGGACCGCCGCCAGCTCTTGCTGACCGCGCCGCTCGGCATCGCCCTCGTCGGCGGCGGCGCGTTCTGGGCCATGCTGCGCGGCATGGCGCACGGCACCTTCGACCCCCGCGGCGTGCCGAGCCCGGTCACCGGCCAGAAGGCGCCCGAGTTCGACCTGCCGGCCCAGGCGCCCAGCCAAGGCTTCGGCAGCGCCGACCTCGCCACCGGCAAGCCGCTGCTGCTCAACTTCTTCGCCTCCTGGTGCCTGCCCTGCGCGCAGGAGCACGCCGCCCTGCTCGCCCTGGACAAGGCCGGCGTGCCGATCTGGGCCATCGCCTACAAGGACGCCGCCGACAAGGCGGCGCAGTTCATCAGCCGCAACGGCAACCCCTACCAGCGCATCGCCCGCGACGCGTCGGGCCGGGTCGGGATCGACTTCGGCCTTTCCGGCGTGCCGGAAAGCTTCATCGTGGACGGGGCAGGGGTGGTGCGCTGGCACTGGGCCGGCCCGCTCGACGCCGCCACCATACAGAACAGGTTGCAACCGGCATGGCGCGCGCTGGCCTGATCCTCTCCCTCCTCGCCGCCCTGCTGCTGGCCGCCCCCGCCCACGCCATCAGCGATCCGGCGGAGATGCTGCCCAACGCGGCCCAGGAAGCCCGCGCCGAGCAGATCGGCCAGCAGTTGCGCTGCCTGGTGTGCCAGAACGAGAGCATCGAGGATTCCGGCGCCGACCTCGCGCGCGACCTGCGCGGCATCGTGCGCCAGCGCGTGGCGGCCGGCGACAGCGACCGGCAGATCACCGCCTGGATGGTCGCCCGCTACGGCGACTTCGTCCGGCTACGCCCGCCTCTCAACGCCGTCACCGCCCTGCTCTGGCTGTCCCCCGCGCTGGCGGTGGCCCTGGGCCTCGGCATGGCCGCCCTGGGCCGTCGCGGCCGCCCCGTGGCCGCCGCCCCCCTCTCGGATGGCGAACGCGCCCGCATCGCCGAGCTGACCCGGCGGTGATCTGGCTCGCGGCCGCCGTCCTGGCCCTGTGCGCCCTGGCGCCGGCCGGCCTGGCGCTGCGCCGCCGCATCCGCGTCCAGGGCCGCCAATCCGCCACCCTGGCGCTGTACCGGGCGCAGATCGGCGAGCTGGCGCGCGACCTGGAGGAGCGGCGCATCTCTCCCGCCGACCACGCCACCGCCCTGCTAGAGGTGCAGCGCCGCCTGCTGGCCGCCTCCGAGGCCGCCGACGCGCCGCAGGCCCCCTCCGACGGCCGCGCCCTGCTGGCGGGCCTGGCCCTGGTGCCGATGGCGGCGCTCGGGCTGTACCTGGTCGGCGGCCGTCCGGACTTGCCGGCGCAGCCGCTCGCCGGCCGCATGAAGGGCGCCGACAAGGCCATGGCGGACGAGAACGCCATGGTGGAGCAGCTGCGCGCCGTGCTCGCCAACGTCGATCCGCGGTCGGACCGCGCCCGGCAGGGCGAGCTGCTGCTCGGCAACCTGGAAGCCGCCCGCGGCAACCTCGCCGGCGCGGCCGAGCAATGGCGCAAGGCGCTGGCGCTGCGTTTCGACCCGTTCCTGGCCGCCCGCGTCGCCGACGCCACCAGCCAGGCCGAGGGCCGCGTCAGCGAAGCGTCCGCCGCCCTGTTCCGCCGCGCCCTCGCCGCCGCCCCCCCGGATGCGGCCTGGCGCGGCGCGGTGGAGCAGAAGCTCGCCCAAGCTCACTAGCCGCCCTGCCGGGCCATCCCCATCTTCCCCGGTATGGAAGACGATCCGAAGCCCGCTCCCGCCAAGCCCGTCCCGCCCCCGCCCGCCGAGAAGGAATACGGCGGCCCCGCCGGTCCCGAGCCGACGCGCTACGGGGATTGGGAGCAAAAAGGCCGCTGCACGGACTTCTAGCCGCCACGGCCCTTGCCGCTCCGCGTGAGGCTTGGGCCGAAGCGCCAAGGGCCCGCGTGCTTTCGCATCACCATCGTGACTGGCTTTGATTTGGCCATGATGGTGCCTAAAGCCGTGAAAAACGCGCCATTCGCGTTAGCGCAGAAAACAAAAGCTTGCGCCCGGACGCCGTTCGTCGTTTGTTCAGACCGTGACCAGCCCGCATCCCACCCCCCTTCCCGAGCCGGCCCCCGCGCCCGACGCCCCACCCTGCGACAGCCAGGCCGCGCTGGACGCCCAGCGCCGCGCCAGCCAGGCGCACGCCCTGGCGGCGGTGGCCCGCCTGACCGACCTCACCCTGGAGCTGGCCACCGTCTTGCAGGCCAACACCCTGGCCCAGGCGCACATCGCCGACACCCTGGCCGAGCCAGTGCCGGAGGCCAGCACCGCCGCGTTTGACCGCATCGCCCGCTGCACCCGGCGCTCCGCGCTCACCCTGCACCACCTCGCCCAGCCGCCCCGCCCCAGCCGCAGCGCATCCGAGTACGGTCCGCCAGACCGCACGGCCACCCGGCAGCGCGTGCTGCGCGCCGTGGAGGACGCGATCCAGGCGGAGGCGGGCGACGACGCGCAGGCCGAGCGCCTGCGCGGCGAGGCCCGCGAGCGGCTGGAGCAGCTGGACCGGGTGGAGTTCGTCGGTGACCGGGCCAGCCTGTCGGACGCCAGCCTGCGGGACGGCCGCCTGTCGGTGCCGGCGCTGGTGGCCGACATCGTGC
>CAXSAX010000044.1:0-26351 GCA_964235495.1 uncultured Acetobacteraceae bacterium | reverse complement strand
TGTAGCCGCGGCGGTACTCGAACTTATCGACCGCCTTCATCAGGCCGATGTTGCCTTCCTGGATCAGGTCGAGGAACTGCAGGCCGCGGTTGGTGTATTTCTTGGCGATCGAGATCACCAGGCGAAGGTTGGCCTCGATCATCTCCTTCTTGGCGCGCGCGCTGTCCCGCTCGCCGCGGCTCACCGTGGTGTAGACCCGGCGGAACTCCGCGATCGGCAGCCCGGCATCCTGCGCCACCGCGCCGATGTTGCCGCGCAGCTTGCCCGTCTCCTCGGCGTGCTTGGTGGTGAAGGTCTTCCAGCCGCGCCCCGGCAGCTGCGCCACCCGCTCCATCCAGTTCGGGTCCAGCTCGTGGCCGCGGTATTCCTTCAGGAACTCGTCGCGCGGCAGCTTGCTCTGCTCGCCCATCCGCAGCAGCGAGCCCTCCAGCTGGTTCAGCCGCTGGCTCAGCTGCTTGAGCTGCACCACCAGCTCCTCGATGCGGTTGTTGTGCAGCCGCACCTGCTCGACCCGGCCGATCAGCTCCTCGCGGGCCTTCTCGTAGCCCTTCTCGGAGCGCGCGTTCATCTCGTCGCCCGCCGTCATCGTCTCCAGCCGGCGGGACTGCACCTTGCTCAGCTTCTTGTAGAGCGCCTCGATCTCCTCGAAGTTGGCCAGCACCTCGGGCTTCAGCTTCTCCTCCAACGCCGACAGCGACATGCCGGGGCCGTCGCCCTCGTCGCCGTCATCATCCGTCTCCGGCGGCTCGGCGGCCTCCGCCTCCGGGTTCTCCACCAGCGCCTCGGGCGGGGGTGCGCCCGCGCCCTGGGTCGCCTCCAGGTCCACGATGTCGCGCAGCAGCATGCGGCCGGCCTTGAGCGCGTCGTGCCAGGCGATGATGGCGCGGAAGGTCAGCGGGCTCTCGCACAGGCCGCCGATCATCATGTCGCGGCCGGCCTCGATGCGCTTGGCGATGGCGATCTCGCCCTCGCGCGACAGCAGCTCGACCGAGCCCATCTCGCGCAGGTACATGCGCACCGGGTCATCGGTGCGGCCGAGGTTGGACTCGTCCACGTTGCCGGACGGCTCGGCCTCCTCCGCATCGGCCTCGCCCTCCGCCTTCTCGGCCTTGGCCGGCGCCGCCTCGCCTTCCTCCGCCTCCTCGCCCTCGACGACCTGGATGCCCATCTCGCTGAGCATCGCCATCACGTCCTCGATCTGCTCGGAGCTGTTGTGCTCCGGCGGCAAAACGGCGTTCAGCTCGTCGAACGTGATGTAGCCACGCTCCTTGCCGCGCGCGATCAGGCGCTTGACGGCAGCGGCGTTGGTGTCGAGCAGGGTGGTGTCGGTGTCCTGCTCGACCGTGGTGGTTTCGGCAGTGGGTGCGGGCTTCGTCGCCATGGGGCGTTGTCTCCAAACGTGTCGGGCCGGGGCGCTGCTGGATCAGGCCTCGGCGTCATCTACCTGCGCATCCCGCGCCAGGGCCTCACGCGCGGCGCAAAGGGCCACCAGGCGGCCTTGGGCCGCAGCGTCCGGAACCCTGGAAAAAGCGGCTTGCGCGGCGGCGACTTCCTCATCCAAGCGGGCCCGGTTGAGCAGGCCAAAGAAATGCCACCATCCCGCCTCCGCCTCCGCCGGCATTGCGCCGAGGCCGGCGCAGGCCGGCAGCGGCATCGGGTGGTCGGCAAGCACATGCAGGGCTTGCGCGCCGCAACCAGAGTCGCGGAGGTGGTTCATGAGGAGCCCCGAGTCAAGCTCGCCCGCCGAATCATGCCAACGCAAAACCAGGTCGCGCAGCTCGGCCAGCATGGGCGGCAGCGGCAGTCCGGACAGCGCCTCGGCCACGTCTCCGATCAGCACGGGGTGGTGGATCAGGATGGCCACCAGGGCGCGGTGCCGCTCGGCGACCGCCTGGTTGCCGGCCGGGGCGGAGCGTTGCGGCGCCGCCTGCGCAGCGGGCGCGCCACGCCGCCGGGTGGAGGCGTAGAAACGGTCGCGCAGGGCGGTGCGGTACTCGCTGGCGAGGCCCTTGTCGCCGATCCGGGCGGCCGCTGCGTCCAGCCGCGCGCGCAGGGCGGCGCGGGCCTCCGGCGTGTCGGCGCCCGAGCCCTCCCGCATCAGGTCGAACAGGGCCACGGAGAGCGGGCGCTTGGCCTTCAGCACGGCGGCGAACGCAGCGGGGCCGCCCTGGCGGATCAACGTGTCCGGGTCCTCGCCCATCGGCAGCGTCGCCAGGCAGAGGGTGCGGTCGGGCGCGATCATCGGAAGCGCCGTCTCCGCCGCCCGCGCCGCCGCCCGCGCGCCCGCGGCGTCGCCGTCGAAGCACAGGGTGGGCGCATCCGTCAGCCGCCACACCTCCTCCAGCTGCCCCGGCGTCAGCGCCGTGCCCAGGGGCGCCACCGCGCCGCCGAACCCGGCCTGGTGCAGCGCGATCACGTCCATGTAGCCCTCCGCCACGATGACGCCGTGCTCGGACTTGCGGCAGCCTTCGCGCGCCAGGTCCAGGGCATACAAACTGCGCCCCTTGGAATAGACTGCCGTCTCCGGGCCGTTGATGTATTTCGGCTTGGCATCGCCCAGCGCCCGCCCGCCAAAGCTGATGGCACGGCCGCGGCGGTCCCGGATGGGGAACATGACCCGATGATAAAACAGCTCCCGCACCGCACCGTCGTCACGCGATTGCAGCAGCCCGGCCTCCGTCATGCGCGCGGGGTCGATGCCGGCGCGGCCCAGCTCGGCCACCAGGTCGCCGCGGCCCTCGCCGGACCAGCCAAGGCCGAAGCGGGCGATGGTGGCGTCGGTCAGGCCTCGGCCGCGCAGGTAGGCCAGGGCCTCGCGCCCCTCCGCCGCATGCAGCCGCCGGGTGAAGCTGGCGGCGGCAAGGTCCAGCACGCCGGCCAGGTCGAGGCGCTGCCGCTCCGCCTCCACGGCCGCGGGCGAGGCCTTCGGCACGTCCAGCCCCGCCTCCCCCGCCAGCCGCTCGACGGCCTCGATGAACCCGGCGCCCTCCGTGTTCATCACGAAGCCGATCGCGTCGCCGTGCGCGCCGCAGCCGAAGCAATGGTAGCCGTCGTCGTACACGTAGAACGAGGGCGATTTCTCGCCGTGGAACGGGCAGCAGCCGCGCCAGGACTTGCCGGAGCGCGCGAGCTTGACCCGGCGCCCCACCAGGGCGGCCATGGGGGTGCGCGCCCGCAGCTCGTCCAGGAAGGCGGGCGGCAGCGCCATCAGCCGGCCAGCCGCGCCTTCACCAGGGGAGTGGCGCGGCCCATGTCGAGCGCCGCCGCGTGCTTGGCCTTCAGCGCCGCCATCACCCGGCCCATGTCCTTCGGCCCGGCCGCGCCGGTTTCCGCCACCGCCGCGTCCACCGCGGCTTCCAGGGCGGCGTCGTCCATCTGCTGCGGCAGGAAAGTGGTGATGACGGCGATCTCCGCCTCCTCCTTCGCGGCCAGCTCCGGCCGGTTGCCCTGGCGGTAGAGCTCGACCGACTCGCGGCGGGACTTCACCATGCCGCGCAACACGCCCATGACCGCGTCGTCGCCGAGCGGCTCGGCCGGGCGCACGGCGATGTCGGCGTCCTTCACCTTGGCCAGCACCATGCGCAAGGTGGAGGTGCGGACGGCATCGCCGGCCTTCATGGAGGTTTTCAGGGCGTCGGTAAACTGGGTGCGCAAGGTCGTTGGCGGGGTCATTGCGAGTCTCGTGGTTCGGGGCGGCAGGCTACCACATCCAGCACGCCCTGCGATGCCCGGCCGGCGATTCGCCGTGCCGTCGAACACGTCGTCACGCGGCAGGACCCGTTGCTGACATCACGTGGCCGTTGCTTTGGGAAGTTTTTTCCCATATCCAACCGCCATGCCCAGCGTCGATGCCGTTCTAGCCCATCTCGGTGGTTCCGAGGCCGCGGCCCGGCTGACCGGGGTCGGCCTCGAAGCGATCCGCAAGTGGCGGCAGGCGCAGGCCATCCCGTCCAAGCACTGGTCGGTGATCGTCGCCGCCACCGGGCTGTCCTTCGCCGATTTGCAACCCTCCCAATCGAGCACCGCCATGCCCCAGACCGACGCCGTGCCCGCCGGGGCCACCGCCGCCCTCGTGCTGGCGGACGGCGCGGTGTTCTGGGGCCGCGGCTTCGGCGCGCATAGTGGCGGCCGGGTGGGCGAGCTGTGCTTCAACACGGGCATGAGCGGCTACCAGGAGACGCTGACCGACGCGTCGTACGCCGGGCAGATCGTCACCTTCACCTTCCCGCACATCGGCAACGCCGGCACCAACCCCGGCGACATGGAGGCGGCGGGCGCAGCGGCGCTCGGCCTGGTGGTCAACCAGGACCTCACCGAGCCGTCCAACTGGCGCTCCACCCAGCCGCTGGACGCCTGGCTGCGGGCGCACGGCCTGCCCGGCATCGCCGGCGTGGACACCCGCGCCCTGACGCTGCGCATCCGCGACGGCGGCCCGCCCACCGCCGTCATCGCCCACCCGGGCGATGGGCGGTTCGACGTGGCGGCGCTGCGGGCGCAGGCGCAGGCCTGGCCCGGGCTGGAGGGCATGGACCTGGCCCGGCAGGTGTCCTGCACGCAGAGCTACGAGTGGGACGAGGGCACCTGGTCGCTGGAGCACGGCTTCCAGCGGCAGGAGACGCCCCGCCGCCACGTCGTGGCGGTGGACTACGGCGCCAAGCGCAACATCCTGCGCTGCCTGGCGCAGGCCGGCTGCCGGGTGACGGTGGTGCCGGCGGACGCCACGGCGGAGGACATCCTGCGCCACCGGCCGGATGGCGTGTTCCTGTCCAACGGCCCCGGCGACCCGGCGGCCACCGGCGCCTACGCCGTGCCGGCGATCCGGGACGTGCTGGACGCCAAGGTGCCGGTGTTCGGCATCTGCCTCGGCCACCAATTGCTGGCGCTGGCGCTGGGCGCGCGCACCTACAAGCTGACGCAGGGCCATCGCGGCGCCAACCAGCCGGTGAAGGAGCTAGCGACGGGGCGGGTCGAGATCACCAGCCAGAACCACGGCTTCGCGGTGGCGGACGACAGCCTGCCGGAGGGGGTGGAGGTGACGCACACCTCGCTGTTCGACGGCAGCAACGAGGGCATCGCCTGCGCGGCGCGGCGGGCGTTCAGCGTGCAGTATCATCCGGAGGCGAGCCCGGGGCCGAGCGACAGCGCGCATCTGTTCCGGCGGTTTGTTGCGATGATGGGCTGAGCAAGCCGCAGGGCGCTGCCCTGCACCCGGAAGGGAATGCTTATCCCCTTCACCCCTGTATTCCAGGTGTCCAGAGGACGACCGTCCTCTGGCGGGGTGCGGGGCAGAGCCCCGCCCTTCCTTGAGGACCGACAATGCCCCGCCGCACCGACCTGCGCACCATCCTCATCATCGGCGCCGGCCCGATCGTCATCGGCCAGGCCTGCGAGTTCGACTATTCCGGCGCCCAGGCCTGCAAGGCGCTGCGGGCGGAGGGCTACCGGGTCGTGCTAATCAACTCCAACCCCGCCACCATTATGACCGACCCCGGGCTGGCGGACGCCACCTACATCGAGCCGATCACGCCCGACCTGGTCGAGAAGATCATCCTCCGCGAGCGGCCGGACGCCCTGCTGCCCACCATGGGCGGCCAGACCGCGCTCAACATCGCCATGAAGCTGCACGCCGCCGGCACGCTGGCGCGCCACGGCGTCGAGCTGATCGGCGCCAAGGCGGAAGTGATCGACCGGGCGGAAGACCGGCTCAAGTTCCGCGACGCCATGGCCGCCATCGGCATCGCGAGCCCGCGCTCCGCCATCGCCCACTCCATGGCCGAGGCGCGCGAGGCGCTGGCCACCATCGGGCTGCCCGTGGTGATCCGCCCCTCCTTCACCCTGGGCGGCACCGGCGGCGGCATCGCCTACAACCGCGAGGAGTTCGACGCCATCGCTGGCTCCGGGCTGGACGCCTCCCCCACCACCGAGGTGCTGATCGAGGAAAGCATCGTCGGCTGGAAGGAGTTCGAGATGGAGGTCGTGCGCGACTGCGCCGACAACTGCATCATCGTCTGCGCCATCGAGAACGTGGACCCCATGGGCATCCACACCGGGGACAGCGTGACCGTGGCGCCCGCCCTCACCCTGACCGACCGCGAGTACCAGCGGATGCGGGACGGCTCCATCGCCTGCCTGCGCGCCATCGGCGTGGACACCGGCGGCTCCAACGTGCAGTGGGCGATCAACCCGGCGGACGGGCGCATGCTCATCATCGAGATGAACCCGCGCGTCTCGCGCAGCAGCGCGCTGGCCTCCAAGGCGACCGGCTTCCCGATCGCCAAGATCGCCGCCAAGCTCGCCGTCGGCTACACGCTGGACGAGCTGGCCAACGACATCACGAAAGTGACGCCGGCGGCGTTCGAGCCGACCATCGACTACGTGGTGGTCAAGATCCCACGCTTCACCTTCGAGAAGTTCCCCGGCACCCCCGCCCTGCTCTCCACCGCCATGAAGTCGGTCGGCGAGGCCATGGCGATCGGGCGCAGCTTCGCCGAGGCGTTGCAGAAGGGCCTGCGCTCCACCGAGACGGGGCTGTCCGGCCTCGATCCGGTGGAGCCGCCCGGCGATGGCGGGCGGGACGCCTTTCGTGCCGCGCTGTCGCAGCCGCGGCCGGACCGGCTGCTGATGGCGGCGCAGGCGATCCGCGCCGGCGTTTCCTTGGAGGACATCCACGCCGCCAGCCGGTTCGACCCGTGGTTCCTGCGCGAGCTGGCCCGCATCGTGGCGGCGGAGCGCGCGCTGACCGCCCAGGGACTGCCGGCGGACGGCTACGGGCTGCGCCGGGTCAAGGCGCTGGGCTTCTCCGACCGGCGGCTGGCGGAGCTGACCGGGCTGGACGAGGTGGCGGTGGCGGCGGCGCGCGAGGCTGCCGGGGTGCACGCCGTGTACAAGCGCATCGACACCTGCGCCGGGGAGTTCGCCTCCGCCACGCCGTACATGTATTCCACCTACGAGGGCGGCTTCGGCGTCCCCGCCTGCGAGGCGGCGCCCACCGACCGGCGCAAGGTCGTGATCCTCGGTGGCGGACCCAACCGCATCGGCCAGGGCATCGAGTTCGACTATTGCTGCGTCCATGCCGCCTACGCGCTGCGGGAGGCCGGGTTCGAGACGGTCATGGTCAACTGCAACCCGGAAACCGTGTCCACCGACTACGACACCTCGGACCGGCTGTATTTCGAGCCGTTGACCACCGAGGACGTAATCGCCCTGGTGCGGCGCGAGCAGGCCAACGGCACGGTGCTCGGCTGCATCGTGCAGTACGGCGGGCAGACGCCGCTGAAGCTGAGCCAGGCGCTGGTGGCCGCCGGCATCCCCATCCTCGGCACCTCCGCCGACGCCATCGACACCGCGGAGGACCGCGAGCGGTTCCAGGCGCTGCTGCAGCGGCTCGACCTGCGCCAGCCGCGCAACGGCCTGGCCCGCACCCCGGAGGAGGCCGAGGCCATCGCCGCCGCCGTCGGCTACCCCGTGGTGCTGCGCCCCTCCTACGTGCTGGGCGGGCGCGGCATGGAGATCGTGCACGACCGCACTGGGCTGCAGCGCTACATCCGCGAGGCGGTGCGCGTGTCTGGCGACAACCCGGTGCTGGTGGACCGCTACCTGAACGACGCGATCGAGGTCGATGTGGACTGCATCGCGGACGGCCACACCGTCTACGTCGCCGGCGTCATGGAGCACATCGAGGAGGCCGGCATCCATTCCGGCGACAGCGCCTGTTCCCTGCCGCCCTATACCCTCTCGCCCGCCACGGTGACGGAGCTGAAGGCGCAGACCGAGGCGATGGCCAAGGCGCTGGGCGTGGTGGGGCTGATGAACGTGCAGTACGCCATCAAGGACGGCGAGATCTACGTGCTGGAAGTGAACCCGCGCGCCAGCCGCACCGTGCCCTTCGTCGCCAAGGCGACGGGGGTGCCGATCGCCAAGATCGGCGCGCGGGTGATGGCGGGCGCGCGGCTGGCGGAGTTCAAGCTGGACGACCAGGCCATCGCGCCGCACGTGGCGGTGAAGGAGGCGGTGTTCCCGTTCGCCCGCTTCCCCAACGTGGACACCATCCTCGGGCCCGAGATGAAATCCACCGGCGAGGTGATGGGGCTGGACGCCTCGTTCGAGCGCGCCTTCGCCAAGGCGCAGCTGGGCGCCGGCGTGAAGCTGCCGGAGAGCGGTCGGGTGTTCCTCTCGGTGCGGGAGTCCGACAAGCCCGGCCTGGTCGCCATGGCCCGGCGGCTGATCGACATGGGGTTCGCCATCTCCGCCACTTCCGGCACCGCGCGGCGCATCGCGGAGGCGGGGCTGCCGGTCAAGCACGTCAACAAGGTGCTGGAAGGCCGGCCGCACTGCGTGGACGCCATCCGCTCGGGCGACATCCAGCTGGTGATCAACACCTCCGGCGGCGCGCAGTCGCTGGCCGACAGCTACGACATCCGCCGCTCGGCGCTGACGCACGGCGTGCCGCACTACACCACCATCGCCGGCGCGCGGGCGGCGGTGCACGCCATCGCAGCCCTGAAAGCCGGCACGCTTGAAGTCGCCCCGCTTCAGTCCTACTTTCGTGGATCGTTCTGACCCCAGCCGTCCACCACTCCGGAAATGCCTATTTTGCAGAAATTCCCGATGACCGCCCCCGGCCTGGTCCGTCTTGAGGCCGAGCTGCGCACCCTGAAGTCCCAGGAGCGCCCCGCCGTGATCCGCGCCATCGCCGAGGCCCGCAGCCATGGCGACCTGAGCGAGAACGCCGAGTACCATGCCGCCCGCGAGCGCCAGTCCTTCATCGAGGGCCGCATCATCGAGCTGGAGGAGATCGTCTCCGGCGCCGAGGTGATCGACCCGGCGACCCTTTCCGGCGACAAGGTGAAGTTCGGCGCCCACGTCAAGCTGGTGGACGAGGAAACCGACAAGGAGGCGACCTACCAGATCGTCGGCATGCATGAGGCCGACGTGAAGCAGGCGCGGCTGTCCATCTCCTCCCCGCTCGCCAAGGCGCTGATCAACAAGAGGATCGGCGACACCGTCTCGGTGCCCGCGCCAGGCGGGGACCGCAGCTACGAGATTCTCGCCGTCACCTTCGGCTAGTCCGCGGTGCCCGCCGCGCGCATCACCGTCCCGCACATCCGCGGCCGCAAGGGCGGCCGCAAGATTGTGGCGCTGACCGCCTACACCGCACCGATGGCCGCTCTGCTGGACGAACACGCTGACCTGCTGCTGGTGGGCGACTCGCTCGGCATGGTGGTGCACGGCATGCCCAGCCCGGTCGGCGTCACGTTGGACATGATGATCCTGCACGGCCAGGCGGTGATGCGCGGCTCGTCGCGCGCGCTGGTGGTGGTGGACCTGCCGTTCGGCTCGTTCGAGAGCGACCCGGCCACCGCCTATCGCGCCGCCGCCCGGGTGATGCGGGAGACCGGCTGCCAGGCGGTCAAGATCGAGGCCTGCGCCGGGTCGGCCGAGAGCATCGCCTTCCTGTCCGGGCGCGGCGTCCCGGTGATCGCCCATGTGGGGCTGCGGCCGCAGGCGGTGCACGTCGATGGCGGCTTCAAGTCCAAGGGCCGCACGGAGGCCGAGCGGCTGGCGGTGCTGGCGGAGGCCCGCGCGGCGGACGCGGCGGGCGCGTTCGCCATCGTCATCGAGGGCGTGGTGGCCTCGCTCGCCGAGGCGGTCACCGCCAGCGTGGGCGCGCCCACCATCGGCATCGGCGCCTCGCCCCAGTGCGACGGCCAGATCCTGGTGACGGAGGACATGCTGGGGCTGTTCGAGCGCACCCCGAAGTTCGTCCGCCGTTACGCCGACCTGCACGGCACGATCGGCCAGGCGGTCGCCCGCTACGCCGCCGACGTGCAAAGCGGCGCGTTCCCAGCGCAGGCCGAGCTTTACGGGACGGTGCCGTAACGGGGTAGGGTCCCTGCCATGATCACCCTCCTCGACGTCCAGGCCGCCGCCGCCCGCATCGCCGGCCGGGTCATCCGCACTCCCACGCTGCACTCGGACGCGGTCAGCCGCGCCACCGGCGCGCACGTGACGCTCAAGCTGGAAAGCTTGCAGGCGATCGGCTCGTTCAAGGAGCGGGGGGCGGCCAACAAGCTCGCCCTGCTCACCCCCGCGGAGCGCCGGGCGGGCGTGGTGGCGATGTCCGCCGGCAACCACGCGCAGGCGGTGGCGCGTCACGCCAGCCTGGCGGGCATCGCGGCCACCATCATCATGCCGCGCTTCACCCCCGCCACCAAGGTCTCCCGCACCGCCGCCTGGGGCGCCACGGTGGTGCTGCACGGCGAGACGCTGGTGGAGGCGACCATCCACGCCCGCCAGCTCGCCGCCGAGCAGGGCCTGGTGTTCATCCACCCGTACGACGACCTGGCGGTGATGGCGGGCCAGGGCACCCTGGCGATCGAGCTGCTGGAGGACGCGGGCGCGTTGGACGTGCTGCTGGTGCCGGTCGGCGGCGGCGGCATGATCGCCGGGTGCGCGGCGGTGGCGGCGGGGATGCGGCCGGGGCTGGAGGTCATCGGCGTGGAGGTGGCGGGCTACGCCGCGCTGCGGCAAATCCTGGCCGGCGAGGCGGTCTCGGTCGGCGGCCCCACCATCGCCGAGGGCATCGCCGTGCGCGACATCGGCGCGGCGCCGCTCCAGGTGATCCGCGCCCATGTGAGCGACGTGGTGGCGGTGCCGGAGCGGGTGGTGGAAGACGCGATCGCGCTGCTGGCGGAGGGGGCGAAGCTGGTGGCCGAGGGCGCGGGGGCCGCCGGGGTCGCGGCGCTGCTGGCGTTCCCCGAGCGGTTCCGCGGCCGCCGGGTGGGCACGGTGGTGTGCGGCGGCAACATCGACGCCCGCATCCTGGCCAACGTGCTGCTGCGCGGGCTGCTGCGCGACGGCCGGCTGCTGCGGCTGCTGCTGGACATCCCCGACCGTCCCGGCGTGCTGGCAGACATCGCCGGACGCATCGCCGCGCGGGGCGGCAACGTCATCGAGGTGACGCACCAGCGCCTGTTCGCCGCCCCTTCGGTGCAGACGGCGGAGCTGGAGGTCATGGTAGAGGCGCGCGACCCGGTGCACGCGGACGAGATCGCTGCGGCGCTGGAGGAATGCTACGTGGTGCGGCGGGCCTGAGCCGGCTGGGCGCTCCAGACCGCTGGCGTCGCAGGTTCCGCAAGCCGCGGGAGCGGAGCAAGGCTCAAGCCGTCGGCAAGAGCCATCCGAGCGAGCTTCGCAGCTCCGCCGTGGCGTCGCCTTGGAAGGGCAGGCCATGGGCGAACAGCACCCGCTCCGGACGCAGCGCCACCAGCTGCTCCGCCGCTTTCCGCGCCCCGCCGTTCAGGCGCACCAGCAGGCGCAGGTGCGCCGGGGCGCGGCCATGCGGGGCCAGGTTGCCGGCCAGCCTGGCCAGCGGGCGCAGCAGCGCTGGCAAGCGGCGCTCCTCCAGGTTTTGCACCAGGTCCGCCAGCACCAGCGTGCGCGACGGGACGTGGAACAACGCCACCTCTTTAAAGCCAAGGCCGCCGGGCACCGTCACCAGCGCAATCGCACCGCCCCACTCCGGCGGCGGCGTGCCGGTCAGATCGTGATCCACCACCACGCCCGCCTTGCGCACCGGGCGGCGGCTGCGCACGCCGGGGGCGGCCCAGGTGACGACGCCGGGGCAGCCCAGCTGCCAATCCCGCAGGTGCACCCAATGGGCGAAGTTGGGCGCAAACAGGGCGCGCACCGGGCCGAGCGCCTCCAGCTGCTTGGCCAGCGCCGACGTGTAGCGCGTCGGCGAGTGCAGCAGCAGGCTGCCGCCGGGCAGCCGCACCACCGTCATGCGCAGCGGCAGCGCGCCGTACATCGGCCCGCTATCGACGGTCCACACCTCGTCCGCGACAGGCTTAAGAGTGTCGATGGGCTGGTAGGTCGCGCCGCTCGCTGGGCTGCTCATGGGGCCTGCTCCGTCATGGGGTCGCCGCCTCAAGCGCGGGCGGGGTCTTGCCGTTGCACGGCGACGCACTCAGTTGCGCAAGCGGCGGGGTGGATGGCGTAAAGGGTCCATATGAGAATGATCGTTGGCTGCCTGGCGCTGCTGGGCGTGGTGCTGGTGCTGCAGGACGCGTTCGAGGTCATGCTGCTGCCCCGCCGGGTGCGGCGCCGACGCCGCATCACCCGGCTGTTCTTCCGCACCACCTGGCGCGCCTGGTCGGGTCTGAGCGGCCGCATCCCGCAGGTGGGCCGGCGGGAGCACTGGCTCAGCCTGTTCGGCCCGCTGGCGATGCTGATGCTGTTCGCCATCTGGGCGGGAACCCTGATCGCCGGGTTCGGCACGCTCGGCTGGGCGCTGGAACCGGCGCGCGGACCCGGTGCGGACTCGCCGTACTTCGAGCAGCTCTACATGAGCGGCGTCACCTTCTTCACCCTGGGCTACGGCGACGTGGTGCCGCACAGCAACAGCGGCCGCCTGGTCTCGGTGCTGGAGGCGGGCTTCGGCATCGGCTTCATCGCCGTCGTGATCGGCTACCTGCCGGTGCTGTACCAGCTGTTCACCCGGCGCGAGGCGCACGTGATCCAGCTGGACGGGCGCGCCGGCTCGCCGCCGACGGCCACGACGCTGCTGGTGCGCCACGCCGAGGGCGGCGGGCTGGAGCAGATGAACGGCCTGTTCCGGGAATGGGAGGTCTGGGGGTCCGAGCTGCTGGAGAGCCACCTGTCATACCCGATGCTGGCCTATTACCGCTCGCAGCACGACAACCAGTCCTGGCTGGCCGGCCTGGCCTGCATCATGGACGCCTGCGCGCTGGTGCTGGTCGGCGTGCCGGAGCTGCCGCCGTTGCAGGCGCGGATGACGTTCACCATGGGGCGGCAAATCCTGGTGGAGATGGCGCAGTCCTTCACCACCCGGCCGAGCCGCTATGACGGCGGCGACCGGCTGGACCATGCCAGCTACGTCAAGATGGAGGCCGCCCTGGCCGAGGCGGGCGTCAAGTGGGAAGACAGCGCGGAGGCGGAGGCGACCCTGGCCGCCCTGCGCGCCACCTACGAGCCGCTGCTCGACGGGCTGGCCAAGTACCTGCTGCTGAACGTGCCCACCTGGATGCCGGCGGAGGGCGCCATGGACCATTGGGAGAAGGGCCATCGCGGCCTGATCGCCAAGCGGCTGCTGGAGGATCTGGGCGACCGCGAGAGCCGGTCCGCGCAGGAGGTTGACGAAGGGCCGCTGTGGCAGCGGTTGCGCTCCCAAGTCGAGGTCACGCCGGCGCATCCGCCACGAATGCCAGCAGATCCCTGAGCAGGGCCGGGTCGTTGATGACGCGGGGCACCTTGTTCTGCCCGCCCAGCCTGCCGCGCCGCGCCATCCAGGCGGCGAACGCACCCGGCGGCGCGAACCGCACCTGCGGCGGCAGCATGCCGTAGCCGCCGCGTCGGTGGTCGGCGTAGTCGGCATTCAGCCGGACGAGGGTCGCGTCCAGCGTGGCGGCGAACGCGGCTTCCCCCTCTACGGCCGCCCTGTCCAGCTCCACCGCGAACACGTGGCCGCCACGGGGCTGCCCGGGGTGCGGCGGAACCGGGCCGGCGGCGTAGTCCCGCACGCCGGCGCCGATGGCCGCCGCCGCCGCGCCGACCGCCGCGTCCAGCTCCTGTGCGATCAGGTGCTCGCCGAACGCGGACAGGGTGTGCGCGGTGCGCCCCGTCACCAGCAGGCGCGGCGGGGAGCGCTCCATCAGCATCACCGTGTCGCCGATGACGGTGGACCAGAGCCCGGCGTTGCTGCTGAGCGCCAGCGTGTACTCCACGCCCAGCTCGGCGTTGCCCAGCCAGCGGCGGTCCGGGCGGGGCTGGCCCAGCTCGGCGGGGCGCACGAACTCGAAGAACAGGCCGCGGTCCACCACCAGGCGCAGGCCATCGCCGGGTCCGCGGTCGGCGGCGGCGATGAAGCCCTCGCTGGCGGGGTACACCTCGCGCGTCTCGGCGTGGCTGCCCTCCAGCCAGGCGGCCATGCTGTCGCGGTACGGCGGCCAGGCCACGCCGCCATGCACCAGCAGCTCCAAGTCCGGATACAGCGCCGCCAGCCGGCGGGGCCGCGCCGGGTGCAGCGCGGCGACCTGCTCGAAGAACAGCAACATCCAGCTGGGGGTGCCGGAAATGCTGCGGATGCCCTGGCGCAGCGAAGCCGGCGCCACGGCGGCCATCTTGGCCTGCCAGTCGCCGATCAGCGCCAGGCGGCGCGGCGGGGTGGCGCGGGCGCGCGCCCAGGGCGGCATCTGGGCGGCGGCGATGCCGCTGAGGTCGCCTTCCCGCACGCCGGGCGCCACGCGCTGCAACGCGGTGGAGCCGCCGAGCAGCAGGTTGCGCCCGCCGAACAGCCGCGAGGCGGGCCGGGCCGCAAGGTGGTGGGCCAGCGTGTCGAACGCGGCGCCGGCGTTGGCGCGGACCATGGCGTGGCTGACCGGGATGCGCTTGCTCGGCCCGCCCGTCGTGCCGCTGGTCAGCGCGAAGAACGGCACGTGGCCGGGCCAGGTCGCGTTCTCCACCACGGGATAATGCGGCTGCCAGTACTCGCGCCACAAATCCTCGTAGCTCCACAGCCCGACCTGCGCCTGGTACTCCCGCACCGTGCCGATGCCGGCAAAGCCGTGGTCCCGGCCAAACCGGGTGACCGCGGCCCGGCGCAGCAGCGCCGCCAAGGTGCGCCGTTGCGCGGCAACCGGGTCCATCTGCGCCAAGGCCGCCAAGCGCCGCGCGGCGACGGCGCGCACCAGCGGGGTCGCGTCCATCACGGCAGCAGCGCCGTGCGGTGCGGCCAGGCCCGCGCCGGCTCCGGCCGCAGCGGCACCGCGATGCTGCCGCCCGCCCGCCACAGCGCCACTTGGTCCGCCGCGTTGGCGGAGCCCAGCCAGCCATCCTGGCCGCCCAGCAGCACGAACTCGTTGGCGTCCGGGTCCGCCATGTCCGAGACGTGCCGCGCGCAGGCGCCGAAGGTGACCCGGTGCCGCCCGCGCACCGGCCCGTGCCCCGTCTTGTTCAGCGTGTCATTGCCGCCCGGCATGGGCAGGTCCGCGGTGGCGTAACGCGCGCCCAGCACGGGCAGGGCGGCGAGGGGATGGCGCAAGGCCAGGCGGTGCGCACCGCCCCAATGATGGTGTCGCCGCAGCAGCCGCGCCGCCTGGCGCAGGGCCGCGTCCAGCGCCGGCTGCCGCGCGTGCAGGATGCGCTGGGCGGCGATGGCCCGCCCGGTCCAGATGGCGCCCAGCAGGTCCAGGCTGGCGCGTGATAGCAGGCGGCGCGCCAGTGCCGCCACCAGCGCCTCGAACACCAGCGCGCCCTGCGACTCGACGCCGTATGAGCCGTCCCAAGCCGCCAGCGCCGCAAGCGCCGGCTGATCCCGCGGGCGGGCGCGCAAGCGGGGCAGCAGCACGTCCCGCACCGCCAGCGAGCGCGGCTGCACCACGTCGAGCTGCGCTGCGCGCAGCCGCGCCAGGCTGACGGCGTCGCCCGCCAGCAGGGCTTGCAGCCGGCGGGCGCGCTCCGGCGGGGCGAAGAAGAAGCCGACCGGGACGGCGAGCGCCGGGGGGCGCTCATTCGCCGACGCCACCACCTCATGCCCGACGCTGGCGGACTGGCTGGCGGGCACCAGGTCGTCCAGCGCCCACATGGTGGCCGGGTCGCACGCCACGCGGCCCATGGGCGCGCTCGCCCGGCGCGGCAGGTGCGCGGCGGTCACCCGCCCGGCCCGGCCCCCAGGGCTCCCGGGCGCCTCGACCATCACCATGGTCTGGCCCGGCAGCGCGAAGCCGGCCAGCGCATCGCGGAACTGCTCCCACGTGGCAGCGTGCATGATGCCCAGCAACGCGGTGAACTCGTCGCTGGGGCGGTGGCCGACCCAGCGCAGGGCGAGCGTGCGGGAGGAGGCGAACAGCATGCCGTCGCTGACCACGGGGCCGAACCGCGTCTCGCGCAGCACCATCTCCACGGGGGCGCGGCCCCTCACCCGCACGGTCTCCCGCCGCTCGGTCATCGGCTCGGCGCTGACGTCCACGAGGTCGCTGCTGGCGGCGTGCAGGCTGGTGCCGCCCCAGGCGATGCTGCCGTTGCGCCCCAGGCCGAGCGCCGGCAGTCCAGGGATCATCAGCCCCACCGCGTCGAAGCCCGGGCGGTGCAGCCCCGCCACCAGCCACATCGCCGGCAAGCCGACGGACAGGTGCGGGTCGGACGCGATCATGCCCGCGCCGTGGGCGCTGCGCGCGGCGGGCACGGCGGCGGAATTGCTGCCTCGCACCAGGCCGAGCGCCGCCTCCTCCAGGCTGGTCGGCCAGGGCAGCGTGTCGCCGTCCTGCATGGCGGGCCATAGCTGCGCCCATTCGGCGGCGGGCATGGCGGCTTCGGCGCGCAGCAGCCGGGTGAGCACCAGCCAGGACACGTCCGCCGAGGCGAGCCGGCTGACGGCCAGCAGGTGGCGCAGCGTCCAGGGCTCGGCCGCCACGTCCAGCAGGGCGAACTCGTGCGGCTGCGCCGGGGCGTGGGCGATGTGGTGGTTAACCCCGGCCAGGAAGCCTTCGAGCCAGCGCCGGGTGGCAGGGGGCAGCATGGCCTCGATGCCGGGGACGGCGCGGGCGAAGTCCATCAGCCGCAGCGCGCGGTCCAGCTCCAGGCCGGCGGGTCCGACGACCTCGGACAGCCGGCCGAGGGCGACGCGCCGCATGGCTTCCATCTGCGCCAGCCGCAGATGGGCATGCACCGCGCCGAGCCCCACGGTGAGGTCCCATGCGTCGGCGGCCTCGATGCTGGGGATTTGGTGCGCGTCCCAGTGAATGTGCACGGGCGCGGAAACCGGCCAGGCGCCCGGCGGGATGTTGGCCAGGCGCTCCGCCGTCGAAACCGGGGGCGGCGGGCCGAGGCGAAGCATGCGCGTCGCCAGGGTGGCCGCGGCGGCCAGGCCGCGCAGCTTGGTCGGCAATGTCGTCAGAGTGGCGCTCCTTCGGCGACCTCCCTTAGCACAGGCCGGCGTTCTGCCAGAGGACGGAGCCCCCTGGGCTGCCGGTCACGGCGGGACGGGAGAAAGGCGTGGCCATCCGCCCTCGAAGCGAGTCGCCTGGCAGGTGGCTACCCGGCGTCGCTCGCCATCACGCCGCTCTCCCGCACCGGCGACACGGCGCGGTCGATCACGCTGTCCATCGGCGTGGCGCGGCGCATGGCCCGCAACACCAGCGGGTCCGACCCGGCCGGGTCGTCGTGCAGGTGGCCTTCCAGCAGCGACACCATCGTGGGCGTCCAGAACGCCACCAAATGCTGCTTGATGCCAGCGGTCGCCACCTCGTCCGGGTAGGACCGGAAGAACGAGGCGATCTGGTTCGACATGGAAATCAGCTTCTCAACCTTCATCGTGCCTCTCCCGGGTCAATCCGCCGCGTCAAGCTGCGCCACGCGGGTCAGCGCCATGTCTTCCTCGAAGAACCTCGCCTGCCAGTCGGACATGCGGTTGGTCTTGCGGACCTGCACCGCGGTGACTTTGTACTCCGGGCAGTTGGTCGCCCAGTCGCTGAAGTCGGTCGTGATCACGTTGGCGCCGGTCTTGGGGTGGTGGAACGTGGTGTAGACCACGCCCGGCTGCATCCGCTCGCTGATGCGGGCACGCAGGGCCGTGTCGCCGGAGCGGCTTTCCAGCCGCACCAGGTCGCCGTCCAACACGCCGCGGCTCTCGGCGTCCATCGGGTGAATCTCCAGCACGTCCTCCTGGTGCCACTGGCTGTTCTCGGTACGCCGGGTCTGCGCGCCGACGTTGTATTGCGAGAGGATGCGCCCCGTGGTGAGGATCAGCGGGAACAGCGCGCCGGTGCGCTCCTCCGTGGGAATGAACTCGGTGATCATAAAGCGGCCCATGCCGCGGACGAACTTGCCAACGTGCATCATCGGCGTGCCCGCAGGGGCCGCGGCGTTGCACGGCCACTGGATGGAGCCGACCTCGTCCAGCTTGCGGTACGACACGCCGGCGAAGGTCGGCGTGGTGGCGGCGATCTCGTCCATGATCTGCTCGGGATGCCCGTAGCTCATCGGGTAGCCCAGCGCGTTGGACAGCGCGACGGTCGCCTCCCAGTCGGCCAGCCCGCCCATCGGCGGCATCACCTTGCGCACTCGGCTGATGCGGCGCTCGGCGTTGGTGAAGGTGCCGTCCTTCTCCAGGAATGAGGAGCCGGGCAGGAACACGTGGGCGTATTTCGCCGTCTCGCACAGGAACAGGTCCTGGATCACCACGCACTCCATCGCCATCAGCCCGGCGGTGACGTGGTGGGTGTCCGGGTCGGACTGCGCAATGTCCTCGCCCTGGATGTAGAGGCCCTTGAAGCTGCCCTCCACCGCATCATCCAGCATGTTGGGGATGCGGCGGCCCGGCTCCGCGTTCAGCGGCACGCCCCACATCTCCTCATAAATCTCGCGCACGTTGTCCTCGGCCACATGGCGGTAGCCGGGGTACTCGTGCGGGAAGGAGCCCATGTCGCAGGAGCCCTGCACGTTGTTCTGGCCGCGCAGCGGGTTCACGCCGGCGCCGGGGCGGCCGATGTTGCCGGTCGCCATGGCCAGGTTGGCCATCGCCATGACGGTGGTGGAGCCCTGGCTGTGCTCGGTCACGCCGAGGCCGTAGTAGATCGCAGCAGCGCCGCCCGAGGCATACAGCCGGGCCGCGGCGCGCAGCTCGCCCGCATCCACGCCGGTCAGGTGCGCCGTCGCCTCCGGCGAGTTGCGCGGCTCGGCGATGAAGCGGGCCCACACCTCGAAGGCATCCCACTCGCACCGCTCGCGCACGTAGTCGGTGGCGACCAGCCCCTCCGTCACCACCACGTGCGCCATAGCGTTGACCAGCGCCACGTTGGTGCCGGGCAGCAACGGCAGGTGGTAGTCCGCCTTCACGTGCGGGGACTTGACGAGGTCGATGCGGCGCGGGTCGGCCACGATCAGCCGCGCCCCCTCGCGCAGCCGCTTCTTCATGCGCGAGGCGAACACCGGGTGCCCGTCGGTCGGGTTGGCGCCGATCACCAGGATCACGTCGCTGTCCGCCACGGAGGCGAAGTCCTGCGTGCCGGCGGAGGTGCCGAGCGTCGCCATCAGCCCGTAGCCGGTGGGCGAGTGGCAGACCCGGGCGCAGGTATCGACGTTGTTGTTGCCGAACGCGGCGCGCACCAGCTTCTGCACCAAGTAGGTGTCCTCGTTGGTGCAGCGCGAGGAGGTAATGCCGCCGATGCTGTCCCGGCCGTAGGTGGCCTGGATGCGTTTGAACTCGGACGCCGCGTGGGCGATCGCCACCTCCCAGCTCACCTCAGTCCAGGCGTCGGTGATCCTGGCGCGGATCATCGGCTTGGTGATGCGGTCCTTGTGGCTGGCGTAGCCGAACGCGAAACGACCCTTGACGCAGGAGTGCCCCTCGTTCGCCTTGCCGTCCTTGTAGGGCACCATGCGCACCACGGTGCTGCCTTGCATCTCAGCCTTGAACGAGCAGCCCACGCCGCAATAGGCGCAAGTGGTGACGACGGAGTGCTCCGGCTGCCCCATGGCGATGACGCTCTTCTCCGTCAGCGTTGCGGTGGGGCAGGCCTGCACGCAGGCGCCACAAGAGACGCACTCGGAGCCCATGAAGTCCATGCCGCCTGGCGACACCTTGGAGTCGAAGCCGCGGCCCTCGATGGTCAGCGCGAAGGTGCCTTGCACCTCCTCGCACGCCCGCACGCAGCGCGAGCAGACGATGCACTTGGAGGCCTCGAAGGTGAAATACGGGTTGCTCTCGTCCTTCGGCGCGCGGCCGTGGTTCTCGCCGTCAAAGCCGTAGCGCACGTCCCGCAGCCCCACAGCGCCGGCCATGTCCTGCAGCTCGCAGTCGCCGTTGGCGGCGCAGGTCAGGCAATCGAGCGGGTGGTCGGAGATGTACAGCTCCATCACGCCGCGGCGCAGCCCGGCGAGCTTGGGGGACTGCGTGGTGACCACCATGCCCTCTTCCGCCGGCGTGGTGCAGGAGGCGGGGGTGCCACGGCGCCCGGCGATCTCGACCAGGCACATGCGGCAGGAGCCGAACGGCTCCAGGCTGTCGGTGGCGCAAAGCTTGGGGATCGCGGTGCCCATGCTCATCGCAGCCGCCATCACGGAGGTGCCGGCCGGCACGCTCACCGGCTGGCCGTCGATGCTCAGTGTCACCGTGCGGTCGGACACGCGAATCGGCGTGCCGTAGTCCAGTTCCTTGATCAGGGCCATCGATGCCGCTCCTACTCAGCCGCCACGGGCACGCGGGCCGCGCGGTGGAAATCCTCGGGGAAATGCGTCAGCGCCGACTGCACCGGCACGGGGGTCAGCCCGCCCATCGCGCACAGCGAGCCCTCCGCCATCGTGTCGCACAAATCGTTCAGCAGGGCCTGGTTCTTGGCGGGCTGATCGCCGGCGACGATGCGGTCGATCACCTCCATGCCGCGCACGGAGCCGATGCGGCAGGGCGTGCACTTGCCGCAGCTCTCATGGGCGCAGAACTCGAACGCGAAGCGCGCCTGCGCCGACAGGTCCACCGTGTCATCAAACACCACCACGCCGCCATGGCCAATCAATCCCTTGGCGGCGGCGAACGCCTCGTAGTCCATCGGGGTGTCGAGCAGGCTGTCGGGGAAGTACGCGCCCAGCGGCCCGCCGACCTGCACCGCCCGCACCGGACGCCCGGTGGCGGTGCCACCGCCGAACGTCTCGACCACCTCGCGCAAGGTAACGCCGAACGCCAGCTCGATCAGCCCGCCATGCTTGACGTTGCCCGCCAGCTGCACCGCCAGCGTGCCGCGGGAGCGGCCGACGCCATAATCGGCGTAAGCCTTGGCGCCTTCCGCCAGGATGAACGGGATGGCCGACAGCGACAGCACGTTGTTCACGACGGTGGGCTTGCCGAACAGCCCCTCGATCGCCGGCAGCGGCGGCTTGGAGCGCACCAGGCCGCGCTTGCCCTCCAGGCTGTTCAGCAGGGAGGTCTCCTCGCCGCAAATGTAGGCGCCGGCGCCCAGCCGGGCCTCCAGGAAGAAATCCTTGCCGGAGTTGCGGATGTTGGCGCCGAGCCAGCCCGCCGCCGTCGCCGCCGCGATCGCCTTCTGCAACGTGGCGAAGGCGTGCGGGTACTCGGAGCGGCAGTAGATGTAGCCCTGCTCCGCGTCCACCGCCAAGGCGGCGATCGTCATGCCCTCGATCAGGCTGAGCGGGTCGCCCTCCATGGTCATGCGGTCGGCGAAAGTGCCGCTGTCGCCCTCGTCGGCGTTGCACACGATGTAACGCTGGTCCGCCGGCGCCAGGCGGACAGTGTTCCACTTGATCCCGGTGGGGAAGCCCGCGCCGCCGCGGCCGCGCAGCCCCGACAGCTTGACCTCGTCCACGATCGCCTCGCCCGTCATGCCGAGCGCGCGGTCCAGCCCGGCGTAGCCGCGATGCGCCCGATAATCCTCGACCGACACCGGATCGATTACGCCGCAGCGCGCGAAGGTCAGCCGCTGCTGCGCCGTCTGCCACGGATGCTGCTCCGGCTTGCCGATCGCCAGCGTATGCGCGCCGCCCGCCAGGAACCCGGCGTCGAACAGCCCCGCCACGTCCCCCGGCTTCACCGGGCCGTAGCCCAGGCGACCCTCCGCGGTCTCCACCTCGACCAGCGGCTCCAGCCATACCATGCCGCGGCTGCCGGTGCGGACCAGCTGCACCGCCTCGCCGCGGCGCGTCGCCTCCACCGCGATGGCCTGGGCCACCCGCTCCGCGCCCAGCGCCAGGGCGGCGGCGTCGCAGGGAACGAACACCCGGATCATGCGCGCGCCTCCATAACCACCCGGTCCAAATCCGCCGCATCCACCCGGCCCATTGGCGCGCCGTCATACAGCGCGTTGGGCGCGCAGGCGCACAGGCCGAGGCAGAAGGTCGGCTCCACCGTCAGTGCGCCATCTGCAGTCTGGCCGCCCCAGTCGAGGCCGAGGCGGGCCAGCAGGTCGTCGGCCAGCCGGGTCATGCCCATGGCCTGGCACGCCTCGGCGCGGCACAGCTTCAGCACGTGCCGCCCCGCGGGCTCGCGGCGGAAATCATGGTAGAACGAGATGACGCCGAACACCTCGGCGCGGGACAGGTTCAGCGCCGCGGCGATCTGCGGCTCCGCCTCGCGCGGCACGCAGCCGAACTCGGCCTGCAGCGCATGCAACAACGGCAGCATGGCGCCCGGCATCGCCCGGTGCGCGTCGATGACGGCCGCCGCGCGGGCGGCGCCGTCCCAGTGCGGGCGGTCGTCGCGCACGGCGGCAACCGGATAGCCCTGACCCTTGGCCATATGACGGTCGGTGTCCTTTACGTTGCCCAAAACATACGGCTGGAACCTGGTGCAACAAGCACCTTCCAGCCATGTTGCGATAGCGAACTCCGATCAAGCCCGTCGCTGGGCAGACGCTGCCCCGCCCACCCAGCGACCGGCCGCCTCAGGCCGGCTTGATCTTCTCCAGCGTGCTGGCCGGGACGCCTGCCATGTTGTTGGCCAGCAGCGGTTTCGGCGCAGTCTCCATCCAGTGCTTGAGGGTGATCTCCTCGAACTTGCCGGCATCCCAGGTCTGGACGATCTGCAAATCCTCGTTGCCATTGTTAAGTATGGCATGCCCATAGCCGGCTGGGATGTAGGCGGAGTCGCCGGCCTTGACGTCAGCCACCTGGCCGCGGCCACCCGAGCCGAACATCGCCACCTGGCCTTTCCCCTTGAGGTAGTAATGGAACTCGTTGGCGTTCGGGTTCCAGTGCATCTCCTTCATCTGGCCAGGCTTGATGACCATCAGCCCGCCCGACATCGTGGTCGAGATCGGCCACTCGTCCACCGTCGCGAGATACAGGCTGCCGCCATCGAAGTCGCGCCGCGCCCGCACGTCCTTCAGCAGGCTGAACTTGTGGGTGGACTCCTTCGGCCAGGGCGCATCAACCGCCAGCGACACCGGCAGCACCGGGCCGGACTGGATGTAGGTCTCGCCCTTGGGGAACGCCTCGAACAGCGCCTGGTCGATACCGAAGTTAGCCCCCAGCATGTTCTTGGGCGTGACGTTGATCCAGTCGGAGATCGAGAAGGTGCCGTGCTCGGAGAAGGCGCCGTTGTTGAACGACAGGATGAAGTGGCACGGCTCCTCTCCAATGGTCTGGATGGCGTGGCCATGGCCCTTGGGGAAGAACCACAGGTCGCCGGGACCGTAGTTGTTCACCTCGGTCTGCCCCGACGGGTCGAGCACCGTGGTCTGGCAGTGGCCGGCGATGACGTAGGCCCATTCCGCTGCGATAGCGTGCCAGTGCAGCTCCCGCGACGCGCCGGGGTCGAGGAACATGTGCACCCCCGCCAACCCCTTCATGATTGGCAACTGGTGTTCAGTCGACTCCTTGGCCCATCCGCCGGAGGTGATCTTGGGCGCTGATCCGTCGAGCGAACGGGTGAACGCCGGCATGGCGCCGACATCCTCCGGGTCGTGGTACGCCACGGTGGCGCCAGGCGGCAGTTGCTGCGAGTCCAGCCCGTAGCCGCCCTCGCCTGGCTTGCCGTGGTCCGTCTTGATGGCGGTCGTCTCCGCCAGGGCGACCTTGGACAGCCCCATCAGCCCGCCAGCGCCGAGCGCCGCGCCGCCGAGTATCGTCCGCCTGCTTGGAATCATGGTCATTCTCCCGTTTTCAAGGTTTGATGCTGTCATCGATTAAGTGAAAAGCCCGGCGACCTTGGTGACGGTCATGTACACCCCCCATAGGATCGGCAGCAGCACGCCCGCCCAGGCCAGCATGACGCCAGCCGACAGCCCGCCCAGGCCGATGCCGGATGCCATGCCGGCCGTGGCCGTCATGGGCTGGCCCTTCTGCACGGCGGCCAGCTCGCCCGCCGTCATGAACCAGTGCGGCGCCAAAGGTCGCACCAGCAGGTTGGCCACGAACCCGACCGCGAGCAGGATGGCGAGCACGTAGAGCGTTGTGTCGTACACCGCATCCTTGGCCACGCCAGCATCCGTGGCCTTTTGGCTGATCTCGCTGACCAGGATCGGCCCTAGCACGCCCGCCGTGGACCAGGCCGTGAGCAGGCGGCCATGGATGGCGCCCACGAACTGCGTGCCGAACACGTCCGCAAGATAGGCCGGCACCGTGGCGAAACCGCCGCCGTACATCGACAGGATGAGGCAGAAAAACGCGACGAAGAGCGCCTTGCTGCCGCCATGGGCGGCCCAAGGAGCGGCGGCATACAGAATGATGCCAAGTACGAAGAACACGGCGTAGGTCTGCTTGCGCCCCAACCGGTCGGAGGCGGAAGCCCAGAAGAACCGGCCCGCGATGTTGAACAACGACAGCAGCCCGACGAACCCCGCCGCCGCCGCCGCCGGGGCCGCGAACAGCCCTTGCAGCATCGGCGAGGCGACGCTGAGCACGCCGATGCCGGCGCTCACGTTCATCAGCAGCACCGTCCAGATCAGCCAGAACTGCGGCGTCTTCCAGGCCCGGTTCAGGTGCACGTGGCCGGAGGCGGCGAACCGCTTGGCAGGCGGCGCCACCCAGCCCTCGGGCTTCCAGTCGGCCGGCGGCACGCGGTAGCCGAAGCTGCCGGCCAGCATGAACACGGCGTACAGCGCAGCCAGCACCAGGAAAGTCTGCCACACGCCGGGTCCGCCCGCGCTGCCCGGGGCCGCCTTGTAGTGGCCCATCAGGAGGGTCGCCAACGGTGCGCCGATCATGGCGCCGCCACCAAACCCCATGATGGCCATCCCCGTCGCCATGCCGCGGCGGTCCGGGAACCACTTCACCAGCGTGGACACCGGCGAGATGTAGCCAAGGCCAAGGCCGATGCCGCCCAGCACGCCCAGGCCGAGCCAGACGATCCACAGCTGGTGCAGGTCGACGCCGAGCGCCGCCACCGCCAGGCCCGCGCACCAGCAGACTGTCGCGGTGACGCCGGCGCGCCGCGGGCCGACCCGCTCCAGCCAGCCGCCCCACAGCGCGGCCGAGGCGCCCAGGAACACGATGCCCAGCTCGAAGCCGACCACCAGATTGGGCACCGTCCAGTCGCAGCTGGTGGTGACCAGGGATTGCAGCAGGGTCTGCCCAGGCGCGCACGCGGTTCCCACGGAATGCGTCAGCGGCAACCAGAACACCGACATGCCGTAGATCATGCCGATGCAGAGATGCACGGCGAGGGCGGCCGGCGGCACCAGCCAGCGGTTGAAGCCGGGCGCCGCGACCGTCCGGGAACGGTCGAGCAGGCCGGGCTGGCGCGCCTGAATGAAATCAGCCATCACGCTCATATCTGACGATCCCCACGGCGTTCTGCTTGGCCCGGCGGCACCGGTGCGAGATATGCTTCTCAGTCAGGCGATAGTGTCAGCCGATCGAGCGTCCCAAGACAAGGGCAAGTCTCCGTGCTGCGATAGCGTAAACCTATCGAGCGACGGATCAGCCGTCAGCCGCTTGGCGCTGCTCAGCAGGGCCGCCACCAGGGGCGCCACGGGCTGCCGGTTCGACGCCACCAGGCCGACCTGGAACGCCGCGTCCGGCTCCATCAACGGGATGATGCGGAACGGCGGATGGCTGCCCATCATTTCCGCGACCCATTCGGACAGGATGGTCGCCCTACCGCCCTGCCGCACATGCGACAGCAACGAGATCATCGAATCCGACTCGAAATCGCACGGGTTGGGATCGCTGGCGGGCGTCCGCAGCAGGCGGTCGAGGATGCGGCGGTTCTGCATGTCGAGCGTCGGCAGGCAGAGCGGCAGGGCGGCGGCTTCAGCCCAGGTCAGCCGCTCCCGCGTGCCCATCGGGCCGCTGGCGGTGGTCAGCAGGCGATAGCGCTCGATAAACAACGGCAAGGATTGCAGCCGCCCGATCGGCTCGGTGCCTAGATAGGTGATCCCGGCGTCAAGCTGCAAGTTGTCGAGCAGGTCAAGGATGTCGGTCGAGCTGCGCGACAGCACCTGGACGCGCATCCCAGGGTGCAGCGCTTGGCAGTGCCGGGTTAGCAGGGAGGCGCAAGGCAGGGCGCTCGGGATGACGCCGATGCGGAGCAGCCCGGACAGGCCGCGGCGCAGCGCGCGGACCTCGTCCCGCATGGCCCTGGCGTCGCCCACCAGGCGCTTGGCCCATTCCAGCACCCGCTCGCCCTCGGGAGTGAGGCCCTGGAACCGCGAGTTGCGCTGCACCAGCAGGACGCCGAGCGTTTCCTCCAGCGACTTGATGGCGGCCGACAGCGTGGGCTGCGCCACGCCGCAGGCCTCGGCCGCCCGACGGAAATTGCGCTCCCGCGCCACGGCGATGAGGAACTCAAGCTTGTCGATCAACGGGGCCCGTCCAGGAACGCGGGAACGGCTGGTAGCGGCGGACGGATTTGAACCGCCGACCAAGGGATTATGATTCCCCTG
>CAXSAX010000043.1:0-27164 GCA_964235495.1 uncultured Acetobacteraceae bacterium | reverse complement strand
GTAGGCGGGCACGGTCCAGTAGAACGGCCGGAACTCGACGATGCGGTCGCCGCGCACGCGCACGACCTGCGCCATCGGCAGGTCGAGCGTCTCGCCCGACCCGCGCGCGCGGGTGACGAGGCGGCAGGTGATGACCACCGTGTCGCCGTCCGTGAAGAAACGCGTGTCCTTGACCTCAAGCCGGTCGAACGCCCGGCTCATCTGCCGCGCCCAGTCCTCGTAGCCGGCGTGGCCGTGGAACTCGCCGCCCCAGGGCAGGTCGGAGGACTGGTGCAGCACCACGTCGGGGTCGAGCGTGGCGGCCATGTCGGCGAAGCTGGCGCCCGCGTCGCCGCCGCCGGCGTTCATATAGGCGCCCTCCGCCGCGTAGAAGCGCTGGATCACGTCGCGGGGCGAGAGCTGGCCGGCCAGGCTCACAGTGCGACCTCGCCGCCATCCGGATTGCTGCGGTAGGTGGCCACGCCGCCGCTGCGGAAGGAGGCGGCGGTGGCGAACGTGTCCTCCATGAACTGCATGAAGGTGATCTGCCCGTCTCGCACCTTAGCCAGGATGGCGAACGGCGAAGTGGCCGCCTTGCCCAGCGTGGCGGAGCGGTACGTGAAACGGCCGAACACGGCCACGTTCTCGCCCTCGCCGAACAGCTCGCCGATCTCGAACGCCTCGCTGTGCCAGTAGCGGTTCACCCGCGTGTAGGTGTCCAGCACCGCCCCGGGGCCGGTGCGCGTGCCGGCCCAGGGCATGATCCGCTGCAGGTCCGGGTTGTCGAAGTTGAGCGACACGTAGGTGGCATCGGGCGCGACCAGCCTGTGCACCACCTCCGGGTTGGTCGGGTCGCTCAGCAGCGTGCGCACGACCTCGGTCGCTGCCATGGTCATTGCGTGATTTCCGTTGCAAAGCGTGAACGGCGATTTTCGACCTCCAGCTCCTCCGGTCTATCGATCGCACGATAGTCGCGCCACCTTGATGACGCTGTTGTTTGGCCCGGTGATCGTGCCGGGGCTGCATTGCGAACCAGCGTGCAGCTGCCAGAGTCGCATACAGCTCCCGGCACGAAATGGCGCATCCTTCCTCCTACCCCGCTAGGTATCGGTGCCGCGTGCTGACCGGCTGAGGCCAGACCCGGTGCCCCGTCGCGAAATGGGGGCGGTGCAACCCTCTATTGCTCAGCCTCCAGCCTTCGCGCGGTATTCATCGGGGATGGTGAAGACCTCGTCGGCACGGCCGTATCCACCATCCGGCACTTCCTCGATCAGCACCATGGTGTAGGGACGAACAGCTTCGCCGAAATATTCAGCGAACATGGAGGTGGTCCGGTGCACCATCTCCTCTTTCTGGCTCTTTGAAAGCGCAGCCTGCGGCACTTTGAAATTGGCGAACGGCATTGGTCTTTCCTTTACTCAGGTGATGCCGCGTGAACGGCGGGATCGAGCACGTCAGCAGCGCCGACTTACCCGAACGGTTGAGCGTGCACGCGCCGAGCGGTGCGCTCGCCAAACGCTCGACGTATGCCGCAAACTCACTCTTGCTTGGCCGTGTTCGCCGGATGCCGCAGATCGGCGAAGCCGATCCGGTCGAGGAACTGCTCCCGAACGCGGTCGATCACCGCATAGGACACCGAGGCGCCGTCGCTGGCGGGATCGATGACCGTGCGGAAGGGACGTTGGCCGTACGGCGCGTCGACGATGGCTGCCACGGCGCGCGCGACCTCCTCCGGGTCGGCATCATCCGGCACGGTGCCGGCTAGCGCCTCCTTCATGCGGTCGGCGAAGCCGCCCGGCCAACGGCGCGCGTAGTCCGCTGCGCGGGCTTCATCGGCCGGCTCGCCGGCGTTGGCAAAATGGTTCGTGCCTGTGGTGAAGGCGCCAGGCACGACGATCGAACTCTCGATGCCGAACGGCACCAGCTCGCGTGCATAGGCCACCGCCAGCGCGTCCATTCCGGCCTTGGCGGCGAAGTAAGGGCCGAGCAGCGGCGGCACCCCGCCGGCTACGCTGCTGGAGCCGATCCATATTAGCAGGCCGCGTCCGGCGCGGCGCATGTGGGGCAGCGCCGCCCGGTTCACGCGCTGGCAGCCAAGCACGTTGATGTCGTAAAGCTCGGCCAGCTGCTCAGGCGTGAAAGCCTCGCTCGGCCCATAGACCATGTGCCCGGCGTTGTGGACCAGCACATCCAGCCGTCTATGGTCGGCGATGATCTTGTCCACCGCAGCACTGGCCGACGCCTCTGACTGCACGTTCAACTCGACCGTGCGCAGATCGACGCCATGGTCTCGCGAATAGGTGCCGACCTCTTCGGCCTGATGCGCGTTCTTGCCGGATAGGTCGCGCATGGAGGCGTAGACGGTATGGCCGGCACCTGCGAGCGCGTTGGCGATCATGCGGCCAAAACCGCTTGATGCGCCGGTCACCAGAGCAACCTGATTCATGCAACTGACTCCCTAAATGATGCCGCCATTGGCACGCAACACCTGGCCATTGATCCAGCCGCCGTCCGGGCCCACGAGGAACGCCACCACGCGGGCGATATCCTCCGGCTCGCCCAGCCGGCCGAGCGGGATCATCTTCGTAACGGCCGCGACCTGCTCTTCCGACTTGTCACCCAGGAAGAGTTCGGTTGCGACCGGGCCGGGTGCGACGACGTTGACCGTGATGCCGCGCTTACCCAGCTCCTTGGCGAGGATGTGGCTCATCGCCTCCACAGCACCTTTGGTCGCCGCGTAGACCGCGTAAGTCGGCTGGTACAGCCCCACCACGCTTGACGAGAAGCTGACGATCCGTCCGTTATCGCGCATCCGGCGCGACGCTTCGCGAAGGCCGTTGAACGTGCCCTTGAGATTGATGGCGATGTGCTGGTCGAACAGCGCATCCTCCGTCTCGACGACCGGCTTCAGCTTCATGATCCCTGCGTTGTTGACCAGGACGTCCACGCCGCCGAACGCGTCGATGGCTCGGTCAAACAGCGCCGCGACGGCGGCCGGGTCGCTCACGTCGCCTGCTGCGGCGATCGCTGTCCCCCCAGCCGCTTTGATCTTGGCCACGAGCGCATCCGCGGCCTGGGCGCCGCTGGCGTAGTTGACCACGACCGCGAAGCCGTCCTGCGCCAGCCGTCCCGCGACGGCTGCGCCGATGCCTTTGGACGAGCCGGTGACGATGGCGCAGCGCTGCGTGTCAGCCATGGAAGGTCCCCTCTTGTTGTGCCACCAGATACGGTTTGCGACTGGTGTGGTTTAGTGGCGTTGTTCAGTCATCACTGACCGAAAAACTGGAACAATCGGTGGACCGAATTGACGCGATGCAGGCTTTTACACGCGTCATCGAGCGGCGCAGCTTCGCGCAGGCAGCCTTTGACCTCGGTCTGCCGCGCTCGCGTGCGTCAGAGGCGGTCCAGCAGCTTGAGCGCTATCTCGGTGTCCGCTTGCTGACCCGCACCACCCGTACGATGACGCTAACGGCGGAGGGCGAGGATTACTACCGGCGTTGCCTGGCGATCCTGTCGGCGATCGACGACGCCGATGCAGCCGCCACCCAGACGGTCCCGGTCGGGCCGTTGCGGATCGACGTCCACAGCCGGTTCGCCCAACGCTACCTGCTTCCTGGCTTGCCGGGCTTCCTGGAGCGTCACCCCAACATCCAGCTTCATATCGGCGAAGGCGACCGCCTGATCGACTTGGTTGCCGAGGGCGTGGACTGTGCCATCCGCATCGGCAAGCCAGCCGATAGCGGGCTGGTTGGTCGCAAACTCGGCGAACTTGCCCAGGGCACCTTCGCTAGCCCCGCCTACCTGGCACGGCGCGGCGTGCCGAAATCGCTTGCCGATCTAGCGGGTCACCGCATGATCGGCTTCGTATCTTCGGCCAGCCGGGGTGTCATGCCGCTCGAATTTCAGGTCGATGGCGGGGCACGCATGATCTCACTTCCCGTGTCCGTCACCGTGTCGGCAACGGCGACGAATGCCGCCTTGGCCCGGCTTGGTCTTGGCCTGGTCCAGGTGCCGCGCTACCGCGTCGCCCATGAGCTGGAGGCTGGCGCGTTGGTCGAGGTGCTGGCAGACCATCCACCGACGAGCACTCCGGTTTACCTGCTCTATCCCGAAGGACGGCAGCTCTCACCCCGCGTACGCATTTTCATTGAATGGGCATCGACCACGATCGCCGCCGGGCTTTCAGCTCCGTAAAGGGTCAGCTGACACCGAACTGAGCCTGCACCGTGACTGCCGACGCAAGAGCTGCTGCTGAAAGCAATGTCGAGTCCCGAGCAAAGTTCAAATAATCATACTCGCTCATTCTTGATCACAAACTCTTCCAAGAGTATCGGTTCCTGCATAGTTCACGGACCATCAAACGCTTCCTTAGAACAATGGTGTTGCAACAGCCGCCAAAGGTATTGGCGATGTTGTACAGACCCTCGCCGTTTGCGGTTGCCGCAGCGGGCTTCATCGGATCGTTATAGGTCGCGAGCCAGCTGTTGTGGCCTCGCACAATTGCTCGTGCCCCTCATAGCAAGAAGCGCACTGGCGGCAGCTGCCGACAATGCAACCGACACCGACCAAGTCCCAGTTGCACGCCGGGTCACCCCAGAGCCGACCGCGATGATGCGGCCGACAATCTCGTGCCTGGGCATGCACGAATGGACCGTGTTGCCCCAAATCGTTCTCCACCCAGTGGATGTCGGAGTAGCAGACGCCGCAACAGCGGACGGCGATCTGCGCCCCGCTCGGCCCGGCCTCGGCGCGCTCGAAAGCGAGTGGCTTGGGCGGTTGAACGAATGTTTGACGGCGTTAGCCCAGCGCTTTGATCGTCGTTTCCTTAGCCTTTGGCCGAGGCCGGCTCGTGATAGGGGCAGCCGTTCACGCGGGCGCGGAAGTCGGCCGAATGGCGATACGTGCCCCGACGGGCGCGATTGACGTTGCCGAGTGGCTGATGCGCATCAATTCCAGTCCAGATGCTGAACCGCGTCTGCTCGTTGATGCGCTGCACGCGAGCAGCGTCCCAGCTGTCCTGCGCGACGACACGGACGGTGCCCACCTTGATGAACGGCGCCTCCGCCTCATCCCATTCAACGGTCGGGTTCTCGACAGGCTGTTTCTCCAAGTCTCGGCAGAGCTGCACGCGGAACTCCCATTCCGCGTCGATGCCCCGCATCTCCTTCTGCATTTCCTCGCGTATGGCGTCCTCGCGACCCTCAATCTGGATGATCTGGCCCGTCAGCGCGGTCATGGCGGGTGCCGCCGGCTTCAGGCTGAATTTTGCGATGTAGTCGCCATAGCGGAATGGGGTCACGCTGTAATAGGTTTCGCCCAACGGCTCGACATTGGGGGCGCCGCCGAGCGAGTTGATCGCCGGCGACTCCACACCGATGGTTTCCAGCGCACCGCGGACGCCGCGCAGGGCCGCGGAGACGACCTTCTTGGTTCCTTCCAGCCGGTCGGTCGTCTTGGCCAGCATCTTGAGGTTGCCCAGGAACTTCTCCGCGGTTGGCGCGGTGAAGACACGGCCGTTGATCATGATGAAGTCCTGCGCCGTGCCCTCCGCGCCAGGCAAACGCTCGCCCGGCACGTCAAACACTTTCATGGCCAGGCCACGCGGCAGGCTGATCACGTCGGGCAGGATGTCGCCCGCGTTGGTCGACATGCGGATCAGGACCTTGTGCGCACCCGGCGTCGCAAACAAGCCTTGCGCCAGCTCCGGCGGCAGCCCGGCGTCGATGGTCAACTCGCCGTCGAGCACAGCGTGGGACTTGGCGTGCACGGAGCGCACGGCGTGGCCATAGTCCTCGGCGGTCCGCTCCAGGATAATGTCGAAGGCGGAATTCAGCTGCGCCACTGTTTCCTGCTCGTCGGCCTGCACCTGCTCGACCTCGGGACGGTAGCGCACGGGGGCGTTGGTCATGACGGAACTCCTCTCTTGTGGGTTGTGGCTACCCGCCAGCAGTGGCGCGCTGCTCGAAGGCCAAAGGCGACATGTTCATCAGCGCCCGCCTTAATCGGGCACCTGGTCTGGCCTTGTCGGCTCAACTTGGCGTTGCCGGTTCTGAGCGTGGCGGTAGGCGGACAGCGCCTGATAGGTGTTCAGCCGCGCCCGCATCAGCGATCCCAGCGGGCGATGCGCCACCAGCGCGTGCGACGGCTGGAACGACAGCACCTCGTCGAAATAGGCCTGCCGCGCCGGGCTGTATGCGTCCTGAGCCGGGACGGTGACGCGGGCGACTGCGATGTATGGGCTCTGATCCTCGGGCCACGGCACCGATGCGTCCTCGACCGGCATTGCGTCGAGGTCGGTGCAAAGCTGCACGCGCAACTCGAACTCAGCCCCGTGGGCACGCAGATGACCGACCACGGCATGGCGGAACGCTTCGGGGGCGGCGCCAGTGTCGAGTGTCTGGTCCACTATGGCGACCAGTTCGGGTGAGACTGGGAACAGGCCCATCTTCGCCACGTAATCGCCATACCGCAGCGCCGCCTGGCTAAAATACGCATCGGCCAGCGGGTTACGCTTGGTGTGGCCGAAGAATCCGAACGTGGCACTGTCACGGCCCACGGCGTTCAGCGCCGCGTTGGCCATGCGCGCCGTGGAGGACACGGCCTGCTTGACCGCCTCCGGCAGGCCGGTGCCCTTCTGGATGCCCTTGATGGCGGTCAGGAAGGTCGAAGCGTTCGACTGCGGAAAGGCCGGGCCGGTTGCGAACACGAAGTCCTGGGTAGCGCCGTCGTGGCCCGGCAGCTTCGGGCCTTCCACGCCCAACACCTTGATGGCCACGCCACGGTGGGTGGACACGCTGTCGGACAGCTTTTCGCCCGGCCCTTGGGCAAACCGCAAGAGGACAGGGTAGCTGCGTGGAGTGGCGAACAGGCCTTGCCGCAAAGGCTCCGCCAGGTTGGGCAGCACGGCCAGGGTCCCTTTCGCCAGACCCGTGCTTTTGGCGTGCGAGGCCCGAACGGTTTGCCCGTCCCTCTCCGCCACTGTCTGGCTTTCACGGGTCATGGTGGCGATGATGCCGTCGATCACCGCCGCCTCGTCCTCCGCCACTGTCTCGACGTGGTCGCCGTAGCGGATGTAGTCGTTCGAACGCGCCAAGATCGCTCTCCTTGCTCTCAATCAATCGTGCGGCGGGCCGCCAGGCGATGGGTCGGCGGTGCTGCTGCGGGTGCAGGCGACACAAACGACGCCTTCAGGCGCATGGTGGCGAAGCTCTCGGCCTGCTTGGCCTCAGCCACCACGCTTCCCATGCCGAACAATGCGTGCGTGACGCCCGGAAACGTTTGTTGCACGACCGGCACACCCGCTGCCGCCAGCTTTTGCGCCAGCATCTCGCCCTCCAAGCGCAGCGGATCGATTTCGGCCGACACGATGGTTGTGGGCGGCAGGCCATGCAGGTCGGCAACACCAACGACGTTGAGCCGTGGATCCTGGAGATCGGCCGATCGATTGATGGAATAGGCGACGCACCACTCGATCGCGGCGCGGTTCAGCCTTCGCGGTCTCGTTGTCGGACGACGTCTCAAGGTCGGTACCGGCGACAGGATAGACCAGCAGTTCGTAGACCGGGGCCGGCAGATGCTGGTCGCGCGCCCAGATCGCGGTGTCGATGGCGAGATTGTCGCCGGTGCTTTCGCCCGCCAGCGCGATCTGTTTCGGGTCGCCGCCGATGGAACCGGCATTCTGCAACAGCCAGACATAGGACGCGTCGGCTTCGTCTTGGACTGCCGGAAAGCGGTTCTCCAGCCCAAGGCGGCAAGCGACCGAAAGCCCGATGGCCCCGGTGCCGGTCGCCAACGCCTGGTTGGAGAGGTCGTACGTGTCAAGCGTGCCGGTCACCCAGCCGCCCCATGGAAGTGGAGGATGACGGGCGCCGGGCCGCGCGAAACCTGCGGGTCATAAACCCGCGCGGGCAGCATGCCGGCGGCCCCGGCGACCTGGGCGTTGGCCGCGCGTGCGACCGGAATCTCGGCGGGCATCCCCATCGAGACCGCGACCGTGGTCGCAGCGTCACCCGGCGTGGGCTGCGCATGCGCCTGCTCCACGGTGAGCATAGAGACCGGCTTGGCCCCGCTGGCCTGGAGTGCAGTCAAGCCGCGCAGCATGTCCGCGTCGGCCTCTCCCGTAGGGTCCGGAACCATCAGCGCCATTTGGCATCCTGCAGACCGGGCCGCGGCAGTAATCACGATCAAGGGGCGGGTGCCATACATCAGCAAATGGCCCATCGTGCTACGGCTCCGACCGGGCGAAGCGGCACGGCGGCACCCGCGGGTTGGAATGTGAAGCTGTTAAGGAATGGGCGCTGATCAAGTTCCTGGCCGATCGCCGGCTTTAGACGATCTGCTGATTTAAATGGACGATCTGGTAAGTGACGCCATCTCAGGTTTTCGCGGGCGTTGGCTGAGCACTGAAAGCGTTCAACCGGCGATAGCTCATCGGTTCTGCGCCGTAGCTGTGTCGAAAAGCTCGGGTGAAGGAGGGATGGCTGGCGTAGCCGATCGTTTGCGCGATCACCTTCAACGGCAGGTCCGTCGTGGCCAGCAGACGGGCTGCAATCCGGAGGCGGACTTTCTGTACGAAGTCGATCGGTCCCTGCTGGAACGCCCGGGAGAAATGCTCGGCAAACGAGGCGCGGCTCATTCCCGCAAGATCAGCCAGGCTGCCCACGCTGTGCGGATCGGCTGGCCGATCCAGAATGGCGAGAACGGCCCGGGCCAGCCGCGGATGCTGGAAGGCAGTGAACAACGGCGAGTTGACGCCGTCGCACAGGAAATGCTGCCGCAGCGAGGCGATGAGGCACTGCTTCATCAACACTTCCGTCATCGCTTGCGTGCCCAGACCCGGCTTGGTGACCTCGGCCAGCATCAAGTCGAAGACGGGTGACACGCTAGGGTCGGCGGAGAAGTCTTGGATCAACGACTCGCGCAACAGGTCGAACAGGCCAAGCGCGCTGTTGTGGGACGCGGAAATCATTCCGCACAGCATGAGAATGTCTTGGCTGCCATCTCCGGCGGTGAATGAAACCAGACCATCGCCCAGCATGGAGCAGTGCTCGTCGGCGCGGACGAGCTGAACGCCCGCTCCCAACTCGCCCAGCACATGCGGCTGGTGCGCGGGGACGACCAGCGTACTGCGGGCGCCAAATGGCAGAACGGGACCCGTGCCGACGCGCAAGGTGCCTTGTCCGGATAAAACGAAGTGGATCGTGATCGCGTCGAATGCCGAGTAGGCAAGGCCCCAGCCATGCTGAATCTGGCACACCGAGCATGCATGAAGACGGACCGCCAGAGTGGTCAGAAATCGGTCAAGCGCATCTGTTGCCATGGCCTCCGACTTACGCAAGGCGCTGAGGAGCGTCCAGTCGCGCCGCTCTCACCGGTTCAGCGTCGCGTGCCGTGTACGCCATAGAGCGGGCACCGGCATCCTCGGCAGGAGGACCTCGGGTGCCGGCGGTTGGTAGCCCGGCGCGCTGTGCGGGCGCACCGTGTTGTGGTTGCAGGCCCAGTCCTCGGCGTGCAACAGAGCCGTGATCCACGGGTAGCCATAGCGGCCATACTACGTCGCCAGCTCGATGATCGCCTGCCTTAGCGCCGCCTCGTCGCCGGGTCTGTATAGGGCCCTGCGCTGCGTGGAGCGGTGCGGGTCCAGAACCCTGTAGGCAAGGCATTGCGAGAGACCCACTTCTGCCGTGACATGGTCCGCGGCAGCCCGACGACGCGCGGCGCTCAGAGGTTGCTTGAGGCGGCCCCTTTTAGAATCAGCTTCTCCGAGATCGGGTCGAAGATCGCCCAGCGCAGGTGATCGTTCTCCTGCCCAAGCTGCTTCAGACGCTGCACCTGATTGAGCTTCGGCCCGCTAACAGTAGTAGGTCGGCTCCATCTCGCCGAATGCCCTCATGCCTCCGCCACCGGCTTGCCCTGCCCTACCAAAGCTTCGACCCGCTGCAGTCGCCGACGGGCCTCTCCGGCTCGTGAGGCATGCGGGCTATCCAGCCTTTTGTTTACTCACCAGCCATACATGACCAACGGCTCAGTCCTGAAGAGTCAGGTCAGTGACGGTCTGATAGCCACCGCAGCTCCGGCTGGTCTCGCCAGCGCGCACCGGAACGGGCCACCCACAGCAGCGCATCGACGAATGGCCGGTGGCCGCAACGCAGCCTACGCTGGCCCGCGCGGCCGCTCCCACGAATCGTCACCCAGCCTTTCCACGTCGCTGCTCGCCATGGCCGCACCTCGAAATCAGCTGTGCATCACGCAAAACGGCAAAGGAGAGCCCCACCCACTAATTGTCACCACGATCTAGTCGCCTGCCCGGATTGGTAGGTCAGGCTTCCATGCGCATCGGAACCGGAGGTGGATCCGAGTCCGGGTCTTGCTGGCTCGGCGGCGGCAACTCGACCGGGACGGGCGGCATCCCGTCCGGATCGTCCAGCGGCGGCGGTGGGGGCGGCATCGTTCCCGGCGGAACGACCGGCTCCGGCATCTGCGCTCTCATATTGGCTCTTCTCCCGCCCGACATGACACAGCGGGCGCCGGGTGAACGGGCCCGGCGCATCCCGGGTTTCGTGTTCGGGCCCGCAAACGAAAAGGGCCAGGCCCGTTTCCGGACCTGGCCCTGCGCTGGTCGATGCTGCTTGTAGTTTAGGACGTCTTGATCTGCGTCGTGGTCGGGGCAACGCCATTGATGGTGAGGGTCGTGCCGTCGGTGAGCGTGTAGATCGTGCTGCCACCGGAGGTAACGGCCGTTGCTTGCGGGCTGCTGCCATAGCCTGAGAAGGACAGCGAGTCCGTTGACTTGAAGCCGCTGATCGTATCCGAGGCGCCGCCGGCGCCGTTGGTGAACTGGAACGTCGTTGCACCGGTGCCGGAAACCAGGCTGGCAGCGGCGCTGAACCCCTTGGCGCCCTGAAGCGTGTCAGCTCCGGCTCCTGCGATCAGGGTGTCGTTGCCCGTGCCAGCAGCATAGTAGTTGTTACCGGTCGCACCGGCGCCGTTGACCGTGTCATTCCCAGCCGCAGCGGTGACAGTGGCGCTGCCTGCCCCGGTGATGGTGTAAGAGTCGCCGGTTGAGACCTGCGCCGCGGTTATCGTGCCGGTGCCGACCTGCTTCACCGTGCTGTCCACGCCGACAATCGTGACGGGAGAGCCGCTCAGCAGGTTGATGGTGTCCACGCCAGAGCCAAGCGTGACAGTCAGCGGGTTCGGCGAAGAGTCGTTCACCAGGAAGCTGCTGGTGCCACTGTTGATGGAGGTCTGGCCGGAGCCGATGGCCACCGTATCCGTGCCCCCGCCCACCGACGACCCGGTGATCGTGTCAAAACCCTCGGAGGCGATCAGGCTATTGCCGGAGCCAAGATTGATTTGGTTGACCCCGCTGCCGGCGTTGACCGTGCCGTTGCCGGTCAGGATATTGATGGTGTCGTTGCCGTTGCCGGTGAACACCAGGTAGTTGCCGCCGCCGGAGACTGAAGTCTGCACCAAATTGTTGCCGCCGAGGATGGCGATGTAGTCAGAGGCTGTCCCCGTGGGTGTAATGTTGGTGTACGTCAGGTTGCGCGCGGCACCAACAAGCCCCTGCCCCGCCACGAGCGCGCCGCCAGCGGCACCGCCTTGAAGCGACACAGGACCCATCGCCGCGTCGATGACGTAACTATCACCGCTGGGCACGAGCACCGCGCCAATCGTTGGAGCGCTGAACGCCACGACTCCAACTGTTCCGGCCGGCGGCTGGGGCGCAACCGAGCCGTTAGCGCCGGTAGCCGTATTCGTAACGGCGGTCAGCGTGCCGCCATTTTCGCCAGCGGTGATCGTGTTGGCGACCGCCTGAGCGTAGGCAAGGGCGTCCGTGCCGGTGTAGAACAGGGTGAAGTTGCTCGCTGCAGCGCCTACCGTGATGCTCGGCATGGAAACCCACCTCTGACGTTAAAGCCTGTTAACGACTTGGTAGTGCAGTGCGGCATCTGTGTGCAAGCCTTAAAGCCTCAATCTCGCTAAACTACCCGTTAGAAGATCGACATAGCCAAACGTTTGTTTGGTCGACGGTGGCGTTTTTGTGACGCTGCTGTGGGTAGCCATCGCTCAATAACACCATCCGAACTGACCTGTATCTTCAGCGAAAAGCCCTGACGATAGCTATTGCGTTACTTTTCCCGTGAGACACCTTAGCTTTCTTGGCCTTTCGGAATGATGCGTAAGCTCATGCGTTGGATCGCTTTTACGTGCTCATCAGTATAACGCGGCTGCTGTTTCCATATCAGCGGGGTACCTCAACCCGTCCCTGCGCTCAGGACCGAACCTAAAACTGCTGATGTCCCACGTTCTAAAGCATCATGACGCTTCCACGACAAATACCGATTGCTTCCATCTGCGAAACCATCAAAAGCAGGGATCATGCATTCTACAAAATGCCATAGACCTTAGGTCCTGCTGATCTCTGAATCGATCCGCGCTGGCGGCAAGACGTGCGGGGCCTGTCAAGGACTTAGCTGTTTTTCGTGTCCGGCAGCGGCTGCCTGCCACTTCATCAAGCTCGCCCCGCATGCGCTCAATCCCGTTGCGAGGGTGGCGTATGAGGCCGAGGCAGCGCAGAGGAGCCCGGCAATTCGTGCGCCTGGACCGGCGCGAGGTGAACCGCGACCGCATGGCCTCGCATGTCGGTCAGGGCGTCAAAGCTACCACTGCGACCGGCGAGCCGGACACCCTCCAAACGCTTCACGTCTCGTCCGGGGCCGGCTTCTCTTTTGGCCACCCCTGCGGCCTTGGCGCGTGCCCTCACATCCGTGCCGCCCAGCAACGCCTTGCCAAGTTCAGCGCAACTCCGCACGCTCCTGCACCAGCGAACGTTCCTGCGCACCCTGCTTGTCCAGCAGGTGAACGGCTGCGCTGCGCCCCATCGGCCCCAAATCCGGCCGCAATCACCCATTGCAACACCACCCCCGTTTGCCAGTCGCTCGACAAGAAATGCGAACAAGAACCAGCAAGACCTGGACCTGCTGACTGCCTGGACGCACGATGGCACCGCTTTCGGAGGCTGCCATGCCACACACCATCGACCAGATTCCCGTTCGACGCCATGACCGCTCCTGACGCCAGGCGCCTGGCGGGGCGCACCGCCATCATCACGGGCGCAGGCAGTGGCATCGGCAGGGCAGCCGCGCGCCTGTTCGCGACCGAAGGCGCCCGATTGCTGCTGGTGGATCGCGACGCCGCCGGGCTGGCCGAGACCGCCGCGCTTGCGGGCAATGCCATCATCGTCGAGGCCGATGCCGGCGACGAGGCGGCTATTGCCGGGTTCGTGGCGCGAGGCATGGCGGCCTGGGGCGCCATCGACGTGCTTTACGCCAACGCGGGGGTCAGTGGCGGGGCAATTCCCTTCCTCCAGGGCACGGTCGGGTTGTGGACCGACGTGCTGCGGACCAACCTGCTCGGGCCTTTCATCGCCATCCGGGAGGCCGCGCCGCACATGGTGGCGGCTGGCCGCGGAGCGATCATCTGCACCGCATCGGTTGCCGGCCTGCGCGCCAATGCGGCGGGCGCGCCTTACAGCGCCAGCAAGGCCGGGGTGATTAGCCTGGTGCAGACGGCCGCGGACGCCCTGGCCGGCACGGGGGTGCGGGTCAACGCCATCTGCCCCGGCCTGATCGAGACCGGCATGACGGCGCCGATCTTCGAGCGTGCCCGCGCCAAGGGCTCGCAGGGCAAGATTGGCCAGCTCAACCCGTTGCGCCGCGCCGGTGCGCCAGAGGAGATCGCACAGGTTGCGCTGTTCCTGGCCAGCGACGAGGCAGGCTATGTGAATGGGCAGGCCATCGCGGTGGATGGCGGCCTCTCAAGCACCCACCCGTTCCCGCCGCGCCGGGCCTAGCCTAGCGACGCAGGATCGGCACCTGGCGGCGACCGTGTTCATCGGCCAGGGCACCATGGCCGCTCCCATAGCGGCCAAGCTGCGGCACGCGGGCCACGCCGTGCGCGGCGGTAGCCTTCGCGCGTTCCGGGATGAGCCCTGGCCTGGCGATGGTGGTCGGAATCAGGCCCATGGCAGGATTTCCGGCTCTCTTGCCAGTGAGCCGAGCGCGGCCTGGCCGGTGTCGGCCACGGTGACGCAGTTGCGGCCAAAGCGCTTGGACGCGTAGAGCGCCGCGTCCGCCTGCTTCACAAACCAATCCTCCGGCTCGCGCTCCAGCGGCCGGCCCGCCGCAACGCCGATGCTGACGGTGACGATGCCGAATGGGTTGCCCCCGTGCGGGATGGCCATGGCGGCGACCGCCCCGCGGATGCACTCGGCCACGCTCACCCCACCCTCTAGGCTGGTGTCGGGCAGCAGGACGACGAACTCCTCGCCGCCATAGCGCGCCGCGAAGTCGAACGGCCGATTGCTGCTGCCTTCAATGCAGCCGGCGATGCTGCGCAGCACGTCATCCCCAGCCTGGTGGCCATACTGGTCGTTATACAGCTTAAAGCAGTCCGCATCCAGCATCAGCACCGCCAGGGTGCCCCTGGTGCGCACGCCCTGGCGCCAGGCCCGGTTGAGTTCCGTTTCAAAGGCGCGACGGTTGGCAAGCCCGGTCAGCCCGTCCGTCGCCGCCATGACGGCCAAGCTCTCCGCCCGTTCCGTCAGCGCGCCTTCCGCCTTGATGCGGCGCAGCATCTCCCGCCGGAAGCACACGCACAGCACTCCCGTGCCGACGCAGAGCACGCCCAGGATACTGACCATGACAAAGGTCCGGCTCTGCCAGGCGGCGTCGATGTCTGCGACGGAGCGGCCCACAGTGATGATCAGCGGCAGGGTGCCGACATGGCGGAAGGTGTAGAGCCGCTCGACTCCGTCCACCGACGATTTTGCCGCGTAGCTGCCGGACTCGGTCGCCCTTACCTGGCTGAAATGCTCAGACCCGGTCATGTCCCGGCCGAAATCCGCCTTGTTGTAGGGCAGGCGCGCGATCATGCGGCCTTCCATGCTGTAGAGCGCGATGTTGCCGTTCTTGCCAACGTTCAGCCTCTCGAACAAGTGGTCGAAGTAGGCCACGTTGAGCGCGCCCGTGACGACGCCGCCGAACCCGCCGTCGCTGGCCGTGAGCCGACGGCTTAGCACGATGATCGGCGCACCGCCGAGCGAGCGGCTGCGCAAGGGTTGGCTGACATACAGCCCAACATCGGCATGGTTCTTGTGAACCAAGAAATAGTCCCGGTCCGCCAAGTAGGGCCGCGTGGCCTGGTTTGGTGCATAGTCCGCCACGATTGCGCCGGACGCATCCATCACGCGCACGGCACCAACGTAATCCGCAGCGGCCGCGCGATCGAAGATGGCGGCCTGGCGGATGGCCGGGCTCACCTGGTCGATTCCGGGCAGCTTGAGCGCTTCCACCGCTCCCTGCAACGAGAGGTCAAAAACGCCCAGATTGCGAGCGATGTCCCGTTCGAGGGCGAGCGCGAGGTTGGCCGATGACTGGCGCGCCTGCTCCCAGGCATCCGCCCGCGCCTGGAACACCATGGCGGCGGTGAGCGCCAGCATGCCTGCCATCACGGCGGCGCCCAAGGCACTCAGCCATTTCAGAGAGCGGTTGAGGGCAGGTGGCCGCTCCTGCCGGGTCCAGGTCGTCGCCATGATGAAGTCTGTTCCGTCATTCTGAATCGGCCACCCGGCCATCTCGGGCGTCCCAAGCTTCGTCTGAAACGGCTAAGAAATCGAAAATAGCGGCCCGGGCAGGCCCGCCTGCCCTGACCTGGCCTGGTTTGCCGTCGGCCGGCTGGTGTGGTCTGACCGGGCAAACGCAACGGACCCGCCCCATGCCCACCGACACTGCTGCGCCCAGCCTCATCCGCGTGCTCGGCTGCCCCATCGAATGCGGGTCCGGCGTCGGCGGGCCGCTGATGGGCCCGGCGGCGTTCCGCACCGCCGGGCTGCTGGACGCGTTGCGGGACCTGGGCCACCGCGTGGCCGACCATGGCGACGTCCCGCCCCCGCCTCCCAGCGTGCAGGAGGCGCCGGACTGCCGCCGCTGGGGCGAGGTGCAGGCCTGGACCCGCGCCCTGGCCGCGCAGTGCCACATGGTGGCGCAGCAGGGCGGGACGCCGCTGTTCCTGGGCGGCGACCACGCGATGTCGTTCGGTACGATCAGCGGCGTCGCGCGGCACTGCCGGACGCAGGGGCGCAAGCTGGCCGTGCTGTGGCTGGACGCCCATGCCGACTTCAACACCCCGGCCTCCAGCCCCACCGGCAACATGCACGGCATGCCGGTCGCATTCCTGACGGGGGAGCCCAGCCTGCGCGGCCTATTGGACGGGGACGGCCCGGCGGCGGTGGCGCCGGCCGCCATGCACCTGTTCGGCCTGCGCTCGGTGGACCGGGAGGAGCGGCGCCGGGTGGCCGCGGCCGGCATCGCCTGTACCGACATGCGCATGATCGACGAGTTCGGCGTCGCGGCCCTGCTGCGCCGCACCCTGGGCGAGCTGGGCGACGCGCACCTGCACGTCAGCCTGGACGCCGACTTCTTGGACCCGGCGCAAGCCCCCGGCGTTGGCACGGCGGTGCCGGGCGGCGCGTCCTACCGGGAGGCGCACCTCATCATGGAGATGCTGCACGACAGCGGCTTGGTCGGCTCGGTGGAGGTGGCGGAGCTGAACCCATTCCTGGACGAGCGCGGCCGCACCGCCCGCCTGCTGACGGAGCTGGTCGCCAGCCTGTTCGGCCGCTCCGTGCTCGACCGCCCGGCTAGCCGGACGCGGGCGATCGAGTCGGCGATCGAGCCGGGGGCGTAGCGATCAGGCGCGGCGGCGCAGCCCCGCCAAGCCGAGCAGGCCGGCCGCGAGCAGGGCGAACGACGCGGGCTCCGGGACGGCGGTGCTGTTGGTGGTCAGGTTGCCGAGGTCGAGCGGGTCGGCGCTGGTAATGGCGACGCTGGTGAACGCGGCACCCATGTAGGACAGCGTGCCGGACGGGTAGAAGTCACCCACCGCAAGGGTGGTCGTGGCCGTCGTCGGCGCGCCCACGTTGGGCGTGAGGGTGAGCGTGTCGCCGGCGGCGAAGAAGTTGTCCAGAGCAAAGCCGAACGAGATGGCGGTCTGCGGCACGGAGAACACGATATCCAGCGCCGCGACGTTGCCGCCGGACGAGAGCACGGCCGAGGGCAGCGTGGTGGACAGCCCGCTCATCGCGCCCACCGTGTAGGCGGCGGGGTCGGACGGCGAGCTGAAGGTCGCGCCATCCAGCGTGAACGGGGTGACTGCCAGGCCGCCGAGCGAGGTGGCGGTGGGCGCGCTGAAGCCGGGAACGGTGCTGAAGTCATAGGCCACCGTGGCGGCGCGCGCCGCGGGCAGGGCGGCAAGGACGAGGGCGGCAGCGAGGCTAAGACGGACCATGGTGGGAACTCTCCAGGATAGACTCATAGGGAAACGGCAGCCTTATTGCACCGGCATCGGGTGCATCAGCCCTCCCTGCGTCCACAGGGCGTTGAGGCCGCGGGGCAGGTCGAGCGGCGAATGGCGGCCCACGGAGCGGTCATAGATCTCGCCGTAGTTGCCGACCGCCTCGACCACCTTCTCCGCCCAGTCATGCGGCATGCCGAGCGCGCTGGCGGTGGCCCAATCGGCGCCGGTCAGGCGTTGCAGCGCCGGGTCGTCGCTGGCGGAGGCATTGGCGATGGACGCCTTGGTGACGCCCAGCGCCTCGGCGGACACCAGCGCGTGGACCGTCCAATCGACCAGCGCCGCCCAGCGCTCGTCGCCCTGGCGGTAGGCGAGGGCGGCCGGGTGCAGGGTCAGCGTCTCGGGCAGGAAGGCGAAGGCGGCCGGGTCGTGGAAGCTGGCGCGGGTCTCGGCCAGCTTGGACAGGTCGGCGCTGACGGCCTGGCAGCGCCCGGTCAGCAACGCATCGTCCAGCTCGCCCTGCTCCTGCCAGGATTCGCGCCGGGCGGCGATGCCGCGGGTGGCCAGGCGGGACTGCAGCACGCGCTCCGAGTCGGTGCCCTCGACGTAGCACAGCACCTTGCCCGCCAGCCCGGCGAGGTCGGTCGCGCCCGCGTCGCGCCGCACCAGAAAACCCTGCGCGTCATAGAACTCCGGCGGGCTGAACCGGATGCCGTACTGGAACACCGGCGTCACCCCAGGCGTCACCCCGGCCACCAGATCGACCGCGCCGGCCTTCAGCGCGGCCTCCGCGTCCTGCTCCGCCGGGTAGCGCGTCACGGTAACCGCAGCACCCTTGCCCAGGGCGGCTACCGCCACCGCCTGGCACATGGCGATGTCCAGCGGTTCGAGCGCGCCGTGCAGGTCATCCTTGTTCCAGTCCTGCGGCTCGGACACCGTGCCGCAAGCCAGGCGGCCCGCCGCCCGCACCCGGCCCAGCGTGTCGGGTGTCGTCCCGGGTGTCGCTCCGGGCGCCAACAGGGGCGCGGGGCTGGCCGCCGCGAGCAGGGCGGTGGCGGCCAGCGTGGCGATGGCGGGAAGCCGCCTCACTTCAATTCGGCCACGGACCGGTGGGGGCGCCGCCGGTGTTGTTGGTGTTGGTGTAAGGGTTGCCGGGGCTGAGCACCGGGCGCGGGTTGAAGTCGATCGGCGGCGGGTCGTTCTCAGCACCGACCGCGTAGCCGTTCGGGTAGTCGGTCGGCGTGATGCCAAGCGCGGTGCAGCCGTCGCCGGCGTATTGCGGCAGGGTGTGCACGGTGGCGGCCGGGATGGCGGCGTAGGAGGCGGGCAGCGGGGCCACGTTGCCCAGCAACCGGTCGTTGTCGAACGCCTCCGTCATGTCGCCCATCGCCACGAAGTCATCGGCCGGCCCGAGGTTGGTCTGCGGGCCGTTGGGGCCGTTGAACGCCGTGCTGGCCGACCCGGCGGCGCGTGCCGCCAGCTCGTCCGGCAGGTCGGCCAGCGGGGTCAGGCCGTACACCTCGTTGATAAACTTAATGACCGAGCTGTGCTCGCTATAGACGTGGCTGACCGCGTGCGCCGTGGCGTAGGGCGAGACCACGAGGGTCGAGATGCGCGGGCCGCCGGTTTCGGGCAGGCCGTCCGGCCCGTAGGTGCGGACCTGCTCGGGCTGGTGGTCGAACTGGCCGTCCGTCTCGTCCCAGGTGATGATGATGGCGCTGTCCGGCCAGTACGGGCTGGCGACGATGGCGTTGACCGAGTCGGCCAGCAACGCCTCGCTGATCTGCTGGTCGGAGTAGTTCGGGTGGTCGTCGTTGCCGGGGAAGGCGTTCTTCACCGCTGGGTTCGGGTCGATCGGCGACAGGCCGTCATTGTTGTAGTAGCCGCCGCGCACATAGTACACGCCGCCTTTGGGCGAGAGCGCCTGGTTCTGCACGTCCGTGTAGAACTGCTGCAGGCCGTGCAGGTGCGCCAGCTCCTGCGGGTTGTCGCCGAGGTAGCCGAAATACTGCGGCCCGTTGTGGTGCACGATGTAGGACGCATGCTCTGGCGCGGCGGCATAGGCGTAGCTGCCGCCGTCCTCGCTGAGGGCGGTGCCGTCGAACGGCTCCGGCCCGTAGCCCTGCTGGTACCAGCCCCAATCGACCGCCGGGTTCTTCACCGCGATGGCCGCGATGTCGTGCTGCACGTCGGACAGATCAGCCAGCGCGTGCTCGTCGGAGCGGATGATGGCGCCGATGTTGCCGCCGGCGAAGGACAGCATGGAGGTGGCGAAGGTGAGCGGGATTTGCGGCTTGGCGGAGAGGAACGGCCCGGTCGGCGAGGTGGGGTTGGTCGACTCGTCCGGGCCGTAGGGCGGCTGGACGGCCGCGGTGTCGGCGATGCTGCCGGGGAACGGCGGGGTGTCGGTCAGGTTCGGTAGGCTCAAGCCCACCGGGTCGGCCTCGTTCGGGTGCTTGACCCATTGGGTGTCGCCCGACTGGCCGGCGATCAGCGCGATGGCGTTGGGCGTGGACGGCCCGACCTCGGTCTGGTGAAAGTTGTCGAACAGGGTGAAGCGGTCGGCGTACTGCCACAGGATCGGCAGGGTGTCGCAGTCGAAGTGGGTGACCGGGATGTAGCCCTTCTGCTTGGCTTGCAGCGTCGGCAACGCGGTGGGCGCCACGCCGCTGCTGTTGACCACGGTGGCGCTGGTGGAGGCGTCGCCGGAGAACATCAGGCCTTCCTGGTGCAGCAGGTAGCCGTCGTTCAGCGCGGCGGACTTGGTGGCGCGGTCGAAGTGCAGGTCGCTCTGGTAGCCACTATGGCTGTGATCGACCGAGTACAGGTCTTCCGGGTAGAGCTGCACCGTGTTGCCGGCCTGGTTGACGATGCTGCGCGGCGCCAGGAACGGCGAGACGGTGGAGTAGCTGCCGTCCACGTTGCGGATCAGGCTGTTGTAGCTGCCGAACGCGGTGGCCGGCTGGGCGTATGGGTCATTTGGCTGGGCGCCCGGGTAGGTGGAGGTCAGCCCGTTGGCGCCGGGGTAGGTGCCGAAGAAGTGGTCGTACGAGTTGTTCTCCTGGAACAGCACGAACACGTATTTCACCTTCTGCCGTAGCAGGGCGATCTTCTGCTGCGTGGTCAGCACGGCGGCGGCCGCCGGGTCGCGCGCCTGGGCAGCGCCGGCGGAGGTGGTCGTGGTGGCCAGCGTGATCGCGGGCTCGGCCGGGGCGGCGGCCCAGGCCGGCGCGATCGCCACGGCTTGGAAGAGCGACGCTGCCGCGACCCACGCGGTGGAAGCCTTCAGGAAAGACTGCTTCATTGCATAACACCGGAGTTCGTTGTGCCGCCCGACTATGATTGAGTTAACGATCCGTCAATCATGGGGAAAGCGGTGCGGGAGCCGCTGCGGACCGCCCAAACAGGGCTTGGCCGGCTGCGGGAACGGGGGCAGCCGCACCATAACCCATTGAGGTGCACAGTTTCCATGGCCGACTGAGAACCCGGCGCAGCAGGCGCAAGCATGCCGAGATGCTCCGGCTTGGCCGGGCAGCTTTCGCCAAAGCTTCACGAAGCGGGGCCGCCAAGCAAGCTGGCATGGCCCCCGGCCCGCTCCTGGCGTATTTCCCACCCCGCCAACCGAAGGATGCCGCGCGTGAGCACCGACACGACCGCCGAAGCCCCCTCGCTCGCGTTGCAGCTGGCCCCGGCCGACATGGTGGACACCGCCCGCTTCGACGCCCCGCGCAAGCAGCAAGTGGCGGTGATCGCGGCCAGCGTCAGCGTGGCGGACAGCAACACGGTGGCCACCTTCGGCGCCGGGCCGCAGCGCAAGCTGTCGGGCTTCCTGGACCAGCTGCTGACCGGCGTGCGCGCCGACGAGATCGGCACGGCGGGCGCGCTGGTCACGGAACTCGCCACGGGGCTCAAGATGCTGGACCTGCCCGGCGTGCGGCGGGAGGTGGAGGGCCGCGCCGGGCTGCTGGCGCGGCTGCCCATCGTCGGCCGCTACGTTTCCGCGCTGCGCCGGTTCCGCGCCATGCAGAAGCAGGTGGTGGACCACATGGCCGCCATCGAGCGCAAGGCGGAGGTGCACTTAGGCAAGCTCAAGGCCAGCAACGCCGGGCTGGACCGACTGCTGGACGCGACGGAGGCGAACCTGCGCGAACTGGAGGTGTGGGTGGCCGCCGGGCAGCAGGCGCTGATGCGGCTGCGCGACGGCTTCGAGGTGGAGCGGCTGGCGCTGGCCACCAGCCGCGACGCGGTCGGCCTGGCCAAGCTGCGGGACATGGCAGAGCAGGTCAACGCGTTCGAGACCCGGCTGGTGCGCATGCACGTGGCGTTCACCCGCGGCGTGCTGGCCATCCCGCAAATCCGCACCGCGCAGCAGGCTGGCCGGATCGAGATCCAGAACACGCTGGACACCCTGCTGTTCGACCTGCCGGACCTCAAGGGCGCCATCGTGCGGGTGGCCGCCCTCAACCAGATCAGCCGCCCCAGCGAGGCCACCGCCGCCCGCCGCCGCATCGGCCGCGAGCTGGAGGAGATCGGCGTGAAGGCGCTGGACCGCGCCTACACCCTGGCCAAGACCACCCAGGGCGACATGGCGGGCGACGTGGACACGCTGAGCCGGGTGACGGACAAGATGCTGGCCACCATCGACAAGGGCTTGCAGATCGACCGCGACAACCGGGCCAAGCGGGATGCGGCCGTGCAGCAGCTGGGCGAGGTGCGGGAGCGGCTGATGGATAGCCTGCGCAACCATGCCGAGCAGGCGATGTGGGGCTGAGCCATGCGCTTCCAGGTCGAGACCTTCCTGAACCAGAACCGGCCGGCCGGCGGCACCCGGGCGGACGCGGTGTTCAGCCTCTCCGCCGACAGCGCCGCCCCGCGGTGAAGGCGCGCCGGGTGGTGGGGCTGGTGGCGGACAAGTCCGGCTCCATGAGCGGCGACAAGATGCAGGCGCTCAAGCACGCCCTGCGCGTCGCCATCGACCAGATGGATGGGGACACGGAGGCTTTCGTGGTGGCGTTCGACGGCCGCGCCCGGCTGGCGCTGGGCCTCACCGCCATGGACGAGGCGGGGCGGCGCGCCGCCCACCAGGCGGTGCAGCAGCTGGAGGCCGCCGGCGGCACGGTGATGTCGCTCGCCCTGGCCGAGGCGCTGGGGCAGTTCCGCCAGCGGCCCGGCGCGCTCGGCCAGGCCATCCTGCTGACCGACGGGCAGAACGACGCCGGGGACGAGAACCAGCTGGAGGCGGTGCTGCGGCAATGCGCCGGCACGTTTTAGGCCGATTGCCGCGGCGTCGGGCTGGACTGGTCGCCGGCGCAGCTTCGGGTGATCGCGGGCCACCTGCTGGGCACGGTGCAGCTGGTGGCGCAGCCGGCCAGCCTCGCGCAGGACTTCCGCGACACGCTGGCCGCCGCCATGGCCAAGTCGGTGGCGGACGTGCGGCTGCGGCTGTGGATGCCGAAGAACGCCCGGCTGGTGGCGGTCAAGCAGTCCTTCCCGAGCGAGATCGACCTCACGGCCAAGCTGCGCCCCGTCGATGCCCGCGCCGTCGATGTGCCGCTGGGCGCCTGGGGCAAGGGCACGCAGGACTACTTCGCCACCTTCGCGCTGACCCCGCTGGCCCTGGGCGAGCAGATGCTGGTCTGCCGCCCCAGCATCGTCTGGCAGGATGGCGGGGCCGAGCAGTCCGCCCCCAGCGCCCCCGTCACCGTCACCTGGACCGAGGATGCCGGGCTGTCCGCCCGGATCGACGCCCAGGTGGCGCACTACTCCGGCCAGGCGGAGAAGGCGCGCGCCATCCAGGAGGGGCTGGAGGCGCTGGACCGCGACCCGGCGACCGCCACCCTGCGGCTGGGCCACGCCCTGGCGCTGGCCGAGCAGTCGGCGACGCCGGGACGACCCGGCGGTTGCGCGAGCTGGTGGCGCCGGACGCGGGCGGCACGCTGCGGCTGCGGGCGGCGAAGGCGGCGGTGATGGATCTGGACGTGGCCAGCACGCGGACGGTGCGGGCCAAGCGGGACTGACGCGAGCCCGGCCGCGTCAGCCGGGCCGGGTGCCCGTCATGCAGGGATGCTGGGCGATCATCTCGTGCCAGGCTGCCAGCTTGGGGTGGCCCTGCCGCCACGGCTCGTCGGCGAAGCGCAGGTCCAGGTAGCCCAGCGCGCACGCCACGGCGATCACCCCGATATCCACGTGCGCCGCGGGAACATCCGCCTCCAGCGCGTCCAGCGCGCGGGCGATCTTGGTTTGCTGCACCGCAATCACCTGCTGCCGCGCCGCCTCGGCCGGGCGGGCCTGCTCGCCCCGGCGCAGCACCGCCGCGTCCGCGATGCCGTCCGCCAACGCCTGGAATCGCAGCGCGCGGATGCGGGCGCCATGGGCGGGGAACATCGGGAACACGTCGCCCACCCCGTCCAGGAACTCGCAGATCACACGGCTGTCGAACAGCGCCGTGCCGTCATCCGTCACCAGGCACGGCAGCTTGCCGAGCGGGTTGACGGCCACCAGTTCCGGATGCTCGCCGGTGGCGGGCACCAGGGTGATCTGGCCGTCGATGCCGCGCGCCACCGCGCAGGCCATGACCTTGCGGGCGAACGGGCTGAATGGCGAGTGGAACAGCTTCACCGGAAGCGGTCCTTGCGCGTCCGCAGGGCGCCCAGCGCCGCCGCGTCCGCCGCGTGCATGAACGGGTTCTCCACCAATTCGGCCGCGAGCCGGGTCGGCACCGTGGCTTGGCCGGCCTGCCGCGCCTGGTCCACCGCGTGGGCCCGGCGGCGCAGGGCGACGTTGTCCGGCTCCTCCGTGAGGGCGAAGCGGGCGTTGCTTTGGGTGTATTCATGGCCGCAACAGACCAGCGCCTCGATTGGCAAGGCGGCCAGCTTGCGCAGGCTGGCGAACATGTCGGCGGCCGTGCCCTCCAGCAACCGGCCGCAACCAAGGCTGAACAACGTGTCGCCGCACAGCAACACCGCGCCGGGCTCGACGAAGTAGGAAATGTGCCCGACCGTGTGGCCCGGCGTGTCGATGACCCGGGCCGAGGCGCTGCCGAGGGATATGGTGTCACCCTCGCGCACGGCCTGGTCGAGCCTGGGCAGACGGTGCGCATCAGCCGCCGCGCCGATGACGGCGGCGCCGTAGCGCGACCGGATGGGCTCCACGGCGGCAATGTGGTCGTCGTGGTGGTGGGTCAGCAAGATGCAGTCCAGCCGCCCGCCCTCCGCCTCGATCGCGTCCGCGACGGGGCCGAACTCCGCTGGGTCAACGACGCCAAGGAAATCCGACTGATCGTCGCGGAGCAGCCAACAGTAGTTGTCCGACAGGATCGGGATGGCGTGGGCCGTGATCGTCATGGGCTGCTTCCGCAGGCGTCAGCCGCCCAGCCCCGAAGGACCGGGCGGCTTGCGCTGTCAGATGCCGGTGCGGGTGCCGACGCGCATCCGCTCCGCCTGCATCTCCTCGGCCGTCATGGAGCCGCGCGTCTCGTCGAAGCGCGACCAGTCGCCAGTCGAGCGGTAGTCTGCGCCACGCTGGGAGATGTCCACCGGGTGGTAGCGCTGCATGATCGTCTCCGCCTGCGTCGCCTGGACGTCCTCGGCCCGCACGGTGACGAGCGTGCTGCCGCGGCGCACGCCCTCGGCGTAGACGTTGGCGTTGTCCTCGGACACGCCTGCGCCGGTCAGCGAGCCAAGCAGCCCGCCAGCCGCGGCGCCGGCGCCGGCGCCGGTCAGCGTGGCGATGAGCCAGCCGGCCGCCACGACGGGGCCGACGCCGGGGATGGCCAGCGCGCCGATGCCGGCGAGCAGGCCTGCGCCGCCGCCCAGCAGCGTGCCGACGGAGGCCCCGGTGCCGGCGCCGGTCGCGGCCGGCTCGGAAGCGACGCTCTGGCCGACCGCTCCGGTGCCGGTCATCGTGCCCGTGGTGCCCCCCGTGGTGCCCCCCGTGGTGCCCCCCGTGGTGCCCATGGTGTTCGCGCCTGTGGCTGTCGTGGACGACGAGCCCTGGTTGGCGACGATGCTGACCTGGTCGTGCGAAAAGCCGGCGCTTTCCAGTTCCGTCACGACGCTCTGGGCGGAGGTGTAGGTGTCATAGAGATGGGCGATGGTGCGCATGGCGCTGTCCCTTCCTTCGGTTGTGGCCGTTCACCGGCCCGGCTTGGTGACCCGAGCTTACTGGCCGGTCACGGTGCCCTGGTAGTCCAGCGAGACGGCGACGGGGCTGCCGTCCTTGGTGGCCTGGCCGCGCCAGATGCCGCGGTTGTCCTTCTTCAGGCCGGTCACCGCCGTGTAGCCGGCCTTGGTGATGCGCGCCGCCGCCTCGTTCATCGTGAAGCTGTTGCGGCCCGGCACGGGGGCGGCACCGGTGCGGTGCGCGGTGTTCTTGGTCTGCACCGCGCTCGGCGCCGTGGTGGTGGCGTCCGGCGTGGTGTTCACCGGCGAGTTGGGCGAGTTCAGCCCAGTGGCGTTGCCAGCGGCGTTTCCGGTGGTCGGGGCCGTGCCCTGAGCAAATGCGGACGCCGTGGTGGCCGCGGCGAGCAGGGCCGCAGCGAGGGTCAATCTCATAACCATTCCTCTCGTGTATCGTCAGTCGTGGCACCATAACGAGCGGCGAGCCATCCCGTTCCCTCCCCCGATCAATCTGCTACGTCTGCCGCGCCACAGCCGGGATGCCCGCCATGCCTCGACCGCTCAAGGTCGCCGTCCAGATGGATCCGATCGAGACCGTGAACATCGACGCGGACTCGACCTTCGCGCTGATGCTGGAAGCCCAGCGCCGCGGCCACGCCCTGTGGCACTACGACGTGCGCGGCATGAGCCTGACGGAAGGCAAGCCCTCGCCCGGGGGAGCGCTGACCGAGCGGCTCACCGCCGTGGCCCGCCCGGTGACGGTGCAGCGCATGCGGGGCGCGCATGTCAGCTTCGGCCCCGCGTCCCGGCTCGACCTGGCCAGCATGGACGTGGTGCTGATGCGGCAGGACCCGCCGTTCGACATGGCCTACATCACCGCCACCCACATGCTGGAGCACATCCACCCCCGCACCCTGGTGGTCAACGACCCGGCGAGCGTGCGCGACGCGCCGGAGAAGCTGCTGGTGACGCACTTCCCCGAGCTGATGCCGCCCACGCTCATCACCTGGGACGCCGAGGCGATCCGCTCCTTCCGCGCGCAGCACCAGGACATCATCGTCAAGCCGCTGTTCGGCAACGGCGGCGCGGGGGTGTTCCGCATCCGCGCCGGCGACGAGAACCTGGCCTCGCTGCTGGAGATGCACTGGGCGCGCTCCCGCGAGCCGCTGATGGTGCAGCGCTACGAGCCGGCGGTGCGCCGGGGCGACAAGCGGGTGATCCTGATCGACGGCGAGCCGCTGGGGGCGATCAACCGCGTGCCGGCGGAGGGCGAGGCGCGGTCCAACATGCACGTCGGCGGCCGAGCGGAGGCGGTGGAGCTGACCGCGCGGGACCGCGCGATCTGCGACCGCATCGGCCCGACCCTGCGCGAGAAGGGCCTGCTGTTCACCGGCATCGACGTGATCGGCGACTGGCTGACGGAGATCAACGTCACCTCCCCCACAGGCTTGCAGGAGGTGGCGCGCTTCGGCGGGCAGGATTTGAGCGTGGCGATTTGGGAGCGGATCGAGGCCAAGCGGGCTTGAGGGGCGCCGCGCCTGGCGCGGCGCAGCGGCCTGTCCTGCTTGAGGGCATGGTGATCGGTGCCGGCGGGTCCCGTGGAAGGCCATCCCTGGCAGAACGGGACGGCGTTCCGCCTCACCCGCTATCGGGCGGCGGCGGTTCGTTGATGATGCGCAGCAGCTCGGCATCCGACATGCTGATATAGTC
>CAXSAX010000042.1:0-27785 GCA_964235495.1 uncultured Acetobacteraceae bacterium | reverse complement strand
GACTATATCAGCATGTCGGATGCCGAGCTGCTGCGCATCATCGACGAACCACCGCAGCCCGATAGCGGGTGAGACGGCCGCCGCACTGCGAGGGCATCATCAGCCACGGGCATTGTCTCCGTGAAGCCCCCGTCATACTCTGGCCATCTTTCACCCCGGACGGTTCCCGGGACAGTGCCCGGAACAGCTGATGCCCGCGATCGCAACGTCCAACGCGCCCCTGTCGCGCCATGCCATGGCCTACGTTCTCGCGGGCGGCCGCGGCTCGCGCCTGCACGAGATGACCGACACGCGCGCCAAGCCGGCGGTGTATTTCGGCGGCAAGTCGCGCATCATCGACTTCGCCCTGTCCAACGCGCTCAACTCGGGCATCCGCCGCATCGGGGTGGCGACCCAGTACAAGGCTCACTCGCTGATCCGCCACCTGCAGCGCGGCTGGAACTTCTTCCGCACCGAGCGCAACGAGAGCTTCGACATCCTGCCCGCCAGCCAGCGCGTCAGCGAGACCGCCTGGTATGAGGGCACCGCCGACGCGGTGTACCAGAACATCGACATCATCGAGGCCTACGCGCCCCAATACATCGTGCTGCTGGCCGGCGACCACGTGTACAAGATGGACTACGAGCCGATGCTGCAGCAGCACGTCCAGTCCGGCGCGGACGTGACGATCGGCTGCATCGAGGTGCCGCGCATGGAGGCCGCCGGCTTCGGCGTCATGCACGTGGACGCGGAGGACCGGCTGATCGCCTTTTTGGAGAAGCCCGCCGACCCGCCGGGCATGCCGGACAACCCGGACATGGCGCTCGCCTCCATGGGCATCTACGTGTTCGAGACCGGCTTCCTGTTCGACCAGCTGCGGCGGGACGCGGCGGATCCGAACTCCAAGCGCGATTTCGGCCGCGACATCATCCCCTACATCGTGCAGCACGGCACGGCGGTGGCGCACCGCTACTCCCGCTCCTGCGTGCGCTCCAGCTACGACGCGGAGACCTACTGGCGCGACGTGGGCACGGTGGACGCCTACTGGGCCGCCAACATCGACCTCACGGACGTGGTCCCCGGCCTCGACCTGTACGACCGGGACTGGCCGATCTGGACCTACGGCGAGATCACCCCGCCCGCCAAGTTCGTGCTGAACGACGACGGGCGGCGCGGCGCGGCGGTGGACTCGATGGTGTCGGGCGGCTGCATCATCTCCGGCAGCAGCGTCGCCCGCTCGCTGCTGTTCACCGGCGTGCACCTGCACAGCTTCAGCGAGCTGGAAGGCGCCGTGGTGCTGCCGTACTGCGACATCGCCCGCAACGTCCGCCTGCGCAACGTGGTGGTGGACCGCGGTGTGCGCGTCCCGGCCGGGCTGGTGGTCGGCGAGGACCCGGCGCTCGACGCCCAGCGCTTCCGCCGCACCGAGAAAGGCGTCTGCCTCATCACGCAGCCCATGATCGATCGGCTGGTGACGGATTGAAGGTCCTCGCCGCCGCCAGCGAGGCATACCCGCTGGTGAAGACCGGAGGCCTGGCCGACGTGATGGGCGCGCTGCCCGCGGCGCTGGCCAAGCAGGGGCTGGAGGTGCGCACGCTGCTGCCGGGCTACCCGGCGGTGCTGGCCGCGCTGGAAGCCGCCGAGCCGGTGCACGCCTACCCGGCGCTGCATGGCGGCGCCGCCCGCATCCTGATGGGCCGCGCCGGCGGGCTGGACCTGTTCGCGCTGGACGCCCCGCACCTGTACGGCCGCCCCGGCAACCTCTACACCGGGCCGGACGGGCAGGACTGGCCGGACAACCCGCAGCGTTTCGCCGCCCTCGCCCGCGCCGCCGCCGATATCGGCCTGGGCGCCGTGCCGGGCTGGCTGCCCGGCGCGGTGCACTGCCATGACTGGCAAACCGGCCTCGCCCCCGCCTACCTGGCACTGGCCGGCGGCGCGCGCCCCCGCACGGTGATGACCATCCACAACCTCGCCTTCACCGGCCAGGTGCCGATGGCGCTGTGGCGCGAGCTGGGCCTGCCGCCCGAGGCCCTGGGCACGGACGGGGTGGAGTTCTACGGCGCCCTCGGTTTCATGAAGGCCGGGCTGTACTACGCCGACGCCCTCACCACCGTCAGCCCGACCTACGCCGCGGAAATCCAGACGCCCGCGTTCGGCTGCGGCTTCGACGGCCTGCTGCGCGCCCGGCAGGCCGTGCTGCACGGCATCCTGAACGGGCTCGACACGGCCGTGTGGGACCCGTGGACCGACCAGCACCTGCCCGCCCGCTTCCGCAAGGGGCACCTGCGCAACCGGGCCAAGTGCAAGGCGGCGATGCAGGCGGGGCTCGGCCTGCGCGCCGACCCGGCCGCCCCCGTGTTCGGCCTGGTCAGCCGGTTGACCGGGCAGAAGGGCCTGGACCTGGTGCTGGCGACGCTTCCCACGCTGACCGGGCTGGGCGGCCAGCTCGTCGTGCTGGGCAGCGGCGAGCCGGCGCTGGAGCACGGCCTGCGCACCGCCGCCGCCGCGCATCCCGGCCAGGTCGCCACAATCATCGGCTTCGACGAGGCGCTGTCCCACCAGGTGATGGCCGGGTCGGACGCCATCCTGGTGCCGAGCCGGTTCGAGCCGTGCGGGCTGACCCAATTGGCCGCGATGCGCTACGGCGCGCTGCCCGTGGTCAGCCGGGTCGGCGGGCTGGCCGACACGGTGATCGACGCCAACGAGGCGGCGATCCGCTCCGGCGCCGCGACCGGCGTGGTGGGGGAGGCCTCGGCGGACGGGCTGCGCCGGTCCTTGCAGCGCACGGTGGCGCTGTGGCGGGACGCCGCCGCCTGGGGGCAGGCGCAGCGGGCGGGCATGGCGGCCGAGGTCGGCTGGGCCAGCGCGGCGCCGCAGTACGCGGCGCTGCTGCGCGCCCCGCCGGGTTGACCCGCGGCCATGCGCCCCGAAATGGCTTTGCCGGCGCGGGATGCCCGCGTGAGCAAGCCGGCCGACAAGGAGAACACGATGCAGCAGGACCGGCGGGCCATGGCCCCCGAGGGCGGCGGGCAGGTGGCGGCCAAGGTGCCGGCCAACCTCAGCGAGCAGACCGTGCTGGCGGTGCAGCACTGGACCGAACGGCTGTTCAGCCTGACGCTGACGCGCGATCCGAGCTTCCGCTTCGAGAACGGCCAGTTCGCCATGATTGGCCTGATGGTTGAGGGCAAGCCGATGCTGCGCGCCTACAGCATGGCGAGCCCCAACCATGCCGAGACGCTGGAGTTCCTCAGCATCAAGGTGCCGGACGGCCCGCTCACCTCCCGCTTGCAGCACGTGCGGCCGGGCGACAAGGTCCTGGTCGGGCGCAAGCCGACCGGCACGCTGCTGCTGGACAATTTGCGGCCCGGCCGCACGCTGTACATGTTCGCCACCGGCACCGGGCTGGCGCCGTTCCTCAGCCTGGTGATGGACCCGGAGCTGTACGAGCGCTTCGAGCACGTGGTGCTGACCCACACCTGCCGCCGGGTCGCCGAGCTGGCCTATGCCGACCACCTGACGGAGCACCTGCCGAACCACGAGTTCCTCGGCGAGGACGTCAGCGCCAAGCTGATCTACTACCCGACCACGACGCGCGAGCCGTCCAAGCACGAGGGCCGCATCACCGACCTGATCGGGTCCGGCCGGCTGTTTGCCGACACGGGCCTGCCGCCGCTCGACCCGGCGCAGGACCGCGCGATGATCTGCGGCAGCCAGCAGATGATCGACGAACTGAAGCAGATGCTGCTGGCCCGCGGTTTCACCGAGGGCAGCAGCAACGTGCCGGGCGAGTTCGTGATCGAAAAGGCGTTCGTCGAGAAGTAGCGGGGGAGAAGGAGCGGGGCGGGGCCCCCCGGCCTCAGATCCTGGGCTTGCCCATCGGCGCCGTTGCGTTGCGCACGGCCTCGCCGGGCAGCTGCTCCACCTCCACCTCCTCCTTGCGCACCGTGTCGTGGATCGTCTCGACCCGCTCGACGCCTTCCTTGCGCAGCGCCACCTCCTCGACGACGCGGGCGGTCTTGCTGACCACCGCCTCCTCGGCCATCTCGGTCATCTCGATGGTCTTGTCGCCGAAGCTGTCATCGGTCACGGGGCGGCCATCCGTCACCGGGCGGCGGTCGAGGGTGACCTGCTCGCTCCGCAGTGTGACGTTCTCGCTCACCGGCGTCTCGACCACGTAGCGGCGGATGCGGGTGCCGCCCTGATTCACCAGCCGCTTGCCGACCACGAGCTCCTCGGCCGACAGCTGCAGCGTGTCGGCGCCGGCCGTGGTGGCAGGCACTGTGGCGGTGGGGGCCGTTGTGGGGGCGGCTGTCAGCGGCGGCGTCACGCTGGTGGTGGCCTGGGTCATGCCGACGGCGCGCTCGTCGATGTCGATCGGGTTGTGGCGCTCCAGGATCGCCATTACCGCTTCGAAGTCCTGCCCCGGCACGCCAGTCACGGTCACGACGCTGCCGCCCTTGGACAGGGTGCTGTCGTACACGGCCTGGTCGGTCGCGCTCTCGCCGCCGAACAGGTTGGACCAGAAGCCCTGGCTGGCCGCCGGGGTGGCCGTGCCGCCGGCGCCGGCGTAGCTGCCCTCGGTGGTGTGGCGGTGGATGGCGGATTGCGGCACGTTGGCGGCCAGCAGGTCCTGCACGGCGGCCTCGGCGTGCGGCGCGGTGTCATAGACGGCAACGATGGTTTCATCGGGCATGGTGGTCTCCGGGAGGTGGGTTGGTGCGCGGCACCTGGCGGTGCAAGCGCGGCTCCCTCCGCGGAGTTCCAGACTAGTGGCCGCCTTCGAGGTAGGCTGCCTTGATCTCCGGCCGCGCCAGCAGCTCCCGCCCCGGCCCCTCCATGGTGATCGCGCCGTTGACCAGCACGTAGCCGCGATGCGCCAACCGCAGCGCCTGGTAAGCGTTCTGCTCCACCAGCAGCACCGTCAGCCCGGTGTCGCGGTTCAGGTCGCGGATGGCGCCGAAGATCTGCCGCACCACCAGCGGGGCCAGGCCGAGCGAGGGCTCGTCCAGCAGCAGCAGGCGCGGCCGCGTCATCAGCGCGCGGGCGATGGCCAGCATCTGCTGCTCGCCGCCGGAGAGGGTGCCGGCGCGCTGGTTGATGCGCTCCTTGAGGCGGGGGAACAAGGTGAAGGCCTGCTCGCGCAGCTGCTCGAAGCCGGCCATGCGCGCCACCTGGCCGCCCATCAGCAGGTTCTCGTTCACCGTCATGCGGCCGAAGATGCGGCGGCCCTCCGGCGACTGGGCGATGCCGCTGCGCATGATGCGGTGGGTGGGCTCGGCGGTGATGTCCCGCCCGTCATAGCTGATGGTCCCGGCGCGGGCGCGCGGGCTGCCGCAGACCGTCATCATCAGGGTCGATTTGCCCGCCCCGTTGGCGCCGATCAGCGCCACGATCTCGCCCGGCTGCACGTGCAGGTCAACGCCGCGCAGCGCCTGGATCGCGCCGTAGAACGCGGTGACGCCTTGCAGGCGCAGCAGGGTCATGCGGCTTCGTCCTCGTCGCCCTCGCCGAGGTAGGCGGCGATGACCGCCGGGTCCGCCCGCACGGCGGCCGGCGGTCCGTCGCTGATCTTGCGGCCGTGGTCCAGCACCACGACATGATCCGAGATACGCATCACCACGCCCATGTCGTGCTCGATCAGCAGCACGGAGCAGGGCGCGTCCACCGCTCCGTCGCGGATGCGGCGCAGCAGCGCGGCCAATTGGTCGCTCTCGCGCGGGTTGAGCCCGGCGGCTGGCTCGTCGAGGCACAGCAGCACCGGGCGGGTGCACATGGCGCGGGCGATCTCCAGCCGGCGCTGGTCGCCGTAGGCCAGCGCGCCCGCCGGGTCGTCCGCCCGGCGCAGCAGGCCCGTTGCGTCCAGCCAGAGCCGGGCGCGCTCAATGGCCAGCCGCTCCGCCCGGCGGTGCCCGCCCAGGCCCAGCACGGCCAGCAGCCCGGCGCCGACGGAGGGCATCAGGGCGTTGTGCTGCGCCACCAGCAGGTTCTCCAGCACCGTCATGCCGGCGAACAGGCGGATGTTCTGGAACGTGCGCGCCACCCGGGCGCGGCGCGCGATGCGGTGCCCTGGCAGGTGCTGCAACGCATAGCCCGCGCCGTCCGGGTGGGTCAGCCGCAGCGCGCCGGCGCTGGGGCGGTAGAACCCGGTGATGCAGTTGAACACCGTCGTCTTGCCCGCGCCGTTCGGCCCGATGACGGAGGTGATCTGCCCCGCCTGCGCGGCGAAGCACAAGCCCGCCACGGCCGTCAGCCCGCCGAAGCGCATGGTGAGGTCCTGCACCGCCAGCAGCGGCTCAGGCATCGCCGTCAAAGCCTTAGGCACGGCCCTGCGCCACCAGCTCGGCCGCGATCTCCTTTGGCGCGCCCAGCGCCACGGAGGGGGTGCGGCCGGACACCAGCCCGCGCGGCCGCAGGATCATCATGCCCACCAGCGCCAGGCCGAAGATCAGCATCCGGTACTGGCCGATGTCGCCCACCAGCGGGCCGAGCCAGGCGAAGCCCGGCTGGGTGTTGAGCCCGCTCAGCACGTCGCGCAGCAGCTCCAGCCCGCCGATCATCACGATGGCCGCCAAAGCCACGCCCAATTGGCTGCCGAGACCGCCCAGCACCACGATGGCCAGCACGATGGCGGACTCGATGAAGGTGAAGCTCTCCGGGCTGACGAACGCCTGCCTGGTGGCGAAGAACGCGCCGGCGAGCCCGCCGAAGGCGGCGCCGATGCTGAACGCGGTCAGCTTGGTCACCGTCACGTTGATGCCCAGCGAGCGGCAGGCGATCTCGTCTTCCCGCAGCGCCTCCCACGCCCGGCCCAGCGGCAGCCGGCGCAGCCGCAGCGTGACCCAGTTGGTCAGCAGCGCGAGGCCGAGGATGACGTAGTACAGGTAGATCACCCGCTGCACCGGGCTCGGCGTCAGCCCGAAGAACCCGGCGAACGTGTCCGGCCCGCCCGACGCGGTGAACCTGAGGCCGAACAGGGTGGGGCGCGGGATGTCGGTGATGCCGTTCGGGCCGTTGGTGAGGTTGGTCCAGTTGGTCAGCACGATTCGGATGATCTCGCCGAACGCTAGCGTCACGATGGCGAGGTAGTCGCCGCGCAGACGCAGCACGGGGAAGCCCAGCAGCATGCCTGCGGTGCCGGCGAACAGCCCGGCGAGCGGCAGGCAGGTCCAGAAGCCGAGCCCGTAGCCGGTGGACATCAGCGCGTAGGTGTAGGCGCCGACCGCGTAGAAGGCGACGTAGCCGAGGTCCAGCAGGCCGGCGAGGCCGACGACGATGTTCAAACCCCAGCCGAGCATGATATACGTCAGCACCACCACACCGAGGTCCAGGTAGTAGCGCCCGGCGAAGCACGGCAGCAGCACGGCGAACGCGAGCAGGGCGGGCGCCACGATGCGGCCGAGCCGGGACAGGCCTTCAGCAAGGCGCCGGTTGCCCGCGACCACCTGGCGCCGGGCGCCTCCGGCCCTGGCGAGGCCGAGCAGGCGCAGCACGAACACCGCGGCCACGACGCCCACCAGCAGCCAGGGCCGCGGCAGCAGCACGAGCGAGCCGGGCCCCGCTTCCGTCCGCAGCCCGATCATCGGCGCGAACAGGCCCAGGGCCACCAGCGCGGCCAGCCCGGCCTGGCGCAGCTTCCCCCTCTTAAGCATCAGGGTCACACCTTCTCGACGTCGGCGCGGCCCAGCAGCCCGGTCGGCATGAAGATGAGCACGACGATGAGGATGGCGAACGCCGCCACGTCCTTGTAGGCGACGGAGAAGTAGGCCGACCAGAACGTCTCGATCAGCCCGATCAGCAGCCCGCCCAGCACCGCGCCGGGCAGCGAGCCGATGCCGCCCAGCACGGCGGCGGTGAACGCCTTCACCCCGGCCACAAAGCCGATGAAGAAGTCGATCACGCCGTAGTACAGCAGGAACATGAACCCGGCGACCGCGGCCAAGGCGGCGCCGATGACGAAGGTGAGGCTGATGGTGCGGTCCGTGTCGATGCCGAGCAGCCCGGCCATGCGGATGTCCTGCTCGCACGCCCGCATGGCCCGGCCGAGCGGCGTGCGTGTGACCAGCCAGGTGAAGGCCGCGAGCACGGCCAGGGTGGTGGCGATGATGGCGGCCTGCATCCAGGACAGCTGCACGGCGAACCCGCCCTCGGTGAACAGCCGCACGCCGCCGAGCACCAGCGGCGCCATCGGCTTGACGCGCGCCCCTTGGGCGATCTGGGTGAAGTTCTGCAGCACGATGGACATGCCGATGGCGCTGATCAGCGGCGCCAGGCGGAACGAGCCGCGCAGGGGGCGGTAGGCGACCCGCTCGATGGTCCAGCCGTACAGCCCGGCCAGGGCGGCGGCGAACAGCAGCGTCAGCGCCAGGGCGAGGGGGACGGAGCTGATCCCCAGGGCGGCGAGCAGCAACAGGGAGATGAGCGAGAGGAACGCGCCGACCATGAACACGTCGCCATGGGCGAAGTTGATCATGCCGATGATGCCATAGACCATGGTGTACCCCACCGCGATCAGGCCGTAGATCATCCCAAGGGTAACGCCGTTGATGAGTTGCTGGCAGGCGTAGGCCAAGGGGGCGGGGTCCTCCGGAGCGGAGCCGGCGCACGCTCGGCCGGCATGGCGGAAAGGGGGTTCCCCCCCGCGGCCAAGCCAGGTATACGGGCCGCGGCGGGTGATTAGCTCAGTTGGTAGAGCAGCTGACTCTTAATCAGCGGGTCGTTGGTTCGAACCCAACATCACCCACCAATCCATAAGGCAGCTGTGACTAGGACTTCTTGCGGGCGCTCGACCGCGAGCCGTGCGCCGGACCCGTCGCCCGCGCCGGCGTCGCCGTCACGCAGGCGAAATCCACCGGCGACAGGTTCTTCGCCGCGGCATACTCCGGCAGCTGCGCCACCGGCACCGCTGCCACCTCCGTGAACACCGGCTTCAGCCGCGGGCAGAACTGGTTGCCCTCATGTTGCCCGGCGATGCTCTGCTCGTTGGCCTGCGAGGTGATGAAGCTGTCGTACTTGGACTGCGCCGCCTTGCCGTAGGTCTTCTTGAACCAGGCGTTCACCACCGCATCCTCCCGCACCAGCTCCGTGCGGTCGCGGGTGACGAAGCCGTTATAGCCCTCGTCCTCGCCACACGCGACCGCCAGCACGCTCAGCTCGCTCTTGAGCGCGCCCACGTCGAACGCGGACTCGTCGGCCGCCGTGGTGCAGTGCGCCTGCGCAGGCCCTGCCGCACTGGCGAGCAAGGCCATGGCGGCCAGCAGGCAGCCTGCCCGGCGCGCCCTCACTTGGAGGCCACCGGGGCGCTCGGGGCAGCGTTGACCGTAACCTGCATCGTCTCGTCTCCTGGAATGAATTTGACGGCGAAGCTGTCCGCGCCAGTGGCGCCGGGGCGGGGCGTGTAGTCCACCCGGGTGTCGTCGCCCACCAGATGAACATAGACGGCGCCGTTGCGCGGCCGCTGGGTCAGCAGGCCGGCGTCCAGCGCTTTGCCGTCCCGTGTCACCAGGATGCCGCACCAGCCGCCGCCGCCCGTGGTCATTGCCACCGTGCTGGGCTTGCCGTCCAGCAGCTTCTGCTCGGGCGCCGTGCAGGACGCGGCCTTGCCGGACAGGTCGGCTGCATAGACCGGCAACCGGTTGCGGGCGGCCTGCTGCGCCGAGGTGACGCAGCCGGCAAGCAGCAGAAGGGCGGGAAGAAAGGTGATGTGGCTGGCGTGCATCGTGGCGGTGTTCCTGGTGTGCGGCGGGCGGGTTTGCCCGCCGGGTCCCTTGCCGGGCGGCGGGCCGATGCCGTAGGTCTGACGAAGCCGCGTTCTAGTCGCGGCGGGGGAGGGCGACAAGCCGTGGCCGTGCTGCTTTTGCTGCCGTTTGTCGGCTTGCTCTGGGTGCCGTTCTACAACATGACCGAACCGGCGCTGTTCGGCTTCCCGTTCTTCTACTGGTACCAGTTGGCCTGGGTCCCGGTCAGCTCGCTGCTCACCTGGCTGGTCTGGCGCAGCGCCAAGCGGGAGCCGGAGCAGTGATCAGCGCCACCATCGACTGGCCGGCCTTTGCGGTGTTCGTCTTCTTCTTCGCCCTGGTCTCCGTCATGGGCTTCGTCGCCGCGCGCTGGCGACGGCCGGCCACGCTGGCGCACATCGACGAGTGGGGGCTGGGCGGCCGCCAGTTCGGCACCTGGGTCACCTGGTTCCTGGTCGGCGGCGACTTCTACACAGCCTACACGGTCATCGCGGTGCCGGCGCTGGTGTATTCCGTGGGCGCGTACGGCTTCTTCGCGCTGCCCTACACCATCATCGTCTATCCGATCGTGTTCACCATCATGCCCCGGCTGTGGGCGGTGGCGGCCAAGGCCGGGCACGTCACGGCAGCGGACGTGGTGCTGGCGCGCTACGGCTCCCGCCCGCTGGAGCTGGCGGTGGCCATCACCGGCGTGCTCGCCACCATGCCCTACATCGCGCTGCAGCTGATCGGCATGGAGGTGGTGATCAAGGCGCTTGGCTTGAACGGTGAAATCCCGCTGGTCATCGCCTTCCTAGTGCTGGCGCTCTACACCTACTCCGCCGGGCTGCGCGCGCCGGCGCTGATCGCCTTCGTCAAGGACATCATGATCTACATCGTGGTGCTGGTGGCGGTGGCGATCATCCCGCTCAAGCTCGGCGGCTATGGCGCGGTGTTCGCCGCCGCAGACGCGGCGTTCACCGCCAAGGGCAGCGGCGGCGTCGTGCTGAGACCGGCGCAGTACCTGCCGTACGCCACCACGGCGCTCGGCTCCGCCATGGCGGCGTTCATGTACCCGCACACGCTGACCGGCATCTTCGCCTCTCGCAGCGGCGACACCATCCGCAAGAACGCGATCCTGTTGCCGGCGTACACGCTGCTGCTCGGGCTGATCGCGCTGTTGGGCTACATGGCCATCGCGGCCGGAGTGAAGCCGGCCACGGCGACCGGCGTGGTGCCGGCGCTGTTCAAGGCACTGTTCCCCGGCTGGTTCGCGGGTTTCGCGTTCGCGGCCATCGGCATCGGCGCGCTGGTGCCCGCCGCCGTCATGTCCATCGGCGCGGCCAACCTGTTCACCCGCAACTTCTGGAAAGCCTACGTCAACCCGGACATCTCCGCGGCTGGCGAGGCGGCGGTGGCCAAGGCGGTGTCCATGGTGGTGAAGCTGGGGGCGCTCGGCTTCGTGCTGTTCCTGGACAACTCGGTGGCGCTCGACCTGCAGCTGCTGGGCGGCCTATGGATCCTGCAGACCTTCCCCGCCGTCGTGTTCGGGCTGTTCACCCGCTGGTTCAGCGGCCCGGCGCTGCTCGCCGGCTGGGCCGTCGGCTTCTTCGGCGGAACTTTCGTCGCGTGGACGGATGGGCTGAAGCCGCTGCACACCCTGGCCCTTGGCGGCGTCGGCTACACATTTTATATCGGCATGCTGGCGTTGGCGGCCAACATCGCGGTCGCCGCCCTGGTCAGCGCCATTATTCCGGCCACCCGGCGTGGGCCGGCACTGGCCTGAAGAAGCCGCCCCGCCCGTGCGCCGGGCGGGGCGGACAGTTTTAGTAGCCGTAGGCCGGGCGTTGCGGCGTCGTCGCGGCGCCCGTGCCGGCGCCGACCGCCGTGCCGGCCAGGCCGCCAATCAGCGCCCCTTTGCCGCCGCCAGCGAGCGCGCCGATGCCGGCGCCGCCGAGGCCGCCGATCACGCCGCCTCCCACTGCACGCTGGCCGGGGCTGTAGGGGTCGGTGCAGGCGCCAAGGCCCAAAGCCATGGTCAGCGCGGCCATGGTCAACGTCTTCGCAGTCATGCTTCTCTCCATTTGCAATGCAGCCGGCCTTCCCGGCCCCGGCTGGGTCAACGCTCGTCGCGGTCGCCAGACTTCTTTTGGCGCAAGATTGACGATAGCGCGTTAATATGGCGGGCGCATGGCCAAGCCGCCGCATTGCCGGCGGCGGTCCGGAGGGACGGGCTTGCCCCGGGCAGGGCAGGCGCTTAAGCCCACGCTTCCGCCCCGTCCCGCCCCATCTGGAACTTCCGCCGCATGTTTGGCTCCCTGTTCGGGTTCATGTCTGCCGACATGGCCATCGATCTCGGCACGGCGAACACCCTGGTCTATGTCAAGGGCCGCGGCATCGTGCTGGACGAACCCTCGGTCGTTGCCATCGCGGACGTGCGCGGCAAGAAGCAAGTGCTGGCGGTGGGGGAGGAGGCCAAGCAGATGCTCGGCCGCACCCCGGGCAACATCTCCGCCATCCGGCCGCTGCGCGACGGCGTGATCGCCGACTTCGAGGTGGCGGAGGAAATGATCAAGCACTTCATCCGCAAGGTGCACGCCCGACGCGGCTTCTCCTCCCCCATGATCATCGTCTGCGTGCCCTCCGGCTCGACCGCGGTGGAGCGCCGCGCCATCCAGGAGAGCGCCGAGTCCGCCGGCGCCCGCAAGGTCATGCTGATCGAGGAGCCGATGGCCGCCGCGATCGGCGCCGGACTGCCGGTCACGGAGCCGTCCGGCTCCATGATCGTCGATGTCGGCGGCGGCACCACGGAAGTCGCGGTGATCTCCTTGGGCGGCATCGTCTACAGCCGCAGCGTGCGGGTCGGCGGCGATAAGATGGACGAGGCGATCATCAGCTACATCCGCCGCAACCATAATCTGCTGATCGGCGAAAGCTCGGCCGAGCGCATCAAGATCGACATCGGCGCCGCCTGCCCGCCCGATTATGGCGAGGAGGGCCCGTACCGCGAGGTAAAAGGCCGCGACCTGATGAACGGCGTGCCGCGCGAGGTGCATGTCAGCCAGCGGCAAATCTCCGAAAGCCTGGCCGAGCCGGTCAGCGCGATCCTGGAGGCGGTCAAGGTGGCGCTGGAGAACACCCCGCCGGAGCTGGCGGCCGACATCGTGGACAAGGGAATCGTGCTGACTGGCGGCGGCGCCTTGCTGTATCGTCTGGACCAGATTTTGCGGGATGCGACCGGGCTGCCGGTGGTGGTGGCCGAGGATCCGCTGTCCTGCGTGGCGCTCGGCACCGGCCGCGCGCTGGAGGAGATGAAGCGGCTGCGCAACGTGCTGACGTCCATGTACTGAGAGGGTCCGCCCGCCTTGATCCGGCTTTCCATCCCCGTCCGCCAGGCGCTGTCCCGCCTGACGCTGCCCGTGCTGATCGCGGTGGCGTTCGGCGTGATGCTGCTCGGCAAGGCGGATGCCGGGCTGGCGGCACGCGCCCGCATGGCGCTGGCCGACGCCCTGGCGCCGCTGTTCGGCATCGTGTCCGAGCCGATCGCCACCGTCCACCATGTTCTGGCCAGCGCCGGGGACCTGCTGACCCTGAGCCGCGAGAACACCCGGCTGCGCGAGGAGAACGATCGGCTGCGCCAATGGCAGGCGGTCGCCATGGCGCTGGACGCCGAGAACACGGCGCTCAAGGCCAACCTGAACTGGATTCCCGACCCGGCGCCCTCCTTCGTCACCGCCCGCGTCGTGGCGGACGCCGGCGGCATGTACGCCCGGGCGGTGCTGCTCTCCACCGGCCCCAACAAGGCGATCGCCAAGGGGCAGATCGCGCTCGACGAGCGCGGCCTGGTGGGCCGGGTGACGGAGGTAGGGATGCGCAGCGCCCGGGTGCTGCTGATCACCGACATCAACAGCCGCATTCCCGTGACGCTCGAGACCAGCCGGGGCCGCGCCGTCCTGGTCGGCACCAACAACGCCCGCCCCCGCCTGATGTTCTGGCCGGAAGGCAGCATGCCGGTCGAGGGCGAGCGCGTGGTGACCAGCGCCGAGGCCAACGCGTTTCCCTCCGGGCTGCCGATCGGGGTGGTGCACTACACCGCCAGCAACGTGCCCGAGGTGGAGCCGTTTGCCCGGCTGGACCGGCTGGAGATGGTGCGCGTGTTCGACTATGGCCTGACCGGCATCCAGCCGCCGGAAAGCCCCACCCGGCTGGCGGCGGATCGCAAGCGGTGACGGCCCCAAGCCGATGAGCCACATTCGCTGATGGACAAGACCCCCGGCATCCGGCCGCGCCCGACCCTGTGGCGGCAGCTCGATGCCGCCTCCCGCGCGGCGTTCCCGGCGGCGTGCACGGCGCTGGTGCTGCTGGCGACCTCGTTTCCGGTCGGGTTGCCGGGCCAGGCCGAGTGGCAGCCGGCGGCGGCGCTGGCCTGCGTGTTCTTCTGGTCGCTGTTCCGCCCGGCCTCCATGCCACCGGCGGCGGTGTTCGCCCTCGGGCTGCTGGCCGACCTGCTGGGGCTGTCGCCGCTCGGGGCCAACGTGCTGGTGCTGCTGATCGTGCACGGGCTGGCGGTGCGGTGGCGCCGGGTGCTGGTACGGCAGGGCTTCTTGGTCGTTTGGCTGGCCTTTGTCGGCGTGGCGGCCGGGGCGGCGCTGCTGGAATGGGCGCTGGTGTGCGCGCTGGCCGTGCGGCTGTTCCCGCCCTCGCCGGCGCTGTTCCAATGGGGGCTGACGGCCGGGCTGTACCCGGTGCTGTCCCTCATGTTCACCCGCGCGCATCGCGGCCTTGCCGACCCGAACCAGGCATGAGGCGGCAGTGAAGAAAGAGAACAAGATCACCGGCGTGTTCACCCGCCGCGCCCTGTTGCTCGGCGCGGGGCAGGTGGGGGTGCTGGGGCTGCTGGCGGCCAAGCTCTACCAGGTGCAGGTGGAGGAAGGGGCCAAGTACACCACGCTGGCCGAGAGCAACCGCATCAGCGCCCGGCTGATTGCCCCGCCGCGCGGCCGCATCCTGGACCGCTTCGGCGTCGTGGTAGGCGGCAACAAGCTCAATTGGCGCGCCCTGCTGATGGTGGAGGAGACCGCCGACGTCGCCGCCACGCTCGACGCCTTCGCCCGGGTCGTGCCGCTGGCCGACCACGAGCGCGCCCAGCTGGACCGCGAGATGCACCACCGCCGCCGCTTCATTCCGCTGGTGGTGCGCGAGTTCCTGACCTGGGAGGACATGGCCCGCATCGAGGTCAACGCGCCCGACCTGCCCGGCATCCTGGTCGATGTCGGCACCTCCCGCCTCTACCCGGAAGGCCCGGCGCTGGCCCACCTGGTGGGCTACGTGGCCCCGCCCTCGGACGAGGATATGGGCAACGAGCCGATGCTGGCGCTGCCCGGCATCCGCGTGGGCCGCGCAGGGGTGGAGAAGTTCCACGACCTCAAGCTGCGCGGCCGGGCTGGCGCGGTGCAGATGGAGGTCAACGCGGTCGGCCGGGTGATCCGCGAGCTGGACCGGCAGGAGGGCACGCAGGGACAGGACCTCGGCCTGACCATCGACTTCGCGTTGCAGCAGCAGGTGCTGTCCCGCATCGCGGATCAGAGCGCGTCCGCCGTGGTGATGGACTGCCGCAACGGCGAGGTGCTGGCCATGACCACCACGCCGTCCTTCGACCCGAGCCTGTTCAATTCCGGCGTGTCGCAGGCGCAGTGGGTGGAATGGACCAACAACCGCCGCGCGCCGCTCATCAACAAGGCGACCGCCGGCGTGTACCCCCCCGGTTCCACCTTCAAGATGGCCGTGGCGATGGCCGGCTTGGACGAGAAGGTGATCGGCCCCGGCGACCGCATCACCTGCCCCGGCTTCATCGACGTGGGCGACACCCGGTTCCACTGCTGGAGCAAGCACGGCCACGGCTCGCTGGACGTGCAGGGCGGGTTGAAGCACTCCTGCGACGTATTCTTCTTCGAGCTGGCCCGGCGCGTCGGCATCGACCGGCTGGCGGCCATGGCCAACCGGTTCGGCATTGGGGTCGATCTGGACATCGAGCTGCCCGGCGCGCGCAAGGGGTTGATGCCGACCAAGGCCTGGGGCCAGGCGCACGGCCACCAGTGGGGCGCCGGCGACACGGTGAACGCCGGGATCGGCCAGGGCTTCGTGGAGGTAACGCCGCTCGCGCTGTGCACCTACGTCTCGCGCATCGCGACCGGGCGGGCGGTGCAGCCGCATCTCACCCGCACGCTGGGCGGCGTGGCGCAGCCGGGTGCCGCGCCTGGGGACTGGCCGAGCATGAACCTGTCCGAGCGGCACCTGCAGCTGTGCCGGGAGGGCATGTACGCCGTGGTGAACGAGGCCGGCGGCACCGCGCCGCTGGCCCGGCTCGGGCTGCCCGGCATGCAGCTGGCCGGCAAGACCGGGTCCAGCCAGGTGCGCCACGTGTCGCGCGAGCTGCGGGAGCACGGCAACTTCAAGTCCGAGAACCTGCCTTGGGAATATCGCCCGCACGCGCTGTTTGTGGCCTTCGCGCCGTACGACGCGCCGCGCTACGCCGTGAGCCTGGTGATCGAGCACGGCAACGCCGGGGCCGCGGCGGCGGCGCCGCTGGCGCGGGAGATCATGGTCGACGTGCTGACGCGGGACCCGGTGAACCGGGTGGAGCCGCAGAGCCAGACCCTGGCGGACCGGACATGACCTGCCTTGTTCTCCCTCTCCCCACGGGAGAGGGATTTTGATGCCAAGTCCATGATCAACGAGCGCCGCCTGATCCGGGCGGAGCCGTCCTTCGGCCTCACCACCAAGCTGTTCCAGATATCCTGGAGCTACGTCCTGCTGATCTGCGCCCTGGCCGGGGTCGGCTACGCGGCGCTGTACTCGGCGGCGGGCGGCTCGCCGGAGCCGTACGCCTCCAAGCAGGCCATCCGGTTCGCCTTCGGCCTGGTTATGATGCTGTGCGTGGCGCTGGTCGACATCCGCCTCATCGCCCGATTGGCCTGGCCGTTCTATGCCTTCTCGCTCGCCCTGCTCGCCTTGGTGCTGCGGGTCGGGCACGTTGGCAAGGGCGCGCAGCGCTGGATCGAGTTCGGCGGCACCCAGCTGCAGCCGTCCGAGTTGATGAAGATCGCCCTGGTGGTGGCGCTCGCCGCCTGGTTCCACCGCGCGACCTGGGAGCGGATGGGCAACCCGCTGTTCCTGATCCCGCCCACCCTGGCCGTGCTGGCGCCGGTGGCGCTCATCCTGAGGGAGCCGAACCTCGGCACCGCCGTGATCACCGGGCTGGTCGGCGCGTGCATCTTCCTGGCCGCCGGGGTGCGTTGGTGGAAAGTGGCGCTGGTGGTGCTGCCCATCCCGTTCGCCGCCCGGATCGCCTACGCGACCTTGCACGGCTACCAGCGCCAGCGCATCGACACGTTCCTGGACCCGGCAAGCGATCCGCTGGGCGCCGGCTACAACATCCAGCAATCCAAGATCGCGCTCGGCTCCGGCGGCTTCTGGGGCAAAGGCTACCTGCAAGGCACCCAAGGCCACCTGAACTTCCTGCCGGAGAAGCAGACGGACTTCATCTTCACCATGCTGGCGGAGGAGTTCGGCTTTGTCGGCTGCCTGGCCATCATGGGGCTGCTGCTGCTGATCGTGCTGGGCGCCATGGCCATCGCGCTGCGCTGCCGCCACCAGTTCGGCCGGCTGGTGGCGCTCGGCATCGCCGTCAACTTCTTCCTTTACGTCGCGGTGAACATCGCCATGGTGACGGGGGCCATCCCGGTGGGAGGCGTGCCGATGCCGCTGGTCTCGTATGGCGGGTCGGCATCGCTGACCGTCATGCTGGGCTTCGGCATCCTGATGAGCGCCTACGTCCACCGCGACGTCGAGTTCAAGGACGGCCGGGAGGACTAGTCACGCCTCAAGCGTGGCTTGCTAGGCCGTCTCGTCCGGTTCCTCGATCAGGCTGGCCGCCCGTTCGATCGAGCGCACCACGATGTCGCCGGCGCGCTTGACCGCCGGGTCGGCATGGTTGAGCAACCGGTCTGCCAGCAACAGCGCGGGGGACAGCGCGCCCCGCATGTCGTGCCGTATCCGGCGCTGCAGTTCGACGCGGGCCGCCAGCGCCGCATCCGCCGCCTGCGTCGCCGCAGCCAGGCGGCGCGAGGGCCGGAGCACCAGCCGTTCGAGCAGGACTGCCACGGCTGCCCCGGCCACGAGGGCGGCTGCGGCCAAGGCCAGCCAGGACGCCGGGCGCGCCGCCACGGCCAGCGCCGCCCCCCCAGCGCAGGACGCTAGAGCGGACACGAGAACGAACCACGGCAAGGCTCGGAACGGGAGAGGCACGGAAGCGGGCTGCACGGCTCCCTCCAATCGTCAGCCCTGCCAAACAACGGGCGGAAGCCATGGGTTCCCTGAGCCATGCCGCCTCGAATTGACGTGCCCGGCCGCCCGCGACTATAACGCCGCCCTCAGACAGGCCCCCGCCCGCGAGCGGCCCTGCGACTGGAGATCTTCCGTGAAGCGCACCTACCAACCCTCGAAGCTGGTCCGCAAGCACCGGCATGGCTTCCGTGCCCGCATGGCGACTGTCGGCGGGCGCAAGGTCCTGGCCAACCGCCGCCGGGTTGGCCGCAAGAAGCTCTCGGCTTAGGCCCTTTCCCATGGCGCCAGGCCAGGCGCCCGTCCCTCCCGCCTCGTCTCCGGTGCGGCTCAAGCGGCGCGCCGACTTCCTGCGCATCGCCAGCCGTGGCCGTAAGGCGGCCATGCCCGGCCTGGTGCTGCAGGCGCTGGTGCGCCCGGACGGCGGCACGGCACGGTTGGGTTTCACCGTGACCAAGAAGGTCGGCAATGCGGTGGTGCGCAACCGCACCCGGCGCCGGCTCAAGGAGGCGGCCCGGCTGCTGCTCCAGGGCAGGCCGGTGGCAGACGTGGACCTGGTGGTGATCGGGCGGGACGGCACGCGCGGCCGGCCGTTTTCCCTGTTGATGGACGATCTGCGTCGCGCCCTGGACAAGGTGGGCGTGGCGTGAGCCCGCCCGCCCTGGCGTTGCAAGGAGCCGTGCTCGCCTACCAATGGACGCTGCGCCCGGTGCTGGGGGCGAATTGCCGCTTTCACCCCGGCTGCAGCGACTACGCGCTGGAGGCGCTGCGCTTGCATGGGGCGGTGCGCGGCGGTGCCCTCGCCGTCCGGCGCGTGCTGCGTTGCCATCCCTGGAACGGCGGCGGCTTCGATCCCGTCCCCAAGCCCGAGAGCTGACCTCCCCGCATGGACCAGAAACGCCTCATCGTCGCCATCGCGATCTCCATCGCGATCCTGCTCGGCTTCCAGCTCCTGGTGCCGAAGGCGCCATTGCGGCCGGTGAGCCAGGAGACCGCGGCGAACCTCAACCAACCGGCCCCGAACGCGGGGCCGCATGCGTTCGACCCGTCCTTCCCCGGCACGGAGCCGCAAGCCGTGCCGCCGCCGCGCAACGTGCCGCGCGTGCCGATCGATGCGCCCAAGGTCCAGGGCAGCGTCAGCCTGCGCGGCGCGGTGCTGGATGACCTGGTGTTGCGCGACTATCACGAGGAAGTCTCGCCCGCCTCGCCGCTGGTGCGGGTGCTGGAGCCGGCGTCCGACCCCGAGCCGAACTACATCCAGTACGGCTGGACCAGCGACACGCCCGGCGTGAAGCTGCCGGACGAGGCCACGATGTGGACGGCCTCCGGCCCGGAGCTAACGCTCGAGAAGCCACTGACCCTCACCTGGGACAACGGTGCCGGGTTAGTGTTCTCCATCCGCTATGCCGTGGACGATTTCTACATGTTCACCGTCACACAGTCGGTGACGAACACGTCCGCCACCCCGGTGTCGCTGCATAATTTCGCCCGGGTCCGGCGCGACTACCAGCCTGTCACCTCCGGCTACTACATCCTTCACGAAGGGCCGTTGGGCGTGCTGGACGGCCGCCTGGTCGATCCGAGCTATGCCACCGTGAAGGCCGACGGCCCAAAGCATGACGGGGTGGCGCAGTCCGAGCAGACCACCGGCGGCTGGATCGGCGTCACCGACAAGTACTGGCTGACCGCCGTGATCGCCGACGCCGGGGCTGCCGAGACCGCCGCCTTCCGCTTCAGCGCCGCACCCAGCGGGCAGCCGCGCTACCAGACCGACCTCAGCGCCGCCGCGGCCGAGGTGGTTCTGCCTGGCGGCCAGGCCAGTAACGGCTACCGCGCCTTCGCCGGCGCCAAGGAGGTGCACCTGCTGGCCCGCTACGAGAATCTGGGCCACATCCCGCTGTTCTCCTACGCGGTCGATTTCGGCTGGTTCTGGTTCCTGACCAAGCCGATCTTCTACGCGCTGGACTGGCTCAACGGCGTGCTGGGCAACTTCGGCCTGGCGATCATGGTGTTCACCGTGTTCGCCAAGGCGCTGTTCTTCCCGCTGGCCAACAAGTCCTACCGCTCGATGAGCAAGATGAAGCTGCTCGGCCCCAAGATGACCGCGTTGCGCGAGCGGCTGAAGGATGAGCCGGCCAAGCTGCAGACCGAGATGATGGGCCTCTACAAGGCCGAGAAGGTGAACCCGGCGGCCGGCTGCCTGCCGATGCTGGTGCAAATCCCGGTGTTCTTCTCGCTCTACAAGGTCATCTTCGTCACCATCGAGATGCGCCACGCGCCGTTCTTCGGCTGGGTGCACGACCTGTCGGCGCTGGACCCGACCAACGTGTTCAACCTGTTCGGCCTGGTGCCGTTCGATCCGACGGCGCTGGCGCCCTTCCTGCACCTGTCGGCGTGGACGCTCATCATGGGCGCCACCATGTACGCGCAGCAGCAGCTGAACCCGCCGCCGCCGGACCCGATGCAGGCGCGGCTGTTCAAGTTCATGCCCCTGCTGTTCATGTTTATGATGGGCCGCTTCCCGGCCGGGCTGCTGATCTACTGGAGTTGGAACAATACTCTCACGATATGCCAGCAATGGTTGATCATGCGGCAGACCCGGCTGACCCCGGCGGGGACGGCGACGCTGCCCCGAACGCCCAAAAGCCAGGGAGTGAAAAGTTAAAGCAGGGCTTTACGCATGAGCCTAGACGCCACGTGTAAGCATGTATGAAAAAGCAACGCCGGTTTCGACCGCTAAAGTACGTTCTGGTCCGTAACTGGGCAAACGCATTAGCTTACTATTCTATCAAAAAGCAGCGTTTCGGTGCTACTGTTGATCAGAGATGCCATACGTCGCTGCAAGAAGTTTATCGCAATGGTTATCAGCCACGGCAGCGACTTCTAGCATTCGATACGCTGCGCGGCTTGCGGTGGGCGTGGCGATCCAAAGCGCGGCAGGATAAATTCAGTCATGATAAGTGATGAACCTTGTGATCCCGATGGCGACACAGGTCTGGAAAGCCCCGCTGAGTCGCTTGCAGATGCGGAAGAGGTCGATCTAGAACCCGGGCGGCTGCTGTTCGCCGCCCCGTGCCGGTTTTTCTTCGCCGCCCAGCGCCTGGACCAATTGCCGCCGCCTTCGGGCACGGAGGTGGCATTCGCCGGCCGCTCCAACGTGGGCAAGTCGTCGCTCATCAATGCCCTGGTGGGGCACCACGCCCTGGCGCGCGCCTCCAACACGCCGGGGCGCACCCGGCAGCTCAACTTCTTCGACCTCGGCGGCCGGCTGACGCTGGTCGATATGCCGGGCTACGGCTACGCGCAGGCGGCCAAGTCGGTGAAAGAGGACTGGCAGGGCCTGATGTTCGAGTACCTGCGCGGCCGCCCCACCCTGCGCCGGGTGCTGCTGCTGCTGGACGCGCGGATCGAGGTAAAGGCCTCCGACATCGCGGTAATGGACCTGATGGACCGCGCCGCCGTGACTTACCAGTGCGTGCTGACCAAGGCGGACGACGTGCGGCCCCGCGCGCTGGAAGCCAAGCAGGCGGAGATCCTGGCGCTCACCCGGCAGCACGGCGCGGCCTTTCCCGCCGTCGCCATCACCAGCAGCACGGACGGCGCAGGCATCGACCTATTGCGGGCCAGCCTCGCGGCCCTGGCGGCTTGACCGGGGCGCGCCCACGCCGTTAGGTCCGCCCGTTCCGGGAGGGCCTGCCAGCATGAGCGCTGCCATTGAGGAATACATCCAGGCCGATCCGGCCGAGCAGGCCCGCATCCTGGTCCATGCGCTGCCCTACATGCGGCGCTATGCCGGGGCGACGGTGGTGGTGAAATACGGCGGCCACGCCATGGGCGAGCAGGATTTGGCGATGGGCTTCGGCCGGGACATCGCGCTGCTGAAGCAGGTGGGGGTGAACCCGGTGGTGGTGCACGGCGGCGGCCCGCAGATCAACGCCATGCTGTCCCGCCTCGCCATCCAGTCCACCTTCGTCGATGGCCTGCGGGTGACGGATGCGGCCATGGTGGAAGTGGTCGAGATGGTCCTGTCCGGGACGGTCAACAAGCACATTGCCGGGCTGATCAACGCGGCCGGCGCGCTGGCCGTGGGCATCTCGGGACGGGATGGCGGACTGATCCGCGCCCGCAAGCTGTCCCGCACGGTGAAGGACCCGGGCAGCCGCATCGAGCGCGAGCTGGACCTCGGCTTCGTGGGGGAGCCGGCGGAGATCGACGTGCGCGTCATCCACGCCCTGACCGGCGCTGGCATCATCCCGGTGATCGCCCCCGTGGGCTACGGCGATGACGGCCATATCTACAACATCAACGCCGACACGGTGGCCGGCGCGGTGGCCGGGGCGCTGGGCGCCAAGCGGCTGCTGATGCTGACGGACGTGCCCGGCGTGCTGGACGGCGACAAGGCGCTGATCCCCGAGCTGACGGTGGCCGACGTGGAGCGGCATTGCGCCAGCGGCGTCATCAGCGGCGGCATGATCCCCAAGGTGCAGACCTGCGTGGAGGCCGTGCGCCAGGGGGTGAAGGCGGCGGTGATCCTGGATGGCAAGCTGCCGCACGCCTGTCTGCTGGAGATGTTCTTGCAGAGCGGGATCGGGACGCTAATCCGGGCTTGACCTGGAAGGCCAGCGGCCCGCCTGTGCTCCCTGAGCCGAGAGACGACGCGGCGGCGTAGGTGTCAGGCCTTGACCAGGCCCTGAGCCAACAGGCTCTCCGCCGTGGCAACGATGGCGTCGTCGTTGGACCTCAGCGTCCATCCAAGCTCCCGCTTGGCTTTGTCGGACGAGACCGGGCGCAACTTGGCCAACTCGAACAGCCGGTCGCGCACGACCGGATCGACGATCGCGGACAGGCGCACCACCCAGTTCGGCAGCGTGCGGCGCGGCACCCGCTTGGCAAGCGGAACGCGTTCCCTCAGCACGCGCGCCACGTCCGCCATCCAGTAGAACGGCCCGGCGCCGATGTAGCGCTGCCCGGCCGCCTTGGGCTCCAGCATCGCGCGGCAGTGCAGGTCCGCGATGTCGCGCACGTCCACCAGAGGCCAGCCGAACTTGGGCAGCCCCGGCAGCGAGCCATCCATCAGCTTCTTGACGATGTCGATCGACGCGGAGAAGTCCTGCCCGAGAACCGGCCCCAGCACGGCGCCCGGGTTGATCGTCACCAGCTCGAGCGTCCCGCCCTCCCGCTTTAGCCAGTCCCACGCTGCCCGCTCCGCGATGGTCTTGGACCGCTCATAGGCGGAGCTGTCGGCCCGGTTTGTCTCGTCGGACCAATCCGCTTCAGTGAACGGCGCTTCCCGCCCGCCGTGGCCATAGGCGATCGCGGCCGTCGAGGCGGTCATCACCACGCGCCGCACCCCCTCGTCGCGCGCAGCGGCGAGGACGCGCAACGCCCCGTCCCGCGCCGGGCGCACCAGGTCGTCGTCGTGCTTCGGGTTGCTGGAAGGCAGCGGCGAGGCGACGTGGAGAACGTAGCTGCAGCCGCGCGCAGCCTCCCGCCAGCCGGCGTCGGCGTTCAGGTCGGCCATCACCACCTCAAGCCGGTCGCCTGCCGTGCACAGCTTGCCGAGCGTCTTCCGCACCTCCGCCTCGCGTGACAGGCTTCGAACCGTCGTGCGCACGCGCCAGCCTTCGTTCAGCAACTGCGCCATGCAAAAAGCAGCAATGTAGCCCGACCCCCCGGTGACGAGCACCAGACCCCGATCCGTCATGGAGACCCTCCTTGCATTGCCCGTCCAACTAGACAATATGGACTATTAATGTCCAATCAGTCCGACGATGTCAACGTGCGGGTGCTCCAGGCCGCCATGACCCTGTTCGGCCGCCAGGGCCTGCGGCGCACCAGCATGGCCGAGGTGGCGGCCGAGGCAGGCATCTCGCGGGCGACCCTCTACCTGCGCTTCAGCGACAAGCAGGCCCTCTCCAAGGCCATCGCCGGCTGGCTGGTCGAGCGGGCGCTGGCGATGGCCCAGGCGGCTTGGCAGCCTGCGCGCGGCCTGGCGGCCAACCTGGAGGCCACGATCCTCGCCAAGGACCTCGTGTTCTTCAGGCTGCTCCACGCATCACCGCACGGCGCGGCTCTGCTGGCGGCCGAAGCCGACCTTGCGCGCACCCATGGCCAGGACCTGGACGAGCGTTTCAAGCTGCTCCTGGCGCACCGGGCCCGCGAGATGGAGCGCGACGGCGCCGATTTGGGCGTGTTCGGCGGGGCGGATGGCTTTGGCGCGTTCCTGGCCATCGCGGCCGCCGGGCTCAAGCACGAAGCGCAGGACGAAGCTGGCTACTGCGCCGCCGTGCACCGCCTCAGCGCCGTCATCGCCGCCGCATGCCGGGGCACCTGAACGCCTGGCGGTCACGCCCTAGGTTTGTGGCTTGAGATGCGGGCCAGAAAAGCGGGCAAACGACGCCGCCAAGATCTGGTAGGTCGCCCGCTTGAACGGCGGCCCCAGCTCCGGCAGCTCAGCCAGCTCCGCCCAGCGCCAGGCGTCGAACTCGGGGTGTGGGTCGGCGTCCAGCCGGATATCCGCGTCCTGCCCCTCGAAGCGCAGGGCGAACCAGCGCTGCCGCTGCCCGCGGTAGTGGCCGCCCAGCGACTTGCCGACCAGGTGCGCCGGCAGGTCGTAGCTCAGCCAGTCGGGGTGATGGCCGAGGATGGTGGCGTTGCCGGTGCCGATCTCCTCCGCCAGCTCGCGCAGCACTGCCACCTCCGGCTGCTCCCCGGCGTCGATGCCGCCCTGCGGCAGCTGCCAGCCGGCGGCGCCCTCGGCACGCGCCAGGCTGGCGCGGCGGCCGATGAACACCTGGCCCTGCCGGTTGAACAGCGCGGCGCCGACGTTCGGGCGGTAGGGCAGCAGGCTCATCGTGCCGAAGCCGTGGGCACAGAAGCCGTGGGCGCCGGGGCCGCCGCGGGGCGGGAGGCGAGGGCGCTGACCGGCACCAGCGCCAGGCCGCGCCCGTCCAGCCCGCGCGCCCAGCTCGCGATCCGCTCCACCGTCATGGGGCGCAGCGGGCCCGCCAGGCCGACCGCCGCCCCGTTGTCTCGCGCCCGCTGCTCCAGGGCGGCCAGCTTGGCATCGAGGGCGGCGCGCTCCGCCGGGTCGTCCACCACCAAGGACACGGCCACCGCGGCGCCGGGGGCTGCGGCGCCGGGATGGGGATCGACGTAGAGCAGCCCACGCGCGGCCAGGTCCTGCAGCACGGGGCCAAACGCGGCGGGCGTCTCGGCGAAGCGCTCGCCCAGCAGCCCGTCGGACGCGCCGGTGACGCCCACTTCGCCCTGCATGCGGGACAGCACCCATTCAAGGTTGCGCGCGTTGTCCGCCGGGTCGGCGCCGGTCATCAGCGCGTGCGGCCCGGACTGGTTCAACGGATATCCCTGGCTCTCCATCGGCAGGGTGACGAGCACCTCGTGGCCATGGGCGTGCGCCTCGGTGACCACGCCCTGGGCGTCGTGCGCGTAGGGCGACACGCCGAGCGAGACCGCCGCCGGCAGCGCCTCGATCGCGGCATGGGTGTCGGCGGCGGACAGCCCGAGCCCCACCACCAGCATCGCCACCCGGGGCCGCTTGTCCGCCGGGTCGGCCAGGCGGGCGTAGGCCTGCGCGGAGGTCTGGCCGTCCGCCGCGATGCGGGGCAGCATGGCGCCGGGGAAATCGGGGGCTGGCTGCAGCAGCGCGGCCTGCGGCTCCGGGATCGGGTCCGCCGCCGACCGGGACGGGGCGGCGGGACCCGGCAGCATCACCGCTGCGGGCGGCAGCGCCGTGGCCGCGGCCGGGACGTGCGACGCGGTGAGCGGGGGCTTGGCCGGCCCCATGGCCTGCAACGCCGCAGCGCCCAGCCCGGTCAGCCCGGCGGCGGCGAGCCAGGTCACGCCGAGCGCCCGCCAGCCCGGCACCCACCAACCTGGCAGCCTGGCCATCCTAGCGGTTGGCGTGCCGTTGCTGCTGCGCCGCCATGGCGCGCACGACGACCAGGCCCTGCTGCAGCTGGAAGTCGGTGTCCGGCTTGGCCGCGTCGAAGGCGGGCCAGGTTTCCGGCGGCAGCTTGGGGATGCTGGCGGCGACCGCCGGCAGGTCGGTGCGCGGCCCGGCGCCGGCGGCGGGCGGGGTGCCGCCCTGGTTGGTGATGATGTGGTTCAGGTCCGCCTCGCGCTCCGGGCCGAAATGCGCCACCTCCGTCCGGCTCTCGGCCACGGGGATGTCCGGCGCGATGCCGAGCCCCTGGATGGAGCGGCCGGACGGCGTGTAGTAGCGCGCCGTGGTCAGCCGCATGGCGCCGTTGCCGGGCAGCGGGATCACCGTCTGCACCGAGCCCTTGCCGAAGGTGCGCTCCCCCAGGATGATCGCCCGGTGGTCGTCCTGCAGCGCGCCTGCGACGATCTCGCTGGCCGAGGCGCTGCCGCTGTTGGTCAGCACCACCACCGGCAGCCCGCCGGTGATGTCGCCGGCCTTGGCGTTCCAGCGCTGGCTGTCGTCCGAATGGCGCGCCCGGGTGGAGACGATCTCGCCCTGGTTGATGAAGTCGTCGGACACCGAGATCGCCTGGTCCAGCAGCCCGCCGGGGTTGTTGCGCAGGTCGAGCACGATGCCTTCCAGCCGGTCGCCGATCTGCTGGCGGAACTTGGCGATGGCGGCGCGCAGGCCGGCGTCGGTCTGCTCGTTGAATTGGGTGAGCCGGACGTAGCCGATATCGCCCTCCAGGTGGCTCTTCACGACCTGGATGTGGATCAGCTCGCGCTGCAGGGTCAGCTCGACCGGCTTGTCCACCCCCTCGCGCTTGAGCACCAGGTGGATGCTGCTGTTGGGCGGGCCGCGCATCTTGTCCACCGCGTCGTTCAGCGACATGCCCTGCACGGTGGCGCTGTCGATGGTGGTGATCAGGTCGCCGGACTTGATGCCGGCGCGCGAGGCGGGCGTGTCGTCGATCGGCGAGATGACCTTGATGATGCCGTTGTCCTGCGTGACCTCGAGGCCCAGGCCGCCGAACTCGCCGTGGGTCTGCACCTGCATGTCCTTGAACGCCTTGGCGTTCATATAGGAGCTGTGCGGGTCGAGCCCGGTCAGCATGCCGTTGATGGCGTTCTCGATCAGGTCGCGGTCGTTGACCGGCTCCACGTACTCCGCCCGGATGCGGTCGAACACGTCGCCGAACAATTGCAGCAGCCGGTAGGTGTCGCCGCGGCTGCTGTCCTGCGCCAGCGCCGACTGCACGGGCCAGAAGCGGCCGGTGAACACGCCGGTGGCGGGGCCCACCGCGACACCGACGAGGAAGGCTGTGCCAACCAGCAGCCCGGAACGGAACTTCATGCCACCCTACCTTCTCGGCGCCATCCCGGCGCAGTTCGCCCGGCCACCGTCCCACATAAGGCTGCCTGCCGCCACCGTCACGAGCGCGCCCGCAAATAAGGTGCGGGATTGACCGGCTGGCCGCCCTGGCGCAGCTCGACATACAGCAGCGGGCGGCTGCCCGGGGTGCGCGGGTCCCAGGCCGGCATGACGCCGATCGGCTCGCCGGCCTGCACCGGGCGGCCCACCGCCACGTCCAGCCGGTCCAGCCCGGACAGCACGAAGTGCGCGCCGCCGCCGCAATCGATGATCATCAGCTGGCCAAACGAGCGGAACGGCCCGGCGAACACCACCCGGCCGCCGCACGGCGCGGACACCCGGGCGGCCGGCGGCGCGCCGTAGGACAGCCCCGTGGCCGGCCCGGCGTCGCCGGGTTCGCCGAACACCCGCACGATGCTGCCGGCCACCGG
>CAXSAX010000041.1:0-29115 GCA_964235495.1 uncultured Acetobacteraceae bacterium | reverse complement strand
GCGCGGCGACCGCATCGTCGAGTTCCGGCCGTTCTACTGGACCGTGCCCGCCTACCGGGAAACCGTCCGGGACGTGACGCAAACTCAAAGAAATGGATGATGCAGGTTGGCTTTATCGGCCTTGGCGCGATGGGCAGCGCGATGCAGCCAATCTCGCCAAGGCGGGTCACAGGGTCCAGGCTTGGAACCGCTCACGCAAGAGCAGCGAGGATGTGGAGATCGTTGGCAGGTCTGCCGACGCGTTTCAGGCAGACGTCGTCTTTACGATGTTGTCCGACGACCCGGCGATCCGCGAGGTTCTGCTCGACGCGGCTGTGCTGGAAACTGCACGCGAGGGGATGGTCCACGTCGTCAGCTCGACCATTTCGGTGGCATTTGCAGGCGAGCTTGCCGTGGCGCACGAAAAGCTCGGACTTGGCTACGTCTCAGCACCTGTCCTTGGCCGGCCGGACGTGGCCAAGCAAGGTCAGCTCAACATCCTCGCCGCCGGCAAGCGACAGGTGGTCGAGACGGTGCGCCCGCTGCTCGACGTGCTGGGCAAGAAGGTGTGGGACATGGGCGAGGTGCCTGCCCAGGCCAACGCCGCCAAGATCGCCGCGAACATGATGACCACCATGGCGATCGAGGCGATGGCGAAAGCAGTGCTGCTGACGGAGGCGAGCGGCCTGAAGCGCGATGCCTTTTTCGAGCTGATCCTAGGGACGCTGTTCGGCGGGCGCTCCTATGAGAACTACAGCGCCAACATCGCCAAGGGGAGTTTCGAACCGGATTTCAAGGCACGGCTCGGACTCAAGGATCTCGGGCTCGCCGCCGCTGCCGCCGAGCAGGCGGGCAAGCAGCTGCCCATGCTCGAGGCCGTGCGCAACCGCATGACGGAAACAGTCGAGGCAGGTCTGGGCGACAAGGATTGGTCGGCGATGGCCGACTTTACGATCAACCACGTGAAGCGAGGCGCAGCTATGACGAAAACCTAGTTGATCACCGGCTGCTCAAGCGGCTTCGGCAGGGTGCTCGCGGAGGCGGTGCTTGCCCGCGGTGACCGGCTCGTCGCCACCGCCCGCAAGGCCGATGCGCTTGGCGGCCTTATCGACCGCTATCCGGATACGGCCAGAGCAGCTGTGCTCGACGTGATGCGGGAGGGTTCGGCTGCCGCCGCCGTGATGTTGGCCGAGGAGGCATTCGGCGGCCTCGACATCCTCGTCAACAATGCCGGCTTCGGCTTCATGGGCGCGATCGAGGAGGCAACGCCGGAAGAATACCGGCCGATGTTCGAGACCAACGTCTTCGGCCTGATCGAGACCACCCGAGCCGCGCTGCCCGCCTTGCGCAAGCGGACCGGCGCCCGGGTCGTCAACTTCTCCTCGGGCGCGGGCATCGCGGGCGCAGCGGGCTACGGCTACTACAATGCCACTAAGTTTGCCGTGGAGGGGCTGTCCGAGGCGCTGGCGCAGGAGCTCGCGCCGCTTGGTCTGGCCGTGATCATCGTCGAGCCGGGACCGTTCCGGACCGAGTTCCTCGGCCGCTCGATCGCCACCGCCAAGGCCGAGATCGACGCCTATGCCGAGACGTCGGGAAAGCTTCGGCACTATCGCGACACGAACAATGGCCGCCAAGCCGGCGATCCGCAGAAGGCCGTGATGGTGATCCTGAAGGCGGTCGATGCTGCCAAGTCGCCGCTGCATCTGCCACTCGGGCCGGTCGCCTACGCGATTGCCGAAAAGAAACTGGCCTCCTTCAGAACGGACCTCGACGCCTGGCGCGACACCGCCATCGCCACAGACTTCTCGTAATCGCCTTTTCCGAAAGGACCCACCGTGATCACAATGTATGTTACCTATGCCGGGAACGCCGACACAAAGTTTGACCGCGACCACTGGATCAACGTCCATCTCCCGCTGGTACGCAAGGCGTGGGGTCCCCATGGTTTGCTGAAAACGGGGGGTTTTTCCCGTCGGGCGACGGCGGCGGCTTGATCGCGATCTGCCCCTGCGTGTTCCGCGACGAAGCGGCGATGGAAGCAGCGTTCGCTTCTCCTGCGACCAAGCGCGTGATGGACGACGTCAAGAACGTCACAGACGTGGAGCCGAGCCGCAGCCGAGCTGTGCCGCTCTGAAGAAGGGAAAAGCCGTTCTGAAGGACAAAGCTGCTTTCATCAATGGCGCAATGCTTGCCGTTGACGGCGGCTACACGGTACCCTGGAGGCCCTGACCTGCACGCGGATGGTATATCTCCGCTGCCGCCGCTAGGCTTTGACCGCGTCAACATGCCGGTCGCTACCGGCAGAGAAGGTAGGCTCTCTGGTACCCAGGCTATCGTGCCACAAACTCTGGCTTGCGGCACGACAGCGAAGAACATTATCAGCCAGCCAAGCCTTGATCTCGGTTAGACGACTCAACCTAAATTGATTGCGGCAAAAGACTTCCATCGGTTTCAGGAGGAACAGTCCAGCGGCATTGAGGCTTCCCAAAGCTGAGCATACCCGCCAGTCCGAAAGGGAGCGATCATGAGCTAGGACAAGATGCGCCTCTACGATATTGCCGTTCTGCCGGACGACGGGATTGGTCGCGAGGTCATGCCGCCGGCGATCGACGTGCTGGAGACGGTGGGACGGCGGGGACCAGGTGCAACGTAAGGATGCGATCCTGCTGGGGGCGGTCGGTGACCCGCGCGTGCCGGACCACATCTCGCTGTGGGGAATGCTTGTGCCGCTGCGTCAGCAACTGCGCCAGTATGCCTGCGTCCGACCAGTCCGCTTGCTGGAAAGCGTTCGCTCGCCGCTTGCCGACCGACAGCCGAAAGACAGCGATTTCATCATCGTGCGTGAATGCAACGAGGGTGAGTATTCGCAGATCGGAGGTCACGCCTACGCGGGCTTCGAGGATGAGTTGGTTTTCCAGGGTTCGTTGGTGACGAAGCGCGGCTGCGACAGAATACTGCGCTTCGCGTTCGACCAGGCCCGTGCTCGTCCGGCCAAGCACATCACGCTCGCGACAAAGTCGAACGGTGTGTACTGGTCGATGCCCTATTGGGACCAACGGTTTGCCGAGATCGGGCGCGATTACCCTAATGTCGAGACTGCGAAGATGCACATCGACAATCTCAGCGCGAACCTGGTCCAGCATCCCGATCGGTTCGATGTCATTGTCGGTACCAACCTGTTCGGCGACATGCTTGCCGATCTGGGTGCGGCGATCGCGGGTTCGATGGGGCTTGCGCCGTCCGCCAGTCTGAACCTGGAACACGAGTATGCCTCGATGTTCGAGCCGGTGCACGGCTCAGCACGTGACATTTTCGGGCAGGGTATTGCCAATCCGATTGCACAGGTCTGGGCCGCATCAATGATGCTGGATCATCTCGGACTTGGAGATGCAGCGACCGAGGTCATGAATGCCATAAGCAAGCTGCTGGCATCGAAGGACGCACCCAAAACGCCCGATCTTGGCGGCAATGCAAAGACCAAAGACGTAGCGAACTGGCTGGTCGTTCACGTCAACGGACTTTCCAGCTGAATTAGCTCGTGCATCAGCCAGCTTGCTTCATACCGCGCCTAAGCCAGGGTCGACTTTGCTGTGCTTCACAATACAAGGTGCGAGAAGGGTGCTGCCTTTGACGGTCACCGCTCGCGCGTGCCGGTCATCGCCATTGCCGCCCATATCTCCTCGTCCGAGATCGGCTCCGGCTGCTTCCAGGGGACGCATTACCTCAAAGTCAGCCTTGCATCACGCAACAGGTGGACGTGGCTGAACAGGTCCCGCTGCGGCTGTTGGTGTCCGGCTGGTATTTGGCCCATCGGGTCAAGATGTCGAGCGACATCGAGTGCACCAACGCCTAGGCGGCCTGATGCGCACTGTGATCGAGCAGGTTCGGCTGGCCATCGCTTAAGCTGACGGGAAAGACGTTTTCGTGCCCCGCCAACACCATCACCGACAGCATGACCACCATCGTGGCCGTCGTGCTGTTCGCCATCGGCACACCGGCCGAACTGTTCCGCCGGGCCGCGCTGGATGCCCCGCCGCCGTATCAGCCTTTCGCACGGCGCTGGAGCGGTCAGACCCCGCCCTGCTCACACAGGCCTTCACTGCCCGCAAGCAGCCCGCGCGCACCCGCCTCATGCCCAACGCTGTTGCCAAGGTGAGGCGTTGCCCCGTCCATGCTAGACCTGCGCCATGGCAACTGACACCCAGGCCGCCGCCGAGTTCTACGCCACCGCCCAGGGCGCCGTGGCGCTGCGGCTGGTGCGGGAGCGGCTGGTGCTGATGTGGCCGGACCTCGTCGGGCAGTCGGTGCTGGGCCTGGGCTACGCTGCACCCTACCTGCGGGCCTGGCGGGACGAGGCAGCGCGCTGCATCTCCGCCATGCCGTCCGCCACGGCGGCCAAGTGGCCGGGGGACGGGCCGAGCCTGGCCTGCGCCGTGCAGGAGGATAAACTGCCGTTCGCGGGTCTTTCGCTCGACCGTATCGTGCTGGTGCACGGGTTGGAGAACGCGGAGAACGCCCGCCGCCTGCTGCGCGAGGTGTGGCGGGTGCTGAAGGACGACGGCCGGCTGTTGGTGGTGGCGCCGAATCGGGTGGGGCCGTGGGCGCACGTGGAAAGCACGCCGTTCGGCCAGGGGCAGCCGTACTCGCCGGGCCAGGTCAGCCGGCTACTGACCACCAGCCTGTTTCGGGTGGAGCGGCGGGACCGGGCGCTGTACGTGCCGCCCTCCTCCTGGCGTTTCGTGCTGCGCAGCGCCCGGCTGTTCGAGCGAGCCGGCCGGCACATGGCGCCGCACCTCGCCGGCGTCACGATCACGGAAGCGGTGAAGGACGTGTTCGCTGCCCTTCCCTTGGGTGAGCCGGCCCGGCGGCGGCTGGTGCTGTCGGGCGCGGCCTAGCAGGGTGCGGAAGGCCGAAGCCGGCGCTTGCAGGGCTCTCCCTCCGTGGGCCTTCCAATCGCCTGAGGCAGGCGATCGGAACCTTCGGCCCACTCCGCCCTGCACCCGAAGGGGGCCAACTCTTGCAGGCGGAGCACCCCCTTTTCCCCTCATACCAGGTGTCCAGAGGGTGACTGTCCTCTGCTGGGGTTCGGGGCAAAGCCCTGACCTTTAATTCGCGGAGTTTTTCAGCACCCTCCTAGCCCTCTTGCGCCGGGTGCGGGCGCGGCATAGCCAGCTTCCATGCTCGCCCATCTTGTCCTGTTCGCCGCTGCCGTCATCGCTGGGACGATGAACGCGCTGGCTGGCGGCGGCTCCTTCATCACCTTCCCGGCCCTGCTGCTGAGCGGGCTGGACGCGCGGGCGGCCAACATCACCTCCACCATCGCGCTGTTTCCCGGGCAGGTCAGCACCGGGCTGGCGGGCCGCTCGTTGGTGAGAGGCCTGCCGTCGCTGTCGTTCGGGGCGCTGGTGGCCATCAGCCTGGTCGGCGGCGTGCTGGGCGCGCTGCTGCTGCTTGCCACGCCGGCTTCGTTCTTTGCCCGGCTGGTGCCCTGGCTGGTGCTGTTCGCCACCGCCGTGTTCGCCTGGGGCAGTTTCCGGCGCAAGCCGGCGGTGGCGTCCCATGTCGGGCGCGTCCCGGCTGCCGCGGCGCAGTTCGCGATCTCGATCTATGGCGGCTATTTCGGCGGCGGCATCGGCTTCCTGATGCTGGCGGCGCTGACGGCGGCCGGCCTCGCGGTGCGCAGCGCGGGCGCCACCAAGAACGTGCTGGCGGGCGTGATGAACGCCTCGGCGGTGGCGGTGTTCGCGTTCTCCCCGGCGGTGGCCTGGCTGCAGGCGGCGATCGTGGCGGTGGGCGCCATCGGCGGCGGGCTGGCGGGCGCCTGGGCGCTGCGCCGGGTCAACGAGCGGGTGCTGCGGTTCAGCGTGGTGGCCGTGGGCGTCCTGCTGACGATCGGTTTGTTCGCCCGCGCGCCGTAGATGCTGTTCAACTCCCAGGCTTTCGTGCTCGGCTTCCTGCCCTGCGTGCTGGCGCTCTACTACGGGGCGGCGGGTCGCGCGGCGCTGCGGCAGGGCGTGCTGGTGGCGGCCTCGCTCGTGTTCTACGGCTGGTGGGACGTGCGGTTCGTGCCGCTGCTGGTGGGGCTGACGCTGGCGAACTGGCTGGTGGTGCGCGGCTTCGGCCGGTGGCGGCGGGATGGCTGGCTGGTGGCCGGCGTGATGCTGAACCTGCTCGTGCTTGGCGTGTGCAAGTATGCCAACTTCGCCGCCGGGTCGCTGGACGCGCTGCTGGGCACGGTGCACCGGCCATGGAGCATCGTGCTGCCGCTCGGCATCTCGTTCTTCACGTTCCAGAAAATCAGCTACCTGGTCGATCTGCGCCGGGGGGACCGGCACGTGTACGGCCTGCTGGAGTTCGCGGCCTTTGTGACCTTCTTTCCCCAATTGATCGCCGGGCCGCTGGTGCGCCACAACGAGATCATCCCGCAATTTGCCGCCTCGCCGCGGCGCCCGGCGATGTGGGAGAACCTGGGCCGCGGCACAGCGCTGTTCCTGATCGGGCTAGCCAAGAAGGCGGCGGTGGCGGACACGGTGGCGCAGGTCTGCGACCCGCTGTTTGCCCGGGCCGCCGCGGGGGCGCATCTCAGCCTGGCTGAGGCGTGGGGCGCCGCCGGGACCTACGCGCTGCAGATTTATTTCGACTTCTCCGGCTACTCGGACATGGCGGTCGGGCTTGGGCTGATGTTCGGGCTGCGCCTGCCGCTGAACTTCGCCGCCCCCTATCGCGCCGCGTCGATCCGCGAGTTCTGGCGGCGCTGGCACATCACGCTGTCGCGGTTCCTGCGCGACTACCTGTACATCCCGCTCGGCGGCAACCGTGTTTCGGGCGGGCGGCAGGCGGCCAACGTGGTGGCGACCATGCTGCTGGGCGGGCTGTGGCACGGCGCCGCCTGGACGTTCGTGGCCTGGGGTGGGCTGCACGGCCTGGCGCTGGCGGCGCAGTCGGCCTGGGATCGCGCCGGGGGCCGGATGCCCCGCCCGCTCGGCTGGCTGCTGACGGCGGCGTTCGTGATTGGCTGCTGGGTGCTGTTCCGCTCGCCGGACTTCGCCACCGCCACCCGCGTGCTGGCGGGGATGGGCGGGGCGAACGGGGTGGGGCGGCTGCACGTGGACAACGTGGGCGTGGTGGCCGGGGCAGTGGCCATCGTGCTGCTGGCGCCGACCAGCCAGGCGCTGGCGTTGAAGCGGCTGCGCCCGGCGCCGTGGCTGGCCGTGCCGGCAGGGGTGGCATTGGTGTTCCTGCTGCTGCTGGTCGGCGGCCGGCTGCCCACCGAGTTCATCTATTTCCAGTTCTGACGCATGGCGGCGCTGGCTTGCCTGGCTTGCCGGCACGGCACTGGGGCTGCTGGCGTTCGTCTTCTTGTTCGTGACGCTCGTGGACCCCTGGGGCATGCTGCCGTTGTCGCCGCCGCTGCCGCGGGCGCCGATCTCGACCAACGCGCGCTTCTCGCTGCCGGCGCTGGCCAGCTCGCCCGGGTTCGACTCCGCGGTGATAGGTTCTTCCTCATCCCGCCTGCTGCGCCCGGCGGTGCTGGACGAGCTGTTCGGCGGGCGTTTCGTCAACCTGGCGATGAACGCCGCCACTGCCTGGGAGCAGCGGCAGATGCTGGCGCTGTTCACCCGCGCGCACCCGGCGGCCCGCACTGTCATCATCGGGCTGGACAGCGTCTGGTGCAGCGAGACGCCGGAGAAGGATAGCGGCCGGCCGTTCCCCGCCTGGATGTATGCCGGGTCACCCTGGCGTGGCTATGGCCAGATGATGAACCTGTATGCGGTGCAGGAAGCAGGCAGCCAGCTCTGGGTCATGCTGGGGCTCAAGCCCCACCGCTACGGGCTGGACGGCTACACCCGCTTCGTGCCGCCGGAATCCGAGTACGACCCGGCCCGCGTGTCCGCCGCCTTCGCGCGCTGGACCAAGCCGGCGGACTACCCCGACATCGACGCGGCGCACACGCTGCCGGCGCTGCCAATGTTGGCCGACGCGTTGCGGGCGCTGCCGCAGGGCGCGCGAAAGATTCTGCTCTTCACCCCCAGCCACGTCACCCTGCAAGGCGACCTCGGCAGCGACTACGCCGCCAGCCTACGCGCCTGCAAAACGCAGGTGGCGGCCATCGCGGCCGGCGTGCCGGGCACGGTGGTGGCGGATTTCCTCCTCCCGAGCCCGATCACTTCCACCATGTCCAGCTACTGGGACCCGGTGCATTACCGGGTGCCAGTGGCGGACCGGATCATGGCCGACTTGGCGGCTGCCGTGGAAGGGCGGGACACACCCGACGACCACGTGCTCTCGCCAGCTAGGCCGCCAGCCGCGCCCCCATGAGCGCGCGGCGACGCAGCATGGCCTCGAACGCGGCGAACAGGCGATGCATCTGCGGGGGCTTGTAGGGGAACAGCTCGGGAGGGTCCATCAAGTGAACGATCGCCTCCGCATCGGCCTCAAACACCAGCAGACGCCCGTCCTGGGCCTCCGCGCAGTCGAGCATGCAATAGTCCAGGCCTATCCTGTCGTTCAAGGTTGCTAGGGCACGGCGGTGCCGTGCAGCGAACCCGGCGTCGAACTCGGCCATGGCCCGCGCCTCGTCATTACGGCGGTCCGCGTGGGTGGACATGCCGGCGTTGAGGTAGTGCACCATCCAGTGCTCGGACACGCCCATGTGGCAGAGGAACGGCGCGCCATCCACCATGGCGATACGATACTTGCGGAACAACCCGTCCGCGCTGCGGTAGTCCACGAACGCGGTCAGGTAAAACTCGTCGGCATCGCTCGCCTGGAGATAGGCCGCAAGATCGCCCGGACCGTCCAGCTTGGCCAGGTTGGCGCCGGCATGGGAGCCGACCGGGCGCACCAGCACCGGATCCGTGACCGTTTGCAGCATGAGGGCGGCGCGCGCCAGACGGATGCAGCTTGGGCTGAGGACGCCCGGGGCATCGGCAAGCATGGCGGCGAGGCTATCCCGCGCCAAGGCATCCACGCGCAGCGGGTGGTTCAGCACCGGCCGGCAGCAGCGGCGAAACATGTCCTGCCGTTGTTCCAAGGTGGCCGCGTCTCCGCCACCCACGTACAGCACGTCGTGGTCCGGCACGGCCACCGGCGTCGTGTCTCCTGGCCGGAGATAGAGCAGGTCGAGCTGGACGTTCAGATGGCGCGTGATGAAGTCGAGCGGCGCGTTGGCCATCAGGTCACCCGGGCGCATGAGCGCCAGCAACCGCAGCGGAGCCGGGCCGCTCGCCGCCGCCTGCCGGGCGACCCGGAACAGCTGGCATTGCGCCAACGCTTCGGCCTGGATGGCCAGGCCCTGGTCCCGGCGGAAGGCGAGCTGGCAGGCGGTGGCGATATCGAGCGCCAGCGCCGCGTTCCCACCTGCCGTCTGCACAGGACGGTCGATGTGGGCGAACAATGCGTCCGCTGAAGCGCCGGCATAGGCGCGGTGGGCCAGCTCCGCCGTGCCGTGCACGAGGGGTGGCGTGAGGCTGGGATGCAGCTCTATCGCGAGGTCGGTCACGGTGCTTCGAACCTTTTGGTTGGGCTGGCGGTGATGGAACGGCTAGACGACCAAGCCCTGCGCGGACGCTGCCAACGAATCCAGGCTTGACGTGCTTGAACCGCTGCTGCTGGCCGCGGCGCCGGCAGCGAGCAGGTATTGCGTGGTCAGCGTCTCGACGAACTTTGGATTCTGCAGCTTAGAAATGTCGAGGTGTGAGGTGATCGCCTGCTCCTGCGCGCCGATGTCTTGGAAGGCGATCTGCTCCGGGATGCCCAGCGCCGTGGTGATGACAGTGCGCGCCGTGGGATCGCCCAAGATCTGGTCGGCGGTGGTGAAGGTGGAAGCCGAACTACGGAACGACAGCGCCTCGGACAGGCCCGGCGTGGTCGCGTCGAGCGAATTGCGCCAGGTGACTTCGGCGTAGCCGTTGGCGAGGGTGTCCAACACGCCGGGTTTCTGCAGCACGGCCAGGCCCTGGTTGGCGAAATCGTACAGCAAGGCGGTGGATTTCCATGCCGAGTCCGGCAGCGTGTTGGCCAGGGCGGTGCTCTGCTTGGTGTTGGACAGCAGGGCCTGCTGCGCCAGGGCCGGATACTGCTCCTGGCCGCCGAGGCCGTTGGCGGTGAGCAGCACCTTCAGAACCGTCGGGTTTTTCAGCAGCTGCGCCGGGCTGGTGGCGGAAGCCACGGCCGCGCGAAACGTCGCGATGTCCCGTGCGACGGCGGGCTGCTTCGCCGTCTGGGCAATGTCCTTGGCGCTGTCGGCGACCGCGGTGTTCAGCGCGGTCACCGGGTTCTCGTTGCTGGCCGTGCTGCCGCCGTAGATCGCCGACAGCAATCCGCTGGTCGTAATGCCGGACGACGCGGTGTTGAACAGCGAAAGGGCGAGGCTGCCGAGGCTGGCGATGGAGCCGCTCATGGCTACGACGCGGACAGGCCGGCGGCGATGTTCTCGTTCACCGCGATCAGAAAGTCGAGGTCGGGCGAGGCGGCCTCCATCTCACGCTGCACGGAGCGTCCGACCGAGACCAGGGAGGCGCGAACCGATGCCGGAAGGCGGTTCTCCGGATCGTGCATCAGGTCCATCACCGTGCGCCACAGCTGGCGGTTGTCCGCCACGGCGCGGACGCGCTCCAGCGACCCGGCGTTCAACGCGGTGCGCAGCACGCCGTTGGTGCGGTAGAACACGTCGGCTTCCTGCAGCCGGACGCTGCGGTGACCGGCTGAGGACTGGTAGGCACGGGCGGCGTCTCGCATCGATGGCATAGGTTTTTCCTTACTCAGCGGCTTGCAGGACAGGCGGCGCGGAACGGCCGAGCACGGTGTCCTCGTGGCGGATGATGCGACGGGCGAGCTTGAGGGCGGCGTAGCAGTCATCAGCCTCCGCCAGGGCCAGCGCGCGGTCCAGGATTTCGCAGGCCAGGTTGGAGGACGTTGCTTCCTTGAAGCTGGCGACTAGGCCGCGCGCGGAGGCGAGGCCGCCGGGTCGCTCCTCATCGGAGCCGATATAGGCGGATTGCAGGGCAAAATAGATGCGACGGGCGGGGCTGTCGGCCTGGGCCGGCTCCATGATCTGCTTGCCGAACAGGAAGCGGGCGTGCGCCGTCAGCTCGATTCGCGCTTTGGTGCGGAAGCGGATTGGCGCGCCGTTGACGATCATCACCTCATTCGGACGCAATTCAAGCACTAGGTTGGACATGGCGCATCCTACGGGGGCGAAGCGGTATCCGGGGGCGGCGGCGCCGCCCCCGGACTAGGCATTACTTGAACAGGCTGAGCAGGGCCTGCGGCGCCTGGTTCGCGATGGACAGGGCCTGCGTGCCCAGCTGCTGCTTAATCTGCAACGACTGCAGCACTGCCGACTCCTGGCTGAGGTTCGCGTCAACCAGCGCGCCCAGCCCGGTGTTGAGGCTGTCGATCTTGTTGCTGTTGAACGTTTCTTGACCGCTCAGGTAGTTCGAGTCGATACCGATCTGGTTGAGCTGGTTGCCGTTGGCGGTCTGAATTGCGGCGAAGCTTCCAGCGCCTGTGGCCGACAGGGCGGCCTGCGCTGCGCCTTGGGCAGTGGTCAGAGCGGCATCCGTCGGCGGGGTGGGGGGAGTCCCAGGAGTGGTGGAAGGCCCGCCCGTGAACGAATCCACACCCGCCGCGCTTCGGGAGAAGGTTTCCCCGATCAGCGAAGCCAGCTGTGCTGCCGTAGTGCTGTTGTCCTCTGAACTGATGGTCGACGTCGATCCAGACTCGTTGTTGATGACAGTCTTACCTGTGCCTTGCACGGCGCCCGACGCAGAACCGAGCAGCGTCTGCCCGCCATAGCTCGAGCCGTCCACAGTGTCAGCGACTTGGCTGACCAAGCCGTTGAACGTCGCAACGTACTGCGCCCGCTGCGCATTGGTGTTGGTCTGGTCGCCGATATCCACCAGCAGAGACTTCGCTTGGCTGATCTGGCCGGAGATCGTGTTCAACGCCGCGCTCGCCGTTCCCACAAGGCCCGACGCATGCCCGAGCTGCTGATTGACCGTGGTGAGCGCGCCGACATCGGAGCGAATCTGCTGCGCCACGGCGAACGCGCCGCCATCATCGCTGGCGTCGGCCACGCGCAAGCCGGTGGAGATCTGCTTCTGCGCCGCCGTCAGCGCGGAGCTGGTGGAGTTCAGCGACTGGAGCGCAACGTAGGCGGCCGTATTGGTGTTGATCGAGGTCGTCATGGTTTCTTACCTTGGTGGTCCTGGATTTAGAACGTAGCCCACGCTTTTCGTGGAACCTCTCCACCCTATCCAAGTCGGGTTAAGAGAGGGTTGAAGACATCAGAGATATTTGACCAGCGACAGGCTGCTCACCTCTGAGATCAATTTGTAGCTGGCGCTCAGCTGCGTCTGCACCGCGGACAGGTTGGACAGCGTCTTGGCCATGTCCACGTCCTCCACGGAAGACAGCTGCCCGGTCAGCGCCGTGCTAATGTCGGACGCCTGCGTCTGCTGCGATTGCAGCGACGCCTGCGTGTCGCCCAGCACCCCGCCCTCGACGTTCAGCGCCTTGACCGCCCCTGTCAGGCTGGCCTGCGTGTCCAGCACCAGCGCGCTGAACCCGGCGTCGTTCACCTGGCTGCTAGACAGGTTCGCGATCGTCGCCAGCCCGCGCAGGATGTCGCGCGTATAGGACCCGGTGGTGGAGGTGCCGCCCGACACTGCCAGCGTGTTCGCGTTGGCCAACAGGCCCACCTGCACGGCAGCGCCGCCGCCATCTGCGCCGTTGGCGAGCGTGAGCGTCGGCGCCTGGCCCGGCGGGCCGGAGAACGGCGTGGTGCCCGCCGCGTCGGAGGACGCGACCGCCAGCGTGCTCGCCGCTGTCGCAGCCGACCCGTTGGCGCCCAGCCCGGCCACGGCTGCGCCGGTTTGCGTGTAGAACCCGGAGGTCAGGATCGCGTCCGGGTTGGGCACCGGCGGGTTGGTGCTGTCGGTGCCGCCAAACACGTATTGGCCGCCATCCGTGCTGTCGAGCAGGGAGGCCACCTGCTGCAGGGCGGAGCGCGCATCCGCCGCCACGCTGTCCACCTCGGAGGGCGAGACGCCGTTCAGGTTGGCCAGCTGGGCTCTGAAGTTGCTGGCGATGCTGTTGATCTGCGTCAGTGCCGTCTGCGTCACGCCCAACCGGCTGGTCACGGCGCCGATGGCGGATTGCTGGGCGGTCAGCTGCGCGATCTGCGGCTGCAAGCTCAGCGCCGTCTGCGCCGAGGCGCCCAGGCCGGTGTAGCTGTCGGACACGTAGCCGCTGCCCGCCTGCTCCGTCAGCGTGTCCAGCTGCGTCTTCGCCGCTGTGCTGGCCGCGATGGCCGCCCCGAGCGCGCCGCCCGTGATGGCTGAAATCCCCGAGCCGCTCATGGCGTCACCGCGTTGAGCAGAGTGGTCCACAGCGACTGTGCCGCAGCGATGACCTTGGCGTTCGCCCCGTAGGCGTTCTCCAGCACGACCATGTTGGACAGCTCCGTATCGATCGAGACGCCGGTCTCGCCGGTCAGCTTGGTTTGCAGCGTGGTTTGCAGCGCCTGGCCGGTCGCCAGCGTGCTTTGCGCCTGGCCGGCCGCCTGCGCCTGGCTGCTGGCCAGGTTGACGGCAAAGCTCGCGAGCGTGTTGCCGGGGCTGTAGGGCAGGGAGATCGTGCCGCTCGTGCCCAGCCCCGCAGTGGCCGGGGCGGGCTGCGGCGTGCCGGCCTGCGCCTGCGCGCCGAGCGCATACTGCAGCACGCGGCCGATCAGCGTGGTGCTGCCGGCCGGGCCGCCAGGCGGGTTGGGGGTGAACGCACTGGCGCCGCCGGTGCCTGCGGCCACGGTGCCCGTCCCGTCCCGCACCAGGGCCGGGTCGGCCGACACCGCCGGGTTCACCCCAATGACCGAGCTGAACTCGGCGTAGCCCGCTTGCACCGGCGTGCCGCCCTGCGCCGGCGGGTTGCCCGCTGGGTCCGTAAACAGGGTCAGCCCCTGGTTGCCGAAGCGGGTGGCCAGCGTGTTGGCGAACTCGTCGAGCCCGGCCTGGCCTTGCGGCAGCACGGTGTCGCGCAAGGAAAGCTGGGCACCGATGCTGCCCCCGGTGAACTGGGCGGTCACGTCCTGGCCGCTCAGCAGCAGCGGCGGCGAGGCGGCGGCGGTGCCGAGCGTGGCGGAGGCGATGCTGAACGGGCCGGTGGCCGCGCGGGTGTTGACGATCAGCCCGCCCGCCAGGGCCGTCACGTCCCCGTTCGGCTGCGGCAGGAAAGTCAGCCCGCCATATTGCGACGCCGTCTGCTCCGCTGCGGTGCGCTGGGAGGCGAGGTCCGCCGTGCTTTCGCCGCGCGCGGTGGCGGCGATGATCTGGTTGGATAGCGAGCCGATGCTGGTGACGGCGGCGTTGAGCGCCGCCACGCCGCTCACCAAGCCGTCCTGCGCGCCTTGCCGGGCGCTGGCGTAGGCCGCCGCCTGGCCCTGGATGCCGGAGGCGAGCGTGGTCGCGGCGGACACCACGGCGGCCTGCTGCGCCTGGTTGGACGGGTCGGCGTCCAGGGCGGTGAACGCGTCCGACAGCGCGCCCAGCTGGCTTGGCAGGTCGTCGCCGGCCGCCGTCGTGCCCTGGGTTGCGGCCACGGAGGCCAGTGCCGTGCTGAGCACCTGCTGCCCCGCGACGGCGCCGCCCTGCACGTTCAGCGCGGATTGCAGCGCCGCGTCCGTCGCCGCCGTGGCCGGGCCGGCGCGCACCCCGTAGCCGACGCCGCCCGAGGTGATGTTCGTATCGGCGGAGGTTTCCTCCACGTAGCCGGCCGTGCCCGCGTTGGCGACGTTGTGCGACACCAGGGCGAGCTGCTGGTTGGTGGCGGCCAACCCGCTGCTGGCGTTGCCGAGGATGCTGTCGAGGCTCATAGGTCCGCCCTAGCCGTTATTGGATGATGTTGATGGTCGTCTGCAGCAACGTGTCCGCTGTAGTTATGACTTTGGCGTTAGCGGAGTAGGCTTGCTGGGCCACGATCAGCTGGGTGAACTCGCTCGCGATGTCCACGTTCGAGCCTTCCGTGGCGCTGGCGACCAATTGGCCGGCGCCGCCGTTGCCGGTCGAGTTCGCCAGGGCGATGCCGGAATCGAGGGTGGCGGTGAACGCCTGGCCATCCTGGCGCTGTAGCGCGTCGGGGTTGGCGAACGTGGTCAGCGGCACCTGGGCCACCACGCGGGACTGCCCGTTGTCGTAGTTGACCACCACGTTGCCGTTGGCCTGGGTGGTGACGCCGCTGTAATGGCCCGGCGGCACGCCGTTCTGCGTGAGGCCGTCCACGGTGTAGGAGGTTCCGGCATACTGGGTCAGGCCGTTGGGCTGGCCATAGTTGCCAAGGTTGAGCGTGATCGGCTGGGGGCCGCTGCCGAAGTTGGCGCTGAAGGTCAGCGACGCTGCGCCGTTGGCCGAGTAGGCCGGCGCAGTGACGCTGCCGCTGGCGTTGGTGATGCTGCCGATCGTGCCGGCCGGGACCGGGTTGCCGGACGTGTCGCCGAACTCAACCTGCGCCCCGCCGATGTTCGGCGTGGTCGCGTCGGGCGAGCTGAGCGCCACGCTCCAGTTGTTGTTCGCGTTCTGCGTCCAGGCCAGGGTGACGGTGTGCAGCGTGCCCTGCGCGTCATAGACGTTGACCTGCGAGGTCACCGGCGTGTTGTCGGCGGGGGTGGCCGGAAGATTGGCGTTGAGCGTCACCGTCGAAGTCGGGACGGGGCTGAACGGGCTCTGGTTGATCTTGATGGGAGTGATGAGGTTCTGGTTGATCACCCCTGTCGTCGGGTCAGCATTCCAGCCGCTCAGGGCGTTGCCGGAATCGTTCACCAGGTAGCCATTCTTGTCGAGGGTGAAGTTGCCGTCCCGGGTGTACTCCGGCTGCGTGCTCACGGTCGTGCCGCCGTTCGGCGTTGCGGTCTCCTGCGCCACCTGGAAGAAGCCGTTGCCGGAAATTGCCAGGGCCAGCGGATTGTCGGAGGTGTTGATGGAGCCCTGCACGTTGTTGCGGTAGTCCGGCGTGGCCAGGACGACGCCGGAATCGTTGGTCGTCGCCGTGCTGGTGGTCAGGTAGTCGGTGAAGTTGGTGTCGGTGCGCTTGAAGCCGGTGGTCTGGCTGTTGGCGATGTTGTCGCTGAGGTTGCCGAACGCGGCGGATTGGGCGTTGAGGCCGCTGACGGACGTGTCCAGCGCGCCGAACAGGGATGACATGAGGCGAACTCCTTCATGACCCGGACGGACGCGGCCCGGGAACGGGCTGCAGCTCCGCATGAACCGTGCCACCCTGCAAAGCGGTGGGAAACGCCATGCCGCGCCGCTTTCGGCCGCGTCCGGCCCGCCTGCCCGGCATGGCCTGCCCGGCACGATATGCCGACTGGAGCAGCTGCGGCAGGCAAGGCAGCCTTAGGGGCAGCCTTGTAACCCAACGCAGCGCCGGCAGGCAGGGCGTGCGCCGCCGCGGCACGGCGCTTGCCTTGAGCATTGCCGATGACCAATTCTCCCCTTGTCTCGGCCTTGCTGGCTCCCTCCACGTCCGGAACGCCGGCCGCTGCGTTGCCGAGCGCCGCCACTGCCACGAGCGGGTTCGCCGGCTTGCTGGCGGCAGCGGGTTCGGCTTTCCCTAAGCAGGCAGGACCTTGGGCCAGCTTATCCGTGGCGGGACCGGCCGCTGCGCCCGCGCTTGCCACGGGCGCGCTGGCGGCGGCCGTCTCCCAGTCAGCCAGGCCGGCCAGCCTACCGGATGCATTGCTTCCCACGCAGGCCGGGTCTTTGCCCGGCCTGCCCATGGCGGGGCCGGCCGCCGCGCCCGCAGCTGCCGCGGGAATGCCGGCGGCGGCCGTCTCCCTGCCAGCCGGCCCGGCCAGCTTGCCGGATGCGTCGCTCCCCACGCAGGCCGGGTCTTTGCCCGGCCTGCCCATGGCGGGGCCGTCCACTGCGCCTGCACCTGCCGCGGGTGCGCCGATGGCCGCCGTCTCCCCGTCAGCCGGCCTGGCCAGCTTGCCGGATGCGTCGCTCCCCAGGCAGGCCGGGTCTTTACCCAGCTTGCCGGTGGCGGAACCGGCCGCCGCGCCCGCACCTGCCGTGGGCGCGCCGGCATCGGCCGTTTCCCTGCCAGCCGGGCCAGCCAGCGTGCCGGACGCGGGGGGCAGCCTGACGCCAGAGATGCCGGCGCAGCAAGCCGGGTCCAGCGTCCCCGCAGCAGCGGGGCGGCCCGCCACGCCCGCGACCGGCCTCGGCGCGCCGGTGGCCGCCGCTGCCGTTTTGCCAGGCGAGTCGGGCGCCGTGCCGCAAGCTGCAGGCAGCCCGGCGGTCTCCGGCCCGGAGCCAACCCGCCCCGGGGCGCCGCCGGCCGTGGACCGGGTCCACAGCCAGGCCTTGCCGGCGGGGCCAGCTGCATCGGCCAAGACTTTCGTGAAAGCGGGCAAGCCCGGGGCAGAGGCCGCGCTGCCCGCGGCCGTGGCCGACCCCCTTGCCCCGCCGCCCTCGGCCACGGCGCCCCAGGCGGCACCTGCACCCGCGGCGCTGCCGGCGCCTGGCCTGGCCGCGGCAGCCCCACCGACTGCCGCGGCCAACCCGCCAGCGCTGCCGACGCCGGCTCAATCCCTGGCCGCCACTGCGGCGCCGCTGCCAGCCAAGGCGGCCGCGAAAGGGGCAGGCAAGCCCGAGGCGGACGCGAAACCCGCAGCCGCCGCGACATCCGCCGCGGCGACGCTGCTTGCAGCGCAGCAAGATGTGACGAGCCAGGCGACAGGCCTGGTCGTTGTTCCAGCCATGCAAGGCATCCCTCTGCCGGCCGTTGAAGGCCAAGCCTTGCAGGCGAGCACGGGTCCGGCCCCGCAAGGCGCTGCCCTGCCTCCGCTCGCGGCCCCGTCCCACGCAGCAAGCCCTGACCGTCCCGGGCCTGCCGCAGGGCCGGCGCCGGACGGGGTAGGCGCTTCTGCACCTCCTGCGCAGCCCTTCGAGGGCGTTGCCGTCAAACCGACGGTTGCAGCAGAGCCAGAGCTGCCTGACCTGAGCCTTTCAGCGGCGGTGCAAGCTCCCCAGGGCCAGGACCAGGGTGGGGGTCAAGGCGGCGGGGCGGTGCAGCTTCCTGCGCATCCTGCAGTCGCAGCTTCCCTGTCTGCCGCGTCGCCCGTGGCATCGCCCGCCGCGCCCGGTGCGCCGGCGGCCCAGCTGGCGCCGGCGCTGGTGCAGATCGCCCACGCGCCGGGCGGCTCGGCCGTCACATTGCGGCTGGACCCGGCGGAGCTGGGCCACGTCCAGATACGCATCGAACGGACCGTGGACGGCGCCGCGTCCGTCCAGGTGACCGCCGAACGGCCGGAAACGCTGCGGCTGCTGATGGCCGACCAGCCGCAGCTGCACCGCGCCCTGGACAGCGCCGGCGTGCCGCCCGACGGACGCAGCCTGGCCCTCTCCCTGGCGACCCCAGACAGCGCCGGGCAATCCCTCGGCGGCGGCCCCGGCGGCCAGGCTGGCAATGGCCAGGCCGGCAGTGGCCAGGCCGGCAGTGAGCGGCAGCAGCGACATCCGTATGCCGGGCCGGCCGTTTCCGACCGCGATGCATCTTCCCCGTCCGCCTGGCTGCGCGCCGGCGTGGACATCACCGCCTGACAAGGACCAGACCATGAGCGGCAGCGCATCGAGCCTCCTGACTACGCCCACCGTCACCGGCACCGCGGCCAGCACCGCTGCCGCCGCGGCCGCGACCGGCAGCGCCGCCGCGCCGAACGCGCTGACCTCGCTGAGCAGCAACTTCACCAGCTTCCTGAACCTGCTGCTGACCCAACTGAAGAACCAGGACCCGACCACGCCCATGGACACCAACTCGTTCACCACCGAGCTGGTGCAGTTCAGCAGCGTGGAGCAGCAGATCACCACCAACTCCAGCCTTACCTCGCTGATCCAGGCGACGCAGGGCACGGAGGTGATCCAGGCGACGGGCGTGGTCGGCAAGTCCGTCACCGTGGACAGCACCCAGGTGCCGCTGCAGAACGGCAGCGCCACTGTGAACTACGCCACCACGGCCGCCGAGCCGGTCGATATCACCGTGACCAACGCGAGCGGCGTGAAGGTGGCGGAGGTGACCGGCACCTCCAACGCGGGCGCCAACACCTGGACCTGGGACGGCAAGAACAGCGCCGGCGTCCAGCAGCCGGACGGCGCCTACACGGTGTCGATCAACGGCACGCAGTCCGGCGGCACGGCGGCGGCGGTGCCGTTCACCGCGACTGGGACGGCCACGGGGGTCACCAACAGCAACGGCGTAGTGACGCTGCAGGTCGGCGCGGTGTCGGTGCCGTTCAGCAGCGTCGAATCCGTGGCCGGCAACTGAGCGCGCCCGGCAATCCGTGCCGGGTCATTAGGGCCTGAGTAACCCGTGCGGCGCAGGGTGGCCGCGCGGCAGGATGCCGCCACGGATGGGCGCACGAGCATGGCAGCGTTGCTGGACGGGTTTAAGGCGCTGGGTGTCGGTCGGCTGGTGGCGATGGCCGCGGTGGCCGCATCGATGCTGCTGATGCTGGCGTTCCTCGCCCTGCGCGGCGGCAGCGGGGACCACATGGCCCTACTGTATGCGGACATGGACCTGCGCGAGGCGTCCCAGGTCGCCGATCAGCTGGAGCACGCGCACATCGCGCACGAGGTGGGGTCGGATGGCAGCCGCATCTCCGTGCCCGCCGGCGAGGTGGCGCGCGCCCGGCTGCTGCTGGCGAAGGAGGGCCTGCCGTCCGGCGGCTCCATCGGCTACGAGATTTTTGACCGCGGCGACAGCCTGACGGCCAGCCAGTTCCAGCAGAATATCAACCAGACCCGCGCGCTGGAAGGCGAGCTGGCCCGCTCCATCCGCATGATCTCGGGCGTGCGCGCGGCGCGGGTGCATCTCGTGCTGCCGAAGCGCGAGCCGTTCGCGCGGGACCGGCAGGACGCGCAGGCCAGCGTGGTGCTCACCATGGCGGGGGCGGCCCGCATGGACCGGGGCGGCGTGCAGGCGGTGCTGAACCTGGTGGCTTCGGCGGTGCCGGGGCTGCGGCCGCAGAACGTGGGCGTGATCGACAGCCGCGGCAACCTGCTCGCCCGCGCCGGGGACCCGCAAACCGGCGTGGAAGGGGCGGCGGACGAGCTGCGCGCGGCCACGGAGCAACGGCTGTCCCACGCCGTGGAGGACATGCTGGAGCGCACGCTAGGGGCAGGGCGGGTGCGGGCGGAAACGTCGGTCGAGATGGACTACGACCAAGTGCGCGAGACGCAGGAGAAGTTCGACCCGGACGGCAAGGTGGAACGCTCCACCCAGAGCAACACCACCAGCAACCACAGCACGGAGGCGAGCGCCACCGTCAGCGTGGGCAACAACCTGCCCAACGCGGACGCCGGCGCCAACCCGGCCGGCAGCCAGGAGCAGCGCTCGGAGGAGACGACGAACTTCGAGATCGGCAAGACGGTCCGCACCGTGGTGCGGGACCAGCCGCAGATCCGCCGCATTACCCTGGGCGTGCTGGTGGACCAAGTGCAGGTGCACGGCGCGGATGGCGCCGTGACCTGGCAGGACCGCACGCCGGACGAATTGAGCCGCATCGCCGCCCTGGCCCGCAGCGCCGTGGGCTATGACGAGAAGCGCGGCGACAAGGTGGAGGTGGTGAGCCTGCGCTTCGCCGACCTGGACGAGCCGGCGGAACCCGCAGCGCCCGGCCTGCTCGGGCTGCACCTGGACAAGTCCGACCTGATGCGGCTGGGCCAGACCGGGGTGCTGGCGGCCGTGGCGCTGCTGGCGCTGCTGCTGGTGCTGCGGCCGATGGTGCTGCGGCTGACCACCAACCCATCGGCGCTTGGAACGGACGCCTTGGCCGGCGGCCTGGCACTGGCCGGGCCAGGCGGTGCTGCGGGCGCCGCGGCGTTGCGGGTGGGCCAGGCAGGCGGCGGGGCCATGCTGGCCCTCGCCGGACCGCCGGAGCCTGGCCAGGACGAGAGCATGATCCGCCTCGGCAACGTCGAAGGCGCCATGCGGGCCTCGTCCCTGCGCCAGGTGGCTGAGCTGGTGGACAAGCATCCGGAGGAAAGCTTGGCGGTGATGCGCGGCTGGATGGCCAAAGAGGCGGTGGGCTGATGGCGGCCCTGGGCAGCGCCGCCTTCTCCGGCGCGCAGAAGGCTGCGCTGCTGATGCTGGCGCTGGGCGAGGAGCAGTCCAGCCGCCTGTTCGGCATGATGCACGAGGATGAGATCAAGGAGGTTTCGGCCGCCATGTCGCAGCTCGGCACCGTCCGCGCGGAGGCCGTGGAGCAGCTGTGCCTGGAGTTTGGCGAGAGCATGGGCGGGATGGGCCACCTGGTCGGCAGCATGGAAAGCACCGAGCGGCTGCTGCAGCGCGCGCTGCCGCGGGAGCGCGCTTCGCAGATCATGGAGGAGATTCGCGGTCCGGCCGGGCGCACCATGTGGGACAAGCTGGGCAACGTGCACGAGGCGGTGCTCGCGAACTACCTCAAGAACGAATATCCGCAGACGGTGGCGGTGGTGCTGTCCAAGGTGAAGCCGGAGCATGCCGCGCGCGTGCTGGTGTTGCTGCCCGACAGCTTCTCCATCGAGGTGGTGATGCGGATGCTGCGGATGGAGAGCGTGCAGAAAGATGTGCTGGAGGGGGTGGAGCGCACCCTGCGCTCGGAGTTCATGTCCAACCTCGCGCGCTCCACGCGGCGGGACTCGCACGAGCTGATGGCGGAGATTTTCAACAACCTGGACCGCGCCAGCGAAACCCGGTTCGTGGCCGCGCTGGAAGAGCGCAACCGCGAGTCGGCCGAGCGCATCAAGGCGCTGATGTTCACCTTCGACGATCTGGCGCGGCTCTCGCCCATGGCGGTGCAGGGGCTGATGCGCGCGGTGGACAAGGAGAAGCTGCCGGTGGCGCTGAAGGGCGCGTCCGAGAAGCTGCGCGACCTGTTCTTCAAGAACCTGTCCGAGCGCGCGGCCAAGATGCTGCGCGACGACATCGAGAACCTGGGCCCGGTGAAGCTGCGCGACGTGGACGAGGCGCAGGCCGGCATCGTGGCCATGGCGAAGGAGCTGGCGGCGTCCGGCTCCATCGAAATCAGCGAAGGCAAGGATGAGGAGCTGGTGTACTAGCATGGAGCAATCCCCGTTCCGCCCAAGCCTCGTGGGCGTGCTCTACGCCGAGGATTTCGACGACGACGACCCTGCGCCGGCCCCGGCCAAGCCATCCTGGCGGCGGGCCACGGACCGCCCGGTCGCCGAGGCGGAACCGGCCGAGCCAGAGGTGGTCGAGCCGAGCTTCAGCGCCGGGGAGCTGGAGGCGGCCCGGGCGGAAGGGCGGGAGGCCGGTCGGATGGAGGCCGAGCGTGGCTTGGCGGCCAGCCGCGCCAGCATGGTGGGCCTGCTCGCCGCCGGCCTGGCTGACGTGCAGGGCAGCGCGCAGGGCGTGGCGGAGGCCGCCGCGGAGGGCGTGGCGCGCTGCCTGCTAAGCATGATGGCGGCCTGCCTGCCCGCCCTGTGCGAGCGGCATGGCGCGGCCGAGCTGCAGGCGCTGGCTCGCGCGGTGCTGCCGGCGCTGGTGGACGAGCCGCGCATCACCGTGCGCGTGCACCCGTACATGCAGGCCGCCATGCAGGCGGAGGTGGCCGCCCTGGATATCGAGCTGGCCGAGCGGGTGCAACTGCTGCCGACGGAGGCGGTGGCTCCCGGCGACGCCCGGGTCAGCTGGGCGGACGGCGCCGTGGTGCGGGACGCCGCCCGCGCCCGCCGCGCCGTGGAGGACGCCCTGGCAGCCCTCGGCTTGTTTGATCCCACCCTGCTGCAACCGGAGTTGGCCGATGCCTGACAACATGGATCTGATGGAGCTTTCAGATATCGCACCCGGCGCGGGCAGCCCCCGTGCGGTGCGCGACCTGGAGGCGGTGTACGACATCCCCGTCACCGTCAGCGCCGTGCTTGGCAAGGCCACCATGCAGGTGAGCCAACTGCTCAAGCTCGGCCGCGGCGCGGTGGTGGAACTGGACCGCAAGCTGGGCGAGGCGATCGACATCTACGTCAACAACCGCCTGGTGGCGCGCGGCGAGGTGGTGATGGTGGACGACAACCGGCTGGGCGTGACCATGACGGAGATCGTCAAGGCGGACCGCACGTGAGCGCCGCCGCCGGCATGCGGGTGCTGCTGGTCGGCGCGCTCGCCGGGCCGCTGGCGCTGGCGGCGCGCATGGCCATCGCCCGCGGCGCCAAGCTGGAGCAGGCGGACAGCGTGGGCAGCGGCATGGCGCGGCTGCGCACGGACGCGCGGGTCGATCTGGTGCTGTGCGAGGTGAGCCACGACGTGGCCGCCCTGGTGCGCGCGCTGGCGGCCGAGCGCATGGCCGTGCCGGTGGTCGCGTGCGGCACGGACGTGGACGGCCCAGCGGCGGCGCGCGCCATCCGCGACGGCGCCCGGGAGTTCCTGCCGCTGCCGCCCGACCCGGACCTGATCGCGGCCATCCTGCAAGCCGCCAGCGGCGACGGCCATGCCCTGATCGCCCGCGACCCGGCGATGCTGGCGACCCTGCGCCGGGCGGAGCAGGTGGCGGCGGCCGAGGCCTCCGTGCTGATCACGGGGGAGAGCGGCACCGGCAAGGAGGTGCTGGCGCGGCATATCCACCACCACTCGCGCCGGGCGTCCGGGCCGTTCGTGGCGTTGAACTGCGCCGCCATCCCGGAGAACCTGCTTGAATCCGAAATGTTCGGCCACGAGCGGGGCGCGTTCAGCGGCGCCGTGGCCCGCCGGGTCGGCAAGTTCGAGGCGGCGGATGGCGGCACGCTGCTGCTCGACGAGATCAGCGAGATGGACGTGCGGCTGCAGGCCAAGCTGCTGCGCGCTATCCAGGAGCGCGAGATCGACCGCCTGGGCGGCGCGGGCCCGGTCAAGGTGAATGTCCGCATTCTGGCCACCAGCAACCGGGACCTGCTGGCAGATTGCAGCGCCGGGCGGTTCCGCGAGGATCTGTATTTCCGGCTCAACGTGGTCAGCCTGCGCATCCCGCCGCTGCGGGAGCGGCCCGGCGACATCGCGGCCCTGGCCGAGCATTACGCGCGTCATTACGCAGAGGTGAACGGGGTGCCGCCGCGGCCGATCTCCCCGTTTACCCATGCCTGCCTGGCCGGGCACGGCTGGCGCGGCAACGTGCGGGAGCTGGAGAACACCATCCACCGCGCCGTGTTGCTGTCCACGGGGCCGGAGATCGATGCGGTGGAGCTGGCCGGCGCATCCGCCCCTGCGGCGGCCTCGGCCGGGCCGGGCGGCGTCGCGGGCCTGGTCGGGCGCACGATGGATGCCGTGGAGCAGGACCTGATCCTGCAAACGCTGACCCACACGCTGGGCAACCGCACCCATGCGGCGACGATCCTGGGCATCTCGATCCGCGCGCTGCGCAACAAGCTGCGGGACTACTCCGCAGCCGGCGTGGCCGTGACGCCGCCGGGAATGGCCGCTTGATTCCTGTCACCCTCTCCCTCTCGCGGGTGAGGGCCGGGGTGAGGGGCTTGCTTGAATGTTGAACCCTCTGGCCTCTTTCCAGAAATACCTTCCCGGCACCGACGTAGGCCTGGCCTTTGGCATGGTCGTGCTGCTGGCCGTGCTGGTGATCCCGCTGCCGACCGTGCTGCTGGACATGGGCCTCGCGCTGTCCATCACCGCCGCCGTGCTCGTGCTGATGGTGGCGCTGTTCCTCAAGCGCCCGCTCGACTTCACCTCGTTCCCCACCCTGTTGCTGCTCACCACCCTGCTGCGCCTATCGCTCAACGTCGCCACCACCAGGCTGATCCTAAGCCACGGCAGCGAAGGGCCGAACGCGGCCGGCCACGTGGTCGCGGCGTTCGGCGGCTTCCTGATGGGCGGGGACGTGGTGATCGGCGTCATCCTGTTCGCCATCCTGCTGGTGGTGAACTTCATGGTCATCACCAAGGGCTCCGGCCGCATCGCCGAGGTGGCGGCGCGGTTCAGCCTGGACGCTATGCCCGGCAAGCAGATGGCGATCGACGCCGACCTCTCCTCCGGCCTCATCAACGAGGCCAAGGCGCGCACCCGGCGGCGCGAGCTGGAGGAGGAGAGCGGCTTCTACGGCGCCATGGACGGTGCGGCGAAGTTCGTGCGCGGGGACGCGATCGCCGGCCTGCTGATCACCTCCATCAACATCTTCGGCGGCTTCGCCATCGGGCTGATCCGCCACGGCATGCCGTTTGCCGACGCTGCGGCCACGTTCACCACCCTGTCCGTCGGCGACGGGCTGGTCTCGCAAATCCCGGCGCTGCTGGTGTCAACGGCGGCCGGCATCGTGGTGACCAAGGGCGGCATGGAGGGCGCAGCCGATACGGTGCTGATCCGCCAGCTGGGCGGCAACCCGAAGCCGCTAGCGATGGCGGCGGGGGCGGCGGGCGTGCTGGCGCTGATGCCGGGCCTGCCCATGCTGCCGTTCCTGTCGCTGGCCGGGCTGGCCGCGGGCGGCGCCTGGATGCGCTGGAAGCATCCGCCCGCGCAGGCCGGGGACGCTGCGCCGGCCGCGCCCGCAGCGCCGGGCGAGCCGCCGATCACCGACGCGCTGCGCATGGACACCATCCGGCTGGAATTAGGCTATGGCTTGCTATCGCTGGCCGGCGGGGACACGCCGCGGCTGACGGAGCAGATCAAGGGCCTGCGCCGCTCGATCGCCGCCGAGATGGGCTTCGTACTGCCCCCGGTGCGCATCCAGGACAACGTGCAGCTGGGCGCCGACACCTACTCCATCCGCATCAAGGAGATCGAGGCTGGCCGCGGCGAACTGCGCCCCACCCAGGTGCTCGTCATGGACCCGAGGGGCGGCCTGCCACCCTTCCCGGGCGAACGCACCACCGAGCCCACCTTCGGCCTGCCCGCCTTGTGGATCGAGCCAGCCCGGCGGGATGAGGCGATGGCGCGGGGCTGCACGGTGGTCGATCCGTCCTCCGTGCTGACGACGCACGTCACGGAAGTGGTGCGGGATTGCATGGCCGAATTGCTGTCCTACGCCGAGACGCAGAAGCTGCTGGACGAGCTGCCGCGCGAGCAGCAGAAGCTGGTGGCGGACCTGGTGCCTTCGCAGATCAGCGTCGGCGGGGTGCAGCGCGTGCTGCAGGCGCTGTTGGCCGAGCGCATCTCCATCCGCGACCTGCCGACCGTGCTGGAAGGGGTGGCTGAGGCGTGCGGCGGGCAGGGTCGCCCGGTCGCCGCCATCGTGGCCCATGTCCGCAGCCGCCTGGCGCGGCAGATCAGCGACAGCCACACCGGGCCTGCGGGCTACATTCCGCTGGTGACCCTGTCGCCGGAATGGGAGGTCGCTTTTGCCGAAAGCCTGGTTGGCCCGGCGGAGGACCGCCAGCTGGCGATGGCCCCCTCCAAGCTGGGGGATTTTGTCGGGCGGCTGCGCGGCGCGTTCGACGCGGCGCAAGCCACTGGGGAGATGCCGGTTCTGCTCTGCTCCGGCGGCATCCGGGCGCATCTGCGCGCGGTGGTGGAGCGCATCCGGCCGGCGACGCCGGTGCTGGCCCAGGCGGAAATCTTTCCGCGTGCGCGCATCCGGACGGTTGGCACGATTTGAGCGGGCTGCCGCCGAACTCGGCGCAGAAAGCCTTGGAGTTTTGCCCCAAACCCCACCAGAGGACAGGGTCTTCTGGCCACCCGCTTGCGGGTGCAGGGCGGGGCCCTGCTCGCCTCGCCTCGGCCTTCGTCAAGCCACCTGGGACTTCGGCGGCGGGGTGAACTGCGCGGCCACGTATGCCTTGAGCTGCTGCGTGGTGGGAATGGTGCTGTCCGCCGCGCCGTTGTCGGACCGCAGCGTCAGCACCGTGATGCCAAGCTGAGGGTCGATGTTCTGCGTCAGGCCGGAAGAGGGCGGGGTAGGATACTTGACGGCATCAGCCAGCGCGATCGGCGCCGCGAGCGGTTGAACCGCCGCAGGGGATGGAGTCAAGGCCGCTGGTGGAATGGAGGACACGATCATGAAACGATTTCCCGCCTGAGGGACGTTGCGTCATTTTGTCGCAACGCAAGGCTAGCGCGGCTGTGTTACCGCAAGCTTAAGAGTTCAGTTCGCAATCAAGGCTCCCCAGGTAATTTCTTTCGGCAGCAAGCGGCGCCTCGGCAAACTTCTTTCCAACCCGGTCAGGAATCCTGCGGTGAAAAGCTCTCCCGGACCAAGCAACTTGATGAGCGCGCGGCCATCGCCCGCTGGGCCGACAAGCACGTTCTCTAGGAATTTCTCGACGATCCAGGGATTGCGGGGGGGTCGCTGCGGTGGCTGTGATTTTGTTTCACGCGGCACGCCACATCGACAAAGCGTTCGGCGCGCCCGGGCTTGTCACCCTGTTCCAAGCAGGTCATGCCGGCGTTGACCTGTTCTTCGTGCTGAGCGGATTCATCATCCTGTTCGTCCACCGCCGCGACATCGGCCGGGCTGACCGGCTGGGGCACTACGTGCGGCGGCGAATCAGCAGGGTGTTGCCGCTGTACTGGATCGCGCTCACGCTGACGCTGCTGATGGGCGCCGCAGGCAGCGGCGCCGCGCCGGCCGCCACCGCCATTCTGCTCTCAGCCTTCCTGATCCCGACCGTCAGCGAGCCGCTTCTCGGCACAGCCTGGACGCTTCAGTGCGAAGCAGTGTTCTCCGTCGTGTTCTCCGTCCTGATCTTGAACAAGCGGCTCGGCATGGCGCTGCTGGCCGCCTGGCTGGGATGGATTTCAGCGACCGCCTTCGGCCTCGGCTCCACCGGGATGCCGTCCGCGCTGTGCGGAATCTATGGCTTGGAGTTCTTCTTGGGAATGGCCGCGGCGCAGTGGGTCGGCAAGGTTTCCCTGCCTCGCCCGCTTCTTGTTGCGTCGAGTGGCTGCGTGCTGTTTGCAGCCGCCATGGTGCTGGAGAGCACCGGCCTGTTTGACGGCTTCGGCAGCGCAGCGCGGCTGGTCTATAGCGGGGCGGCGGTCCTGGCCGTGGCCGGCCTGTGCGCGAGCGAGCGAGCCGGGCTGATGTCAGCGCCATCCTGGCTGCAAGCGATCGGCGGAGCGTCCTACTCGCTCTACTTGTTCCAGTTCGTGTTCATCGGCGCAGCGTGGCAGGCATGGCTCAGGGCCGGCCTCGCCCGCCCCCCGTCTGACGCTGCCTGCTTTGTCGTGCTGGCCGCCGCCGCAGTGATCGGTGGGACCCTGGTGGCGCGCTGGGTGGAGCGGCCACTCCTGGCAGCCATGCGAGGCAGGCGAGGGTCGCCGTCGCTCCAGTAGCGCCGCGCCGCACGCCGCAACGGCGTCAAGCGCCAGCCTGGTCCAGCCCAGACCGGTCCAGCCCAGACTGGTCCAGCAGCGTCAGCGCGAACGCCACCGTTGCCGCGCGCACCGCCGTCCGGTCGCCCGGGAACACCCGGCGTTCCGTCCGCGCTGCTTCCCCGCGCCGGGCGCAGCCGAACCACACCGTCCCGACCGGCTTGTCCGCGCTGCCGCCGCCAGGGCCCGCCACCCCCGTCACCGCCACCGTCACGTCAGCCAGGGAGCGGACCAGGGCGCCGTCCGCCATCGCGGCGGCGACCGGCGCGCTGACCGCGCCGTGCGCCTCGATCAAGGCGGCGGGCACGCCCAGCATCTCGGTCTTGGCCGCGTTGGAGTAGGTTACGAAGCCGCGGTCCACCACGTCGGAGGAGCCGGGCACGTGCGTCAGCGCCGCGGCGATCAGGCCGCCGGTGCAGCTCTCTGCCGTCGCTGCCCGCAGGCCGCGCTGCCGCAGCGCCGCCAGCGCCGCCGCGGCCTGCCGCAAGATCGTCTCGTCCAGCATCACCGCCCCCACTTGCCCCACTTTGGCCGCAGCAGCCATAGCACGGCGGCGGCGGCCAGCCCGGCCGCGATGTCGTCTCCCATCACCCCGAAACGGCCGGGCACGCGGTCGATCGCGCCGATCGGGCCAGGCTTGGCGATGTCCAGCAGGCGGAACAGGCCGAACGCGGCCAGCACGCCCGGCAAGGAGGGGCGGCGCAGCGGCAGCATCGCCAGCCATTGGCCGGCCACCTCGTCGATCACCACCCAGCCCGGGTCCGCATCGCCGCCGGCGCGGGGGATCGCCCACAGGCCCGCGCCCACGGCCGCCGCCGCGCCGGCTGCCAGCGCCGCCCGCCCGCCCGCCCGCAG
>CAXSAX010000040.1:0-30166 GCA_964235495.1 uncultured Acetobacteraceae bacterium | reverse complement strand
AGCCCCCGTCCGCGCCCGGCCTCGTGCAACGGCGCGCCGAGCCCGTCCGGCCGCGCCGGCGGCAGCAGCAGCACGGGCAGCAGCATCGCGCCCCGGCCAAGCACCCCCGCCAGCAGCAGCGCCCGCTCCGGCCGGGCGGACAAGGCCAGCGGCGCGGCCCGCAGCGCCAGGCTGAACCCCACCGCCAGCGCGCCGTAGCTGCCGATGCGGCTGTCCCGCATGATCGCCAGCTTGCGCTCCCGGCCGCGCCCGCCGCCGAAACCGTCCGCCGTATCGGCCAACCCGTCCTCGTGCAGCGCCCCCGTGACCAGGGCCGCCACCGCCAGCGCCCACACCGCCGCCACCGGCTGCGCCAGCCCGGCCGCCCGGCCCAGCCACAGCGCCGCCGCCGCCAGCGCGCCGACGGCGCCCCCCACCAGCGGGTAGGCCCACACGCAGGCGGCGGGCGGCGGATGGCGCACGGCAAGCCACCCCACCGGCAGGCGGGTGAGCAGGCAGAATGCCCCCACCAGCTCGGCCCAGCGGGTCATGCCCGGCCGGCGACGGCAGCCTCCGCGAACGTCGCCATGCCCGCGTGGCAGGCCAGCGCCGCCCGCAGCAGCGGCACCGCCAGCGCCGCGCCGGACGCCTCGCCCAGCCGCATCCCGAGATCAAGCAGCGGCTCCAGGCCCAGGGCGGCCAGCAACCGCCGGTGCGCCGCCTCCGCCGAAACGTGGGCGGCCAGGCAGCCATCCAGCGCGCCGGGCCGCGCCAGCGCCAGTGGGGCCACGGCGGCGGTGCAGACGAACCCGTCCAGCAGCACCGGCACCCGCAGCTGCCGGGCGGCCACCACGGCGCCCGCCATCGCCGCCAGCTCGCGCCCGCCGAGGCAGCGGGCCAGCTCCAGCGGCGGCAGGCCGGCATGGCGCGCGGCGGCGGCCCCCACTGCCTGCCGCTTGCGCGCCAGCCCGGCCACATCCACCCCCGTGCCGAGCCCAGTCCAGTCCGCGCCGCCGAACAGCCCCGTGCAGAGCGCCGCCGCCGCCGTGGTGTTGCCGATGCCCATCTCTCCCAGGCAGAGCAGGTCCGTGCCCGGCTGCACCGCGCCGTGCCCGGCGGCCAAGGCGGCGGCGAACGCGTCCGGGGTCAGCCCGGGCGCGTCCACTATGTCCGCCGTCGGCCGGTCCAGCTCGAGCGGCAGCACCCGCAGCTCCGCTCCGGCCAGCCGGGCCAGCTGGTTGATCGCAGCGCCCCCGGCGGCGAAGTTGCCCACCATCTGCGCCGTGACCGCCGCCGGGTAGGGCGACACGCCGCGCGCCACGACGCCGTGGTTGCCGGCGAACACCAGCACCTCCACCCGCTCCAGCCGCGGCATCGCCCGGCCCTGCCAGCGCGCCAGCCACGCCGCCAGCGCCTCCAGCCGGCCCAGGCTGCCCGGCGGCTTGGTGAGGGTCTCCTGCCGGGCGGCGACCGCGGCGGCGGCGGCGTCGTCCCCCGGCGGCAGGCTGGTCAGCGCGGCGTGGAGCTGCTCGGCGGTCATGCGGCGTCCTGGGCGATGGCGTGGAAGAACGAGCCGGTCACGCCGCTGCGCCGCCCGCCGGCCGGGCCGAGCGGAACGCCCGCGGCATCCTCGACCACCGCGTAGGCGGCATCCGTCCCGGGATCGGCGAGGGTGGCGTAGTGGAACTCGTGGCCCCGCACCGCGCCGCCGGGCAGCAGGGCGCGGCGATAGCCGAGGTGCAGCGTGCGGGTGGCGAAGCTGGTGGCGTGGCTGAGCAGGCCGGCCATGGCGTGGGTCGCGCCGTCCGCCGTGGTGAGCGATGCACCCAGCGCCATGTAGCCGCCGCACTCGCCATGCACCGGGCGGGTGGCGGCGAAATCGCGCAGCCCGGCGGCGAAAAGTTGCGCCGCGGCGAGCGCGGGCGCGTGCAGCTCCGGGTAGCCGCCGGGCAGCCAGCAGCAATCCGCCCCCTCCGGCGGCGGCGCGTCGGCGAGCGGGGAGAACGGCAGCAGCTCCGCCCCGGCCGCGCGCCAGGCGGCGAGCACGTGGGGGTAGGTGAAGGTGAACGCGGCATCCTGCGCCAGGGCGATGCGCTGGCCCGGGGGCGGGATGTGCGCCCCGCCTCCCTCCCGGGCCGGTTGCTCCAACGGGAGAGGCAGCAGCAGCGCCGGAATGTCCAGGCAGCGCTCCGCCATGTCAGCCAGCCGTTCCAGCTGCGCGGCCAGCGCCGGGTGCTCGCCCGCCTGCACCAGGCCCAGGTGCCGCTCCGGCAGCGCCAGCCCGGCGTCGCGCGGAATGGCGCCCAGCACGGGCAGCCGCATGGCCGCCTCCACCGCGCGGCGGTGCTTCTCGCTGCCGATGCGGTTCAGCACCACGCCGCCGACGCGCACCGCCCCGTCAAACCCGGCCAGCCCGGCGGCCACCGCGGCGGCGGTCTGCGCCTGGCCCGACACGTCCAGCACCAACAGCACCGGCAGGCCGAACCGCGCCGCGATGTCCGCCCCGCTGCCGGTGCGGCCGGGAGGGCCGGCCACCCCGTCGAACAGGCCCATGGCGGATTCCACGATCAGCACCTCCGCCCCGGCGCAGGCTTGGGCGAACAGCGCATCCAGCATCGCCGGCGGCATCGCCCAGCTGTCCAGGTTCACCCCCGGCGCGCCGGACGCGGCGGCGTGGAACGCCGGGTCGATGTAGTCCGGCCCGCACTTGGCCGTCCGCACCGTGACGCCGCGGCGGCGCAGGGCGGCGACCAGGCCCAGCGTCAGCGTGGTCTTGCCGCCGCCCGACCGCGGGGCCGCCACCAGCCAGCCCACGGTCATGCTAGGATGCCGCCATGGAGAACGGCCTCAACCTGCGGCGCGGCTGGACCACCGGCGCCTGCGCGGCGGCGGCGGCCAAGGCGGCGTTTGCCGCCCTCTGCACCGGCACGTTCCCCGACCCGGTGGACATCCCCCTGCCCCGCGGCGGCCGCACCGCCTTCACCCTGGCGCAGACCCGGCTGGAGCCCGGCGCCGCCCACGCCGCCATCGTCAAGGACGCCGGCGACGACCCGGACGTGACCCACGGCGCGCTGGTCCGTGTCCGCGTCGCCCCGGGCGGCCCCGGCGTCAGCTTCCGCGCCGGCCCCGGCGTCGGCACCGTCACCCGCGCCGGCCTGCCCATTCCCCCGGGCGAGCCGGCCATCAACCCGGTGCCGCGCCAGATGATCCGCGACGCCCTGGCCGAAGTGGGGCCGGCCGACGTGGAGGTGGAGATCGGCGTGGAGGGCGGGGAGAAGCTGGCGGAGCGCACGCTGAACGGCCGGCTGGGCATCGTCGGCGGCCTGTCGATCCTGGGCACCACCGGCATCGTCGTGCCGTATTCCTGCGCCGCCTGGATCGACACCATCCACCGCGGCATCGACGTGGCGCGCGCCGCCGGGCTCTGCCACGTCGCCGGGTCCACCGGCAGCACCAGCGAGACCGCCGTCGCCGCGCTCTACCAACTGCCCGAGATGGCGTTGATCGAGATGGGGGATTTCGTCGGCCCGCTGCTGCGCTACCTGCGCCGCCGCCCGGTGCCGCGGCTGACCATCGCCGGCGGCATGGCCAAGATGGCCAAGCTGGCGCAGGGGCGCCTCGACCTGCACAGCAAGCGCGGCTCGGTTGACATGGCGGACCTCGCGGCCCTCGCCGGCGTGCCCGGCGTCGCCGCCGCCAACACGGTGGCGGAGGCGTTCGCCCTCGCCCCGAACCTGGCCGATGTGGTAGCCGCGCGCGCCTGGGCCACCGCCGCCGCCGCGCTGGATGGCGCGCCGGTGACGCTGGAGGTGGCGGTGTTCGACCGCACCGGCGGGCTGCTCGGCCGTCACGAACGGTAGCGCCGCACGTAGTCGGGGCGATACAGCGCGCTCTCGCCGGGGTCCGCCGGGTCGAGCGCGGGGCCGACCAGCAGCAGCGCCGTGCGCTCCACGCCCGCCCCGTCCAGCGTGCCGAGCATGGCGCGGATCACCCGCTGCTCCGGCCAGGTGGCGCGCACCACCAGCGCCGCCGGGCAGCCCGCGCCGTAATGCGGCACGAGCACCGCCAGCGCGTCCGGCAGCAGGGCGGCGGCCAGATGGATGGCCAATGTCGCGCCGGTGGCGGCATAGGCGGCGAGCAGCTCGCCCGGCGGCATGGCGGAGGCGCGCCCCGGCAGCCGCGTCAGCACCACGGTCTGCGCCACGCCGGGCACCGTCAGCTCCCGCCCCAGCACGGCGGCGGCGGCGGCGAAGGCCGGTACGCCGGGGGTGAGCGTGTACGGGATCGCGTGGCGGTCCAGCCGGCGCAGCTGCTCGGCCACAGCGCTGTACAGCGAAAGGTCGCCCGAATGCAGCCGGGCCACGTCCTGCCCGGCCGCGTGCGCGGCGAGGAACGCGCGCTCGATGCCATCCAGGTCGAGCGGCGCGGTGTCGATCAGCCGCGCCCCGGGCGGGCAGTGCTCCAGCAGCGCCGCGGGCACGATCGACCCGGCGTACAGGCACACCGGGCAGGCCGCGAGCAGCCGCGCGCCGCGCAGGGTGATGAGGTCGGGCGCACCAGGGCCTGCGCCGATGAAATGCACGGTCATGGGGCGCTTGCGCCCTTGTTCCTCATCGGACGGGGCGCCTCTTCCCTTTCCTTACGGGATGGCCGCGGCATCGTAGCGCGGCAGGCGTTGGCCGGGCAGGAGGTCGTAGGGAGACTGCCATCCAGGCAACGCCGCGATCCGTCCCAGCCATGCGTGGACGTGGGGGTGGCTGGAGCTGAGGTCGTAGCCGGTCTCGTCCGCGGGGAAGGAAAGATACGCGCACAGGGACAGGTCGGTGATCGTCGCGCGGTCCCCGATCACGAACGGACGGACGCTCACGCGCTCCTCCAAGACGCCCAGGAAATCGTTCACTCGGCCGCGCAAGAAGGCGAGCACCGCGGGATCGGGCTTGGGCGCATAGGTGCGCAGGAAGCGGTAGGTCGCCATATAGCCCGAGAGCTTCTGGTTGTCCCAGAACAGCCAGCGCAGCACTTCGAAGCCTTCCGCCGCGTCGGCGCCGCCGAAGCGGCCATACTTCTCGGCAAGGTGAAGCAGGATCGGCCCGGTCTGCGTGAGGCTTGCGCCGCCTTCCTCAAGCACAGGGATTTCCCCCATGGCGTTCACGGTCCGCCGCCATTCGGGGGTCCACGTCACCCGGGTTGCGAAGTCGGTCCAAACGGGCTCGAACGCCTGTCCGCACAGGGTCAGCATCAAAGCCAGCTTGTAGCTGTTGCCGGACTCCGGGAAGTAATGAAGACGATACCGATCCACCTGCACACCTCCAACGACGTGGTCGGCGCACACTCCATCCGTCAGCCCGCCACGTCCAGCGCGCTCCGTTTCCCCAGCCGCTTCCTGCAAGGGAGAAAGGGACGGGTTTGCGCACGCGCCTATCGCGCACGTGGCAAGCCCGCCGCCGAACCGCGCGCGCGTCAGCACGCCGCCGCTCGCCAGCACCGCCGCCTCCGCCACCGACGCGAACCCGACCGCGCGCGCCACCACGGCCGACCGCGTGGGGCAGCGGTCCTGCACCGCCGCCAGCGCCGACTCGTCCACGAACCATAACGGCACGTCCAGCGCCGCCGCCGCCCGCAGCAGCCCGGGCTCCCCCCGCTTCCACGCCGGCGCGGCCAGCGCCTCCGCCCCCGTGCCGCGCACCAGCGCCACGATCGCCTCCGCCGGGCAGCCGCGGCGGCAGCCGATGCCGGCCACGATCATGGCTTGACCGCCGACCACTGGGTCACCGTCATCGCCGGGCGGAAGGCGTGCATCGCGCCCACCGCATCCAGCCGCTCCACCGACACGCGCAGCAGCGTGCCGCCGAACCGGGCGCGCGCGCCCAGCAGCGCCGCCTCCGTCTCCAGCGTCACCGCGTTGGCCACCACCCGTCCGTCCGGCGGCAGCGCGGCCCAGGCGGCGTCGATCACGCCGGGCCGGTGCGCCCCGCCGCCGAGGAACGCCGCGTCCGGCGGCGGCAGCCCCGCCAGCGCCTCGGGTGCCGACCCCTGCACCACGGCCAGCCCTGGCACTCCCAGCGCCGCGGCGTTGCGCATGATGCGCGCGGCGCGGTCCGGATGCGGCTCGATGGCCACGGCGCGGTTGGCCGGGTGGCGCAGCATCCACTCGATGCCGATCGACCCGGCACCGCCGCCCACGTCCCACAGCGTCTCGCCGCGGCGCGGCGCCAGGCTGGAGAGCGTCACCGCGCGCACCTCCCGCCGGGTCAGCTGGCCGTCATGCTCGAACAGCGCGTCCGGCAGCCCGGTGGCCAGGTGCTGCGCCACCGGGCCGGCCACGGCCACGGCGACCGTGTTCAGCGGGTGGATGTCCAACAGGTCGAAGCCGTCCGCCGTGGTGGGGCGGATGCGCTCCGCCGGGCCGCCCATCGCCTCCAGCACCCACAGCGCGGACGCGCCCAGCCCGCGGGCGCGCAGCATCGCCGCCAGGGCAGCCGGAGTCTCCGGCCCGGCGCACAGCACCAGCAGGCGCGCGCCCGGCTGCAGCTGCGGCCCGATCGCGGTGAGCGGACGGCCGCAGGCGGACAGCTCCGCCGCGTCCGGCCAGCCCAGCCGCGCCCGGGCCAGCGCAAAGGCGGAGGGTGCGGGGTGGCACACGATCTCCGCCGCCGGCGCCAGCGCCGCCAGCGTCGCGCCGACGCCGAAGCAGTACGGGTCACCCGAGGCCAGCACGCACACCGGCCGGCCGCGCCGGGCCAGGATGGCGGGGTAAGCCCCCGCCATCGGGCTGGGCCAGGCCAGGCGCTCGCCGCGGATCGCCGCATCGGCCAGGGCGAGGTGACGCCGCCCCCCCACCACCAGCGCCGCCGACTCCACCGCGGCGCGGGCGGCGGGCGGCAGGTGGCCGTCCTCGCCGATGCCGACGATGGCGAGCCACCGCCCGGTCATGCCACAACCCGGCCATGCGGGTGCTGATCCTGGGCGGGACGACGGAGGCGACGGCGATCGCCCGCGCGCTGGCGGGGGACGGGCGGTTCAGCCCCGTGCTGTCCTTGGCCGGGCGGACGCAGCGGCCGGCGCCGCCGCCGATCCCGTGGCGCAGCGGCGGCTTCGGCGGGGCGGCGGGGCTGGCCGCCTGCCTGCGGGAGTTCGACGCGCTGATCGACGCCACCCACCCGTTCGCCGCCCGCATCAGCGCCAACGCGGCAGAGGCCGCCGCCCTCGCCGGGGTGCCGCGCGTGACCGTGCTGCGCCCGGCCTGGACGCCGCAGCCGGGCGATGACTGGCAGGGCGTGCCCAGCATGGCGCACGCCGCCGCAGCACTCGGACCACGGGCGCGAAGGGTGTTCCTGACGGTGGGGCAGGAGCTGGCCGCGTTCGGCCCGCCACATTCGTACTTGCTGCGCAGCGTCGATCCGCCCGCCGACGCGCCGCCGAACGCCACGGTGATCGCGGCGCGCGGCCCGTTCACCGAGGCAGGGGACCGGGCGCTGATGGCCGCGCACCGGATCGAGGTGCTGGTGACCAAGAACTCCGGCGGCACGGCGGTGGCGGGCAAGCTGGCCGCCGCCCGCTCGCTCGGGCTGCCGGTGGTGATGGTGGACCGCCCCGCCCCGCCGACGGGCCTGCTGGCGCCGGACGCGGCCGGGGCGCTGGACTGGCTGCACGCTCAGGCCGCGCTGCGCGGGGTGTAGAGCCAGGCCCGCCCGCCGGGCCGCGCCACGCTGCGGGTGGCGGCGGTGCCCACCAGCACCAGGGTCCGCATGTCGGCCCGCGCCGGGTCGGCGGCGGCGAGCGTGGTCACGTCCACCCGCTCGTCCGCGCGGCTGACCGCGGTGGCGAAGGCGACCGCGGCCTCCCCCGGCAGCACGGCGCGCAACGCCTCGAACGCCGCGCCCAGCTGCCAGGGCCGGGCGCGGGACAGCGGGTTGTACAGCGCCATCACGAACCCGGCCTCCGCCGCGGCGCGCAGCCGGTGCAGCACCACCGGCCAGGGCTTGAGGTTGTCCGACAGCGACACGGCGCAGAAATCATGCCCCAGCGGCGCGCCCAGCCGGGCGGCGGCAGCCAGCAGCGCGGAGATGCCCGGCACCACCTCGATGTCCAGCGCGGCCCAGGCCGGGTGCGCCTCCACCGCCTCGAACACCGCCGCCGCCATGCCGAACACCCCTGCATCGCCGCCGGACACCACGGCGACCCGGCGCCCGGACTCTGCCAGCGCCAGGGCGTGGCGGGCGCGGTCCAGCTCCACCCGGTTGTCGGACGGGTGGCGGCGCTGGCCCGGGCAGGGCGGCAGGCGGTCGAGGTAGGGGCCGTAGCCGATCAGGTCGGTGGCCGCCGCCAGCGCATCCGCGGCGCGGGGGGCGAGCAGCGCCGGGTCGCCGGGGCCGGCGCCGACGATGGCGAGGTGGCCGCTCATCGCGCCGCCTGCCGCCCCGGGACCAGCACGAGGGAGAAATACGGCGCAGGCCCGTCCGGCAGGTCCGCCAGGGGCAGGATGCGCTCCCCCGGCATGGTGCCGCGCTCGACGTACACCCCATGGCGGCCCACATCGGCCAGGGCGGCGCGAATCTTGGGCAGGTGGCGGCCCACCTTCATGATGACGGCGGCGTCCGTGCCGCGCAGCCGGGCGGTCAGCGTGGCCGCATCCAGCGTGCCCGGCAGCACCGTCAGCACGTCGTCGCCGTGGGTCATCGGCGTGCCCGCCCGCGCCCACGCGCCGGACATGCCGGTGACGCCGGGCACCACCTCGTGCGGGTAACGCGGCGCGAGCCGGTCGTACACGTACATCGCGGAGCCGTAGAAGAACGGGTCCCCCTCGCACAGCAGCGCCACCGACACGCCCGCCTCCAGCCGCGCGGCGATGGCGGCGGCGGCGGCCTCGTAGAACGCGGCCATGCCGGCGGCGTAGCGCGGGTCGGCCAGCGGGATTTCGGTGGTGAACGGGTAGTCGAAGCGCAGCCGCTCGGCGCCCGGGCGCAGATGCGCCGCGGCGATGCCGCAGGCGTGGCTGGGCCGGCCGCGCTTGGCGAAGAAGGCGTGCGCCGGGGCGTCGCCGAGGATGCGCGCCGCCTTGAGCGTCAGCAGCTCCGGGTCGCCGGGTCCGACGCCGACGCTGTACAGCGTTCCCGTCATTCGGCCTCGCTCGCCAGCGCGTTGACGGCGGCGACCGCCATCGCGCTGCCGCCGCGCCGCCCCGGCAGCACCAGGCAGGGCACCCGGCCATCCGCCCACAACGCGTCCTTGGACTCCGCCGCCCCCACGAAGCCCACCGGCAGGCCGATGATCGCCGCGGGGGCCAGCGCGCCGGCATCCAGCAATTCCAGCAGGTGGAACAGCGCCGTGGGGGCGTTGCCGATCGCCACCACCGCGCCGCCCATCCGCTCGCCCCACAAATCCAGCGCGGCGGCGGAGCGGGTGTTGCCGATGCGGCGGGCGAGGCCGGGGGTCGCCGGGTCGTCCAGGGTGCAGATCACCGCGTTGCCGGCGGGCAGGCGGGCGCGGGTGATGCCGTGGGCCACCATCTTGGCGTCGCACAGCACGGGGGCGCCGGCGCGCAGGGCGGCGCGGGCGGCGGCGGTGAAGCCGGGGGAGAAGCGCAGCGCCGGGGCGACCTCGACCATGCCCGCCGCGTGCACCACCCGCACCGCCACCCGCGAGTCGTCCGGGGACAGGCCGGACAGGTCAGCCTCGGCGCGGATGGTGGCGAAGGACTGCGCATAGATCGCAGCACCGTCGCGGATGTAGTCGCGGGTCATAGCGCCGCCATGGCCTGGTCGAGCGTGAGGCCGCTCAGGTCCGGCGGGTCGCAGGCGCGGCCGTGGCGCACCAGGTCGTAGCGCCCGGCGCGGCCGACCAGGGTGGCCGCGGCGGCCGGATGGGCGCAGCCCTTGGCGCAGCCGGAGACATGGGCGCGCAGGCCGAGCGCGCTCAGCCGGGCGGCGTCGGCGCGGGCGGGCACGGTGGCGCTGGCGCAGGCGGGCGCGCCGGCGCAGGCGACGGCGCTGCTGGGCTGGGCATCGAAACCGGCGGCGGGCACGGGGGAGAGCAAGGCGCGCCAGGGGGTGGTGCGGACTTCCGGCGCCACCGTGGCGAGCTGGGCGAGGGCCGCGGGGGTGGTTGCACCTCCTGGAAGATAGAGGAGGTGCTGCCCCCCCTCACCCCGGCCCTCTCCCACAGGGGGGAGAGGGAGAAGGACAGGACCGCGCGCGAGGACTTCGCGCAGGGCGGCAACGTCGCGCACCACCTCGCCGCCGACCCGGATCACGTCTCCCGCCACCACGGCGCAGGATTTGGCCGCCAGCCCCGGCATCGCCGCCAGCGCCGCCTCGGCCGCCGCCACCAGCGCGTCGTCGCATGGCGGCACGGCGACCACGTTGCGCCGCGCCTCGCGCGCCGGGTCCGCATCCGCCAGCCCGGCCGCCACCATCGCCCGCGCGAAGCCCGGCGCGTCCCGCAGGCCGCGCACCTGCAGGTTGCCGCGCCCGGTCAGCTCCACCACGCCGTTGCCGTGGGTTTCCACCGCCGCCGCGAACGCGGCCAGCGCCGCGGCGGGCAGCCGGCCGCCGAACGGCTTGACCCGCACCAGCAGCCCATCGCCGGACGGCATCGGCGCGTGCACGGTGGGGCACCAGCCGCGGATCATGCCGCCGCCTCCGCGGCAGGCTCCGCGATGTCGTTCCGGCGCGGGTGCCACAGCCCGGCCGCCCGCGCGCCGGCGAACCCGGCGGCGATGGCGGCCCGCGCGTCCGGGTTCTCCCGCCGCAGGAACGCGTCCACCGCCGGCGTGCCCAGCGTGGCGGCGTGCAGCAGGTCGAACTGGCGGTCGAACCGCTGCGGCAGCGTCGCGGCGAACGCGCCCAGGGCGTCCACGGCCCGCGCCATCTCGGCGGCCCCCGCGTAGCCGTGCCGCATCATGCCGGCGAGCCACAGGGGGTTGGCGGCCCGGCCGCGCACCACCCGGGCCACCTGCTCCGCCACCGTGCGGGCCTGGCCGTCATGGTGATACAGCACCGGGTCCGCCCCGAGCGCGGCGGCGGCGGCGGCGAACCCGCCCAGGTGGGCCGCGTGTTCCGGGCCGTCCAGCAGGTCAGTCTCGGCGTGGTCCTGCACGTGCAGGAAGGCGTCGGCGGCGCGCACCCGCTCGGCCAGCGCCGCCGGGTCCGCCACGCCGTCCGCGGCGCGGGTGACGGAGGCGGCGAACCAGTCCGCCCCCACGCCGTACTGCCCCGGCGCCGGGCCGAACGCGCGGGCGCCGGGGCGGCCGGCGAGCGGGTTCCAGTCGGCCGCCTCGTCCCGCGCCGCCACCGCCGCCGCCGCCGCCTCGAACAGCGTCACCTGGGCGGCGAACGCGTCGCGGAACAGGCCGGAGACGCGCAGCGTCACGTCCACCCGCGGCCGGTCCAGCTCGGCGATCGGGGTGACGGTGAAGCCGTTGACCCGGGCAGACGCCGCGTCCCACGCCGGGCGTACGCCGAGCAGCAGCAGCGCCAGGGCGATGTCCTCGCCGCCGGTGCGCATGGCGGAGGTGCCCCACACGTTCAGCACCACGGCGCGCGGCCAGTCGCCATGGTCCTGCCGGTGGCGACGCAGCAGGTCGTCCGCCGCGCGCTCCGCCAGCGTGAGGGCGGAGCGGGTGGGCAGGGTGCGCGGGTCGATGCCGGCCAGGTTGCGCCCGGTCGGCAGCACGTCCGCCCGGCCGGCGGAGGGCGCGCCCGCCGGGCCCGGCGGGATGAAGCGCCCGTCCAGCGCGGCCAGTAGCGCGGCGCGCTCGGCGGCGGCGCAGGCTGCCGCCGCGGCGGGCAGCAGGGCCAGGCGCTCGGGCGCCGGGTCCGTGCCATAGACGTGCAGGCCGTCGCGGACCTGCAGCTCCTTCACGTCGCAGAGATAGGCGTCGAGCCGGGCCAGCGCGTCGTCCTCCGGCGCGTCGGGGGCCGCGCCGCACTCGTCCAGCAGCCCGGCGGCGGCGGCGCGGTCCAGGATGCCGGTGCGCAGCAGGGCGGTGCGGCGGCGGTCCATGCCGTCGGCGGCGGCGTACTCGTCGATCATCCGCTCCAGCCCGGCCGCCTCCCGGTCCAGCCCGGCGGGGCGCAGCGGCGGGGTGAGGTGGCCGATGGTGACCGCCCCCAGGCGGCGCTTGGCGGCGGCGGCCTCGCCGGGGTTGTTGACGATGAACGGGTAGATCACCGGCAGCCCGCCGGTCAGCGCGCGCGGCCAGCACGCGGCGGACAGGGCGGCCGCCTTGCCCGGCAGCCACTCCAGCGACCCGTGGGTGCCGAGGTGCACCAGCGCGTGCGTGCCCTGCAAGGCCAGGTAGAACGCGATGAAGCCGTGCCGCGGCGGCAGGTCGGCGTCGTGGTAGGCGGCCCGGCGGTCGCCGCGGTCGCCCCGGTCCGGCTGCACTAGGGCGGTGACGTGGCCGAGCCGCAGATGGCGCAGGGTGAACTGGCCGTCCGCCACGGCCGGGTCGTCCGCCGGGTCGCCCCAGGCGGCGAGGGCGGCGGCTTGCAGGGGCGGCGGCAGCGCAGCGAAGCGGCGGCGGTACTCGGCGAGCGGCAGGAACGGCGCGGGCGCGGCATGGCACAGCGCCGCCACCAGGCTGGCCGTGCCGGTGGGGCTGGTGGCGTAGCCCGCCCCGGCCAGCAGCGCCGTGACGGCGGACAGGCTGGCGAACCCGTCCAGCCCCACGGCATGGCCGCGCTGCCCGCCCGCGCCGGGGTAGTCGCTCAGCACGATGGCGACCCGGCGGTCCGCGGCCGGGGTGGCGCGCAGCCTGGCCCAGCCGGCGGCGCGGTCGGCAGCGAGTGCCACGCCGTCCGGGTCGGGCGCGTGCACGGTGCGGCCGTCCCGCTCGGCCTTGAAGGAGATCGCCGCCGTGAGCAGCCGGCCGTCCAGCTCGGGCAACACGACCTGCATCGCCAGGTCCGCCGGGGCGAGGCCGCGGGTGGAGGCGAGCCACGCCTCCCGGGAAGTGCCGGCGAGGACGAGTTGGAGGACGGGGACGTCGGGGGCGTCGAGCGGGGAGGCTTCCGGCACGTTGGAGCGGGAGGAGAACCCCGTCGCGTTCAGCACCACCGCCGGCCGCCACGCCGCCAGGGTGCGGGCCACGAACGCGGCCGTCTCCGGCGCCTTCAGGCTGGCCGCGTAGATCGCGCCTGCCGCCAGGCCGCGGGCGCGCAACGCTTCCGTCAGCGCCTCGATCGGTGCGATGTCCTCCGAGAGCAGGTGGGAGCGGTAGAACACCACCGCCGCCAACGGCCGGGCGTCCAGGTCGAGCGAATGCACGCCATGCTGCAGCACGACCTCCGCGGCACCCGGCGCGTCCGCCAGCCCGGCCAGGTGCGCCATCAGCGCGAGCGCGCGGCCCATGTTGGCCCGTCCGCCCTGGCGGAAGCAGGCCAGCAGCCGCGCGTAGGCGTCCGGCGCCACCGTGGAGAGCGCCGCGAGCGCCGGGTCATCCCGCCCATCCCCCGGCAGCACCGCCAACGGGATGGCGCGGTCGCGGCACAGCGCGGTGACCTCCTCCGCGCCGTAGCGCCAGTACTCCACCCCGCCCAGCAGCCGCACCACCACGCAGCGCGCGTGCGCCACCGTCTGCTCCAAGTAGAGGTCCACCGACAGCGGATGGCGCAGCTTGCCCAGCGGCGCCAAGCGCAGCGACGGCCCCGCCCGGTGCACGGCGGCCAGGGCTGCCAGGTCCGCATCGGAGAAGGACAGCACCACCAGGTCGGCCGGCGGGTGCGCCAGATCCACCGCGGGCGCGGCGTCGTCCAGGGAATGCTGCTCGCGGACCAGCAGGTGCATCAGGCCAGCGCCGCCAGGATTGCGGCCTGGTCCATGCCGGACTGCCCGATCACCACCAGCCGCCCGGCACGCGCCTCGCCGGGCGCCCAGTCGCGGTCGTAGTGCTGGCGGAAGCGGGTGCCGACGCCCTGCACCGCCAGCCGCATCGGCCGCCCCGCCACGGGGACGAAACCCTTGATCCGCAGCACGTCATGCTGCGCAGCCACCGCGGCCAGGCGGCGCAGCAGCGCGTCCGGCTCGGCCGTCTCGCCCACCGGCACGACGAAGCTGGCGAAGTCGTCGTGCTCGTGCGCGCCCCCCTCCGCGTCGTGGCAGGACGGGCGGGCGTCCAGGTCGTCCTCCGCCGCGGCGCCCAGCCCCAGCAGCACCGCCAGATCGACCCGGCCCTCCGTCGCCGTCACCAACGCGGCCGGGCGGGGCAGGCTGGCGGCGACGGCGGCGCGCAGGGCGGCCAGGGCTGTGGCGTCCAGCAGGTCGGCCTTGTTCAGCACCACCAGGTCGGCGGCGGCCACCTGGTCGCCGTATACCTCGGCCAGTGGGTTGTCGTGATCCAGGGCGTCGTCCGCCGCCCGCTGCGCCGCCACGGCCGCCGGGTCGTCGGCGAAGCGGCCGGCCGCCACGGCCGGCCCGTCCACCACGGCGACCACGCCATCCACCGTCACCCGCGCCCGGATGCCGGGCCAGCCGAACGCCTTGAGCAGGGGCTTCGGCAGCGCGAGGCCGGAGGTCTCGATCAGGATGTGCTCCGGCGGCTGCGCCCGGTCCAGCAGCGCCTGCATCGCCGGGATGAACTCGTCCGCCACCGTGCAGCACAGGCAGCCATTGGCCAGCTCCACGATGTCCACATCCTCGCAGCCGGGGATGCCGCAGGAGCGCAGCGCGTCGCCGTCGATGCCGAGCGAGCCGAACTCGTTGACCAGCACGGCGATGCGCCGCCCGCCGGCATGGGCCAGCACGTGGCGCACCAGCGTCGTCTTGCCCGCGCCCAGGAACCCGGTGATCACCGTGCAGGGAATCTTCATGCCGGCAGCCGCCCCATCACCATCCGCGCCAGGGACGCCGCCCGCCTGGACGGCAGCACCGTGCCCGTCGGGTGGGCCGCGTAGCTACGGGCGTAGGCCAGCACGTCCCCCGCCAGCTCGGGCTGCAGCCGCCCCAGCAGGTAGCTCCACTTGCCGGGCATCGAGATGGCCGCGGCACAGCCGTCGCCGCACACCGACAGGCACTGCACCTCGCGCAGCTCCACCGCGCCGGCGTCCGGGTGCGCGGCCAGTGCGGCGTGCATCGCGCGGCCCGGCGGCGCGTCGCCCTCGGCCAGGGTGCGGCCGGCGCGGCAGGTGGTGCAGACATGCAGGACAGGACTCATGCGGCGGCTCCGTAGCAGGCACGGGCGCCCACTGCCCCCGGAGGCGCGTCCCCGGCGGTCGGCCCAGCATGGCCGCCAACCCCGGTGCACCCCGCCCGGCGTCGCAGTGGCAGCGCCGGGGCGAGCATGCGCCGGCAATGGCAGGTCTCCTGGCTCGCGGATCAGGCACTGCCCCGGCGGCCTTCCCAGACCGGTGAGGGTCCAGTGGCGTGTGCCGGGTCAGCTCTCCGCTCACAGTTGCGGGGGCAGCCGCGGCGTCAAACCGCGTTCCCTTTTAACCCTCCGGGTGGAGGGACCATCGCCTTTTGTGTATGAGCCGGGGCGTGTCCGGTCAAATCACCTTTGTCCTTGGCGGCGCGCGCTCCGGCAAGAGCCGCCACGCCGAGGCCCTGGTGCAGGCGCACCCGCCGCCGTGGCGCTACGTCGCCACCGCCCAGGCGTTCGACTCCGAGATGACGGAGCGCATCGCCGCCCACCGCGCCCGCCGCCCCGCCGGCTGGGACACGGTGGAAGCGCCGCTGGACCTGCCCGCCGCGCTGGCCTGCGACACCCCGGCGCTGGTCGATTGCCTGACGCTGTGGCTGAGCAACCTGCTGCTGGCGGAGCGCGAGCCGGACTGGCCCGCCCTGCTCCGCGCCCTGGACGCCCGCAGCCAGCCCACGGTGCTGGTGTCCAACGAGGTCGGCTTGGGCATCGTGCCGGACAATGCCCTGGCCCGCCGCTTCCGCGACGCCGCCGGCGTGCTGCACGCCCAGGCGGCGGCCCGCGCGGACCGGGTGCTGCTGATGGTGGCCGGCCTGCCGCTGGTGGTGAAATGAGCGAAGCCGACCGCCACCGCGACAAGATGGCCCGGCGCAAGGCGGTGCAGGACGCCGAGGTGGCCGGCAAGACGGTGACGGGGCGCGGCCTGCTGATGGTCCACACCGGCCCCGGCAAGGGCAAGAGCACGGCGGCGTTCGGCCTGGCGCTGCGCATGCTGGGCCGCGGCCGCCCGGTGGGCGTGGTGCAGTTCATCAAGGGCGCCTGGAGCACGGGGGAGCGCACGGCGTTCGAGCGCTTCGGCGCCCTGGTGGAGTGGCACACCATGGGCGAGGGCTTCACCTGGGAGACCCAGGACCGCGCCCGCGACGTGGCCGCGGCCGAGCGCGCCTGGCAGCAGGCGCTGGCGATGATGGCCCGCCCCGGCCTCGGCCTGCTGGTGCTGGACGAGCTGAACATCGCCCTGCGGTACGACTACCTGGCGGAGGACGCGGTGCTGGCCGGCCTGGCCGCCCGCCCGCCCGGGCTGCACGTGGTCGCCACGGGCCGTAATGCCCGCCCCGCCCTGCTGGCGGCGGCGGACCTGGTGACGGAGATGGCGGCCGTGAAGCACCATTTCGCCGCCGGGGTGAAGGCGCAGGAGGGGATTGAGTTCTAAGGCTTGGCTCCCAGCCCTATGTCATTTGACGACATAGGTGGGTCGTGCCATTTGGTGCCACATGGCGGACGCCACGCTGATCCTGCACCGCAAGCGTTGCTATGACGACGGTGCGATCCTGGAGCTGAAGCTCTGGCAAGTGCCGCCGCCGTTGCTGGCTCCACTCACCTGTTCAAGTATTCCTTGTTCTACGGCAACGGCGGGCAGCGGCTAGTTGGATACGACAACGAGGCCGGCAAAGGTGATCACCGGCACTATGGCGAGAAGCAGGAAGCCTATGCGTTCACCAGCTTTCGCCAGATGCTGACGGATTTCCTGGCCGACGTGCGCCAGCTCAGAGGAGGCAAGTCATGATTGGGGATATCAAGATCGTCGTGGGCGGCACGGCTGAGGATGACGCGGCCGCGTTCGTGGACGCCGTCGAACGGGCGGACCGCGGCGAGCGCGTGCACGAGCGGGTGCTGTCCTTTCAAAGCTGGGAAGGCTTGGCGTCGGTGATGACGGGGGAGCGATACCGCCTGCTGCGGCACCTGCACGCCCACCCTGAACCGTCCATCAATGCGCTCGCCCGCTCGCTTGGGCGGCAGTACCGCCGGGTGCACGAGGACGTGACGGCTCTGGAGGACGTGGGATTAGTGGCCCGGAACGAGGGTTCCGTGCGGACGACGGCCGACAGCATCCAAACGGAAATTCGGCTCTGATTGCGACCAGGTGCCGACGGCCGAAAAGGCCCTGAGAGGGGCGTTCCATGATCGTGCACCTGAACGGCTGGCCCGGCGTCGGCAAGAAGACCATCGGCGAGCAGCTCGCGCGCCGCCTGGGAGCGCGGTTCATCCACAACCACCTCCTGCATGACGTGGCGATCGCCTGCGCCGGCATCGGCGACCCCGGACGATGGCCCCTCTACGAGGCGATCCGGCGCGCCGCCTACGATGCGCTGGCGGCTCGCCCCCGAGAGGAAACCTTCGTCATGACCAATGCCCTCTGCGCCGGCGCGCCGCACGAGCGCGCGGCCTGGTCCCACGTCGTAGACCTTGCGGCGCAGCGCAGGGCGAGGCTCGTCCCCGTCGTCCTCGAAGCGGAACTGGCGGAACACGAACGGCGGCTGCGATCTCCGGATCGGATTGGCAGGAAGCTGACCGACCCCGCAGCGCTTCACAGTTTCCTCGAATGCGACGCCATCCAGAAGCCCGCAGCTCCCGAGCTGCTAGTGCTGGACGTGACCGCCCTCTCGCCGGACGCAGCCGCCGAGGCGATCCAGCGTCACCTCAGCGTGCTGTGACCACCCCCGCCCTCATGCTTCAAGGCACCGGTTCCAGCGTAGGCAAATCCTTGCTCGTCGCCGCCCTCGCCCGCGCCCTGCATCGGCGCGGCCTGCGCGTGCGGCCGTTCAAGCCGCAGAACATGTCCAACAACGCCGCCGTCACGCCGGACGGCGGGGAGATCGGCCGCGCCCAAGCCCTGCAAGCCCGCGCCGCCGGCGTGCCGCCCTCGGTCCACATGAACCCGGTGCTGCTCAAGCCGCAGAGCGAGACCGGCAGCCAGGTCGTCGTGCAAGGCCGCGTCGTCGGCCAGGCGCGCGCCCGCGAGTACCAGGCGATGAAGCCCAGCCTTATGCCCCACGTGCTCGACAGCTTCGCGCGCCTGCAGGCGGAGGCGGACATCGTGCTGGTCGAAGGCGCCGGCAGCGCCTCGGAGGTCAACCTGCGCGTGGGCGACATCGCCAACATGGGTTTCGCCCGCGCCGCCAACGTGCCCGTCGTGGTGGTGGGCGACATCGACCGCGGCGGCGTCATCGCCAGCCTCGTCGGCACCCACGCCGTGCTGGACCCGGCGGACCGCGCCCTAGTGCAGGGCTTCATCGTCAACCGCATGCGCGGCGACCCGGCGCTGTTCGCCGCCGGCATGGACACCATCGCCGACCGCACCGGCTGGGCCGCGCTCGGGCTGGTGCCGTTCTTCGCCGACGCCCACCGCCTGCCGGCCGAGGACGCGGCGGACCTCGCCTTCGCCCGCAAGCCCGGTGCTGCGCTGCGCATCGCGGTGCCCGTGCTGCCCTGGATCAGCAACTTCGACGACCTCGACCCGCTGGCCGCCGAACCGGGCGTGGACCTCCACCTGATCCGCCGCGGCACGGCGCTGCCGGCGTGCGACCTAGTGATCCTGCCCGGCTCCAAGGCCACCGTCGCCGACCTGGCCGCCCTGCGCGCCGAGGGCTGGGACATCGACTTGCGCGCCCACCGCCGCCGTGGCGGGCGCATCCTGGGCCTGTGCGGCGGCTACCAGATGCTGGGCCGCACGCTCGACGACCCGGACGGCGTCGAAGGCCCGCCGGGCGCCGTGCCGGGCCTCGGCCTGCTGCCGGTCGATACCGTGCTGGGCGGCGACAAGCGGCTGGCGGCGGTGAGCGGCGAGCTGGGCGGCGTCGCCTTCGCCGGGTTCGAGATGCATGTCGGGCGCACGGCAGGCGACGCGCCGCCGCTGCTGCGCCGGGCCGACGGCAGCCCGGACGGCGCGGTGTCGGCGGACGGGCTGGTGGCCGGGTGCTACGTGCACGGGCTGTTCTCGCACGACGCGCAACGCGCCGCCTGGCTGCGCCAGCTGGGTGCCGACCCGCTGCCGCGGCAGCACGAGGCGGAGGTGGAGGCGGTGCTCGACCGGCTGGCGGCGCACGTGGAGGCGCACATGGACGTGGCGGCGCTACTGGCGTTGGCGCGGTGAGGCGGCCACGTGCTACAGTCAAGACATGTCAGCAGTCCTGTAGCAGCCGTTGCGCATGACATTGGACGAGTTTCAGGCTGGGACTCGCCCGGGCAAGGCACTTGGCAGCTGATTGATGGCGAGCCGCTTGCGATGGCTCCGACCACAGAAATGCATGGCCTCATACAGGCTGAACTCGGCGCCTTGCTTCGGAACCACTTGCTGGACCAACGCAGCCCATGCAGTGTTGTCACAGCGCCAGGTGTCGTTCCCCGCATCCGGTCCAGCATGAACTTCCGCATCCCGGATTTGGGCATCACCTGTTCGCCGCCTTCGCAGGGAGCGGTCGTTGCAGAGCCAGTGCTGCTCATCGAAATCCTGTCCCCGTCCAACGAAGTCGAGACCCGGGCCAACGTGTGGGCCTACACGACCATTCCCAGCGTGCGGGAGATTCTACTCGTGCGGTCCTCCCGCATCGAGGCCGAGCTGCTGCGCCGCGGCGCGGACGGCAACTGGCCGGCCGATGCGGAGAGGCTGAGCAAGGATGGCACCCTGACGTTGGACAGCATCGGCTTCACCACGCCCCTTGCCGCGCTTTACCGCACCGCCGGGTTGGGCTGACCGCCCCCGGCCCGTTCACCCGAACCGTCTCAGCCTCTTGCCAACGACGCCCGCAGCCGACGTGAAGGTCACGGAACATGCCGTTCTCTCCGACCCGGCGGGGTCGGCGCAGGCCCCACCGGTGCTGCGCGCGCCCACCCTGCTGATCCATGCCGGGTGAGACGGCCAGCCTGCCAGACGGCGGGCGGGAGGCGCTAGACCGCCCCCATGCTCCCCATGCCATGCGTGGACTCCGACGCGCCGGTCATGGTCGCCAGCTCCCGGGCGCGGTGCGCGTCCATGTTGAGCCGCACCTCGCCATCCTCCACCGCGGCGACGGCGCTGACCGGCAGGTAGTGGTGATGCAGGGCGCGGCCGCCGGGATCGTCCTGCTTGGTCAGCTTGATGCGGTCCTCGTCCAGCTTGTCCACCGTGCCGACGTGGCCGCCGTCGCTGCCGACGACCGCCATGTGTTCCTTGATCTGCGACGCCAGGGCGCTGCCACTCATGCTGTGTCTCCCATGCTGCCGCCGGGTCTCGGGCGGTCCGTGGCCAACGGCTGAGGCGGCGGCCGGATCGCCCGCGCACGAAAGCGTCATGCGCTCACTCCGCCGGCAGGTCGATCCAGGACAGGTGGCCGCCCTTGCCCGCGCCGGTGTCCAGGAACACCGCCCGGCCGCCCTCGCTGCCGAACCGGATGTACGGGCGGCCATCCGTGCTGCGGCGGTCATGGCCGCAATACACCGTGACGCCCGGGGGAATGCGGTCCACCCAGCGCAGCACCCGCTCCGGGTAGCCGTCCGGCTGGGTGCGCCCCGTGGTCTGGCCGAACAACGCGCGGGACAGCGCCGTGTCCACCCGGCCCAGGCCGGGGGGCGGCGTGTGGTCCAGCATCGCCGTGTGGAAGCCGCCGTGCACGAACACCCGGCGGCCGTTCACGATCCAGGCCGGCGCCCGCTCGATCGCGTCCAGCGCCCGCTCCCGCAGCCGCGGCGCCAGCGACGCCAGCGTCACCTCCAGCGGGCCGTCGATCCGCACCGGCTGGCCGCCCAGCGCGCGGCCCAGCTTGCGGTCGTGGTTGCCGAGCAGGAACACGCCGCGCCCCTCGTCCACCAGGCGCAGCGCCATCTCCAGCGCGCCGGCGCTGTCCGGCCCGCTGTCGGTGAGGTCGCCCAGCTGCACCACGAACCGGTCCGTCTCGGCGGCGAAGGCGAAGGCGCGGGAATCCCCGTGCACGTCCCCCACCACCCGCAGCGGCTGACCCGGCGGGATGATCATGCGGCCTGCCGGATCGCCCTGAAGGCCGACAGCGCCCGGTCCCGCCCCTCCTCCAGCGCCACGAGCGGCTTCGGGTAGTCGCGGCCCAGCGCCATGCCCGCCTTGGCCAGCACCTCGGGCGGCGCGGTCCAGGGCGCATGCAGCCAGCGGTCCGGCAGCGCGGCCAGCTCCGGCACCCAGCGGCGCACGTAGGTCCCGCCCGCGTCGAACTTCTCGCCCTGCGTCACCGGGTTGAACACGCGGAAGAACGGCGAGGCGTCGATGCCGCACCCCGCGATCCACTGCCAGGAGGCGGCGTTCACCGCCAGGTCGCCATCGACCAGCGTGTCCCAGAACCAGCGCTCCCCCTCCACCCAGGAGATCAGCAAGTGCTTGACCAGGAACGAGCCTGCGATCATCCGCACCCGGTTGTGCATCCAGCCGCACTGCCAAAGCTGCCGCATCCCGGCATCCACGATCGGCACGCCGGTCTGGCCGCGCTGCCACGCGCGCAGGCCCGCGGGGTCGTCCCGCCAGGCGATACGGCCGAACTCGGGGCGCAGCGGCGCGTCCGGCACGCGCGGGTTGTGCCACAGCACGTTGGCGCTGAACTCGTGCCACAGCAGCTCGGACTGGAACACGTCCAGCGTGCCGCCGACACCCTCCGCCGCGTGCCACACCTGCGCCGGCGACAGCTCGCCCCAGTGCATGTGCGGCGAGAGCATGGAGGTGAGGTCCTCGCCCGGCGTGTTGCGCCCTTCGGCGTAGCCGCCGAGCTTGGCCGCCATGAACTGCTCCATGCGGCGGTGCGCCCCCGCCTCGCCCGGCTGCCAGAGCTTGCGGAAGCCGCCGGCCCAGTCCGGGTGCGTCGGCAGCAGCTGCCAATCGTCCAGCGTGTCCGACGGGGCGCCGGCTCCGGTCAGCCGCTCCGGCGCCGGCTCGGGCCGGGGCGGGGCGCCCTTGGCGCGGCAGGCGTTGGCGAACGGGGTATAGACGCCGTAGGCGCCGCCGGTCTTGCTGCGCACGGAGCCGAGCTCATACAGCGTAGCCGCCCGGTGCAGCCGCAACGCCACGCCCGGGGGCAGCGCGGCGGCCACCGCCGCCTCCTGCTGCCGCGCCCAGGGCTCCGCCATGCTGCCCGCATGCACCACGGCCGCGCCCACCTCCGCCGCGAGGGCGGGGATGACTTGGGCCGCCTCGCCCCGGCGCAGCACCAGCCCGGCACCGAGCCCCTGCAAGTCCCGGCCGAGCGAGGCCAGGCTGCCGTGCAGCCACCAGCGATGCGCGCCGCCCATGCCCCAGTCCTCGGCGGCGGCCTCGTCCAGCACATAGACCGGCAGCACGGGGCCGGCCGCGGCGGCCGCCCGCAGCGCCGGGTTGTCGGCCAGGCGGAGGTCCTGGCGGAACCACACGATGGATACCTGCGCGTGGCGCGGGTCTGCTTTGCGATTCGGTGCGCTCATTTGCTGCAATGTGTGGTGCCGGGGCGACGGCGGCAATGTTGCAGGCGCTAGCCGCCGGCCGGTATCGCCATGGCTTGCCCAAGCGTGAACGCGAACAGCCGGTCCCGCCCAAGCAGGAACGCCCGCGCCCCCCCCGGGAACAGCCGGGCGATGGCCGGGTGGCGCACGTCCAGCCCCCCGGTGAACGCGCCGAACGCCGGCAGCATCAGCCGCTGCGGCGAGGCCACGAAGCACGGCCGGGTGACGGTCTGCGCCCGGGTGGCGATGCTGGCCTTGGGATGGTGGTGGCCGCACACCTCCGGCCCCGACATCTGCCCTGGCCCGCCGGCCTCGTGGCGGAACACGATGCCGTCCGCCTCCCACCACTCGGCGGTGGCGCCGGGCATGCCGTCGGGCGGCGTCGGGTCGTGGTTGCCGAGCAGCCAGACGAACTCCTGCGCGGCGGCCATGGCGTGCAGCCGCGCCGCGTCCGCCGGCATCATGCGTCGCGGCCCGCCCGTGTCGTGGAAGCTGTCGCCCAGCGCCAGCACCGTGCGCGGCGCATACCGCCGCAGCAGCAGCGCCAGCCGGTCCAGCGTGGCGCCCGTGTCCCAGGGCGGCACCAGGTGGCCGCGGGAGGCGCAGGCGGAGCCCTTCTCCAGGTGCAGGTCCGCCACGGCGAGCAGGCGGCGCTCCGGCCACCACAGCGCGCCCGCCGGGTCGAGCAGCAGGCGGTGGCCGCCGAGGTGGACGGGGGCGGCGGTCATGCCCGGTCCCGCCGCACCATCTTGGCCAGGTTGGCCCGGTGCACCGGGTGCACCCGCATCGGCTCCGGCGAGGTCTCCGCCTCCCCCGTCGCCTCGGCGATCAGCGCCTCCGTCTCGGCCAGCAGCGCGTCCTCGTCGTCGGCGGTGCGGACGAACTCGCGGCCGATGTCCAGCAGCACCGGCACTGCCAGCGGCGAGACGCGGTCCAGCCGCACGGTGCGCACCTTGCCCGCCACCCGCGCCAGCATCTCGGCGATGCGCCCCACGTCGGTCAGGCCGTGCGCCGCGTCCGCCCGGGTGGCGCGCAGCAGGATGTGGTCGGGCTGGTGGCGGCGCAGCACGTCGTAGATCAGGTCGGTGTTGACCGTCACCTGCCGCCGGCTGCGCTCCGCCCCCGGCTGCGCGCGGTCCACCAGCCCTGCGATCACCGCCACGTTGCGGAAGGTGCGGCGCAGCAGCGAGCTTTCCGCCATCCAGGCCTCCAGGTCGTCGCCCAGCATGTCCTGCTGGAACAGCTCGGCCATGTCGCCGGGCTCGTAGGCGGACCAGACGGAGATCACGTAGTCGGTGGCGACGAAGCCGAGCGGCCCCGCCCCCGCCCGCTCCATGCGCCGGGTCAGCAGCATGCCGAGCGTCTGGTGCGCGTTGCGGCCCTCGAAGCAGTAGGCGACGGTGTACCAGCGGCCGTTGCGCGGGAACACCTCCACCAGCAGGTCGTCCGCCCCCGGCAGGCTGGAGCGCCGCTGCTGCAGCGCCAGCCACTCCCGCACCGCCTCCGGGAACGCGGCCCAGCTGGCGGGGTCGTGCAGCATGGCGCGCACCCGGGCCGCCAGGTTGGAGGTGAGCGGGTACTTGCCGCCGGCGTAGGCGGGCACCATCGGGTCGCCGCGCCCGCCCTCGGCGCACTCCACCGTGGTTTCGCGGATGCGCAGATAGCGCAGCAGGCGGCCGGCGAACATGAAGGTGTCGCCCGGCACCATCATGTTCACGAAGCCCTCCTCGATCTCGCCCAACGCACCCCCACGCTGCCCCGCCAGCCGCACCTTGAGCAGCGGCATCTCGACGATGGTGCCGATGTTCATGCGCGCGATGCGGGCGATGCGGGCCGAGCGCACCTCCACCCGGCCCTCCGCGTCGCGGAACAGCTTGCGGTAGCGCTCGTAGGCGGACAGCGCGTAGCCGCCATCCTCCACGAAGCGCAGCACGTCCTCGAACGTCTGGCGGCTCAGCCCGGCATACGGCGCCGCCGCCGTGACCTCGGCGAACAGGTCATCCGGCCGGAACGGCGCGGCGCACGCCATCAACAGGATATGCTGCGCCAGCACGTCCAGCCCGCCCGGCCGCGGCGGCTCGCCGTCCAGCTCGCGCGCCGCCACCCCCTGCACCGCCGCCTCGCACTCCAGCACCTCGAAGCGATTGGCCGGCACCAGGATGGCGCGGCTGGCCTCGTCCATGCGGTGGTTGGACCGCCCGACCCGCTGCAGCAGCCGCGACACCCCCTTGGGCGCGCCCACCTGGATCACCTGGTCCACCCCGCCCCAGTCGATGCCGAGGTCGAGCGAGGAGGTGGCCACCACCGCGCGCAGCTCGCCGCGCGCCATCGCCGCCTCCACCCGGCGGCGCTGGCCGATATCCAGGCTGCCATGGTGCAGCGCGATCGGCAGCGTCTCCTCATTCAGCCGCCACAGCGCCTGGAACAGCAGCTCGCCCTGCGCCCGGGTGTTGACGAACACGATGCTCATGCCCGCCGCGCCGATGCGCTGCAGGATCAGCGCGGCGGAGGCCAGCCCCATGCGGCCGGACCACGGCACCCGCCCCTCGCCCAGGCGTATTTCCAGCGACGGCGGCGCGCCCTCCGCTACCGCCACCCGCCGCACCGGGCCGCCGCCGCCGACATAGGCGGCGATCGCGTCCGGATGCGCCACCGTCGCCGACAGCCCGACCCGGCGCGCCCCCGGCGCCAGCCGCCCCAGCCGCGCCAGGCACAGCGCCAATTGGTCGCCCCGCTTGGTGCCGGCCAGCGCGTGCACCTCGTCGATCACCACGCAGCGCAGGCCGGCGAACAGCTCCGGCGCCGCCACCTGGCTCACCAGCAGCGCCAGGCTCTCCGGCGTGGTGAGCAGGATGTTGGGTGGGTGCTGCGCCTGCCGGGCGCGGCGGGACTGCGGCGTGTCGCCGCTGCGGGTCTCGACCGTGACCGGCAGGCCCATCTCGGCCACCGGCGCGGTCAGGTTGCGCGCCACGTCGGTGCCGAGCGCCTTCAGCGGCGAGACATACAAGGTATGCAGCCCGGGGCGCGGCGCGGCCGCCAGCTCGACCAGCGAGGGCAGGAAGCCGGCCAGGGTCTTGCCGCCGCCGGTGGGGGCGATCAGCAGCACAGTCTCGCCCGCCTCGGCCGCGGCGAGCAGGGCCAGTTGGTGCGGGCGCGGTGTCCAGCCGCGGGCGGCGAACCAGGCGGCGAAGCCAAGGGGAAGCCCCGCAGGGCGCTGCCCTGCACCCGGAAGGGGCCCATTCTTGCAAGCGGGGGCGTCCCCTTCACCCCTTAATGGGAGGTGTCCAGAGGACGACTGTCCTCTGGCGGGGTTCGGGGCAGCGCCCCGACGCTCGCTGGCCAGGCTAGGCCGCTGCGGCCACCGCCGCAGGCCGCCGGGTGAACCGCAGCGTGCCGTCATCCACCTTGCCCAGCCGGAACGTCACCACGTCGCGCGGGTAGTGCTGCGGGGTGCGCCACGGGCCTTTGTCGCCCTGGCGCGGCAGCAGGTCGGCGGCGCGCTGCACGTAGCCGGACGTCAAGTTCAGGAACGGCAGCTCCGCCACCGCCGGGTCCTTGACCGGCAGGCACTCGCCGTAGCCGCGCCGGTCCATGTGCTTCAGCACCCGGCACACGTACTCGCAGGTCAGGTCCGCCTTGAGCGTCCAGGAGGCGTTGGTGTAACCGAACACGCCGGCCAGGTTGGGCACGCCGCTGAACATGCAGCCCTTGTAGCTCATCGTCTTTGACAGGTCGGCCGCCACGCCGTCCACGCCCACCTTGATGCCGCCCAGCAGCAGCATCTTCAGCCCCGTCGCCGTCACCACCACGTCGGCCGCCAGCTCCGCGCCGGAGCGCAGGCGCAGGCCGCCCGGAGTGAACGTGTCGATCTGGTCGGTGACGATCTCCGCCGCCCCCTTGCGGATGGCGTGAAAGAAGTCGCCGTCCGGCGCCATGCACAGCCGCTGCGTCCAGGGGTCGTAGCCCGGCGTGAAGTGCGTCGCCACGTCGTAGTGCTTGCCGAGATGGGCGCTCACCCCGTCGATCAGCATCTTGGCGAACTTCGCCGGCTTGCGCCGCGCCAGGCGGACGAAGAACAGGCTCATCGCCACGTTGCGCCAGCGGATCAGCCGGTAGGCCAGCTTGGCCGGCAAGCGGCGGCGCAGCGTGTTGGCCAGCGCGTCCTCGCTCGGGCGGGAGGCGATGTAGGTGGGCGAACGCTGCAGCATGGTGACGTGCGCCGCCGTCTCGGCCAGCTTCGGCACCAGCGTCACCGCGGTGGCGCCGCTGCCGACCACCACCACGCGCTTGCCGGCGACGTCCAGGTCCTCCGGCCAGTGCTGCGGGTGGACGATGCGGCCCGCGAACTCCGCCGAGCCGGCGAACGCCGGCGCATGGCCGCCGGCGTAGTCGTAGTAGCCGGCGCAGGCGATCAGGAAGCCGCAGGTGAGCCGCACCGGCTCGTTGTCCGCGCCGCGCTCCGCCTCCACCGTCCAGGCCGCGTCCGCCGTGGACCAGGACACGCTCTTGACCCGGTGGCCGAAGCGTATTTTGCGGTCCACGCCATACGCCGCGGCGGTCTCGCGCACGTAGTTCAGGATAGCGGGGCCGTCCGCGATCGCCTTGGCCTGCTCCCAGGGGCGGAACGAGTAGCCGAGCGTGTGCATGTCCGAATCCGAGCGGATGCCGGGGTAGCGGAACAAATCCCACGTGCCGCCGAGCCTGTCGCGCCCTTCCAGCAAGGCAAAGCTCTTGCCGGGCAGCTTGGTGGTCAGGTGACAGGCCGCCCCGATGCCCGACAGCCCTGCGCCGATGATCAGGACGTCGAAATGCTCTGCCATTGCTGATCTCCCCCCGGCACATCTAGGCCCGCCCCGCCGGGCCGGCAACCAGGGTCGGACTTCCAGGCCGGATGTGCTAGGGGCCGCCGCAAGGACGGTTCGGCCAGCCGCGCCCACCGCCCGCACCCGGTTCCAGGACCGCAACTCCGGCATCCGCCGGGCATCAGAGGCTTGCCGCCCTTGTGCGATCACGACACGCCCAGCCAACTTCAATGAACGTGCTGGAAACATCCGCACTCGCAAGCAAGCTCAGGTGGCTGGCGCTTGCCTTGGCCGTCGCGTTTCCCTGGCTGCTGCTGCACGTGCGCGTGGCCGCCGAGATCAGCATGGACGTGATCAGCGTCGGCTTCGTGCTGCAATGCGTCCTCGACCGGCAGTGGGGTTGGCTCCGCCAGGCCTGGGTCAGGATTGCTGCGGCCTGGTGGGCCTGGCTCATCGGCTGCACGGCCGTCAACCTGGCCTTGCCGGGCCAGGACGCGATGGCGCTGGCGCAGGCCGTCGGCATCGTCCGCTTCCTGCTGTTCGCGGCCGCGCTCGAAGCCTGGGTGCTGCGCGGCCGCCTGGACCGTCGCTGGCTCTACTGGAGCCTTTGCCTGGCGACCGGCTACGTCGCGCTGCAAACCCTGCTGCAATTCGCCACCGGCCATAACCTGTACGGCGCGCCGCGCTGGGGCGACGGCTCCCTGACCGGCCCGTTCCACGGCCCGCGCGCGGGCCCCACCTTCGTGCGCATGCTGTTCCCCGCGATGCTGCCCCTGATCGGCGGGCCGGCATCGCTGCGCAGCCCGCGCGCCGTGCTGGGCGGCCTGGCGCTGCTGCTGGGCAGCATCGGCGTCGTCGTGCTGATCGGCCAGCGCATGCCGGTCCTGCTGGCAGTCCTCGGCCTGGTGGTCGCGGGGCTGTTCCTGCGGCGCATCCGCCTGCAGATCGCCGTGGCCATCGTCGCGGGCGGCGCGCTGGTCGCAGCCTCCGCCGTGATCTCCCCGCCGACCTTCTACCGGCTGGTCACGAAGTTCTCCGGCCAGATGGAGGACTTCGCGGGCAGCCCGTATGGATTGATCGCTGGACGGGCCGTCGCGATCGCCGAGCAGCATCCGTGGACCGGGCGAGGCTATGACGGGTTCCACACCGGCTGTCCCGAACCGCGCTACTTCCAGGGCTGGCCCCAGCTTTGGCCCCAACGCGCGCCCCAGGGCGGGCAAGAGTCGGTCGGGCCTGCTGACGGCGGCGGGGCGGACATCTGCGCCACCCACCCGCACAACTACTACTTGCAGGCCGTCACCGATTCAGGGCTGCCGGGGCTCGTGCTGTTCTGCGCGATGCTGGGCTCGTGGTTCCACCGCCTCGGCCGCAACCTGCTGCGGCGTCCCGACCCGCTGCGCATAGGCCTTTTCGTGGCGTTCCTGATCCAGGCCTGGCCGATCGCGTCCACCAGTCCCATGCAATCCCTGCCGATCGGCGGCTGGTTTTTCCTGCTGCTCGGCTTCGGCCTTGCCGAGGCCGCCCATGCCGGGGAGCACGGGCGGCCGGGCAGCCCAGCGCCGGATGGCGTGGCGGCTGACGGAGCTTGGGTGGCTTAACCGCCCGTTAGCCGCGTCCCGCACAAAGTGCCCCCGGCAGGATGGCGAGGGTGGATCGGGCAGATGCAAGGTGTTCTGGCAGCAGAGGCGACGCCCCCGCGCGCCGATCCCGCAGATGGACGAAGCGGCCGGCCTGTCGAGCCAGCCGGGCCAGGCCCGCGGAAGTCCAGGCCTGCGAACTCCGCTCGGTGGTTTGCGGAGTTCGACCGCAAGCACCCAGGCTGCTTGACCCGGCTGCAAAGCCTCCTCTCGCGCCTGGAGCGCTTCCAGGTGTCCCCGGCTGCGAAGGACTACCTCATCTTCCGAATGGGATCGCCGAACGGCACCTTGCAGGTTTTCGGGGTCTCGCCGGAAGGCACGGTCCTGCTTCCCTGGCTGATCGGAAACGAGAAAGCCAAGTTCCGCCCGTTCGCCGAGGCGCTCGCGGCGGCGTTGCCGGACGCGATCGTCACCCCGTCGCCCAAGCAGTGGATCGTGAAGAACCACGACAGGTCGCCGGTCCGCCTGACGGACCTGCTGGACATCGCCGACACGGTCGAGGCCGCCTTTGCGCAGTTCCATGCGGCCCTGCACGCACCGGGGTAGCGGCGACAGCCTGGCCGCCCCGCGCCGAGGCGGCTAGGCTGCGGCCCAAGCAACCGGAGCGTCCGCCATGATCCACGTCGTCGCCCTCATCACCACCAAGCCCGGCCAGCGCGCCGCCGTGCTGGACGCGTTCCACGCCAACGTCGCCGCCGTGCGCGCCGAGGCGGGCTGCATCGAGTATGGCCCGGTGATCGACGCGGACGGCGCGGGCGGGATGCAGGCCAAGCTGGGCGAGGACACCTTCGCCGTGATCGAGAAATGGGAAACCATGGACGCGCTCAAGGCCCATGCCCGCTCCCCGCACATGGCCGAGTACGGCGCCAAGGTGGCGGCCATGCTGGCCGACCGCGCCGTCCACGTGCTGTCGGATGCATGATCCCGCTCCCGCAAGCTGCCCCTGGGGCGTGATCACGGACCTGGCTGCCTTGCTTAAAAGCGGGTTTGCTGGCCCTTGCCCATCCCATGCTGCCAGGCCTGGGCTTGACCCGGGCCCTCTCCGCGAGGGCAGCGCCCGAGCATGACGGTGCCCAAAACCGTGAAAAGCGCGCCATTTGCGTTAGACTTGCAAACAAAAGCTTGCGACCGTCCGCATC
>CAXSAX010000039.1:0-33922 GCA_964235495.1 uncultured Acetobacteraceae bacterium | reverse complement strand
AAACAATGGAATCACAACCGACCCACCCAACTCAACATGATCTTGGATCGACACTAACAGTTTGGCAAACAAAGCAATAAAGATATAACTTTGTCTCAGCCAGTAGCGATCTGCCCATCCCCGTTCGCCATATGATGTCCAAAATCGAAATCGAGCACCTAGTTACAGGATCACTGACCTAACTCGGTGGTTGCTTACGATCCTTATTTACCTCCAGTTTTTTTGAGCAAACTCTGGCTAGTCTGGAAAACGGAAATTTTCCGAGCGGTTGCAAGCTTGTCAATTTGTAAGGCTTAGCCTACCGCTTAACTGTGAAGCCGAAATTAACTTAAGATTCAGCTTGGCTCCACATGGTTATGAGGCTGCGCAAGGTCGAGTCTGGCAGCTGCCGCCTTGATGGTTCAGCGCCAGAATGGGTAAATTCTATGCAGATTTGCAGTGGCGTTCCGCGTGCGAACATCGCACCGGCACATCGGGTTGATGGACTATCAAACTCAGTTGCTTCGTCAAAGCAGGCTGCGCCAGCTCTGGCGTAGTCAGGAATGGCGGTATCATCGACATCAGCTAGAGACTTAGTAATCGACATCCCACACAGTAGGCACTGCTTGCCGCGGGCGTGTTTCCTGAGCTGATGCAGGGCGCCGAGGCCCAAAAGCCTGACTCCTCCTGAATGAGCTGTTAGTTTGCGCATGCCATCCTGGCCCGGACAAGATCATCTGCGTCGGTCTGAACTGCCGTGACAACGTGGAGAAAACCGGCCGCGCTGTGACAGACAAGTCGGCACTGTTTGCTCGCTTTGCTGGCAGCCAAGTCGGCAACGGCCAGCCGTTGGTCAGGCCCGCCGTGTTGGCGCAGGATGTATGCCGCTGCGATACTGAGCGTCAGGGTTCCCCTGGGTCACCCGAGGCTGCGGGAAGCCATCTCGAAGGTGCCGCGGCTGAGGCCCGGCGTGTCGCAGACGCGTTGCAACTCAGCCTGCATGCGTGCCTGCCGCTCCGAACTGTAGCGCCGCCACGCGCCGAGTGGCGTGACCATCCGCGCCGCGAGTTGGCTGTTGCGCGGATCAAGCGCCAGGATCGTGTCGGCCAGGAATGCGTAGCCGACACCAGACGCGGCATGGAACTGCGCACGGTTCGCCGTGAAGCTGCCCACGAGCGCGCGCACTCGGTTAGGCCCCCACCCGAAATCCGGATGCCGCGCCAAATCCTGCACCGCCGCGAAGGTCTCCGGCAGCGTGGACCCGGCTTGGATGGCGAACCACTTGTCGAGCACCAACTCGTCATGCCGCCATCGAGCATGGAACGCGGCCAGGGCTGCCTGGCGCTCGGCGGTGTTGGTTTGCGCCAGTATACCGAGGGCTGCAAGCGTATCGGTCATGGTGCTGGCAGCTCGGAATTGCGCGTCGGCGAGCTGGACAGCCCCCGGTGCGCCGGCCGCCACCAGCAGCGCAAGGCACGCATTCTTCAGCGAGCGCCGGCCCATGGCCGCCAGGTCGATGCTGGTTTCGCTGGGCGCATGCAGCCGGCTGTAGATTGCGTGCAACGCGCCGCTGAGCGCGCCGCCGAGTTCGCGACGGGCAGCCTGGCGCACGGCGTGAACGCCATCGACGTCCACGATGGCCATCTGGTCGCCGAGGAACGCCTCGCCGGGGAGGGCCAGCGCACAGGCGGCGAAGGCGGGGTCCGCATCGGCAGCGGCCAGGGTGGCTGCGGCAGCCTCGATGATGCCGGAATCGAGCGGTCCCGTGACGCCGGCCGCGACCAGGTCCAGCAGGGCGCGCGTGGCGTATTGCTGCCCCGAGTCCCACCGCACGAACGGATCGGAATCGAAGGTTGCCAGGAAGCGCAGCTGCGACGGCGTGAAGCCGGACAGCCTGACGGGCGCCGAGAAGCCGCGCAGCAGCGATGGCGTCGGGTGGGCGGGCAGGTGGGTGAACACGAAGTCCTGCTCGGCCTGGGTGAAGGCGAGGATGCGCGTGCCGTCCTGCCCGGCGGCTTCGCCAGCAAGCCGGGTCGGCAGCGCCGTGCCGTCCGGCGCCAACAGGCCCATGGCGAGCGGGATGCCCAGCGGCGCGTGCCCCGGCAGCTTCGGCAGGCTCTGCCGCAGGGTGAGCGTGTACGTCTGGGCCACCGGGTCATAGCTCTCGGCCACCGCAACTTCCGGCGTGCCCGGCGTGCTGTACCACAGGCTGAAATGCGCGAGGTCCGTGCCGGAGGCGTCCTGCATCGCCGCGACGAAATCCTCGATCGTCACCGCCTGGTTATCGTGGCGTGCGACGTAGAGGTCCATGCCGCGGCGGAACGCGGGGGCGCCGATGATCGTCTGGATCATCCGCACCAGCTCGGCGCCTTTCTGGTACACGGTGGCAGTGTAGAAGTTGTTGATCTCGATGTAGCTTTCCGGACGGACTGGATGCGCCAGCGGCCCGGCATCCTCGCGGAACTGCCCCGCCCGCAGCCCGGCCACGTCGCCGATGCGCTTGACTGCGCGGCTGCCCTGGTCGGCGGAGAACTCCTGGTCGCGGAACACCGTCAGGCCTTCCTTAAGCGAGAGCTGGAACCAGTCGCGGCAGGTGATGCGGTTGCCGGTCCAGTTGTGGAAATACTCGTGGGCGATCACGCTCTCGACGCCCTGGTAGTCGCCATCCGTCGCCGTGTCCGGCCGCGCCAGCACGTAGCGGGTGTTGAACACGTTGAGGCCCTTGTTCTCCATGGCGCCCATGTTGAAGTCCGACACGGCGGCGATGTTGAACACGTCCAGGTCGTATTCGAGGCTCCACGTCTCCTCGTCCCACGCCATGCTGCGCTTCAGGGAACGCATCGCATGGCCGCAGCTCTCCTCGTCGCCGCGGCGCACGTAGATGCCGAGCGCCACCGGACGCCCGGAGCGGGTGGTGAAGCTGTCGGTGACCGCCACCAGGTCCCCGGCCACCACGGCGAACAGGTAGGCCGGCTTGGGATGCGGATCGACCCAGCGCGCCCAGCGCCGCCCATCCGCCTCGCCCGCGCCGTCCGGGTTGCCGTTGGACAGCAGCACCGGGCAGGCGGCGGCGTCCGCGTGCAGCGTCACGGCGTAGCGCGCCATCACGTCCGGGCGGTCGGGGAAGTAGGTGATGCGGCGGAAGCCCTCCGCCTCGCACTGGGTGAAGAGGTTGCCGCCGGAAAGATATAGCCCGGACAGCTCCGTGTTGTCCTGCGGCGCGATGCGCACGGCGATCTCGACCGTGAACGCGTCCGGCACGTCGGCAACCGTGAGCGCGTCGTCCGTGCGGGCGTAGCGATTCGGTTTCAGCGGCACGCCGTTCAACGCCACGGACAGCAGCTCCAACCGCTCGCCGTCCAGCCGCAAGGGGCCGCCCTGTCCCGCCGGGTTGCGCCGCACGCTGAGGCGGGAGGTGACCACGGTGGCCGCTGGGTCGAGCGCGAAGTCGAGTTCGACCTGGTCGATCAGGTAGTCGGGCACGCGATAGTCAGCGAGGCGCACGGTGCGGGGGGCCAGCGCGGGCCCGGCGTCGCGCTGCATGTCGGCTGGGGTCATAAAAAACCGGACTCCGTTCTGGGTGAGTTAGGTGCAACCTTTGTCTTCTGGTCGCGCTGAGCTTCGTCGCTCTTGTGTAATTACAGTTTCATGCCGCGGAGCACGTGATCCCCTTTGGGGAACCGGCCTAGTTTCCACCAGGACGCGAAGCGCAAATTCTGTCAGTTTCCTCCTGCGGCGTTGTCGGATGCTCAAGCTCGTAAATATGAGGACGAGTTAACGCGCACACGCGATCCAACCATCGGCCTCTTTGATAATTGGACTGCTCGACATAGATCAAAAGCGCAACGAGCAGCCAAAACCCAAAGCTTTTACGTGTTGACGGCAGGCTGTTAGCCAAACTCATCCCATCAATCGCTGTTGCATCAGTTTCATCTGTCTACAACGCTTCGACCGCCTGGCGCACCTGGCCCGCGTGCTCCGCCGGCTTCACATTGCGCCATGCCTGCCGCACCACGCCGTCGCCGTCCACCAGAAAGGAGCTGCGCTCCATGCCCATGTAGGTCCTGCCGTACATGCTTTTCTCGACCCACGTGCCCCAGGCCTCGGCCACCGCGTGGTCCGCGTCGCTGGCCAGCGGGAAGGTTAAGCCGTGCTTGGCGGCGAACTTGTCGATAGCGCGCAGCGTGTCCGGGCTGACCCCAATCACGGTGACGCCCACAAGCCCGGGCAGCGCCGCCTGCATACCGACGGCCTGCACGGTGCAGCCGGGAGTGTCCGCCTTCGGGTAAAAATACAGCAGGTAGGGGTGCCCCTTGAGCGCCGCGCTGCCGACGGTGCGGCCGCCGCTGGCGGGCAGGGTGAAATCCGGGGCCTTGTCGCCCACCACCACGCTCATCCGACCGCTCCCACCCGCGCCTCGAACACCGACCGCACCTGCGCGGCCATCGCCTGCATCCTGGCACGGAACGCGGCTTCGTCGCCATCACCGGTGATGGCCAGCAGCGCCTCCGGCAGTGCCTCCGGCGGACGCGGCCCAACGGTGATGCGCAGCAGGCCCTGCACGGTGCGCCACAGCCGGTCCGCCGCGACCAGCACCGCCTGGTCCGCCGTGTCCAGCGCGCCCAGCGTTCCCAGTCGGATGATCGCCGTGCGGATCGTCTGGGCGGGCAGAGCGGCCGGGTGCAGCAGCAGCGCCGCCTGCACAATGAACTCCACCTCCACCTGGCCGCCCGGCATCAGTTTCACGTCCCATGGCCCGTGCGGCGGCAGCTCGTGCAGGGTGCGCACCCGCATGGCGGTGGCGTCCGGGCGGACCCGCGCCGGGTCGGCGGACGCGATGGCCCCAGTGATCGCGGCCTCCAGGGCGCGGCACAGGGCGGGTGGGCCGGCCACCACGCGCGCCCGGGTCAGCGCCATGCGCTCCCACGTCCACGCCTCGGCCGCGTGGTAGCGCCGGAACGAGGCAAGGCTGACCGCGACCGGGCCTTTGTTGCCGGACGGGCGCAGCCGCATGTCCACCGCATACAGCGCGCCGTCCGCACCCGGCGCCGTCAGCGCCGCCACCACGGCGTGGGCGGCGCGGATGTAGTACTGGCTGACGGCCAGGCGGCGCGGGCCGTCGCTCTCCGCCGCGTCCGGCGCGTGGTCATAGACCAGCATCATGTCCAAGTCGGACCCGGCCATCATCTCCTGCCCGCCTGCCTTGCCCAGCAGCACCACGGCCAGCCCGCCGCCCGCCACCGTGCCGTACCGCGCGGCGTGGTCGGCCAGCACGCGGGGCAGCAGCACGCCGAGGGCGGCGTCCGCCAGCGCCGTGCGAGCCAGCCCGGCGGCGTCCGCGTCCAGGCGGCCGTCCATCTGCGCCACCGCCAGGCGGAACTCCTCTGCCCGCACTGTCCGGCGCACGATGGCCACGGAGTCGTCCAGGGCGCGGGCGTCGGCCAGCCGGCCGCTCAGCAGCGCCGCCGGGTCCGGGAGGCATTCATCGGGCGCGAGCAGGCCCTCCAGCGCCGCTGGCACCTGGGCCAGGTGGTCGGCGAGGGACGGGGCAGCCCCCAGCACGGAGGCGACGCGGTCGAGCAGCACGGGCTGGCGGTGTAGCAGGGAGAGCAGCTGCACCCCCGCGGGCAGCCGGTTCAGCAGCGTGTCCGCGCGGTTGAACGCGGCATCCGGCCGGGGTTGCGCCGCCAGCGCGTGTAGCAGGCCGGGCAGCACCCGCTCTAGCAGCGTGCGCGCCCGCTCGGAGCGGAACATGCGCGGCTGGCCGGCGCGCCAGGACTGGACGGCGGCCAGCACCCGGCCCGGTTCGGCGAAGCCGTCGGCGTGCAGGCTGTCCAGGGTGATGGCCTCCCCCGGCAGCTCCGCCTGGTCGAACAGGTGCGCGTCCAGCTCCTGCACCCGCTCCAGCTGCGCCAGCAGCGCGCCGGCGAAGGCCTCGCCGCTGCCGTAGCCCATGAAGGCGGCGAACCGCTCCACCCCGGCCGGGTCGGACGGCAGGCAGTGGGTCTGGCGGTCCGCCACCATCTGCAGCCGATGCTCGACCGTGCGGAGGAAACGGTAGGCCGCGGCCATGGCGTCCGCCGCGTCCCGGGGCAGGTGACCGGCCCGGGCCAGGGCGTTCAGGGCCGCAAGCGTGCCGGGCACGCGCAACGCCGGGTCGCGCCCGCCCCACACCAGCTGCATGGTTTGGGCGGCGAACTCCACGCCGCGGATGCCGCCCTCGCCCAGCTTCACGTCATGGCCGGCCACGCGGGAGACGGAGCTGCCGGCGGTGCGCAGCGCGGCGCCGTGATGGTGGTCCATGCGGCGCTTCATGGCGCGGATGTCAGCGATGGCCGCGAAGTCCAGGTGGCGCCGCCAGATGAAGGGGCGTACCTCGCGCAGGAAGCGTGCACCCAGGGCGCGATCCCCGGCGACCGGCCGCGCCTTGATCATGGCGGCGCGCTCCCAGTTCTCCCCGGCCGTCTCGTAGTAGGCGAGGGCGGCGGGCAGGGCGATGGCCGGCGGGGTGGCGCCCGGGTCCGGCCGCAGCCGCAGGTCGGTGCGGAAAACGTAGCCCTCCGCGTCCCGCGCCTCCATAAGGGTGCATAAATCCCGCGTGAGCCGGGTGAAGGTTGCGCCCAGCCCCTCGCTACGGGACGCGTGGCGGGCGGGGTCGTAGAGCAGGACGAGGTCGATATCGCTGGAATAGTTCAGCTCGCGCGCGCCCAGCTTGCCCATGCCCAGCACCGCCAGCCCGCACTCGGCCAGCAGCCGGCGGCCGGGCGGCAGCCGCAGCGCGCCGCGTGCCCCATCGCGCCTTTGGGCTGCGCGCAGGCTGTGCGCCAGGGCGGCGTCCAGCGCGGCCTCCGCCAGGTCGGACAGCGCGCCGGTCACCTGCTCCAGCCCCCACAACCCGCCGATGTCGGCGACCGCGGTGGCCAGCGCCACCCGGCGCTTGGCCCGGCGCAGGGTGGCGGCCAGCGCCGGGCGGTCCGCGCCGGCGGGGCTGCGCACCACGTCCCGCAGGGCGGATGCGACCACGGCTTCCGGCCCGTCGCGCCACAGCCGGAGCACGGCGGCGCTTTCCCGCACGGCGAGGTCCGCCAGGAACGGGCTGTTGCCGCCCAGCGCGCGCAGCATGGCCGCCGCCTCCGGCTGCCGCAGCAGCCTGGCTTCTGCTGCCCCCGCCGCGGCGAAGCGGTCCAGCAGGATGGCGGCGGCGGTGGGATCGGCGGGGATGGGCCAGGCTGGATCGGTGAGGGCGGCCGGGGGCGTCATGGCAGCCACTCTGTCCCGCTGCGCCGCCGGGTCAACCGGTGCTGAGGCAACATGCAACCGGACTGGCCCATCAGCTGCTGAGCCTGGCGCTGGGTACGGCGCTGCTGGCGCTGGCGGCGACCGGCGGCCTGGTGTGGCGGCTGTCCGACCGGCCGCTCGATGTGACGGGGCTGGCACGGTGGCTGGCGCCGCTGGCCGCCCCGGGCCTCGCCGCCGGCCACGTCACGCTAGTGCTGCGCCGGGCGGAGGGCGGCAGGGTGCTGGAGGTGGCCGTGACGGACGGGGCGCTGCCGCCGCAATCCATGCGGTCCCTGACGGCGACCCTGGCGCTGCACCCGCTGTTCCTGGGCCGGCTGGAGCCGGAGGACGTGACGGTGGACGGGCTGCGGCTGCGCGTGTCCCCGGCCGCTGGGCCGTCCCGCGCCCTGGACCTGCGGCTCCAGCGCGCGCTGGCCGGCCTGCGCCACCTCAGCGCCACGGACGTTCAGGTGGACGTGGCGGAGTGGGGCCAGCTGCGCGACGGCGCCGTGCAGCTGCAGCGGGACGCTGCCGGCGCCCTGGCCGGGGAGGCGACGGCCACGGCCGCTGCCGGCCCCGTCTCGGCACAGGTGGCGGCGCAGGGCAGCTATGGCGCGTCCGGCGCATCCGGGCAGGTTTCGCTGTCGCCCGTCTCGCCCGCCGCCCTGGCCGCTGCGGTTCCCGCCTTGCACGCCCTGTCCGCGCTGGACGCTGCGGTCGCGCTGCAGGGAGAGGCTGCGTTCGGCCCCGCCATGGAGTTGCGGCACGCCGCCGTGCACGCCCAGGCTGGGCCCGGCCTGGTCAACCTGCCGGCCAAGGGCGGCAGCACCAATGCGGCCCAGTTCGCCTCCCTGTCGCTCGACGCGGACGGCACGCCGGACGCGGCCACGTTGCGGGCACTGCGCATCGTCGTGCAGCCGCCCTCCGGCGCGCCGCCCACCGCCGCCGTGCTGTCCGGCACGGCCGAGCGCGCGGATGGCCGCATCAAGGCGCACCTGACCGCCACCGCGGACCACCTCGCCCTGGCGGATCTTGGGTCCATCTGGCCGGAGCGCGTGGGCGGCGGCTCCCGGCCATGGCTGGTGAAGAATCTGACGGATGGGACGGTGCATGATGGCCGCTTCACCTTCACCGTGGAGGCTGCGCAGGATGGGAGCGGCCTGGCCGTCACGGAGTCCGGCGGCTCCATGGCCGGGGATGACCTAACCATCTGGTGGCTGCGGCCCATCCCGCCGGTGGAGCGCGTCCACGCCGTCCTTGCCTGGCCGCGGCCGGACATCCTGACCATCACCGCCGCCTCCGGGCACGATTCCGGGTTGCAGTTGAAATCCGCCACCATGCGGATCGACGGCATGAACGTCCACGACCAGACCGGTCTGATCAACCTGGACCTCGCGGGGCCGCTCGCCGGCGTGTTCACCCTGATGAGCAGCTCGCCGCTCAAGCAGGCGCGCGACCGGTCGGCCGCGTTCAAGGCGCCGGCCGGAGCAGTGGCCGCGCATGTGACGGTGCAGCTGCCGCTGGAGTCCAAACTGACGCCGGACCAGGTCCTGATCCACGTGAGCGGCCAGGTGGCCGACGCCCATCTTGGCGACATCGCAGGCGGGCACGACCTGGACGCCGGGCAGCTCGCCTTCGACGTGACCAACACCGGCATGACCCTGAGCGGCCCGGCGCTGCTGGCACACATCTCCAGCAACGTGACGGCGCAGCTGGACTTCCGCGACGGTCCCAGCGCCGCCGTGACGGAGCACGTCGCGGTCCGCCTTGGCCTCACGCCCAAGGACGCGAAGGCGGCGGGGCTGGGCGCGGCCGGGCTGACCGGCGGCAAGCTGGCGGCGGCGATCGACTATGCGGAACGGCGCGACGGCACCGCCACCCTCCGGCTCGACGCGGACCTGAAGGATGCGGCCTTCGTCACCCCGCTGGGCTGGTCCAAGACCGCCGGCACGCCGGGCCGCATCCAGGGCGAAGCCTTGCTGGACCATGGCCGGGTTGTCGGCCTGGAGGACTTGCAGGCAGAGGCGCCGGGCCTCGCCGTGCAGGCGCGCAGCACGCTGGTGAACGGACGGCCGTCCGTGGTCCACCTGCTGCACGGCGAGATCGGCCGCACGAACGCCACCGGCACCATCATGTTGCCGCAGAAGGAAGGCGAGCCTTACCGCGTCACGCTCGCCGGGCCGCGGCTGGACCTGGAAGGGCAGCTATCCTCCAAGAACGCGCCGGCCGCCTCCGACGCCGAGGCCGAGCCGTCCGGTCTCGGCACACCGTACGTGGTCGATCTGCGGTTCGATCACGTCTCGTTCGGCCCGGGCCGGGAGCTGGGCCCGGTGGTTGTGGCGGCGAGCGGCGTGAGCGGCCGGGTCAACGCGGCGCGGCTGGCCACGGATGGGCCGGAGCGGCTGCGGCTCACCCTCACCGACACCGGCGCGTCCCGCCGCATAAGCCTGACGGTGGCTGACCTAGGATTGCTGCTGCGCGAAACCGACCTTGCGACGGAGGTGGATGGCGGCGCCCTCGCCTTGGATGGCGCATTCGACGACAGGCTGGCGGCGGCTCCTTTCGACGGCAAAATGGATGTGCGATCATTCAATGTCCGCAGCGCCCCCGTGGTGGGCAAGGTGCTGCAGGCGGTCACGCTATATGGCCTGGTCGATGCGCTGCGTGGGCCGGGCCTGGTGTTCGACCGGATGGCGACCTCTTTCCGCCTGCAAGGCCCGCTGCTGACGGTGGAGAACGCCCGCGCCTTCAGCTCCTCGCTTGGCCTCACGGCGAACGGCTCGTTCGATTTCAGCCGCAAGCTGGTGAACCTGCACGGCACAGTAGTGCCGGCCTACTTTTTCAATGCGCTGCCGGGCCGTCTGCCGCTGCTGGGCAAGCTGTTCAGCCCGGAGCAGGGCGGCGGCGTGTTCGCGGCCACCTACGGCCTGCACGGGCCGTTGTCGGACCCGACGGTGTCCATCAACCCGCTCTCGGCCCTGGCGCCGGGTTTCCTGCGGCAGCTGTTCGGCCTGTTCTGATCCGTCTCAGGCCTGGCGCGCGGCGGCTCCCAGGACCACCATGCCGAACCCGGCGGCCACGACCGTGACCACCACTAGCTCCAGCCGCAGCCGTGCGCCGACCGCCGCCGCCTCGTGCTCCAGTTCCGCGTGCATGGCCGCCCGCGCCGTGGCCACACGGTCCGCCAACGGTCCCCCGCCGTCGATCACGGCGGCGGCGCTGTCGTCCAGCCGGTCCCGCAGCGGTTCCAGCGCGGCCTTGCCGCCATCCGTAGCCAGCGCCGCGTCCAACGCCGCGTCCCGCGCCAGGGCGCGTTGCAGCGGCAGGGGGGCGGCGTAGCTGGCGAACACGCCGATCAGCCCGACCACGGCGAACGCCATGGCCAGGAACGCCATCCAGGTCGCGCTGTTGCGCTTCATCGCCGGGTCCTTGCGGGAGGGTGCCGTCATCCGCTCGGCGCTTGGCGGCGTCAACGCCCCCAGCGTCGGGTTGACAGGGGCAGGTGTCGCCGGTATCCGCACGCCTCCTGTTCCACCGAGCCCGAAGCCATGAAGATCCGCAACAGCCTGAAGTCGGCCAAGCTCCGCGACAAGAACTGCCGCGTGGTGCGCCGCCGTGGCCGGGTCTATGTGATCAACAAGAAGAACCCGCGCATGAAGGCCCGCCAGGGCTAACTGCCGCAAGGCTGCCTCCAGCGGCCTTTTGCTCGCCTCCGATTCTGGGTGATCGGGTCCCTCCTGAGACGAATCGCTCGATGTGCGTCGGGCGGAATCGGTGTCTATAATGATTTCGGCGCTGGCGCTTGCCGCGTTTGGAATTAGCCCTCATGTTCGGCGGATAAGAAACGCTGGAGGGTGCCATGCTCGCCTTGCCCGAACCGAAACCGGACGTGCTTGCGCGGCGGGACGAGATCGTGGCCAGGTTACGCGCCCTTCTGCCGGAGAGCGGCGTGATCGCCGAGGCGCTGTTGCTGCGGCCCTACGAAACAGACGGGCTTTCCGCCTACCGCCAAGTGCCGCTCGCCGTGGCGCTGCCGGAAACCACCGAACAGGTCGCTGCCGTGCTGGCGCTATGCCACGGCATGGGCGTGCGCGTGGTGCCCCGCGGCGCCGGCACCAGCCTGGCCGGCGGCGCCATGCCGCTGGCGGACGCCGTGGTGGTCGGCCTGATGCGGATGAACTGCATCCTAGACATCGACTACGGGGATCGCTGCGCCACCGTGCAGGCGGGCGTCACCAACATCGGCATCACCCAGGCGGTGGCGGGCCAAGGCTTCTTTTACGCGCCGGACCCGTCCTCCCAGCTGGCTTGCATGATCGGCGGCAACGTCAACATGAACTCGGGCGGCGCGCACTGCCTCAAATACGGTGTGACCGCCAACAACCTGCTCGGGCTGACCGCCGTGACCATGGACGGCGAGGTGCTGCGGATCGGCGGCGCGCATGTGGACGCAGCGGGCTATGACTGGCTCGGCCTGCTGACCGGCAGCGAGGGTCAACTCGCCGTGGTGACGGAGGTGGTGGTGCGCATCCTGCGGGCCCCGGAGGGAGCGCGGGCGATGCTGGCCGCGTTCAACTCCAACGAGATTGCCGGCCAGTGCGTGGACGCCATCATCGGCTCCGGCATCATCCCAGTGGCGCTGGAGTTCATGGACCGCCCGGCGATTCACGCTTGCGAGGCGTTCGCCCATGCCGGCTACCCGCTGGACGCGGAGGCCATGCTTATCATCGAGGTGGAAGGCAGCGTGGCCGAGCAGGACGACCTGCTGGGCCGCATCAAGGCGCTGTGCGAGCCGTTCGCGCCGCTCAGCATGAAGGTGTCGCAGTCTGCCGAGGAGAGTCTGGCGATCTGGAAGGGCCGCAAGGGCGCGTTCGGCGCCGTGGGGCGGATCAGCCCGGACTACCTGTGCATGGACGGCACCATCCCCACCAGCCAATTGCCGCACGTGCTGCGCCGGATCGGCGAGATGAGCGACCAGTACGGGCTAAAGGTCGCCAACATCTTCCATGCCGGCGACGGCAACCTGCATCCGCTCATCATGTTCGACGCCAATGACGAGACGAGCTTCCACGCGGCGGAGGCGTTCGGCGCGGATATCCTGAAGCTGTGCGTGGAGGTGGGCGGCTGCCTCACCGGCGAGCACGGCGTCGGAATCGAAAAACGTGACCTGATGGGCGTGCAGTTCTCCGAGCCGGAGCTGGAGCGGCAGCGCGAGCTGAAGTCGGCGTTTGACCCGGAGTGGCTGCTGAACCCGGCCAAGGTGTTCCCGCTCAAGGCAGAGACGCCCCGGCTCGCGGCTTAGGCTTGTCCCCGTGAGCGCCGCGGTGGCCCTCCGCCCATCTGAAGGGCCTGTTGACGAAGCTGGCATCGCCCAGGCTGTTGCCGCCGCCTATGCCGCCCACGAGCCGTTGCTCATCGAGGGCGCCGGCACCAAGCGGGCCATGCTCCGCCCCGTGCAGGCTGCACGCTCCCTGTCCACCCGCAACCTGACCGGCGTTACCCTCTACGCGCCCAAGGAGCTGGTGATCTCCGCCCGTGCCGGCACGCCGGTTGCCGTCATCGAGGCCGCCTTGGCCGAACATGGCCAACACCTCATCGCCGAGCCGCCCGACCTGTCCGCCCTGCTTGGCAGTGAGGGTGGTCAAACGATCGGCGGCGTGGTCGCCACCAACCTTTCCGGCCCTCGCCGCATCGCGTCCGGTGCCATGCGGGACCACCTTTTGGGGATCCGCGCCGTGGATGGCGCCGGCGACATGTTCCACTCCGGCGGCCGAGTGCTTAAGAACGTCACCGGGCTCGACCTGTGCAAGCTGCTGGCCGGCAGCCACGGCACGCTCGGCGTCATCACGGAGGTCACCCTGAAGGTGCTGCCCGCATCGGAAGCCACGGGCACGCTGGTGCTGCCCGGGCTGGACGCTGCAGCGGGCGTGGCGGCGCTCTCCGCGGCGCTCGGCTCGCCCTATGGCGTGTCGGGGGCAGCCTGGTTGCCTGCTGAGGCTGCGGCGCGGGTGCCCAGCCTCGCCGCGTTCGGTGCGCCCGTGACGCTGGTGCGGATCGAGGACTTCACCGCCTCTGTCGCCTATCGCACTGGCCGCCTCGCTCTGGACCTGAAGCCGCATGGCCGCGCGGAACTGCTGGGCGACAGCCTCAGCCGCGTTGCCTGGCGCGCCGTGCGGGATGCAGCGCCGCTTCCGATCGAACCCAGCGACGCCGTCTGGCGCGTGTCTGTGCGTCCCTCCGCTGGGCCGCGTGTGCTGGCAATCACCGGGCTCCACGGCTTCCTCGACTGGGGCGGCGGCCTTGTCTGGCTTGCTGGCGACCCGGCGGCGCACGGCGAGGTCATGGCCGCCGCCTCGGCGTCGGGCGGCACCTGGACGCTGATGCGCGGCCCCGAAGGCATGCGCGCCTCCGTCGCCGTCGTGCCGCCGGAGCCGCCGGCGCTTGCCGTGATCAGCCGCCGAGTCAAATCCGTGATGGACCCGGCTTCCATTCTCAATCCCGGGCGCATGTCCGCAGGAGGCTAGCGTGCAGACCAGCTTTACCGCCGAACAGCTGCGCGATCCTGAAACCTCCTCCGCCAACAAGGTGCTGCGGACCTGCGTGCATTGCGGCATGTGCACCGCGACCTGCCCCACCTTTGTGCTGCTGGGCGACGAGCTGGACAGCCCACGTGGGCGCATCTACCTGATGAAGGACATGCTTGAGTCAGGCCGGCCCGCCACCGCGGAAGTGGTCAAGCACGTGGATCGTTGCCTGAGCTGCCTGTCCTGCATGACCACTTGCCCTTCCGGCGTGAATTACATGCATCTGGTTGATCACGGCCGGCGCTACATCGCGGAAACCTATCGCCGCCCCTGGCACGAGCGCCTGTTGCGCGACGTGCTGGTGCGCGTGCTGCCCCACCCCGGCCGGATGCGGCTGGCCATGCTGGGCGCGCGGCTGGCCAAGCCGTTCCGCGGCCTGATTCCCGGCGGCGTGCTGGGCGGACGGCTGCGCGCCATGCTGGACCTGGCGCCCGCCACCTTGCCGCCCCGCCGCGGGGTAAACGGCGTGCACCGTGCCGAGGGCGAGCGCCGCGGCCGAGTGGCGCTGCTGGCGGGCTGCGCGCAGCAGGTGCTGGCCCCCTCCATCAACGAGGCCACCATCCGCCTCGTCACCCGCATGGGCTACGACGTGGTGGTGGTGCCCGCCGCCGGCTGCTGCGGTGCGCTGACCCACCACATGGGCCAGCATGACCCGGCGATGGTGTCCGCCCGCGCCAACATCGCCGCCTGGACGGCCGAGGCTGACGGGGAGGGGCTGGACGCCATCCTGGTCAACACGTCCGGCTGCGGCACCACGCTGAAGGATTACGGCTACATGTTCCGCAACGAGCCGGAGCGGGAGGCGGCCGAGCGCGTGTCCACCCTGGCGAAGGATGTGTCAGAGTTCCTGTTCAACGCGGGCTACATGCCGAGCCGAGAGCCGCCCGGGCTGGTGGTGGCCTACCACGCTGCCTGCTCCCTGCAGCACGGTCAGCAGGTGCTGACCCAGCCGAAGGGCCTGCTGCGCAACGCCGGGTTCACCGTGGCGGAGCCGGCGGAGGGGCACCTGTGCTGCGGTTCGGCCGGAACCTACAACCTGTTGCAGCCGGAGATCGCCGGACGCCTGCGGGAGCGCAAGCTGGACAACATCCGCCGCACCCAGCCGGACCTGATCGCGGCCGGCAACATCGGTTGCCTCACGCAGCTGGCGGGCGGCGGCCTGCCCACCATCCATACGGTCGAGCTGCTGGACTGGATGGCGGGGGGCCCTCGTCCAGCGGAGCTGCCTGAGACGGTGGCCCAAGCGGCATGATCCGGCCGGCTGCCATGGCGCTCCTGCTGGCGACGCCTGCGCTTGCCCAAGCGCCGGCGCAGCCGACGCGGGAGCAGATGCTGGACCGGCTGTTCGGCATGTTGGCGGTGGCGCCGGACGAGGCTGCCGCGACCACCATCGAGGGAGCGATCCAGGCCCAGTGGCTCGCTCAGGCGACGCCGGCCACCAAGCTGCTGCTCATGCACGGCATGGGCGAGGTGGAGGACCACCCGTCCGAAGCACTAGACGACTTCGATGCCGCGCTGGACTTGCAGCCAGACCTTCAGGAAGGCTGGCATGGGCGCGCCCTGGCCCGCTCTCGCCTGGGCGACACGGCTGGGGCGGAGCGGGACATCGCCGAAGTCATCAAGCGCGAGCCGCGGCAGTTCATGGCTTTCGAGGACCTGTCGCACATCGCCGAGCAGCGCAGCGACTGGAGGGGCGCCTACGAGGCGTGGAAGCGCGCCTTGGCGCTGAACCCGAAGGCGCCCGGCGGCGTTGACCGGCTGCAGGACCTCAAGCGGCGCGCGTTCGGAGACGTCACCTAGCAGGCGTCTTACCGCAGGCCCGCCCAGCATCACCTGTTGACCTTGCTGAACCGGAGGCTGCCTTGGCCGAACCCACCCGCTTGCTTATCGCCTTCTACTCCCGCAGCGGCTCGATCGAGACGCTCGCCAAGGCAGCAGCCAAGGGCGCGCAGGAGGCCGGGGCCGATGTGCGGGTGCGCCGGGCGCGCGAGGTGGTGGGCACCGAGATCATGTCCCAGGGCAAAGGCTGGATGGAGAACGCGCAGCGGCAGAACGCGCTGTATGAGGCTCCGACCACGAAGGACGCCGACTGGGCCGACGCGATCCTGTTCGGCACGCCTTGCTACTTCGGCGCGATGGCCACGGAGTTGAAGGCGTTCCTCGACCAACTCGGCCCGCAGTGGAAGAAGGGCACCCTGGCCGGCAAGGTGGGTGGCGCGTTCGCCGCGGCGTCCTGGCCGCATGGCGGCACGGAGGTGGTCACCATGTCGCTCTACCCGCCCATGGCCCATCTCGGCATGGTCATCGTGCCGACCGGCTACACGGACGAGGCGATGCTGGAAGCCGGGTCGCCTTACGGTGCATCCGCCATCGTCGGTGCGGAAAACCGGCCGCCCCGGCAGGAGGACCTGGATGCCGTCTATCACCAGGGCCGCCGCATGATCGCCATCACGGACGCTCTGATCGCCGCTGGGCAGATGCCCTGCCGCAAGCAGGACTGAGGGTCAGCCCGCCACCCGCTCCACGTCCGCGCCGCACGCCGCGAGCTTCTGCTCCAGCGCTTCGTAGCCGCGGTCCAGGTGGTACACCCGGTTCACCACCGTCTCGCCCGCCGCTGCCAGCCCGGCGATGACCAAGGAGGCGCTGGCCCGCAGGTCGGTTGCCATCACCGGCGCCCCGGACAGGCCCGGCACCCCGCGCACGATGGCGGAGGAGCCGTGAACGTTGATGTGCGCCCCCATGCGGGTCAGCTCGCTCACGTGCATGAAGCGGTTTTCGAAGATGGTTTCCGTCACCATCGCCGCCCCCTGCGCCACCGACATCAGCACCAGGAACTGCGCTTGCATGTCGGTGGGGAAGCCGGGGTAAGGCTCGGTCATCGCATCCGTACCGTGCAGGCCGTTGCGCCGGGTCACACGCACGCCGTCCGCTTCGGCCTCCAGCTCGACGCCGGCGGCGTGCATGACGGAGCGCACGGCAGCCAGGTGCGACAGGTCCGCCCCGCGCAGCAGCACGGTGCCGCCAGTGATGGCGGCGGCGCAGGCGTAGGTGCCGGTCTCGATCCGGTCGGGGATGATCGGGTGGATGGCGCCGTGCAGCGCCTTGACGCCTTCAATGGTGAGCGTGCCGCTGCCGATCCCGCCGATGCGCCCCCCCATGGCCGCCAGGCAGGCGGCAAGGTCGTCGATCTCCGGCTCGCGCGCCGCGTTGGCGATGGTGGTCTGCCCGTCCGCGAGACACGCGGCCATTAGCAGGTTCTCGGTCGCGCCGACGGAGGCGAACGGCAGTACGATGTCCGCCCCGCGCAGGCCGCCCGGGGCGGTGGCGTGGATGTAGCCGGCGGCCAGCTCGATCTGCGCGCCCATCTGCTCCAGGCCGCGCAGGTGCAGGTCGACCGGCCGGGTGCCGATGGCGCAGCCCCCCGGCAGCGACACGTTCGCCTCGCGGCAGCGCGCCAGCAGCGGCCCCAGTACCAGCACGGAGGCGCGCATCTTGCGAACGATGTCGTACGGCGCGGTCGTAGACTTGATGGACCCGCCGAGCGAAAGGGCGCGGCCGTCATTCCCGGCTGGTTCCACCGCAATGCCGTGCTGTGCCAGCAGGCTGCCCATGGTGTCGATGTCCGCCAGCCGGGGCACGTTGCGCAGTACCAGCCGCTCGTCTGTCAGCAACCCGGCGACCATCAGCGGCAGCGCCGCGTTCTTGGCGCCGCAGATGGCGATCTCGCCATGCAGCGGGCGGCCGCCGCGAATGCGTATCTGGTCCATGCTCATCTCCTCACATCCGCGGCAGGCTGGTGCCGCGCTGGCGCATGTACTTGCCGGCGCGGTCGGCGTAGCTGGTTTCGCACGGCTCCGAGCCGGCCAGGAACAGGAACTGACAGATGCCCTCACCGGAATAGACGCGGGCGGGCAGGGGGGTGGTGTTGCTGATCTCGATGGTCACCTGGCCCTCCCACTCCGGCTCCAGCGGCGTCACGTTCACGATGATGCCGCAGCGCGCATAGGTCGACTTGCCGAGGCAGACCACAAGGATGTCGCGCGGGATGCGGAAATATTCGATGGTGTGGGCCAGCGCGAAGCTGTTGGGCGGGATGGTGGCCACGGGGCCGCGCCGGTCCACGAAGCTGTTCGGGTCGAACGCCTTGGGGTCCACCACGGCGCTGTCCACGTTGGTGAAGATCTTGAACTCGTCCGCCACCCGGGCATCGTAGCCGTAGGAAGATAGGCCGTAGCTGATCACCCCGTCCCGCTTCTGCGCCTCCGTGAACGGTTCGATCATGGCGTGGTCCTGCGCCATGCGGCGTATCCAGCGGTCGGCCATCACGGGCATGGGCGGGTGTCTCCGGCTGCGATGGGCCGGTCTAGCGCACGCGGGCGTGATGGAGCAAACCCGCCTCGCCCTGCCGCGGGCCACCCGCCACCCCTCACGCCGACCTGCCGACGCTGGTCCTTTGGCAGCAGGAATTCAGTCTACAGCCTGGCATGCAGGCGTGATAAATCCATTATCGACCGTCAACAAACTTTACACTCGGCTCTTGCGGCCCAGCCTTGCGCGTCGAGGTCGCTGGCTGGATCCAGCGTAAACCCCTGCGCCGACGTGATAATTTTGTTTTGCAACCGAGCCCGGCGAATTTGGCTCGGAACTTGCTGAGTTGCCCACAAACGATCGCATCATGCTTTTGTTCGGCAACAGGAAAATCCTGCATGAGTTCTCACTGGTCTTGCTTGAAGTTCGCGCCCGCCTTGGCGCTTGCCGCCCTGGTCGCCCCCGCTTGGGCCGCGCCTAACCTCGTCACCAACGGCTCGTTCGAGATGACGAACGCACCCGGCCAGCAGCACTTCCTCAACGACGTTGTCGGCTGGGACGGCGGCGGCGACCCGAACGCCCTGGTCTATCTCGACACGCCCGGCACCGCGGACGCCAGCGGGAGCAAGCTGCCGGTCTATGGCCCGTTCCCGACCACCAGCCCGGATGGCGGCAATTTCGTCGAGGCCGACGGCGATCCGATCTATGCCCACTCGATCAGCCAGACGATCAACGGCCTGGCAATCGGCGACAACTATGCAGTGACGTTCGACCAGGCCGCCGGGCAGCAGGTCAACTTCACCGGCCCGACCACCGAGCAATGGGCGGTCAGCCTGGGCAGCTCCACGCAGGACTCCAGCCTGTATTCGCTGCCGCAGGGCGGAGTCGGCCCGTGGGAGGCGCAAACCCTGGTCTTCAACGCGACGGCCACGTCCGAGGTGCTGTCGTTCCTGGCAGTTGGCACGCCGGGCGGGGCGCCGCCGATCTCCTTTCTCGATGGCGTGTCCCTGGTGGACGTGCCCGAGCCTGGCAGCTTGCTGCTGATCGGCCTTGGACTGCTGGGCATTGGCGCTGTTGTCTCGCTGCGCCGCAGCTCTGCCGTCAGCTCAACCGCAGCCTGAGCAGGCTGGGCCAGCAACCGGCACCTCGTGCCGGTTGCTGGCCTTCGCCATTTCCGCCAACAAGGATCGCAGCTTTGACCGCCCTGCTGGACCAGCACCATCTCTTGCTCGCCGCTGTCAGTGTGACGAGGCTTTGCCTATGGCTGGTGCTGCTTGCCACCATATTCCTGCCGCTGGAGCGGCTGTTCGCGCTGCACCCGCAGAAAATCTTCCGCAAGGCGATCGCGGTCGATCTGGGCTACTACTTCCTAAGCAGCCTACTGCCCGGCTTGCTGCTTGCGCTGCCACTTTCCCTCGTTGCCTGGGAAGCGCATCGCGTGGTGCCCAATTCCATCCACGTTGCCATCGCGGCCTGGCCGTTCTGGCTGCGAGCCGTCGTGGGCCTGGTCGTGGGGGAGGTTGGCTTCTACTGGGGCCATCGCCTAAGTCACCAAATTCCCCTGCTGTGGCGCTTCCACGCGGTCCATCACAGCGCCGAGCACATGAACTTCATGGTCCACACCCGCGTCCATCCGGTGGACATGGTGTTTACCCGCCTTGTCGGCCTGACGCCGCTTTACGTGCTCGGGCTCGCTAATCCGATGAGCGCCTCGGGCAGCTCCATCGCCGTGTTGCTCGCGCTCCTCGCGACGGTGTGGGGATTTTTCATCCATGCCAATCTGCGCTGGCGGCTGGGCCCGCTGGAATGGCTTGTCGCCACGCCGGCCTTCCATCACTGGCATCACACCCTGGCCGAGCCGTTGGACCGCAATTTCGCCTCCATGCTGCCCTGGCTCGATCGAATCTTCGGCACTTACCATCTGCCACGCGACCAGTGGCCGGCGACGTACGGCATCACTGCGGAGATGCCTGCTTCGCTGGCCGGGCAACTGATGCACCCGCTCCGACCGCAACCGAGCGGTGCTGGCGTGCAGGCCGCGAAGCCCAGCCAAGCAAAGGTCGGGGCCCTGCCCCTTGGACACGCGACATAATTGGATAGGCCAACGGGAAGCCCGCGCCCTTCCCGGTGCACCATGAAGCGCTGCGAGGCTTACACGTTCGCTTAGTGTGTTGCGCCTAGCTTGGGTTTGCACATGCAACTCCGGCACGGGTTCAAGCAAAGCAGCTATGACGGTGGCTCTCCTCAACCCTCATGCGCCATCCCGCCGAGATTACGCGCTCTACGCCTTGGTCGCAGCAACAATCCTCCTGCTGATCAAGCCGCATAATCCTGCCTTGGTCATGCAGGGCACGCTCCAAGACCCTGACAGCTACATGACGCTGCTGCGCCTGCGCGATGCGTTGGACGCGGGGCACTGGTTCGGGTACATGGTCGCCCGCGACTCCTCCGGCGGCGGCGTGGTGCTGCCATGGTCGCATCTCATGGACGGCCTCATTCTCCTGCTGCGTGCGCCGTTGCGGCTGGCGTTGCCTCCTGCGTCGGCGCTGTACTGGGCAGGCATTCTCGTCGGGCCGCTCTCGGTGGCTGCGCTCGGCCTCTTGTGTGCATGGGCCGCAGCGCCGCTCGCCTCGCGGGAGTGGCTGTGGACGGCTCCAGTCGCCGCAGCCCTGGCGCCGCCAATCCTGAACTACGGCCAGCTCGGCGACGTGACGCATCATGTGGCGCTGGCGGCCCTTGCTGTGGCCGGCTGGGGCGCTGCCGGCCGGGCGGCGTTCGGCAGCCGGCGGGCCGGCGGGCTGGCCGGCTGCCTCGTCGGCCTCGGCATCTGGCTCAGCCCGGAGGCGATGCCCTACGGCATGATGGCGATCGGCGGCATCTTCGTCTCCTGGGCCACCCGGCCATCGCCCGCAGTCGCCAGGGCCCTCGCCGCCGCCGGAACCTGTTTGCTCGCCGTCATCGCGTCCGGGCTCGTGCTCGACCCGCCGCTTGCCGGGCGTGGCGCGCCGGAGCTGGACCGCCTTTCGGCTGCGTTCCTCGTCTTCAGCCTGCTCGTTTGCATGGCATGCTGGGTCCCGCACATGCTGCGCCTCGCCCGCTTGACGCTGCCAGCGCGCTTCGCCGCCATCGGCATCGCCGTCGTTGCGGCTGCGGCTGCCTGGCTTGCCTTGTTCCCGGCCTACCTGCGAGGCCTTTCTGGCCTGATGACGCCCGATGAGGCGGTGGCCTTCTTCGGCAACATCCAAGAGATGCAGCCGCTGCGGACGCCAGGCCCGCTCACGCTCTTTGCCCTGAGCGGCGTTTTGGCCGTGCTGGCCGCGCTCGCCTTCACCGCCGCTGAGTCGCGCGCCGGGCGGGCAGGCTCCTTGCCTCAGGTGCTCTGGGGCTACGCAGGGCTCTGCGGGGCTGCGAGCCTGGCTCTTGCCATCATGCACCTGCGCTTCTCGATCTACCCGGCGGCGGGCGCGGCGGTGATGCTGCCCATGCTGCTTGCCCGCGTCAGCCGGCCGGGGGTCAAGCGGTGGCGCGTGCTGCTGCGGCCCGGCTTGCTGGCCGGGTTCCTCTGCGTGCCCGGGCTCATGGGCCAGATGCTCATCACCAAGGCCGAGGCCGAGCAGGCGGCGTCGCGCAAGGCCGGCGAGCTGCAATGCTCGTTGCAGGCGGCGTCTGCCCTCCTGTCGCCCTACACCGGCCACGTGATTCTGGCGGACGTAAATGCCGGCCCTGAGCTGCTCTACCGGACCGGGGTGAAGATCGTGGGGTCGCTGTACCACACGGGCATCGCCGGCTACATGCGGCTGCGGGCGGCGTGGCAGGCAAGCGGCCTGGATGCGGTTCCACCCGAGCTGGCGGCGGCCAAGGTGGATTATGTCCTGATCTGCCCCGACCTGTCCGAAGCCGCCGCGCTGGGTCACCCACCCAAGACCTTGTACGATCGACTCAACGCGGGTGACGCGCCGGGCTGGCTGCACCCTGTCGCCCATGAGTCGGTCTCGGGCTGGACCTTGTATGGGCTGACTCCGGAGGGCGCTGCCCCATCCTGACGGCCGCCTAGCGGACCGCAAGGGCCGCCTGGATGGGACCGCCGCCCAGCGCATCCGTCATCTGCACCTGCCACGGGCCGGGCGGGTCCGAGAGGGCCAGGCGCAGCCGCCATGGGCTGACGCCGGGCGGCACGCGGATGGTTTCCGCTAACGCCGGCACGGCGCCGTCCGGCCCGGTGACGGCGATGTCCACCCAATGCGCCGCCTCGCCTGCCAGCGACAGGCGGAACTCCACCAGGTCGCCCGCCATGGCGCGCGCCGGGCCGTCCAGGGCGACGGCCGAAACCGGCCTTGTCGATACCGCCAGCACCACCGGGTCCACCGGGCCGAGCTGAAGGGTGAGGTGGTCGGCTTGGGCTGCCGCGCCGCCGAGCAGCGGTTGGATGAAGGCAGGCTGCGGCAGCCGGAGCAGGACGTCGCCGCCCCCGCCGCCCGGCAGACGCTGCAAGCCGATGAGCAGCACGCCGCCGGCACGGGCCAGGCGCACATCCAGGTTGCGCGCCGGTTCGCCGTCCTGGTCGAACAGCCGCAGCGGCGGTGTTCCCGCGGCGGCCAGCAGCCCGGCCAACTCGCTCAGCCCCGCCCCGTCTGCGCGCATCGCGTCCGGCGCCGGCACGGCGAGCGGCGCGGGCCGTGCCCGGCCCAGTTCGTCGTAGCGGCCGGCCGGCCCGTCGCCCAGCACCAGGCCGCCTGCCGCCGCGAACCGCCGGATCGCGGCCATCTCGGCATCCGAGAGGGCGACGCTGTGCGGCAGCACCAGGACGCGGGTGCCCTCCACGCCGGCGGCCAGCTCCTCCGGCGTGATCCAGCGGGCGGGCGTTCCCAGCCCCGCCAAAGCGCGGGCGGCGCGGCGATTGGCGGCGTGCCAGGCGTCGTTGGCGGCGAACTCGGCCTCGGCGTCGCGATCCGTCCAGGGCTTGCCGTCCGCTCGGCGGTCGAGCAGCCAGGTCATGCGGAAGCTGGGCTGCGAGTACAGGATCGCCACCTGGGCCGGCTCCGGGGGCGTATCCAGCCACTGCGACCCGGCGGCCCCTCGCAGTACTTGCAGCAGGGGCGCGAACTCCGCGGCGCGCGGCCCGGGCTGGCCGTCCGCGGCCATGAAGCTGGCCGGGTCGTCCCACAGCACCAGGCCCTGGCCGCCCAGCAGCCACTCGTGCCACAGGCGCTGCCGCTCCGCCGGGCCGCCGGCGCTGCTGGTGGTGAGCACGTGCAGCGCTGGGCTTAGGGAGCGGGCGATCTCCACCGCGTTGCCCGCGTCGTAGATTTCCATGACATCGACCGCCCCGGCGAGCTGGCCGTAGTCGTAGCCGCCCCAGCCTGGCGGCTGCGCGCCTTCCAGCCCGGCCAGCGCCGCCGGGTCGCCGCGGCGGAGGGCGGCGGCCCCGGCGCGGACGGCGCAGGCATAGGCAGTGTCCATCCAGGCCTTGCCATCCATCCAGGCGGGGAGGGCGGCGTCGCTGTGGATGGCGGCGTCGGTCAGCGCCGGCTGCACCGCGTCCCAGGCGGCGAAGCCTGTGCCCCAAGCCTGGTTCAGCCCGGCCAGCGTGCCGTAACGCTGCTGCAGCCAGGCCCGCATGGCGGCCAGCGACGGAGCCGAGCGGTCGAAGTCCCACGCTGCCGCCAGGTCGGCGATGCCCCCCTCGTCGGCGAGGTTGTGGAACAGGGGGCGGAATGGCGCTTGCTGCCAGGCGACCTGCTCCAGCCGCGCGGCGATGGCGCTGAGCCAGGCCGGGTCGGACAGGCTGGGGACGCGCTCGAACACCGTGGGGTCGGCCGGGTCGGCGCGGTGCTGCGCGCGGGCGGCGTCGAACCGCCAGGTCACGGCGCGGCCCGACGTGTAGCGGTGGTAAGACGCGTAAAAGTCGGTCGCAAGGTTTTCGGTGTACCAGCGCAGGCCGGCGGTCCGCCGCGCTTGCATCGCTCCGGGCGGGTGCAGTAGGGCGGTGCCGGTCACGCCGGCCGCCAGCAGCGCTGCCAGGGCGGCCGGCGGCTGATCTTGCCACATCAGCACCTGATAGCCTGGCCAGCCCGGCGCGGGACGCAGGGTGAAGGACGCCTCCGCACGCCGCTCCGCCTCGCCATCCTGCGGCTGGAAGCGCGCCGCAACGCGGTTGTCCGCGGCCACGGCGCGGCGCAGGTCCAGCGGCACGGCCACCTCCTGGTCCGCCGCCGCCACGGCCACGCGATGCCGCTCCACCAGCCGGCCCAGCGAGTCGGTCCAGTCCAGCTGCAAGGCGCCCGCGGCGGCCGGCGACGGCTTCCAGAGCGCCATCACCGGCCCCGCCGGATCCAGGGTCGGGGCGGGCAGCACCAGCTCGTCCGCCCCGGCCCGCCCGGCCAGCGCCAGGGCGGCAAGCAGCCATGGCCAGGCGTTCACCGGCCGCCCGCGAGATCAAGCACTTGTCGGGCCAGGTGGCGCGCCGCGCCGCGCAGCCCGTCATACGCCGCGCGGGCCGAGCGGCGGGCCCCGTACGACCAGGACCCGGCGCTGCTTTCCGCCACGCCGTCCGGCCCGAGCGCGTTCGCGGCCAGCGCCGCCCTCCGGCCCGACCAGTTCAGCAACAGCGCCCCGCCGCCGCCCAGCGTGTTGCCGCGCAGGGCCAGCGCCGCATCGTCATCGGTCCCAGGCAACGCCAGCACCGCGGCGCGCCGGCCGCTGACGAGGCCGGATTGCAGGGTGGAGCCCTCCATCACCAGCCCGCCCGACACCTGCACCGCCGGGCCGGCCGCCGTGCCGAATTGGCTGTCCGTCACGGTGGTGAGCCGGGCGTCCGACACGATGGCGGACCCGGCGCGCCCTGCCGCGATGCTGCTGCCGCGCACCACCAACTGGTCCATCGCCCCCGCCAGCAGGGCCGCCGATGGGTGCGGGCTGCCGGGTGCGCCGATGCCGGCGAAGGTGCAGCCGATCACCTGCAACGTGCCGCCGCCGGGCTGGGCCGCGGCCAGGATGCCGTCCTGGTCATCCTCGAAGCGGACGCGCTCGACCAGCAGGTCCGGCGCCTCGGCGCGGATGCCGGCGCCATTCTCGTCCGGCACGCGGATGCGGGCGAAGGCCAGGTCCCGCACCGTCGTGCCGCGGCCGCGGATGACGAAGCTCGCCTTGCCCTCGCAGGCCGTGTCGGTCAGCACCGTGCCCGGCCCGGCGCCCTCGATCACCAGGCCGTCGGCGGTCCACACGGCGCAGTCGTAATAGGTTCCCGGCGCGATGCGGATGTGGTCCCCGGCGGCGGCGGCGCGGGCGGCCTGGCTGGGCGCCGTGAACGCCTCGCCGGGTCCGACCGCGAGGTCCCGGGCGCGGGCCGCGGGCGCTGCCGCCAGGGATGCCATTAGGGTCGCCGCGAGCAGGGCGCGGTAGCCGCCCCGGACGATTCCGGCTATCGCTGCGGCAAGTTTGAGAGGATTGCGCATGGCACATCGTTGGGTCTTGGCAGCCTTGGCGCTGGCGGCGCACCCGGCTGCCGCCCGCACGCTGGAGGTGGGTCCTGGCAAGCCGTATGCCCAGCCGTCCCAGGCGGCGGCGGCGGCGCAGGACGGCGACCGCATCCTGATCGCGGACGGCGAGTATTTCGACTGCGCGACGCTGCCGCAGAACAACCTGACCATCGAGGGCGCCTCCGAAGCCGGCGCCGTCATCACCGACAAGGCGTGCGGAGGCAAGGCGTCGCTGGTGATCCAGGGGGCGAACGTGACGGTCCGCACCCTGACGCTGACCCGCGTGCGCGTGCCGGACGGCAACGGCGCCGGCATCCGCGCCGAGGGCAAGGGGCTGACGGTGGATCACGTGCGGTTCGTCAACAACCAGGAGGGCATCCTGGCCGGCGACATTCCCGGCGGCACGATCGTGGTGCGTGGGAGCGAGTTCACCCGCAACGGCTCCTGCGAGCACAACTGCGCGCACGGGATTTACGTCGGCAACATCGCGCTGCTGCAGGTGGAGGGCAGCACCTTCCGCGACACGCGCGAGGCGCACGACATCAAGTCCCGCGCCGCGCGGACCGAGGTGGTGGGCAACGACATCGCCGACGGCCCGGACGGCACGGCGAGCTACGAGGTCGATATCCCGAACGGCGGCAGCGTGGTGGTGACCGGCAACCAGATCGAGAAGGGGCCAAAGGCGGGCAACCACACGGCCATCGTCATGATCGGCGAGGAGGGCATCACCCAGGCGACCCGGGAGATCACGGTGGAGGGCAACACGGTGCGCAACGACGGCAATTACCCCACGGTGCTGGTGTTCAACGGCACCGCGACAGAGGCGCAGGTGAAGGGGAACCACCTGGCGGGGCAGGTGACGGCGCTGCATGGGGACGGGACGGCGGGGTGAGGCGATGCTGACGGCCTCCTGCCATTGCGGCTTGATCCGCCTGCAAGTCGAGTCGCCGCCGGACCACCTCAACGAGTGCCACTGCTCCGTCTGCCGGCGCTACGGGGTCCGGTGGGCGTACTACCGGCCGGACCAGGTGCGCCTGGTATGTGAGCCTGACGCAACGGAAGCCTATTCATGGGGCGATCGCATGTTGGACTTCCACCGTTGCCGCAGTTGCGGGTGCGTGACGCATTGGACGGACACCGACGAGAATGAGCTGCTCATGGCGATCAACGGGCGCCTGCTCGATCCATCAGACATCGCCGGGGTGCCGGTCCGGCGGTCCGACGGTCCGCCTTGAGCGAAGCTGGTCATGCCGGGGTAAGCTGCTTCTCCATGAAGATGCTCAACGGGTCCAGACGGTGGGAGCCGAACGGGCCGCGTTCGGTGTAGCCAAGCCGGCGGTATAAGCCGATCGCCTCAAACGATTTCACGCCTGTTTCGAGGAGCATGCCGCCCAGGCCCTCCGCTGCGGCAGCGTGCTCGATCGCGATGACGATCTGCCGACCGATGCCCTGCCCTCGCGCTTCTGGCACAACGAAAAACCGTTTCAGTTCACCCATACAGTCCGGAATGGGGACATAGCCGCGGCAACCAACAGCTCGGCCGTCCTGGCGGGCGACGAAAAACCGAACATCTTTTGATAGAAGTTCAGTCACGGTCGACCCGAAACGGCTCCCTGTTGTATAGAGGGAGGCGGACCGTGCGTCGGCCTGGTCAAGCAGATGCCGCACGTCCGGTTGATCCAGTGTTTCTCGTTTGATCGCGGCCATTCCGGTCGTCAGTTTTCCTGAAACCAGTATGGCGTGCGCTGTGCCCACTCGGTCTATGAGTAAAGGTGATTAAGGGCCTGCCAGGCTTCGCGGGAAGAGGGACCCAGCGGGTCTGCCCGCCGGCACCCGTAGCGCGTAGCGCGAACGGCCAGGGCCAGCGTCTCAGGCAGGTCGCGATCCCAGCCCAGCCAACGAGTCAACCAACTTGACTCCCTTGCCCAAGCAACCGCCTCGGCTGACAGCCTTGCGGGTCCGCTGGCAACCTTGGACAAACGGTCGAGCTCGCCCGGGTCGCTGTCCTTGAACAGAGGATGCCACGACAGCCAGCTGCTTGTGAGTTCATCCACGGACTCGCTTCCCGCAGGCAAGCTGCCACTTGGCCACAAGCTCGCAAAGCTGCTCGCACTCGGCCAAAAATCGCGGGATAGCTGGCTGGCAAAGTCTTGGGCAAAAGCGTCCCGGCGTACCCGGGCAGGATCAATGGGGCACCACCAATTGCCATCGTTCGGATCAGAGCTGTTGATCGAGAACAAGTCATTTGGCCTGTTTACGGGCTCAAAGCCCCCAGGAGGGCCGCGGGCCCAGAGGACCCGCGGCGACAGCCCCGGCAGGCGAAGCAGAAGCCGGGTGACCAGGTGCCGCCGCGTCGAGGCAAGCCATGCACGATCTATGGCATTGAGGTCGGTGGCGATTTCCGGAAAGGCGGCGCGGACATCGGGAAAAAGGGCGTAAAAGGCTGCACTGTGGCCAAGCATGTAATGACGCACCCAAGCCGACGAGAGTAGTGGGCGGCGCCATGCAGCCGACAGCCCGGGCGTTCGCGCCAATGCTGCAAGACGATCCGCAGAAAGCAGGTCCAGCGCGCTCGCAGAAGCGTCAGGCAGAGCTTCTGAAGCTTTCCCAGGTTGGCTTGTCCCAGCTTTCAGGACCTCAGCCCAGCTGTTCGCCAAAGCCGGGATGAATGTGCTGAGCGGACCGCCTGCGTGAAGGCTGTCAGGGTAGGCGAGTCCCGCCTAACGTCGCGCCCCTTCCAAATCACGATGAGCTAAAAGATAGCGCATGCCGCCGCCGCTCAAAAAACTGCGGACATCACCAAACCCGAAAGACGACCCACCTCTCTTTGCCAAGGCGTCATGGCCCAACGCAAAGGCTTCGTCCTCACGCCCGGCCATCAGCAGCATGCGCGCTTCCTGCGCCGCGATCCATTTGTCCAACGTGGCTTCCGCACCACCCAGATTCATGGACTCCAATGCGAGCCGCGCTGCCTGGATCGTCGGCAGATCGGTCATCTCGGTTGTCCTCAATGCGAGGGCGTAGGCCCATAGCGGGCTGCCAGTCGTCAGAACCATCTCGCGCGCGTGGGCTGTCAGGGCCGCGGCATCGGTGTTGGCGCTCGCCACGTCGGGTTGGTCGCCGATTGGGAACCCAGGCATTGGAACAGCTTGCGGGTAGAACGGCTCAGTCCAGGCTCGCTCTCCGACAAAGGAACTTGGCGCGGCGAGCGTGCGGGCCAGGTCAATGACGGGATCGAGCTTGGCAACAGCCGTGAACACGGCATGCCGATGCGGGCTCCAGGTCGGCCCGTTGTCCCAGCGGTTCGTCGGGTAAGCGAATCGGAGCAAGAACTGCAAATCGTCACTGGCTTCGAATGCGAGGCTCCTCAAAGCAAAATCACCGCAACGGAGGCGCTGGGGCGCCATCAACAGATGCGAGATCTCCAGCAGGCGCGCGGCGAGCAGAGGGGAAGCGTCCGTGATGCTTGCCAAGGTGCCGATCAGGTGATGGGCAGCCTGATGCGCTTGTTGCTTGCCAGGGTCGGCCAGGATCGCTGCGACGCGCTGGATGCCTTGGGGGAATGCATCATCATCCAGCGCTGCACGCGCGGCGGAATAAGCGGCGGCAGCGGCATAGGGCGATGGGCTGGATGCAACCGCGTCGAAACTGCGCACGGCATCAGCCCAGCGTCCGCCGTGATAGTATGAAGCAGCCTGGCGGTAGGCCATCTCCTGTTCGGGCGTGGCGGGCAAGAGCGATTCAAAGGGTGTGCTTCGTTCGTTGCGGCCGTAACCAGTGTCGAGTGGCGTGCCCGACGCCGCTGCGATCATGGCATCCGTGTCGAACCATCCGGGCTGTCGGAGTTGCCCCGCGGTCCAGTCCTGCTTCAGCAAGACACGCCAAGCATCCCAAGAAACGCCAGGAATTAAAGATGGGTTCGTTGGCTGATCAGGGCATTGGGAGAAGCCGTCGCCTGCCCAAGAGGACGCACTTGTCGAAATGGCCACAAAGGCGGCAAGAAAAACAGCGAGTGCGTGCGAACAAAGCTTTGGTATGGAAACCCGGGAGCGGCTACGGCACGGCAATGGCCAGATTAGCAGGAATCGGTTGCTGACGCCTTAATAATCCGCAAACCTGGGCCGCCTGATTCCGCGATCCGTAGCGAGAATAGCAAGCCGCCCTCACAGCGCCCGCGGCGGTCCGAGATGGTAGTTGCACGTCGCCGGGAAGTGCCACTCGCCCGGCAGGTCGGCGAGCGAGGGGCCGCCCGGGTTCTGCGCCGCCTGGTAGGCGCGCACGCCCGGCGGCTAGGTGCTCCTGATGTAGGCGAGGCTGGCCATGATCTCGCGCTCGCTCAGCCGGCCGGCGTAGGCCGGCATGGCGCTGCGGTAGCCCGGGGCGGCGAACGCCGCCACGCCGTGCGCCACCAATTCGTGCAGCTCGGCGTCCGAGTGCTGCCAGGTGTGGCCGCTCGGGTCGTGCGGCGGCGCGGGCAGCATCCCGTCCGCGCCCGGCTGCCACCAGGCCGGCTGGCCTTGCAGCTGCCCGCCGTGGCAGGACGCGCAGGTGGCGGCGTAGACCCGCCGGCCCAGCGCCACCTGCGCCGGGTCGTCGATCCCCCAGGCGGCCGGGCGCGGCGGCGGCCAGGACGAGGCGGCCGCGAAGCCGGCGGCGGCCGCCAGCAGCACCCCGCCCAGCAGCGCCGCGCGCCCCGCGCTCATGCGCCCAGTTGCCTCAGCTTGTCCGCCATGTCCTTGGGGCTGCTCTCATGGGTGAAGTTGGCCACGAAGCGGCCCTGCGGGTCCATCAGGTAGATCACCGAGGAGTGGTCCATCTCGTAGTCGCCGTCCTGCGTCGGGTGCTTGGCGGCATAGACGCGGTATTGCCGCTCGACGCGGGTGATCGCGTCCTGGCTGCCGGACAGCGGCACGATGGCGGGGCCGAAGGCGGCGGCGTAGTCCTTCATCACGGCGGGGGTGTCGCGCGCCGGGTCCACCGTGATGAACAGCGGCACTACTTCGGCGCGCCCGGCGGGGGGCAGCAGGTCGAGCGTATCGGCGATGTCCTGCAAGGCGGTGGGGCAGGCGTCGGGGCAGTGGGTGTAGCCGAAATACACCAGCATCCACTTGCCGCGGAAGCTCGCCTCGCTGACGCTGCGGCCGTCGCCGTCGGTCAGTTGGAACGGGCCGCCGATGCACACGCCCACTTGGGTGGGGGCGAGCAGGCGCGGCACGGCCACCGCGCCGGCGCCGGCAAGCACCGCGGCCAGCAGCGCGCACGCCGTCAGGACCAGCTTGCGGTTCATGCTATTGCTCCATGCCCGGCATCGCCGCGTGACCGGCTTCCTTGGCGCCGGTGGGGCGGATGCGCGCCTGGATGTCGAGCGGCGGCGCGGTCTGGAAGGTGAGGTGGACCGGCACGCTCTCGCCCAGCCGCAGCGGCGCCTTCAGCCCCTCCAGCATGATGTGTTAGCCGCCGGGCGCCAGCGCCACGGCCTGGCCGGGCGGCAGGGCGAGGCCGTCCGGCACCGCCGCCATGCGCATGACGGCGCCGTCCATCCGCATCTCGTGCACCGACGCCCGGCTGGCCGCGGGTGACGACGCGCCGGTCAGCCGGTCGCCGGCCGGGCTGGTCAGCGTCAGGTAAATTACGCCGGTCGAGGCGTGCGGGGGCGTGGCGCGCGCCCAGGCGTCCTGCGCCTGCACCGCGGCCGGCTGCGCCGAAGCGGCGGGCGCCAGCGAGGGCAGGGTGGCGGCGGCCAGGACGAGGCTGGCGAGCAGGGCGCGGCTCATGGCGTGACCGTGAAGCCGTAGCTTCCCTCCGTCCTGTGGGTGTCCGCCGTCGTCGCGCGCCATCGCACGGCGTATGCGCCGGGCGGCAGCGCCTGGGGCAGGTGCACGACCAGGGTCCTGGCGTCGGCCGGGTCGGTGGCGGGCTGGGCGGCCTCGACCGGCTTGCCCCCCGGCCCCGTGACGGCGACCTGGAAGGATCGCGGCTCGACCCCCTCGCTGTAGGTGATGCGGAGATCCTGCACGCCGGCGGGCGCGCTGCCGCCCACCGGGGGCTGCGCCGAGCGCAGCTGGGCGTGGGCGAAGGCGGGGATGGGCGCGGCCAGCAAGGCGGTGGCCAGCAGGGCGGTCATGCTCGGCATGGGATGCTCCGGCAGTTGGGACGGGGCAGGGACAGGCGGGCTCACGCCGCCTCCGCCTGGATCGCCTCGCCCAGCGTCTCCACCATGCGGTCCACGTGCGCCCGCTCGGCGATCAGCGGCGGGGATAGCACCACGATGTCGCCCGTGGTGCGCACCAGCAGGCCCGCGTCGAAGCAGCGGCCGAACACCCGCACTGCGCGGTCGGTCGGCTTGCCCGGGCGCGATGCCAGCTCGAACCCGGCGATCAGCCCGCAATCGCGGATGTCGGCCACGTTGGGCAGGCCGCGCAGCGAATGCACCGCGCGCTGCCAATAGGGCTCGATCGCCCGCACCCGGCCGGGCAGGTCCTCCGCCCGTTGCAGGTCCATGGTGGCGATCGCCGCCGCGCAGGCCAGCGGATGGCCGGAATAGGTGTAGCCGTGGAACAGCTCGATGCCGTCCGGCGCGCCGTGCACCACCGCGTCGTAGATACCGTTGGCCACCGCCACCGCGCCCATCGGCACCGCCGCGTTGGTCAGGCCCTTGGCCATGGTCATGATGTCGGGGGCCGCGCCCAGCCGCTCGGCGCCGAAATTCGTGCCGAGGCGGCCGAAGCCGGTGATCACCTCGTCATAGATCAGCAGGATACCGTGCCGGGTGCACAGCTCGCGCAGGCGGCGCAGGTAGCCCTCGGGCGGCGGCAGCACCCCGGTGGAGCCGGCCACCGGCTCGACCATCACCGCCGCGATGGTTTCCGCGCCGTGCAGCGCCACCAGGGCCTCCAGCGCGTCCGCCCGCTCCGCCCCGTGCGCGGGCAGCCCCGGGCTGAAGGCGTTGCGGGCCAGGTCCAGCGTGTGGGGCAGGTGGTCCACGTAGGGCAGCATGGCGCCGAACTGCTTGCGGTTGGCGCCGATGCCGCCCACCGACATGCCGCCGAAGCCCACGCCGTGGTAGCCGCGCTCCCGCCCGACCAGCCGCACCCGGCCGGCCTCGCCGCGCGCCCGGTGGTAGGCCAGCGCGATCTTCAGCGCCGTGTCCGCGGCCTCGCTGCCGGAGTTGGTGAAGAACACCCGGTCCATGCCCTCAGGCGTGATCTCGGCCAGGCGGGCGGCGGCCTGGAAGGCGAGGGGGTGGCCCATCTGGAAGGTGGGCGCGAAGTCCATGGTGGCGGCCTGGCGCTGGATGGCCTCCACGATCTCGCGCCGGCCGTGCCCGGCGTTGCAGCACCACAGCCCGGCGGTGCCGTCCAGAATCTCGCGGCCGTCGTCGGTGTGGTAGTACATGCCCTCCGCCCGGGCGAGCAGGCGGGGGTGCGCCTTGAAGGCGCGGTTGGCGGTGTAGGGCATCCAGAACGCATCGAGGTTGTTCGGGCGGCTGATCTCGTTCATGGCAGGCCCCATCGGTCGCGGCGCCGCAGACTGGCACCGCGGCGCGGGTTTCTCAACGTGGGGGCAGCATGGCGGACGGAACCCTGGTCATCGGCACCAAGCGCTACTCGTCCTGGTCCATGCGGGGCTGGCTCGCGGTGCATCTTGCGAAGCTGGACGTGGCGGAGCGGCTGGTGCCGCTCGGCGACGGGCCGACGGAGGCGATCGCGCGCGGCACGCCGGCCGGGTTGGTGCCCTGCCTCGATCACCGCGGCGCGCTGGTGTGGGAAAGCCTGGCGATCTGCGAATACTGCGCCGAGATCGAGCCCGCGCTGTGGCCGGCGGACCCGGCGGCGCGGGCGGCGGCGCGCTCGGTGGCGGCGGAGATGCACGCCGGGTTCCGCGCGCTGCGGCAGGCGATGCCGATGAACCTGGGGCGGCAGCGCCGCAGCGTGCCCTCGGCGGAGGCGATGGCGGACATCGCGCGGGTGGAGGCGGCCTGGCGCGCGGGGCGGCAGGGCACGCAGTTCCTCTACGCCGACCGGTTCGGCGCGGCGGATGCGATGTTCGCCCCCGTGGTGGCGCGCTTCCTGTCCTACCTGCCCGAGCTGGCAGTGGAGTCGCGCGCCTACTGCCGCGCCGTGCGGGAGCATCCGCTGGTGGCGCGGTGGTACGACGAGGCGGCACGGGAGCCGGTGGCGTGGCGGTTAGCGCGCTACGAGGATGTGCCGTGAGCGCGGCCGCACCTCACCCGCTGTCGGGCGGTGGTTCGTTGATGATGCGCAGCAGCTCGGCATCCGACATGCTGATATAGTC
>CAXSAX010000038.1:0-34874 GCA_964235495.1 uncultured Acetobacteraceae bacterium | reverse complement strand
GACTATGCCCGCATGTCGGATGCCGAGCTGCTGCGCATCATCAACGAGCCGCCGCAGCCCGATAGCGGGTGAGCGCCGTCATGCGACGGCGGGCCGATTTGCCGCCGCCGGACCCGGGCGATATGACCGGCCACCCTTGCCGGAGCCTGACATGACCTATCTCGTCGCCGCCGATCTGCCACAGATCCCTGCGGGCGAGCGGCTGCGCGCGTTGCTGGCGCGCCCCGGCATCTTGCACATGCCCGGCGCGCATAACGGCATGGCGGCGTTGCAGGCCCGCGCCGCCGGGTTCGAGGCGCTGTACCTGTCCGGGGCAGCGATGACCGCCTCCATGGGGCTGCCGGACCTCGGCATCATCACCGTGGACGAGGTGTGCTTCTTCATCCGCCAGCTCGCCCGCGCGTCCGGGCTGCCGGTGCTGGTCGATGGCGACACCGGCTATGGCGAGGCGCTGAACTGCATGCACATGGTGCGCTGCTTCGAGGAGGCCGGCGCGGCGGCGGTGCACATCGAGGACCAGCTGCTGCCCAAGAAGTGCGGCCACCTGAACGACAAGAAGCTGGCCGACCCGCGCGACATGGCCGCCAAGGTCGCCGCCTGCGCCCGCGCGCGCCGCCACCTGCTGGTGCTGGCCCGCACCGACGCTGCCGCCAGCGAGGGGCTGGACGGCGCGGTGGCGCGCGCCCGGCTCTACGTCGAGGCGGGGGCGGACGCGATCTTCCCCGAGGCGCTGCACGACGCCGAGATGTTCCGCGAGTTCGCCCGCCGGATGGGCTCCTCTCAAGCCGGGGGGGTGCCGCTGCTGGCCAACATGACCGAGTTCGGCCGCACGCCGTTCTTCACCGCCGCCGAGTTCGAGGCGATGGGCTATCGCCTGGTGATCTGGCCGGTCAGCTCCATGCGGGTCGCCGCCAAGGCGCAGGAGGAGCTGTACGCCGCTATCGCGCGCGACGGCGGCACGCACCGCCAGCTCGACCGCATGCAGACCCGCAAGGAGCTGTATGCCGCGATCGACTACCACGGCTACGAACGGCTGGACGCCTCGCTGGTGGCCACCGTCACGCCGGAGGGGATGCCGCAGCGGGGGTGACGGTTTGGATGAACAGCTTCTCGGTGCGGTAGGCGATCCAGGTGCGCTGGCCGTTGAAGAAAGCAAGGCCCAGCAAGAGGTCGCCGGGAATAGCCAGGCGCGCGTCGGACACGCCGAGCAGCGGCCTGGTGATCCGCTCCCCGCCGATCCTCAACGTGTCGAACCGGTGCAGGTGCACGGTGAATGGATCGCCGGCGATGCCGCTGAGTGGCACGTCCGGGTCGTCGGCCAAGGCCGCGCGGCTGAGCCCCAGGCGCCGGGCCGCCTCGGGGGTCAGCGTGGTAAGGGCGGACCCGCTGTCCAGGACGGCGACGAAGGGCTTGCCGTCGATGGCGACATCCAGGCGGAGCGCGCCCCGGTTCGTCAGTTGAAGAGGCACTTCGATGTGCTGGCCGGTCCAGGGCAGGTCGGCCGAGCCGCAGCCCGGCGCGCGCCACAGCCGCAGCCGGTGCGCTGGAAGGTCGAACTCCACGTCGTAGTCGCGCAGCACGTCGGTGCCGATCAGGGCGTTGACGTCGCCAAGCGGGATCACCGTGACGCGGCGGCGGCTGGCCGCGTCGCCCAGTTGCAGCTCGACGGCGGCATCGAAGACCTTTGTCTCGCCCGCCACCCCTGCTGCCCGCTCTTCCGCGAAGTCGTCGCTGTCCACGACGCCGCCGATGCGGGTGCGCCGGGTCTCCGCCTCCTCGATGCGGTGCAGCCCCAGGGCTTTCATCGTTTGCAGGCTGAGCGCGGAACGGGCTGCGCCAGTGTCGATCATCACCTGGGTATCCACGCCGTTCAGCTTGCCGGTGACCATCACATGGTTGTCGCGGATGACCACCGGCAGGTCGGCGACCTGCTGCAGCTGGCACGTCCCGGCTGCTCCGCCCGAGCAGGCGGCCAGCAGGAGGAGCGGCAGCAGGCGCGCCAGGCTGGCGAGTTGCAACGGAACATCCCACTCTCTGCGCCATGCTTCCCGACCCACGCGAACACCCCGTCTTCATCGGCAGCGAGATTTACCGGGGCTCAACCTACGGCCCGAAGCACCCGCTGGCCATCCCGCGCGTCTCCACCGTCACGGATTTGGTGCAGGCCATGGGCTGGCTCGACCCGGCGGTGTTCGTGCCCGCCCCCATGGCCACCATCGCCGCCGTCACCCGCTTCCACGACCCGGACTACGTGGCCGCCCTGCGCCGGGCGGAGGACACCCAATCCGTCAGCGACGCCGACCGCGAGCGCTACCGCATCGGCGCCGAAGGCAACCCGGTGTACCGCGAGGTCTTCCGCCGCCCGATGACCTCCGCCGGCGGCGTCCTGCTCGCGGCGCGCCTGACCCTGCCCGGCGGCACCGTGTACTGCCCCGGCGGCGGCACGCATCACGGCCGGCCCGCCCGCGCCTCCGGCTTCTGCTACCTGAACGATCCCGTGCTCGGCATCCTGGCTTGGCTCGACGCCGGGCTCGGCCGGGTGGCGTACCTCGACATCGACGCCCACCACGGCGACGGCGTGCAGGACGCCTTCGCCGACGACGCCCGGGTGCTGACGATCAGCGTGCACGAGGCCGGCCGCTGGCCGCGCACCGGGCTGGCGGCGGACCGGGCCGGCGGGGCGGCGCGCAATTTCCCGGTGCCCGCCGGGTTCAACGACACCGAGCTGCGCACCCTGATGCAGGACGCCATCCTGCCGCTGATGGCGGCGCACCGGCCGGATGCGGTGTTCCTGCAATGCGGCGCCGACGCGCTGGAGGAGGATCCGCTGGCCCGGCTCTCGCTGTCCAACAACGCGCACTGGGCGGTGGTGCAGGCGGTGCGGCGGCTGGCTCCCCGGCTGATCGTGACCGGCGGCGGCGGCTACAACCCGTACACGGTCGGGCGCTGCTGGGCCGGGGTGTGGGCGACGCTGAACGACATCGCCATCCCGCCCCGCACCACCCCGGCCGCTGAGGCGGTATTGCGCGGCCTGGTCTACAACCGCGCCGCCGGACGCAACCCGCCGGAGCACTGGTTCACCACCTTGCGCGACGCCCCGCGGGAAGGCACCGTCCGGCCCGAAATCCGGCAGCTCGCGGCCGGAGCCCTCCAGGAGGCCGTCCCCGCATGAACTGCTGCTCGCTGCTTGCCGCCCCGGTGCTTGCTGCCTTGGCGCTGACGCCTTGCCTCGCCCGGGCGCAGGCCAGCCCGACCACGGCGCAGCCGGAGCTGCCGCGCGAGAAGCTGGCCATCGTGACGCGGGACGGCCAGGCGCACGAGTTCCAGGTCGAGATGGCCACCACGCCGCAGCAGCAGGAGACTGGCCTGATGTTCCGCCCCAGCGTGCCGGCCGATGGCGGCATGCTGTTCGACTGGGGCACGGTGCGGGACAGCTCCATGTGGATGCGCAACTGCCCGGTGGCGGAGGACATGCTGTTCCTCGACCCGGATGGCAGCGTCCACCACATCGCGGAGAACACCACGCCGCAGAGCCTGGCCATCATCCCCTCCGGCGGCCCGGTGCGCGCGACGCTGGAGCTGGCGGCCGGCACGGCGGCGCGGCTGCACATCCGGGTGGGCGACAAGGTGCGGCAGCGCATCTTCGGCAACGCCGGGCCGGCTTGAAACGGCGCCGTCCGGCTTCTAGGCTCAGCAGCCATGGCGGGGCGTGGCGCAGCCTGGTAGCGCGCCTGTTTTGGGTACAGGAGGCCCCCGGTTCGAGTCCGGGCGCCCCGACCATGGTAAGACCGGGATGAGTGGGCATCCCGCCTGTCTGCGGCGGCTCGATGCCAGCATGACGGAGTCGCGCGCCGACGGGGCGGACATCAAGCGCCGGCTCACGGCCTTGGCGACACAAGGGGCGGCAAGTCCCGACCGGATCGGAGGACGCCTCGGGCGCCAGGCCGACATCCTCCCGGCCTCGCGCGATTGACCGGGCAGGAGGCACGCCATACATCGCAGGCTGCGGCGTTAGGCCGGCCAGGAGTGCGACCCATGCGAGCCCGGATTTTCCAGCGTCCCAAGACGGCCATGCAGTCCGGCGTCGCCGGGACGCAGAACTGGGTGCTCGACTTTGCCCCCAGCCGGGCCGAGGTCAACGACCCGCTGATGGGCTGGTGGGGCCGCGGCGACACGCGCGAGCAGGTCAAGTTGCGGTTCGACACCCAGGAGCAGGCGGTGGCCTACGCCAAGGCCAACGACATCCCGTACGACGTGGAAATCCCCCCCGCGCCGGCCAAGCGCAAGCCCAAGGCGTACGCCGACAATTTCAAGTTCGGCCGCTCCGAGAACTGGACGCACTGAGCCCACCAGGGCGCCCTTAGCTCAGCTGGATAGAGCAACGGACTTCTAATCCGAAGGTCGGTGGTTCGAATCCACCAGGGCGCGCCACCCATAAAATGCTTTTAACATTTAGGAAAATGGGAAGACGGCTTCTGCAAAGTCATGGGCAACTTTGACCTGACCGGACACCCGGCCGATAGTTGGTCTGACCTCCCACCGCTTGCGGTCTATCCCGGCAGTAGAAATCTTGACAGTGACCCGCACCTTCATGCTTGGCCTGGTGATGCAGGCGGCTCCGGCCCTGGCCTTCGCCCAGCCGGTTTCCTGCCCGCAGTTCTTCCCCCGCGGCCAGCCACCTGCCTTGGTCAACCCGCGGCTGGCGCAGCGCACCACCCTGCTGTGCAACGACGCCTACGCCGCGCTCGCCTCCGGGGTCACGCGGGGGCCAATCTGGTCGGCCGAGCACCCCACCGCCGCCAGCCTTGATGCCGCCCGCGACACGTCGCGCGAGGGCGAGTTCCACGTCGAGGACCGGCTGCCGCAGGCTGACCAGGCGCAGCTGGAGGACTACAGCCATTCCGGCTACGACCGCGGCCACATGGCGCCCAGCGGCGACATGCCGGACGAGCAGGCCCAGCAACAGAGCTTCTCGCTGGCCAACATGGTGCCGCAGAAGGCCGAGCTGAACCGCGACATATGGGCCGGGGTGGAAAGCGCCGTGCGCCATCTCGCCACCCGCGAGGGCGAGCTGTTCCTGGTCACCGGTCCGGCCTTCGGGGGCCGGCGGGTGCAGTCAATCGGGCCGGACGGCGTGCTGGTGCCGTCCTCGACCTGGAAAGCGGTCTACGACCCGCGGGCCGCCAGGACGGGCGTCTATGTGTGCAGCAACACCGTCACCCCCGGCTGCGAGGTGGTGTCGGTCGCAGCGTTGACCCACGCCACCGGCATCGACCCATTCCCCGCCTTGCCCGCCCGTATGAAGGCCGTGGCGATGACGCTGCCCGCCCCGGAACCCAGTCCCTATGCTGGAGGCAGGAACCACCGCCAGCGCCGGCGACCGCCCGGCCTGCTGGAATAGCTGTTCGCGCCGCAGGAGCACCCATGACCAAGCTGACCCCGTTCGCCGACGATGCCGCCTCCGTCTCGATCGGCAAGCTCATCGTGGAGAACGGCACGGACCGCGTGGCGCTCTACGGCACGCTCGACCTCACCCGCGACAAGCAAGGGCTGGCGCATGCACGCGCCTTGAAGGCGTTGCTCGACCAGGCCGTGCAGGTGCTGGAGACCGACAAGGCACTGCCCGATGCCGTGCCGGCGCCCGCAGCTCCCACTATGGTGGCCAACCCGTTCGAGTAAGTCGGACGTGTCGCGTCAGACTGGCGACACTGAGGTGGTCCCGGTTTTTCGGACGGGTCGTTAAGTTTGGTTTGCCGATGAAGGACGGACCTGATGACGGGCAACGGAAGCGGTATTCGGTGGAGTTCAAGGCCAAGGTGGCGATAGAGGCGTTCCGGGGTAAGCTGACGACGTCGCAGCTGGCGACCAAGCATGGCGTGCACCAAACGATGATCTGGGATTGGAGGCGCCAGGCCATGGAGGGCTTGGTGTCGGTGCTTTCGGGCGGGGTGGAGGCCAAAGAGGGTATCCGGGAAGAGAAGCTCGAGAAGCTGCACGCCAAGATCGGTCAGCTGGTGGTGGAGCGGGATTGTTAGCCAAGGCCTCCAGTCGGTGAGCGTTGGGCAGCGACGCGGGCTGATCGAGTTTGGGTACGGGCAGCTGTTGATCGTGCGGCAATGCGAGCTGCTGTTGATCAGCCGGTCGTCGTTCGATTACCGACCCGTGGGGGAGATGGCAGAGACCCTGGCGCTGATGCGCCTGATGGACGCGCAGTTCCTGGAGACGCCCTAGTATGGGTCTCGGCACCTGCAGCGGGACGGGCGCCAGGTCGGCCGCAAGCGAGTGCGGCGGCTGATGACCAGAATGAGTCTGGGGCCGATCTACTAAAGTCCGCGCACGACGGTGCCGCATCCCGAGCACGGGATCCACCGCTACCTGCTGCGAAACCTGGTGGTGGACCATCCGAACCAGGTCTGATGTGCCGATATCACCTACATCCCAATGTGGCGAGGCTTTCTGTATCTGGTCGCGGTGATGGACTGGTCGACGCGCAAGATGCTGGCCTGGCGGATGTCGAACATCATGGAGGCGGCGCTCTGCGTCGAGGCGCTGCAGGAAGTCCTGGCCCGGGTCGGCCGTCCGGAGATTTTCAACACCGACCAGGGCAGCCAATTCGCCTCGTCCGATTTCACCGAGATGCTGAGGGATGCCTAGGTGCGCATCTCCATGGACGGCCGCGGACGCTGGATGGACAACGTCTTTATCGAGCGGCTGTGGTGCAACCTGAAGTATGAATGCGTCTCCCTGCATGCGTTCGAGACCGGGTCCGAGTTGCGGGCCGGGCTGGCGCGGTGGATCGGCTACTACGATGCCCGCCGACCTCATTCGACCCTGGCCAGGCACACGCCCGATGAGGTGTATGGGACCGATGCGGTGGAGAGACTGGCAGCCTGACGACAACCAGAACCAAGCTTAACTCGGCCGCCAAACTGTTCAACCAAGTGGGACCACCTCAGCAAGACTGCGCGGCGTGCAGGAAGGCGGGCGCGTCGAGCGCGGCCAGCAATGCGGCGTCTGTTGCATCCGAGCCGAGGGCGGACGGGGGCGAGGTGAGCGACACGGCGGCAGGGAGCTGCGGGACGGGACGATTCATCGGGTGTTCCTCGCGATGGCGCGGGCGGTATCCTCGTATTGCAGCGCTGCGCCGCGCGTGTCGCTTAGGAGCTTCGCCTTGGTGGCCTGATGGTTCTCGCGAAACATATCCTGGGCGTGCGTGGTGGGCTGCTCAAACACGGTCGAATGGCTCCCGAACCGGCTTCCCAGGTCCGCCAGCACGTCAACACTCGGCGCATCGGCAGGGTGCAGCTTCAGCAGTGGCAGGTCCCGCAGCCTGGCCTTGCTGGCGATCGTCCCGCATTCGGTCATTTAGGGAGTTCCTTGCCTTGGAAATGTCGGGGAGGCGGGTTGGACGGACAACTGCGGCCTCTTCCCAAACCCGCTCGTGCGCCGTGTTGTTCGCGCCGGTTGTGGGATGGTGTTGCGTGTCATCATCGACCCACCAGGTTGACGCGCATCGTGCGAACCGGCTGCGGCTTGGGCTTCCTGCACAGCAGCAGGACGCTCGCCGCAGCATCGGCCACGTCGTCATGCGCGCCCGGCCCATGGTCGATGCTGTCCCGCCCGCGGCGCGCTATCCGTCGCTCAAAGCCGCACACCTGCGAGATCAGACGAGCCAGGTTCAGCAGCGCCGCGCGCCCGCCGATCAGGATCGGCAAGAAGTCCCGATAGTTGTCGTTCTCGGGTTACTCGCTGAGGTCGTAACTAACGCCGTGGAAATAGAACTTTTCACGGGGCCGCTCGCCGGCGTGGCGGTCGCTTGTCGCTGACTCCGGGCTGAACGGCGGGTGTATCTCGTGCACCGCGTCTAGCATGGCCCGCTTGCCCTCCATGTGCGTCACCACCAGCGTCATGAAGCTCGAACCTGTGCCGCCGGACGGGTCCACGAAGGCGACTTAGGACAAGCCGGTGATGGGCGACGACTCCGCTGTTTCTTGCTCGATCAGGCTCACCAGCGCGGGCACGGCACGGGGCAAGCTCGCTACGAACCGGAAGATGGACCGGTCTTGCGGCCGACGTGAGCAATCAGTCCAGTGCGAGTGTCCCGCAACAGGCGCGCTTCCCGGCCGCGACCGTCCAGCTTCGCAGAGATGGCTGAGAGTGATAGGTCAACACGTTTTGGTAACTTGCTTGGGCCTAGGATGTGCCGCCAATCTGGGCAAGTTCATCAGGGAATAGCATCATGGCCGATAAGCCGAAGGACGCCCCGCCAGCTTCCAACCCGCCAGAACAGCCCGCTAGGCCGCCGACGCCGCCGCTGCGCATCTCGGAGGCTCTGGTCGAAGCTGCCAAGGCTTCGCACTGACGCTCACGCCTCGGCGGCCTCCCGCCATGCCGCTGAGGCCGTGTCGCAGACATGGAAACGAACCGCAGGACGGTATAGCTGAGATCGTGTCCCACCATTTGGTGTAGGAATGGTGTTCCTGGGTAGCGTGGGCTACCGGGATCAGGCTTCCAGAGCTGGCATGCTGATGGTGAGGTCATCGCTCAACGGTGCGATGGTTTCCAGGGTCATGTAGCGGGCGCGCTGCACGGCCCATTCATCGTTCTGTTCCAGCAGCAAGGCGCCGATCAGCCGGGTGACGGCAGCCTCGTTTGGAAAGATGCCGACGACGTCACTGCGGCGTTTGATCTCGCCGTTGAGGCGTTCGAGCGGGTTGGTGCTGTGCAGCTTGGCCCGGTGCTGGGCTGGGAACCCCATGTAGGCCAGCACGTCGGCTTCCGCGTCTTCCATGAGCTTTGACAGCTTCGGCACCCGAGGCCGGGCCTGGTCCGCGACCTCGCGCCACTGCTTACGCGCGGCCTCGGCATCGTCTTGGGCAAACGCGGTGCCGACCCAGGCGGAGACGATACGGCGCTGGGTCTTGCCCGCATAGGCCAGCGCGTCGACGCGAAGCGCGCGACGTGTTGCGCATGAAGTGCACGCGATAGCGTTGCCAGGCGGCGCTGAGGATCTTGCTGACCGCGGCCTTCAGACCCTCGTGCGCGTCCGAGATCACCAGCTTGGTGCCCCGTAGTCCACGGCGCGCCAGGCTGCGCAGGAACTCGACCCAGAACGGCTCGGCCTCACTGTGGCCCACGGTCATGCCAAGCACTTCGCGCCTGCCGTCGGTGTTGACGCCGACGGCGATGATAACGGCGACCGAGACGATCTGGTGGTCCCGCCGAACCTTCACGTAGGTGGCGTCCAACCAGACATAGGGCCAGTCACCCTCGATCGGGCGGTCGAGGAAGGCATTCACACGCTCGTCAATCTCGCCGCAGAGCCGCGATACCTGGCTCTTGCTGATGCCCTCCATCCCCATGGCCTTGACTAGGTCGTCAACGGACCGGGTGGAGATTCCCTGAATGTAAGCCTCCTGGATTACGGCCGTCAGGGCCTCCTCCGCCATGCGGCGCGGCTCCAGGAAGGACGGGAAGTAGCTGCCGCGGCGCAGCTTGGGGATTCGCAGCTCGACGGTGCCTGCCCGGGTCTCCCAGTCCCGCTCGCGGTAGCCGTTGCGCTGGTTGGTCCGCCCGGCGTTGCGCTCGCCCGGTGCAGCCCCGCAGGCCGCCTCGGTCTCCAACTGCATGAGGCGCTCGGCAGCGAAGCCGATCATCTCGCGCAGGAATGTCGCATCGGAGCCTTTCTCCAGCAGCGCACGAAGGGCAATCTTGTCATCGGTCATCGTGGTGGTCCTCGGGTCCAGGTTGTGTCTCGACAACCCAACCCTACCCAAGATCACCACGGTGGCTGCTGAACGCCGTCAGCGGCCTCCTACACCACGCGTTGGGACACGACCTATAGCTGAGGCTGCTCGACGCTAGACTGGCTGGGCAGGACAGCGCCTGCCACCCATGCTCACCCGCGACATCCGCAACCAGGTTGACCAGGTCTGGGATAGCATCTGGTCCGGCGGTATTGACCACCCGCTCGAAGTCACCGAGCAGATCATTCAACCTGTTGTTCATCTGCCGTCTGGCCGAGCTGCAACTGGGCCAAGCGCGTGCTGTTCCTGGCCGACCGCACGGCGCTGGTGAACCAGGCGGTCGCCGCTTGCAGAGCGCACCTGCCCGAAGCGGCCCGGTGAACCTGCTGACCGACAAGGCGGTGGAGAGCCGCCCATTCATTTTTATCTGTCCCACCACGCTGCGCCTGATTGACGAGCGGCATGCCGAGTAGCGACGCTTCGGCGTCGGCCATTTCGACTTGGTGATCGTCGATGAGGCGTACCGCTCGATCTACCGCATGCAAGGCGCGATTTTCGCGTGGTGCGATAGCTTGCTGGTCGGCCTCACCGCCGCGCCGCAGGACGAGATCGACCGCAACACTTACAGCCTGTTCCAGATGGGAAACCCGTGTGCCGACCGACGCTATCAGGTCGCCGATACTGTAAAGGATGGCTATTTGGCGCCGATGAAAGCGGTCTCCGTGCCGCTGAAGTCCCAACGCGAAGGCATCCGCTACGACGAGCTACCCGAGGACGAGCAGGAAGCGTAGGCGGCGGCGAGGCAGGCGTTCGCCGCCTTTCTGACCGGGCGGACGCTGATGGGCAGACAGATCGAGTTCGTGGACATAGTGGTAGACGAGCTGACGGGGAACAGCTGTATGAGTCGCGCCACACGAGCATCATCGCCGCCGGCGCGGAGGACCTGTTCACGCCTTAGGCCGGGGCACTGCCAGAGGATGGGGTCTTCTGGCCACTTCCATGCATGGGAGTGAAAGGCAGCGCCCTGCGCTACCGCGCCGCCACTTCCCGCGCCGCCGCGACCTCGCGCGCCCGGCCGCACCCCTCCATGAACTCGGCCAGCTGCGGCCGCCGCTCCAGTTGCAGGGCATGCAGCCGGTGCGTCGCGGCCACCAGCAGGCCGCCCCGTCCCAGCGCCGCATCCCCCATCTCGATCAACCGCAAGTTAGGCCACGCCTTCTCGCGGATGGCATGGACCCCGGCCAGCACCGTGGCGGCGTCCTGCTCGGGCAGCGCCTGCGCGATCAGCAGGGCCATCGCGGCGGTGGAACGGGAGATGCCGGCATGGCAATGCACCAGCAGATGCGCCTGCGGCCGCGGCTCGGCCAGCAGGTCGCGGCCGAACGCCAGGATTTGCGCCACGTGCTCCGGCTGCGGCGCGATCATGCCTGGCGTGTCCTCGATCACGTCGTCGAAGCGCAGCTCCAGCTTGGCGTGCTCGCCGAACGCGCCGAACGCCTCCGGCACCGGCGCGATCGGGTCCAGGATGGAGAGCACGTGGCTGGCGCCGAGGCTGGCGTGGCCGTCCAGTTCCGCGATGCCGCAGACGGTGAGGCCGAAGGGCAGCAATGGGATGGTCATGCCCGAGCTTAGCCTGACCCGGCGGCCCGCGTCACATGCGGCGCAGCAGCCAGCACGCCAGCAGGGCGGAGGCGGCGGCCAGCGCGAACGGCGCGCCGGGGAAGGTCACCGGCAGGCCCTTGGTGGTGAAGGCGTAGAACAACCCGGCGGTGGCCAGCGGGGCTGCCACGGCGGTCAGCCCCTCGACGGCGGCCAGCACGCCCTGCATCTCGCCCTGGGTGTTCACCTCGCCCTTGCCGGATACCATGGCCCGCACGGATGGGGTGGACAGGCCGCCGAGCGCGATCAGCATCACCGCCGGCAGCATGGTCCAGCCCGCCAGCGCCAGCGCCAGCATGCCGTAGCCAGCCGCCCCCGCCACATAGCCCAGCACCGCGGTGCCCCGCTCGCCGAAGCGCACGGTGACGTGGCGCAGCAGCAGCCCCTCTACCACCGCCTGCGACAGGCCGACAGCGGCCAGCAGCAGCCCGTTCAGCTGCGGCCCCCAGCCGAAGCGGTAGCCGGTGAACAGCACCAGGCTGCTCTGCACCGCCGCCAGCCCGACCCAGGTGCAGGACCACGCGACCGCGAGCCGACCCAGCGCCCGGTCCCGCGCCACCGCCGCCAACAATTTGAACGGGTTGGCGCGCGACCAGGTGAGCGGGCGGCGGTTCTCGCGCGCCAGGCTTTCCGGCAGCACGAACAGGCCGAAGCACACGTTGGCGAAGGACAGCCCGGCGGCGATGAGGAACGGCAGCCGAAGACTCCAGTGCCCGGCCACCCCGCCCAGCGCCGGGCCGATCACGAACCCGGCGCCGAAGGTGGCGCCGATCAGGCCGAACAGCCGCGGCCGATCCTCCTGCGAGGACACGTCGGCGATGTAGGCGGTGGCGGCGGCGACGTTGGCCGAGGTGGCGCCGGCCACCAGCCTGCCTGCAAACAGCCACCACAGGTTGGGTGCCAGCGCCAGCAGCACGTAGTCGCAGCCGAGCCCGGCCACGGAGGCGAGGATCACCGGGCGGCGGCCGAACCGGTCGCTCAGCTCGCCCAGCAGGGGGGCGGCGAAGAACTGCACGGTGGCGTAGGCGGCGATCAGCGCGCCAACCCAGGGGGCGGCCTTCTCCGGCGGCAGATGCGCCAGCTGCTGCACCAGGCCGGGCACGATGGGCGCGATGATGCCGACGCCGAGGGCGTCAAGGCCGAGGGTGATGAGGATGAAGGCGATGGATGCGCGGGGCCGGCTGGTCATTGCCGCTCAAGTGGTTCTGTCGTGCAGGATTGCCAGCAACGCTGCGGCTGGGCCGCCGTTCACAATCCGTGACCCGACTGCCGCCCCTGCTGCGCTTCCTGTTGCTGTACGGCGCGCTGTTCGCAGCCTTCGGCGTGGCCTCGCCGTTCCTGCCGGCGCTGCTGCTGCAGGACGGGCTCACCCCGGGGACGCTCGGCATCGTGCTCGCGGCCGGCACGGGCATCCGCCTGCTGGCAGGCCCGCTCGGCGGCCGGCTGGCTGACCGAACCGGCCGCGCGCCGCTCGTGCTGGCCGGCTTCACCGCGGCGGCGGCGGTCGTCGCCCTGGGCTACGTGCCGGCGCGCGGCCTGCCGCTGCTGCTGCTGGTCAGCGTGGCACACGCCGCGGTGCTGGCGCCGCTGACGCCGGTGGCGGACGCCCTGGCGCTGGGCTCGGCGGACCGGGGGAACTTTCCTTATGGCTGGGTGCGCGCCGCCGGGTCAGCCGCCTTCATCGCGGGCACGTTGCTGTCCGGCCAAGCGGTCGGGTGGGGCGGCCTCGGGGTGATCCTGTGGCTGAACGCGGGCCTGCTGGCGACGGCGGCGGGCATGGCCGGGCTGCTGCCCAACCGAGTGGCGGGGACCGCGCCCAGTGGGCCTGCCGCGAAGGGAGGCGGCTTCGCCACCTTGCTCGGCATCCCGGTGTTCGTGCGTCTGATGCTGGTGGTGGGCCTGATCGGCGGCAGCCACGCGCTGCATGACGGCTTTGAGGTGATCCGCTGGCAGGCGGCGGGCTTGTCCGCCAAGCAGTGCAGCCTGCTCTGGGCGATCGCGGTGGCCTCCGAAGTGGCGGTGTTCCTGGCGCTCGGGCCCTGGCTGCAGCGCCTCGGCCCGGCGCGCGCGCTGCTGCTGTCCGGGCTGGCGGGCGTGGTGCGGTGGAGCACGGCGGCGCAGACGGCCTGGTTCCCCGCCATGGCGCTGGTCGAGCCGCTGCATGGGCTGACCTTCGCCTTGCTGCACTTGGTGTGCATGGACGTGATCGGCCGCGTGGTGCCAGTGCGGCTCGCGGCCACGGCGCAGGCGTTCTACAGCACCATCGCGTTCGGCGCCGTGTCCGCCGCCGTCACCTTGGCGTCCGGGCCGCTTTACGGGGCGTTCGGCGCCGGGGCGTTCTGGGCGATGGCGGCCATGTGCGCCCTGGCGCTGCCGCTGGCGTGGAGCATCCAGCTGCCCCGTCCGGCCAAGGCCGCCGCCCTTGCCTGACCGGAGTTGCCAAGTGCCCGCACCGACCCCTGGTTAGTGGCATGAACCTGTTCTTCTGGCGTCGCCTCCGCATCCCCGTCATCGAGCTGCACGGCCTGATCGCCGGGCGGGAAGGGGCGTTGAACCTCCGCTCCGCCGCCCCGCTGATCGAGCGCGCCTTTGACAGCGTCAAGCAGGGCGGCGCGGTGATCCTAGACATCGACAGCCCCGGCGGCTCGCCTGTGCAGTCCGAGCTGATTGCCGGGTTGATCCGGCGGCGGGCGGAGAAGAAGGGCGCACGCGTCCATGCCGTGATCGGCGAGGCCGGCGCGTCGGGCGGCTACTGGCTGGCCTGCGCGGCCGATCAGATCCATGCCAGCGCCATGAGCATCGTGGGCTCCATCGGCGTGGTGGGCGGCGGCTTCGGCTTCGAGCAGCTAATTGCCCGATGCGGGGTGGAGCGGCGGCTCTACACCGCCGGCGAGAACAAGGCGCGGCTCGACCCGTTCAGCCCGGAGCGCCCGGAGGACGTGGCGTTCGTGCAGGCGCTGATGACGGATATCCACGCCCGCTTCAAGCAATGGGTGCAGGACCGCCGTGGCCCCCGGCTCTCCGCCGACCCGGCGGTGTTCGACGGCAGCTACTGCCTGGGCGCGCGCGGCATGGAGCTGGGCCTGGTGGACGGGCTCGCCACGGTGGAGGAGCTGGTCCGCACGCTGGGCGGGGAGCGCGCCCGGGAGCGCCGGTTGCGTCCGCGGCGTCGCTTCTCTCTGGCCCGGCTGCCCCGGCTGATGCTGGAAGCGGCGGTGGAGACGGCGGAGGAGCGGTGGCTGCGGTTTCGCTAGCAAGCCTGGCTGCAACTGCGCGGAGCGGCCTGCGTAGGCGGTGGAGTCCAGCAAAGAGGCATCCATGCGGATCGTCGCTCTCGAGGAACACTTTCTGTTCCCGGACCTGGTCGGGCGCATCAGCCCGGAGGCTCTTGCCCGCCGCGGCATCCCGGCACGGGGCCAGGTCTGGAGTCCGCTCAACTTGATGGACCAAATGGCCGAGGTCGGGCCGAAGCGGCTGAAGGCCATGGATGAAAGTGCCGTCACCCTGCAGGTGCTCTCGGTGGCTGGGCCCGGCGCCGACCTGCTCCCACCCGACCAGGGACCTGGCTGGGCGCGGGAGATGAACGACGCGATGGCGGCGGCCATCGCGGCGCATCCCGGGCGCTTTGCCGGGTTCGCCCACTTGCCGTTGACGGCGCCGGAGGCTGCGGCGGACGAGTTGGAACGCGCGATCCGACAGCTCGGCTTCTGCGGCGCCCTGGTCAGCGGCTCCACGGGAGGCCGCTTCCTGGACGATCCCAGCTTCGAGCCGATCCTGGCGCGCGCCGAGGCGCTGGAGGTGCCGATCTATCTCCACCCGTGGGTTCCGGACGCGCCGGTGCGCGCCGCCTATTACGACAACTTGCCGGACAACCTGTCCTTCCCGTTCGCCATCGCAGGCTGGGGCTGGCACGCGGACACGGCCGTCCATGTCCTGCGCATGGTGTTATCCGGGGCGCTGGACCGCCATCCCAAGCTGCAATTGATCATCGGCCACATGGGCGAGGGATTGGCGACCATGCTGCCCCGTTTCGACCATGTGTTCGGCACCGTCCGCAAGACGCCCCGCAGCGTGAGCCAGACGATCCTTGAACAGGTCCACGTCACTACCAGCGGCTTCCAGACGCTGCCGCTGTTCCTGGCGCTGCTCGAAACCTTCGGCGCCGATCGAATCATGTATTCCGCTGATTATCCGTTCGTCCCGAACGATGCTGGCGGCAGCTTCCTGAAGAACTTGCCAGTCTCACCGGCGGACCTGGCCAAGATCGCGCACGGCAATGCGGATCGGCTGCTTCGGCTGGGACGCGCGACATAGGGGAGGCGGGGCTTTGCGAGGCGGGATCAAACACCTGTTTCTGCAGGATCAACGAGCGACGAACACCTGGTCCGTCGCCCATGATATCCAGACGTGCCGCGTCGCCAGCCAATCCGCCCCCAGCAACGCCCCGACGCTGCGCAGGGTGCGAACGGGGGCGATGGCAAGGTCGGCCGGAGCGGCGGGCAGGCTGCCAACCTGCACGGCCGGGAAGCGTTGCGTGTGCACGGCCAGGCTGCCTGCTCCGAAGCCGCGCACCCGGTCGGCCCCGCCCGCGGCCAGCTCCAGTTGCACCATGCCCGGCAGGGTGAGCGTGGTCGTCGCCGAGCCGCTGTCCAGTTCTGCCTGCAAGGCCTTGCCGCCCACCTGCATCGGCAGGGTCATCACGTTGCGCACGGGGCGCCAGGCGGGAAGCGCAGCATAAGGCCCCGTCCAGGGCAGGAAGCGCCCAACGCACCCGGCCACCGAATACAGGGTCAGCCGGCCAGCCGGGATATCCAGGTCGAGGTCGTAGGGCGACAGGAAATCCGCCCCAAGCAGCCCGGCAACCGGGTGGCCGGCCACCGTGTCGGGGATCGGCCCGACCACCACCGAATCATCTGCCGCCACCGTGCGCCGGCGCAGCGCCAACCCGCCCAATGACAGCGAGGACGGTCGGCCCAGCCGCCGGCGGTCAATTCCGCCGGCGCCCTGGATGTCGGTGCTCACCCACTCGTCCCGTGCCAGCTTCAGCCGGTCGGCCGCGGCCAGCCCGACCACGCTGCGTTCCGCCCCCGTGTCGAGCACGAACGGCTCCACGACGCCGTTGATCTCCACCGGCACCAGCACCAGCCCGCCGGCGAGGGACCCGGCGATGCTCGCACGCGCCTCGACTTGGCAGGCGGCCAGTGCCGGGTGCACCGCGGCCCAGAGCAGTGCCAGGCCGACGGCCAGCGCGCGCGCCGTCAGAACCCGGCCACCACGTCGGCCGCGACCGTCACCATGCCTTTGTCCCGGCCGTCGTTGAACGGCTTGGAGCCGTTGAGCGTGCGGTCGTAACGAAGCTCCGGCCGCAGCAGCACGTTGCCGACCGGCTTGGGCAGGCCAGCGGGCTTGTAGGTGACGCCGGCGGTCAGCTCCGAGTAGGTGGTGGCGCGCGCCGCCGTATAGAAATGGGCTGGGCTGTAGCCGCGCTCGCCGTTGACGTAGTCGAGGTTGTTGACCGGCGTGCTGATGAAGAAGTTGGCGTTGTCGCGCCAAACCTCGGCACGGCCGTTGAGCGTGAGCGCGCCGGTCAGCACATAGGATGCATACTGCGCCGCACCGTAGCCTTCGGCCCGGAAGCCGTCCTCCCGCACGTAGTCCACCTCCGTGGTGAAAACCAGCTTCGGTGAGCTTTTGTAGGTGACGACCAGGTCGTTGTAGTAGCGCAGGGCGCTGTTGGCGAACGGCGCGGTGCGCTTCGCGTCCTCCGGCCCGACATGGGTCAGCGCAAGCACGGTCAACCCGCCCAGCCCGGTGAGGCCGAACCCGGCGATGCCTGCGGGACGCCGGTTGTCGTCGCCTTGCCCCACCGTGGTGTCGTTGCCGGTGTCGATGCCGACGTACAGGTCCAGCACGCTCGTCGCGTGGGCCACCGCCAGCACGCCAAGATGCTCGTAGGGCAGGCTGTCGAAGATGTAGCTGTGCGAGTAGAACGGGTTGGCTTTCGGGTCCAACACTTCGAAGCCGACCGGGGTGGGGAAGATGCCGACCTTGAGATCGACTCCGCCGCTGAACAGCCAGGGCGCGTGCAAGGTCACGTTGGCCGATTCCAGCGTCACTTGGTTGCGGTCGTGGATCACATGATCGAACAGCCCGAGCAGGTGGATGATCCGCGCGTCCGAGCCGTAAAGCCCTTGCAGGTTGAACCCCCAATCACAGCCGGTGGCCTTAGGGTCGAGGTCGCGCTCCAGCGTCAGCAGCAGCTGGTTCAAGATGGGGCGGTTCGCCTTGTCGGTGAACAAGCGGCCGAAGTTCACGCCATCGCTCGGGTCCTGCGGATTGCCGGTGATGCCGGCATCCACCTCGCCGCTGAACTGGATGGCGCTCGCCCAGGCCGGGAGCGTGGCCGGCGGCGTCCATGGCTTCGCCGCAGCGTCGGGCGCGGTCGGCAGGCCGGTCTGCACGGCCGGGTTGGTGGCCGCAGGCAGCCCTTGCGCCCGGGGATGCTCCGGCTGTGCAAGGCAGGCTGCGACTGCCCATATCAGGAGCCAGCAGCTCGGGGATCGAGGCTCCCCAGGCATCTCTGTCTGAAAGAATGAAGGGGACGTCTTCCTTTGCAGGAGTCGGTCCCCTTCAATTGCAGGGCGGAGCCCTGCGGCACCCATTGCTAGACGGAGTAGTACATTTCGAACTCGACCGGGTGCGGCGTATGCTCGAAGCGGTACACCTCCGTCCACTTCAGCTCGATGTAGCTTTCGATCTGGTCGCGGGAGAACACGTCCCCCGCCAGCAGGAACTCGTGGTCCGCCGCCAGCGCGCCCAAAGCCTCCCGCAGCGAGCCGCAAACGGTGGGGATGCCCTTCAGCTCCTCCGGCGGCAGGTCGTACAGGTCCTTGTCCATCGGGTCGCCGGGGTGAATCTTGTTGCGGATACCGTCGAGCCCGGCCATCAGCAGCGCCGAATAGGCGAGGTAGGGGTTGGCCGACGGGTCGGGGAAGCGGACCTCGACGCGCTTGGCCTTCGGGCTGGTGGTGTAGGGGATGCGGCAGGAGGCGGAGCGGTTGCGGGCGGAGTAGGCCAGCAGCACGGGCGCCTCAAAGCCGGGAATCAGCCGCTTATAGCTGTTGGTGGAGGGGTTGGTGAAGGCATTGAGCGCCTTGGCGTGCTTGATGATGCCGCCGATGTAGTGCAGGCACATCTCCGACAAGTCCGCATAGCCGCTGCCGGCGAACAGTGGCTTGCCGTCCTTCCAGATCGACTGGTGGGTGTGCATGCCCGTGCCGTTGTCGCCGTAGATCGGCTTGGGCATGAAGGTTGCCGTCTTGCCGTAGCTGTGGGCGACGTTGTGGACGCAGTACTTATAGATCTGCATCTGGTCGGCCATCTTGGTCAGCGTCGTGAAGCGCGTGCCCAGTTCGTGCTGCGACTGCGCCACCTCGTGGTGATGCTTCTCGATCGGCAGCCCCATCTCGCCCATGGTGGACAGCATCTCGGCGCGCAGGTCGCTCTCGCTGTCCACGGGAGGCACCGGGAAGTAGCCGCCCTTGACCACGGGGCGGTGGCCCATGTTGCCCTCGGGGTACTCCTTCATGTTAGAGCCGGGTCCCTCGATGCTCTCGATGAAGTGGCTGGCGAAGTTGCCGCCGACGCCGAACCGCACGCTGTCGAAGATGAAGAACTCGGCCTCCGCGCCGGTCAGGATGGTGTCGCCGATGCCGGTGGACTTGAGGTACGCCTCGGCCAGCTTGGCGGTGGCGCGCGGGTCGCGTGCGTAGAACTGCCCGGTGCTGGGCTCAATGATGTCGCAAAACAGGATCAGCGACGGCTTGGCGGCGAACGGGTCCAGCACGGCGGTGGCCGCGTCCGGCATCAGGATCATGTCGCTCTCGTTGATCGCCTTCCAGCCGGCGATGGATGAGCCGTCGAACATGAATCCGTCGGTGAAGCTGTCCTCATCGACGGTGGAGATGTGCTGCGCCGTATGCTGCCATTTGCCGCGCGGGTCGGTGAAGCGCAGGTCCACGTACTCGACCGAGTGCTCCCGGATCATCTCAAGGACCTTCGAGGCCTCGCTCTGCACTGCCGGCACTGCCTTCTTCGCCATAAGCCTGTACTCTCCTTGACCGCGGCCGCCCGTTGCGCCCGCTTCAGATCGCCTCGTCCCCGCGCTCGCCCGTGCGGATGCGGATGGCTTCCTCCACGTTGGTGACGAAGATCTTGCCGTCTCCGATACGGCCTGTTCGCGCCGCTGTCACGATGGCTTCAACGGCGCGCTCCACCAGGCTGTCCTGGCAGACCAGCTCGATCTTCACCTTGGGTAGGAAGTCCACCACGTACTCTGCGCCGCGATACAGCTCGGTATGGCCCTTCTGCCGGCCGAAGCCCTTGGCTTCCACGACCGTGATGCCTTGCAGCCCCACCTCGTGCAGCGCGTCCTTCACCTCGTCCAGCTTGAACGGCTTGATGATCGCTTCGATCTTTTTCACCTCGTCCCCCTCTCGCCGCCGCGGGAACGTTGCATGCGCCGTGCCATGGAGCAATCCGACGCCGTGATTGTTTGAGCGTGACGGCGGGGCCATAACGGGGTGGGTGAACGGGAGTCTCGGATGTGAAACCTGCCAATGCGTTGCTGTCCGGCCTCGGCACGACCGTGTTCACCGTCATGTCGGCGCTGGCCGCCCAGCACGGCGCCATCAACCTCGGCCAGGGCTTCCCGGACGGGGACGGCCCGGACGACGTGATCCAGGCGGCGGCCGACGCGCTGCGGGACGGGCGCAACCAGTATCCGCCGCTCACCGGCGTGCCGGAGCTGCGCCGGGCGGTCGCCGCCGCCAACGCCCGGTTCTATGGCATCGAGGCGGACCCGGCGACCGAGGTGGTCGTCACCTCCGGCGCCACGGAGGCGATCACCGCCAGCCTGATGGCGCTGCTCAACCCCGGCGACGAGGTCGTGCTGATCGAGCCGTTCTACGACACCTACCTGCCGGTCGTGCGGATGCTGGGCGCCGTGCCGCGCATCGTGCGGCTGCAGCCGCCGCGCTGGGAGCTGCCGCGCGCCGAATTGGCCGCCGCCTTCGGGCCGCGGACCAAGGCAATCCTGTTGAACACGCCGATGAACCCAACCTCCAAGGTGTTCACCGCGGCGGAGCTGGCCTTCATCGCCGACCTGCTGGTCCGCCATGACGCCTACGCCGTGTGCGACGAGGTATACGAGCACCTGACCTATGACGGCTGGCGGCACATCCCGCTGATGACGCTGCCGGGCCTGCGGGAGCGGTGCCTGCGCATCGGCAGCGCCGGCAAGACCTTCAGCTTGACGGGGTGGAAGGTCGGCTATGTGACCGCCCCGGCCCCGCTGGCCCTGCTGGCCGCCCGCGCCCACCAGAACCTGACCTTCACGACGCCGCCCAACCTGCAACGCGGCGTGGCGGTGGGCCTGGCGAAGGGCGACGCCTACTTCGCCGGGCTGGCCGGCGCGCTGCAAGCCAAGCGGGACCGGCTCGCGGCCGGGCTGGCAGGGATGGGCTTCGGCGTGCTGCCGAGCCAGGGCAGCTATTTCCTGACTGTCGATTTCAGCCCGCTGGGCTTCGCCGGCGACGACGTGGCGTTCTGCCGCCACATCACGGAGCAAGCGGGGGTGACGGCCATTCCGCTGAGCGCGTTCTACGACGGGGCGGACGCGCCGGGGCACTATGCGCGGTTCGCATTCTGCAAGGCGGATACGGTGCTGGACGAGGCGGTGGCGCGGCTGCGGCGGCACTTTGGCCAACGCGAAGCTGGCGCACGGTTGACGGCGACCGGCTGACGGCAGTAATTCCGCACCCCTGGCGGCGGACGTAGCTCAGTTGGTAGAGCGCCGGTTTGTGGTACCGGTTGTCGCGGGTTCGATCCCCGTCGTTCGCCCCAGCTTGCCAGGCCCGCAGAGCGGTGATGGTGTTGCGTCATGAACCCGCTTGTTGTGATTTCCGGCTGCTCCGGCGGCGGCAAGTCCACGCTTCTCGCGGAACTGGCCCGACGCGGGCACAGCGTGGTGGAAGAACCCGGCCGCAGGGTCGTCAAAGAAGAACTGGAGAATGGCGGCTCTGCCGTCCCATGAGTGGATGGCGCAGCATTCGCACGTCGCGCGATCGCGGTGGCAATCTCCGATTGGGACGCAGCCAGCTTGTCAAACGGCTGGGTTTTCTTTGACAGGAGCTTGGTGGACGCCGCGGCTGCTCTCCAGCGCCTAACGGGCGAACCGGCGGTGGGAAGGTCTGGCCAGTCCCATCGATACTATCAGAGAGTATTCCTGACGCCGCCCTGGCCTGAAATCTACACAACCGACCTAGAACGGCGTCAAACCTTGGACTCCGGCCGTCCTGAGTATGCGCACCTTCTCGAAGTCTATCCGTCACTCGGCTACATGGTCTCTGTTCTGCCGAAAACCGGCGTGACGGAGCGTGTAGACTACATCATGGCCACGATTGAGTGCATGGAGTAAGTCTTGCATCAGGCCGTCTTGTCCCCGCCCACCCCCAGCGCCGCCTGCGCCGCCGCCAGCCGGGCCACCGGCACGCGGTATGGCGAGCAGGACACGTAATCCAGCCCGACATCCTCGCAGAACGCGATGGACGCCGGGTCGCCGCCGTGCTCGCCGCAAATGCCCATCTTGAGCGCGTTCTTGGTGTGGCGGCCCTTGGCGGCGGCGATGCGGACCAGCTCGCCCACGCCGTCCACGTCGATGGACACAAAGGGGTCCTTCGCCAGGATGCCCTGGTCCACGTAGCTGGGCAGGAACTTGCCCGCGTCGTCGCGCGACAGGCCAAAGGCGGTCTGCGTCAGGTCGTTGGTGCCGAAGGAGAAGAAGTCCGCCACCTCGGCGATCTTGTCCGCCACCAGGGCGGCGCGCGGCAGTTCGATCATGGTGCCGACCGAATACTCCAGCGTACGGCCGGTTTCCTTGAACACCTCCGCCGCCACCCGGTCCACCTGGGCGCGGGTGATTTCCAGCTCGCGCTTGGTGGCGACCAGCGGGATCATGATCTCCGGCACCGGCGCCTCGCCCGCCTCCGCCGTGGCGGCGATGGCGCCCTCGAAGATCGCGCGGGCCTGCATCTCGTAGATTTCCGGGTAGGTGATGCCGAGGCGGCAACCGCGATGGCCCAGCATCGGGTTGGCTTCCTGCAGCTCGTCCGCCCGGCGGCGGATGGTCTCCAAATCCTCGCCCAGCCCGGCGGCCACGTCCGCCAATTCGTGCTCCTGGTGCGGCAGGAACTCGTGCAGCGGCGGGTCCAGCAGGCGGATGGTGACGGGCAGGCCGGCCATGATGCGGAACAGGTCGCGGAAGTCGTCGCGCTGGAACGGCAGCAGCTTGGCCAGGGCGGCGCGGCGGCCGCGCTCGTCATGCGCCATGATCATCTGCCGCACGATGCCGATGCGCGCCGGGTCGAAGAACATGTGCTCGGTGCGGCACAGGCCGATGCCCTCGGCGCCGAACTTGCGCGCGGTCTCGGCGTCCAGCGGGGTCTCGGCGTTGGTGCGCACCTTCATGCGGCGCACTCCGTCCGCCCACTCCATGAGCGTGGCGAAGTCGCCGGACATGGACGGCTCGATCATCGCGACGGAGCCGATGAACACCTCGCCGGTGGCGCCATCGAGCGTGATCGTCTCGCCGGCGCGCACCGTCTTGCCGCCGGCGCTCAGCGTCTGCGCGCCGTAATCCACGCTGATGCCGCCGGCGCCGGCGACGCAGGGCCGGCCCATGCCGCGCGCCACCACGGCGGCGTGGCTGGTCATGCCGCCGCGGGTGGTGACGATGCCGCGGGCGGCGTGCATGCCGTGGATGTCCTCCGGGCTGGTCTCGACTCGCACCAGGATGACCTGCTCGCCCTTGGCCGCGCGCATCTCCGCCTCGTCCGAGTTGAACACGGCGACGCCGCAGGCGGCACCCGGGCTGGCGGGCAGGCCGCGCGACATCAGGGTGCGCGGCGCCTTCGGGTCCAGCGTCGGGTGCAGCAGCTGGTCCAGGCTGGCCGGGTTGACCCGGCGCACCGCCTCCTCCCGGTCGATCAGCCCGGACTGCGCCATCTCCACCGCAATGCGAAGGCTGGCGCCGGCGGTGCGCTTGCCGCTGCGGGTTTGCAGCATGTACAGCTTCTGCTGCTGCACGGTGAACTCGATGTCCTGCATGTCCTTGTAGTGCGTCTCGAGCGTGGTGCGGACGCGCACCAGGTCCTGGTAGACGGCGGGCAGCGCCTCCTCCATGGAGACCTCGCCGAGCTTGGCGCGCAGGCGGGACAGCGGCTGCGGCGTGCGGATGCCGGCCACCACGTCCTCGCCCTGCGCGTTGACCAGGAACTCGCCGTAGAACACATCCTCGCCGGTGGAGGGGTCCCGGGTGAAGCAGACGCCGGTGGCGCAGTCCGCACCCATGTTGCCGAACACCATGGCCTGCACGTTGACCGCGGTGCCCCAGGAGGCCGGGATGTCGTGCAGACGGCGATAGGTGTTGGCGCGCGGGTTCATCCAAGAGCCGAACACCGCGCCGATGGCGCCCCAGAGCTGCTCCTCCGGCTCCTGCGGGAACGGCTTGCCGAGTTCGGCGCCCACCATGGCCTTGTACTCGTCCACCACCTGCCGCCAATGGTCCGGCGAGAGGGCGGTGTCCTCCGTCACCCCGGCGTCGAGCTTGGCGTTGTCGATGATCTCCTCGAAACGGTGGTGGTCCACGCCCAGCACCACGGAGCCGTACATCTGGATGAAACGGCGGTAGCTGTCCCAGGCGAAGCGCGGGTCGCCGCTGGCCTTGGACAGGCCCTCCACCGTCTCGTCGTTCAGGCCGAGGTTCAGCACCGTGTCCATCATCCCCGGCATCGACACGCGCGCGCCGGAGCGGACGGAGACGAGCAGGGGATGCTCGCGGTCACCGAAGCGCAGGCCGACGGCGTCCTCCACCAGGCCCAGGGCTTGGCGGACCTGGCCGGTCAGCTCCTCCGGGTAGCGGCGGCCGTTGTCGTAGAACGCGGTGCAGACCTCGGTGGTGATGGTGAAGCCGGGCGGCACCGGCAGGTCGATGGAGGCCATCTCCGCCAGGTTGGCGCCCTTGCCGCCGAGCAGGTTGCGCATGCCGGAGCGCCCCTCGTTGTGCCCGGCGCCGAAGCTGTACACCCACTTGGTCATCGGTTAGCCCTCGATACGGGAGAAGTCGGCCACGCGGTCCATCGTCACGCGTACCCGGTGTAGCAGACGCAGGCGGTTGCGGCGAAGGGCTGGGTCGGGGTCGTTGACGGTGACGACGGCAAAAAAGATATCAAGCGGCGGCCGAAGGGACGCAAGGCTTCGCATGGCGGCGGTGAACTCGGCCGCCTGAAGCCTGATGGCCAGATCGGCGTCCACCTCGTCGAGCTGCTGGCTGAGCGCCGCTTCCTCTGGCTGCCGCAGCAAGGCCAGGTCGGGCGCGCCGTCATGCGGTCCGTCCTTCGCCGTCTCGATGCGCAGGATGTTGGCCGCCCGCTTGTGCGCCACCAGCAGGCTGCTGCCATCTTGCGTGCCCAGCAAGGAGCCAACCTGGCTGGACAGCGACAGCAGCAACGCCAGGTCATCGCCGCCGCCCGCCGCGAACACCGCATCAAGCACGTCGTGCCGTGCGCCTTCCGACCGCAGCTGCACGCGGGCGCGCTCGACGATGAAGGCCAGCACGTCATCGACCGGCGGCGGCGCGGGCAGGGACGCGGCGCACAGCCCGATCAGCGGGCGCAGGTTGAGGCGCAGTCCGCCATCCCGGATGATGCGCACGATGCCCAGCGCGCCCCGGCGCAGCGCGAACGGATCACCGGAGCCGGTCGGCCGCTCGCCGATGGCGAAGAAGCTGGCCAAAAGGTCGAGCTTGTCCGCCAGGGCGACGGCGATGGCGACGCTGCTGACCGGCACGGCGTCGCCGGGTCCCTTTGGGGCATAATGCTCTGCGATGGCGTTGGCGACGGTGCGGTTCTCGTTGTCGTGCAAAGCGTAGTAGCGGCCCATCACGCCCTGCAGCTCCGGGAACTCACCGACCATCCCCGTGGTGAGGTCCGCCTTGGCGAGCCAGGCGGCGCGAGCGGCCAAGGCCGGGTCGGCGCCGATGCTGGGCGCGATCGCCTCGGCCAACTGCATGACCCGGTGCACCCGCGCGCCCTGGCTGCCCAGCTTGGCATGGAACGTCACCGCGTCCAGCGCGCCCACCCGGTCCGCAAGCCGCACCCGCCGGTCCGCGTCCCAGAAATACCGCGCGTCGCTGAACCGGGCGCGCAGCACCCGCTCGTTGCCGGCGATGATCGCCGCGCCCGCGTCCGCCGTCTCGATGTTGGCGGCGAAAGCGAAAAACGGGGCTGCGGCGCCTTCCGCCGTGCGCAGCGCGAAGTAGCGCTGGTTCACCCGCATGGAGACCTGCATCACCTCTGGCGGCAGGTCCATGAACGCCGGGTCGATGCGGCCCAGCAGCGGCACCGGCCACTCCACCAGCCCCGCCACCTCGTCCAGCAGCCCCGGGTCGTCCACGACGGTGAGGCCGCGCGCTTCGGCCAGCGCCTTCACGCCGTCCTCGACTCGGCGGCGGCGCTCGGCGGCGTCCACCAGCACGCGCTTGGCCGCCAGCCCCGCATGCCACTCCGCCGCCGAGTGCACCGGGAACGCGCCTGGCGCCATGAAGCGGTGGCCCTCCGTCAGGGTGCTTGACTGCAAGCCATGGCCGTCATCCGCGCCATCCGCCAGGCTGAACGGCACCACGGCGCCGTCCAGCAGGCAGAGGATGCGGCGCAGCGGGCGCACCCAGGTGAAGGCGCTGCCCGTGCCGCCCCAGCGCATGGATTTCGGCCACGGGAAGCGGCGCAGCAGGGCGGGGAGGGCGGTGGCGACCAGGCTGGCGGCAGCTTGGGCGGCCGCTCGCTTGTGCAGCACCCAATAGCCGGCTTCCTCCGTCACGCTCTCCCGCGCCGCGCCGTGCTTGCGCAGGAACCCGGCCAGCGCCTGCTCCGGCGCCGAAGTCCGCGGGCCGCGCTCCACGCTGCTGGCGGCGGGCACGGCGGCGTTCACCTCCGCCACCAGGGCGATGCGGCGGGGGCCGTGATAGGTTTGCACGGCCGAGGGTGCCAGGGCCGCGAGCGCCTCGGTCACCAGCCGGCCCAAATCCTCCGCCGCGCGCGCCTGCATGCGGGCGGGGATTTCCTCGCTGAACAGTTCCAGCAGCAACTCGGGCATCAGGGCCTCAAGGCCGGGGTGATGTCGGTCTGGGCAAAGTCGTTGCCTTTGAACAGCAGCGGCTCGCCCGTGACCTTGGCCAGGGCGTAGGCGAAGCAATCGCCGTAGTTGAGCTTAGCCGGATGGTTGCCGCGGCCGAAGCGCTGGTAAGCGATCCGCGCCATCGCGGCCTGCTCGATCGTGACGGGTACGATTTCTGTCCGCAACCTAGCAAAAATCGCCTCAAAGCGAGCGATGATAGTGGGCGTCCGCCTGCCTTCGATAACGATGCAAAACTCAAGCCAGGTCGCTGCCGAAACGCGCCGGCAGGCCGCAGCAGCCATGGTTTCGAGGAACAGATCGGCGTCGGTTTCCTCATAGGCTATAGTCACGAAAGCCGAGCTATCGATGATCAAATCGGCAAACCCGTTTCATCATCATAAAGCCAATCGTGATTGGATGTCGGCCGCTCGCCACCTGCCTTGTCCAGCTCGGCCCGGATTTCGGCGGTGATGGCCTTCACGTCCCGGATCATGGCTTCTTTCTTGCGCAGCCTTTCTTCCTCCTCGACTCGCTGACGCAATGCCGTCGTCACGGCAGCCGTCAGACTTTCGCCTCTTAATTCGGCCAAGCGGGTCGCTAGCCGGTAAGCCTCGTCGCTCTTGATGTTCAGCTGCATGCCCATGAAGGTAGATTATTCCGCCAGCATGGTAGAGGCAACGTCCTCGCCCGCCAGCCAACCCTCGCAGCAGCCTTTTGCCAGCGCCCGCACCCGGCCGATGTACGCGGCCCGCTCCGTCACGCTGATCACCCCGCGGGCGTCCAGCAGGTTGAACAGGTGGCTTGCCTTGATGCACTGGTCGTAGGCGGGGAAGGGCAGGGCCGCTGCCAGCAAGGCCGCGCATTCCCGCTCGGCATCGGCGAAGTGCCGGGCCAGCATGGCGGTGTCGGCGTGCTCGAAGTTGTGCGCGCTGTACTCGCGTTCGGCACGCAGGTACACGTCGCCGTAGCTCACCCCGGCGCCGTTGAAATCCAGGTCATAGACCCGCTCCACGTCCTGCACGTACATGGCCAGCCGCTCCAGCCCGTAGGTCATCTCGAAGGAGGGCACGGCCACCGGGATGCCGCCGACCTGCTGGAAGTAGGTGAACTGCCCCACCTCCATGCCGTCGCACCACACCTCCCAGCCCAGGCCCCAAGCGCCCAGCGTCGGGCTTTCCCAGTCGTCCTCGACGAATCGGATGTCGTGCAGCGCCGGGTCGAGCCCGATGGCGGCGTAGGAGGTGAGCATCAGCGCCTGCGCCGTGTCGGGGGCCGGCTTCATGATGACCTGATACTGGTAGTAGTGCTGCAGCCGGTTGGGATTCTCGCCATACCGCCCGTCGCTGGGGCGGCGGCAGGGCTGGACGTAGGCGGCGCGCCACGGCTTCGGGCCCAGGGCGCGCAGCGTGGTGGCAGGATGGAAGGTGCCGGCGCCCATCTCGACGTCATAGGGCTGCAGGATGACGCAGCCCTGCGCCGCCCAGAAGCCGTGCAACCGCAGGATCAGGTCCTGGAACGAAGGTGCGGGGAACGAAGGTGCGGGGAACGAGGGGGCGGACGGGGTCATGCCGCCGCACCTACCGGGCAGGGCAACGCAGGGCAACCCGGCTGCGTTGAACCGCCATGCCCTCCGATGGCCTGACCGACGCCGACATCGCTCAATTGCTGCGCCAGACCCGGCGCATCGCCGTCGTCGGCGCGTCCGATCGGCCGAGCCGCCCGTCGCACGGCGTGATGCAGTTCCTGCTGGCGCAGGGCTGGTCCGTGACCCCGGTAAACCCGGCGCTGGCCGGACAGACCCTCCTCGGGCAGCCCGTGGCGGCGACGCTGGCCGAAGCCGGGCCGCTCGACATGGTCGACGTGTTCCGCGCCTCCGAGCACGCCGGCGCGGTGGTGGACGAGGCGGTGCGGCTGGGCGCGCGCAGCGTCTGGCTGCAGCTGGGGGTGATCGACCGGGCGGCGCTGGCCCGCGCACGGGCGGCGGGCCTGGTCGCGGTAATGGATCGCTGCCCCGCCATCGAAGCGCCGCGCCTGCGCGCCCTGCCTGCTTGAACCCCCCTCGCCACCGCGCCATGTCGGCCACGCAACAGCCTTCCCCACCAACCGAACAAGGTGAACTGTCATGACCAACGAGGAACGCGACCTGATCGAGAAGTTCGTCGCCCGCGTGGGCGGCGCCGCCAGCGGCGGGTTCAGCGGCAGCGTGCCGGCGACGCAGCAGGCGTTGCCGCCGATCGACCCGGAGGCCAACCAGTTCATCCTGCAGCAGTTCCAGACCCACCCGGAAGCGCAGTACCGCATCACTCAAATGGCCGTCGTGCAGGAGGCCGCGCTGGCCGAAGCCGCCAACCGCATCCAGCGGCTGCAAGCGGAGCTGCAGCAGTCGCGGCAGGCGCCGCAGGCGCAGCCCGCACCGTCCCGCGGCTTCCTGGGGGGCCTGTTCGGCGGCGGCCAGCCGCAGGGCGCGCCGGCGCAGCAGCCGGTGTGGAACCAGGGCGGCCAGCCGCAATATCCGCAGGCGAGCATGGCATCGCCGCAATACCCGCCCAACACGCAGCCCGGCATGTTCCAGCGTTCGGGCTCGGGCTTCCTGGGCTCCGCATTGACCACGGCGGCTGGCGTGGCCGGCGGCGTCGTGGCCGGCAACGCGCTGATGGACATGTTCTCCGGCCATGGCGGCATGGGCGGCGGGTTCGGCGGCGGCATGGGGGGCGGCTTCGGCGGCATGCCGGGGGGGCCGCAGGAGACCACGGTCATCAACAACTACGGCGACGCCGCGCAGGGCGGGCAAGACGGCCAGGGCGGCTGGGACAATGCTACCCAGAGCGGCGGCGACGCGGGCTGGGACAACAGCAGCCAAGGCGGCGATGCGGCAGGCGGCGACACTGGCGGCTGGGACAACAGTGGCGGCGGCGGTGGCGGGTTCGACGACAACTCGCTTTAGCGTGGGGGCGTTCAGGCCGGCTTAACCAGCCGGCTCCTAAGCTGGGGCTCGCAACAGTGGCGAGTCCTCGATGCCCGTTTTGCCCCCGATCAGGTTCGGCCGCCTGCCAGCTGGTCTGCTCCTGACTGCCTGGCCGGCCGTGCTCTGCGCCGGGCTCTGCGGCATGCTGCTTTGGCAGGCGGATGCCGGGCTGGATCTGTGGTTGGAGGCGGTCGGCGGGCTGGCGTTCATCGCCGTCGCCACCGCCTTCGTGGTTCGCCGCTCGCTGTCGGTCCTGCGGCCGGAGCTTGTGCCGATGCTGACCCATCCCGGGGTAATCGGCGACGTGCTGCGGCGCGAAGCCGCCCTGCGCGATGAATTGGCCCAGGCTGCGGAGCGGGTCGGTGCCCTGGAGGCCGCGATGGCCGGCGCGGAGAAGCGCCAGGCCGAACAGCAATCGGCCATGCGCACCTTGCAGCACCGGGTCGCGACGGAGATGGACGCGGTCAGCAGCGCGGCGCGCCAGGCCGGCAGCGCTACGGAGGGCGTGTTCGGCGGCATGGAAGCCGCATCCCGCGAGATGGCCGCCGTGCGCGGGGCGGCCGAACTGGCGGCCAGGGGCATCCAGGAGGTGGCAAGCGCGTCCGAGGAACTGTCCGCCTCCATCGGGGAAATCGCGGTCCAAGTCGCGCGCAGCGCCGAGAGCGCCCGCCAAGCCGCCGCCGAGAGCAAGCGAACCGACGCTTCGGTGGAGGAGCTGGCCAGCGCCGCCGGACGGATCGGGGACGTGGTGCGCCTGATCGGGGACATCGCGGCGCAGACCAACCTGCTCGCCCTGAACGCCACGATCGAAGCCGCCCGGGCCGGCGACGCCGGCCGTGGCTTCGCCGTGGTGGCCGGCGAGGTGAAAAACCTGGCTGCCCAGACCGCTCGCGCCACGGAGGAGATCGGCGGCCAGATCGCCGCCATGCAGTCCGCCACCCAGGGCAGCATCGGCGCCATCCGCGCCATCTCCGGCCGCATCGAGGACATCAGCATCCTGGCCGCCCAGGTCGCCTGCGCCGTGGAGGAGCAGGGTGCGGCCACCGCCGAGATCGCCAGCAGCGTGCAGCGCGTCGCCATCGGCACGGGCACGGTGGCGGACGCGATCGGGCGGGCCGAGGAAGCGTCGGAGACCGCCCGCACCGGGGGCGCCGCCATCGCCCGCGCTGTCCACAGCCTCGACCAGCGCCAGGGCAACCTGCGGGCCGTGGCCGCCGAGCTGGGGCTGCCGGCGGCGGCCTAGCCCGGGACGCCGCGTTTGTTCCAGCACGCTTGCTATTGGAGCGTTCTCCAGTCCACGCCGGCCTCGAAGGCGCTGGCGGCGCGGTAGATCGTCGCCTCGTCGTGCATGCGCCCGACCAGCATGGCGCCGATCGGCAGGCCGTCCACCAGGCCGCAGGGGATGCTCATGGCCGGGTGGTGGGTGCAGTCGAACGGGGCGGCGTTGGCGATCATCTCCAGGCCGCGCTGGATGATCTCGGCGGTCGGCGCGCTGGCGGCCGGGATCGGGGTCGCCGGCATCGGCACCGTCGGCAGCAGCAGCAGGTCGTACTGGGCGAGCACGGCGTCGTAGGCCGCGCGCAGGCGGCGCACCAGGTTCTGCGCCTTGGCATAGTAGTGGCCGCGGTGCCGGGTCACCATGTAGTGGCCCAGCAGCATGGTGTTCTTCAGGGTCTCGGAGAGCTCGTCCGCCCGGCCGCGCCAGCTGCTGTGGGCGTCCAGCAGCGAAGTGACGTAGAGCCCCTGCCAGTTGAAGCCGTAGCCGTTGCCCAGCATCATCTGCATGGTGGCGCCCTCCGCGCCGATCGGCAGCCAGATCGCCAGCCCGGCCGTGTGCAGCGGGATCGACACGCGATCCACCGCCGTCCCTAAGCCGCGGAAGCGGTCGGCCGCCTCCCGCACCACCGCGTCGCTCTGCCCCAGCGAGTTGGCGTGGCCGAACCCCTCGTCCACGACGGCGATCCGCAGGCCCCGCGCGCCGCGGCCGAGCGCCTCGCGGTAGGGCTTCGCCAGCGCGCCGTACTGGCGCGGGTCGAGCCCGTCGGGGCCGGCCAGCACCTCCAGCAGCAGGGCGTTGTCCTCGACCGTCGCCGTCATCGGCCCCGTGTGGTCGAGCGTCGTCTCGATCGGCATGATGCCGCTGTACGGCACGAGCCCGTGGGTGGGCTTCATGCCGTAGAGGCCGCACCAGGCGGACGGCATGCGGATGGAGCCGCCCTGGTCGCCGCCCAGCGCCATTGGCACCTCGCCCGCCGCCACCACGGCGGCGCTGCCGGAGGACGAGCCGCCGGTCGAGTAGCCCATGCGGTGCGGGTTGTGCACGGGGCCGCTGCTGCTGGTGTGCGAGCCGCCGGAGAAGCAGAACGACTCGCACACCGTCTTGCCGACGATCGTGCCGCCGGCGTCCAGGATGCGGGTGACGACGGTGGCGTCCACGTCCGGCACGTAGCCTTCGAGGGTGGACGCGCCGTTGGTCATCGGCACCCCGGCGACCAGGATGTTGTCCTTGATGGCGACCGTCTTGCCCTTCAGCTTGCCGGACGCAGCACCCTCGATCGTCGTCTTGACGTGCCAGGCGCCGTAGCGGTTCTCCGCGGCCGGGGGGCGTGCGCCGGGCAGCCGCGGATAGGTCACCGGCGGCAGCTCGTCGGGCATCTGGTCCAGCAGGTTGTAGGCGGCGAAGCTGCTTTCCAGGCAGGCGCGATGCTGGCCCAATTCGTCGTCGCCCATGGTCATGCCGAGATCGGCCGCGACGGCGCGCAGCTGGTCGATCGTGGGCAGCTTGAGGGTCCCCAGCGGCATGGTCCGCGTCTCCCTATGCGTTGCGTCCGGCGCGGCAACGCTAGGCGGGGGCTTGGCGGGGTGCAATCGCCTTGCCCTTTGAGGACGCCCGCTCACGGCGGCAGGCTCGCCCGGACGGTGCGCGCCGCGTCCTCGCCCGCCAGGAACGCGCCGCCCACCGTGCCCGCCAGGCCGTCCGTGCGGGTCGCCTCGCCCGCGAACACCAGGCGGCCGCCGGCCAGCGGCGTGCCCAGCACGGCGCGCGCCCCGGCCTGGCCAGGGCGCGCGTAGGCGTAGGCGCCGAACGCGTGCGGGTCGCTCTCCCACCGCGTCACCACCGCCCCGGGGCGGAACGCGGCGTCGGCCCGCGCGCCGAACAGCGCGCGCAGCTGCCCCCGCACGAAGGCCTCCGTCCCGCCGGCGGTCCCCAGCTCGCGCGCCCGGTCGCCGCCGACGAAGCAGACGACGTGGTCGCGGCCATGCGGCCAGGCGAGCATGGTCATCGCCGGGTCGTCGATCGCCGGCACGAACTGGTCCATGCTGCAGGACTCCGGCAGGTCGAGCCGGTCGGACCCGGCGGCGCGCAGCGCCACCTTGTTCAGCAGGCCCATCGGCAGCCCATGGATCGCCTGCTCCACCGCGTCCGGCAGCGCGGGGATGAAGCGGATTTGCCCGATGGCCGCCGTGGACACCGTGACGATGGCGGCTGCGGCGCGGATAACGCCGGCCGCGGTCTCGACGCTCACGCCGTGCCCGTCCCAGCGCAACCAATCGGCGGCGACGCCCAGCCGCACCGGGCCGGCGGGCGGGCCGAGCCGGCGGGCGACCCAGGCGCCGAGCCCGCCCTCGACCTCCCAGTTCGGCGCTTCCAGCTGGTTCGCGTGCCAGTCGCGCAGGCTGAGCGCCGAGGCGTTCGCGGCGGCGATCACCGGGGCCTCCCAGTTCGCCACCGCGGGCAGCCAGGGCAGGTCGGCCGGGCGCAGCGCGTCGGCGAGCGTGGCGTCGGGGCCGGGCAGCGCCGCCGCCGTGCGGTCGGCAAAGGCGCGTTCGGCCGCCGCATACGCCGCCAGCTCGGCCTGGTTGGCGAACCGGCCCGGCAGCCGGGTGCGCTCCGCCCGCACGGCGTCGCTGTCGATCGTGCGGTCGCCCAGCCGGGTCGCCAGGGCGGCCAGGGGGTTGCGACGGGCGGCGTGCAGCCAGGACGCGCCGTGGTCGAACGGCGCCTCCAGCAGGGCGGGCGTCGTCGTATGGGCGCGCCCGCCGATGCGGCCGGAGGCCTCGATCAGCGTCACGGGCACCCCCGCCCGGCGCAGCGCCGCCGCCGCCGCCAGCCCGGCCACGCCGGCCCCCACCACCACCACGCCGTCGCTGCCATCCATCTGCCGCACTCGCCCTCCAGCCTCCAGCCGCCCGCACCAGGAGGTGGCATGCTGTTCCCCGGTTTCACCCTCGCCACCGCCGCCGTGCCCGGCGGCGCCGTGCGGTACCGCACCGGCGGCGCCGGCCCCGCCCTGCTGCTGCTGCACGGCAACCCGCAGACCCACCTGATGTGGCACCACGTGGCGCCCGTGCTGGCCCGGCGCTTCACCGTGGTCTGCCCCGACCTGCGCGGCTACGGCGGCAGCGAGAAACCGCCCGCCACGCCCGACCACGCGCCCTACGCCAAGACCGCCATGGCGCAGGACGTGGCGGACCTGATGGCGCAGCTCGGCCACGCCACCTACGCCATCGGCGCGCATGACCGCGGCGCGCGGGTGGCGCACCGTCTGGCGCTGGACCATCCGGAGCGGGTGGCCCGGCTCGCGGTGCTGGACATCGTGCCGACCATCGAGCACTTCGACCGGGCGGACATGGCCTTCGCGCTCGGCTACTACCACTGGTTCTGGTTCGCCCAGCCGCACCCGTTCCCCGAGGACCTGATCGACAAGTCGCCGGACACCTGGTTCGCCGCCCATACCGGGCACGGCGCCGGCATCCCGCCGTTCTTCGCCGCCGAGGCGCTGGCCGACTACCTGGCCGCCGCGAACGACCCGGCGGCCATCATCGGCATGTGCGAGGACTACCGCGCCGCCTGCACCATCGACCTGGTGCATGACCGCATGAGCCGCGCCGAGGGCCGCCGGGTGCAGTGCCCGATGCTCGTGCTGTGGGGCAAGCACGGCAAGGTGGGGGGCTGGTACGACCCGGTGGCGATCTGGCGCGAGTACTGCGCCGCCGCCGTGTCCGGCGCCGGCGTGGCCAGCGGCCACTACCTGGCCGAGGAAGCCCCCGGCGAGGTCATCGGGCACTTCGAGGCGTTCTTCTGACGCGCCCGCGCTGGGCCTGACCGACGGCGCCGCGCCGGCCAGCGCATCCGCCTCCGCAAGCAGGGCTGGCGGAGGGGGCATGGCGGCGGGGCGGCGTGCGCTGGCGGCGGGGCCGCCGTCAGCCGCTGTTGAGCCGCTTGCGGGCCGCCTCCCGCACCATGGCGGCGGCGAGCTGGGCGTCCGTCA